>JAFEGM010000056.1 GCA_018240025.1 Verrucomicrobiota bacterium
AGGGGCTGGCTGTAACGCTTACATCAGAACCGCGCAACCCAAGTCTTTCGCGCCAGCTTGGCAGCCCGCCATCAGAGACGCGCCGCCCTGGATGACCGCGCCAGCCGCTCGTAGCCGTCCTGGACGCCTCCTTGAGCCGCTCGTGGAAAAGAGCACCGCCTGTCGCCGAACGCTGAGGTCAGCGATGGAGCCAGACGGCGTGCCTCCTGGCCTTTTCGAGCGAAGCGAGAGCAGGAGGCATGACGTCTGGCGGAATTCGCTGCACCGTCTGGTTCGGCCGGTTGCGTGGCCTCAGTGGGGTGGAGGTCGGAGGAATGAGAGGTAGAGGAGCTGGATGAGCTGCAAGAGCGGGAGACCGATCGCCGTTAGAGCCAGCGCGGAACCGCGGCCTATGGAAAACCCGACCACGCCGATCAAAATAGGAAGAGCAACATGCAGAAGAGCACTGACTCCGAGACGATGTCTGAACGTCTGCAATACCGCGACTCCAGAGGTGCACACCCAGAGGATGGCGCAAAGTGGGAGCAGGAAGAACGCGTAGGCTTCGACTCCCGTTGGCACTCCTGTAGCTAGCAGTGGCATGCATTTGTCTTTGTGGGCCGAACGCTGAGGTCAGCGATGGAGCCATGTGGCGCGGCTCCTGGCAGTCGAGCGAAGCGAGTGCAGGAGGCGTGCCATATGGCGGAATTCGCTGCACCGTCTGGTTCGGCCAATCACGTGCTCGCAGGTCAGCCGACGCCATTCGGAGTTTCCTCTTTGAGTACGGCGGTGCCAGACTTGATCTTGTGGCGCATGGAGAGGTACCACGGAAACCCAACGATCCAGAGGAGCGCGCACGCGATAAACAGGACAACCGGCCCATACGAGATGCCAGACTGGTAGCGCTTTAGTTGCAGCTTGGATGAGTCAATCGCTGCCCACAGCGACGTGCCGAGAACCATGATCGTAATGAGATCAAACTGAACGAGCACAGAGGCAAAGTAGAAGACGCCGAACAGGCCGATTGTGAACAGGATCGCGAGTGGAGTCTTCATAGTGGCTTGGCTGATCGCACGGGGTCGCCGACGGCTGTAGCCTCAGAGAATTTCAGAGCATCTGCGCTAACCAAAGAAAAATGTGTGGTCCTGTTTCGCTGCACCGTCTGGTTCGGCGTGTAAGTGTCTAGCGCCACCGTGGGCGATCAAGTCCTAGTTCGGAGGCGCGGGTGTCCGGGATGAAACCAATGTTGCACACATCGCAATAGAGCGCTGACAGAGTGTTCCGCGTGCAAAAGTAGGGAGAGGAAAGGAACTTCTCCACGTCTTCAATGTAGTGGGAGTGAAGGCGCGTGCCCCACGGCCAATCCTCCGCCCACAGATTGTGGCTAAGGAGCTTTGGTCGGACCCGATCAACCCGCTTGCACTGTGGGCATTCTTCAACAGGCATCTCGGATGGCTGGGGCATGATATCGCAGGGCGCCGAACAGTTATTAGGCGACAAGTCGCCTTACAAAGCGACCTGTCGCGTACGGTGGGACATGACCAGTCGGGACCGTCGTGGTCAAGCCGTGCTCGAAAACGCGGCTGGGTCACGCGGGTAGGTTGCAAAGCTGGGCTGGGCGCAGATGCCGGGGCGGGACCTCGTCCCAGCCCAGTCGTCTACTACGAACTGCCTCCGAGTCCTATCGGAGGCGTCGGCAGCGCTGCGCTCAGTCCGGCCGGTTTGGGTCGGGTGCTTCGATCCTACGGAACGGGAGGCTGCGGTCGAGCGCGCAGTTCGACCGCACTTTGGCCTGGTGATTGGTGACTGGAAGCCGTCCAGGTTCGTCGCTTGGCGGCGAGCTCGGCGAGCGGCGGCACCGCTGCGGGGGAGCGGGGGAACTCGCGCTCCATGGAGGTCGATGCTGTCGGCGACAAACTCCGGCGACGACCGATTCACGGTGAACGCAGACCGCTCGAGAGGGAGGGCGGACGGCGACGAAGGCGCGTCGGACCGCCCCAAACGTGAGCCGCGACCCTTTGGAATTGGGTTGGACGGGGTTCGCGACCCTGCGGACGGGGTGCGGGCCCGAGCGTACCGGCAGAGAACGGGTTCGTACGGGGTTCAAATCGGCTCGGACCGACCTCGAGCAGCTGCGGACGGGCTGAAAACGGCGGAGGACGGGCCAAATTCGAGCCAGGACCGTCTTTTTTCCGGCCTGGACCGCGCCCGATCGGCGATGGACGGGCTGTGAGCGGCGGCGGACGCGCCTTTTTTCCAGCCAGACCGGTCGCGAGCCGGGAAGGACCGGCCTCTTTCGCCGGTGGACCGCGAATTTTTGAGTGCGAACCGCCTCAACGGGAGCGGTCAGGGGGTGCCATGCTTACCTCCGTCGGCCGGCCGTCATCCCAGCAGCCCTCGGTGGAGGTGGAACTCCACCCCACCGACGGAGCCTGGATGACTCTCATCCCAGCAGCCCTCGGTGGAGATGAAATTCCACCCCACCGACGGAGTCGGATGACTCCACATCGTGCTGACTGACCGTAGCAATCGCCTCAGACGGCGTCCGAGAGGCTTGAGAAGGTGAAGTCGCGGATGACCAGCGGCGGCACCATCGAGCCGTTGGCGCGCTCGGGTTTGCCGAGGGCCTCGATGTTGTTCAGCATGATCACGGGGCTCTCGTTGAAGCGGAAGTTCTTGATCGCGTACTGAATCTTGCCGTCCTCGACGTAGAAGGTGCCGTCGCGCGTCAGGCCGGTGAAGAGCAGGGTCTGCGGATCGACCGGGCGGATGTACCACATGCGGGTGACGAGGATGCCGCGCTTCACGCCCTTCACGAGGGTCTCGAGCGAGTCGGTCCCGCCGGCCATGATGAATCCGGGGGTGCCTTCGAACGCCGCCACCGCGCGGCCGGCGCCGCCACCGCCGCCGCCGCCGAAGCCTCCGCCGAGCGGGGCGTGGCCTTCGTTCTCGATGTTCTTCTTGCGGCCCCAGAACCGGCTGTAGGCGACGTTCGTGACCACGCCGCCCTTGATCCAATCGACCTTGCGGCGCGGGCGGCCGTCCTGCGCCCAGGGGGCGGCGGGCACGCGGGGGTCGAGGTGGTCGGAGTAGATGTGGACGCGCTCGTCCATCAGCTTCTCGCCCACGCGGGTGGCGCCCCCGGCCTTGCTGAGAAAGCTGCGGCCTTCGTCGGCCTGGCGCGCATTCATGCTGGAAACCAGGATGCTGAGGAGATCGACCGACGCCGCCGGTTCGAGAATGACGGTGTATTTGCCGGGCTCGAGCGCCTTGGTCTCGACCGACCGCAGGGCCTTGTCGATGGCCACCTGCGAGATGCGGGCGGTGTCGAGCTGGGCGAAGTCGTTCACATCGGCCACGCCGTAGCCCGAGCCTTTGTCGTCGGCCGTGCGCACGGTGACCGAGAAGTTCGCCGTGGTGGAGCGATGGAAGCCCTGCAGGCCGCGGGAGTTGGCGATGGCGGTGAAGCCGGCGCGATCTTCGAGGAAGCCAGCCGCCACCAGCTTCTTCTCGCGACAGGGCAGGATGCTGGCGCCGGCGGCCTTGGCGCGCGCGACCGGATCGAGCTTGGCCGTGCTCTCGAACCACGACTTCGGCTGCTCGTACTTCTGCGCGCCGAGGAACTCGACGTATTCGGGATTGTCGGGCGCGAGCTTGGCCAGATCCTCCGAGCGGCGGACGACCTTCTCCAGCGAGGCGTCGTCGAACTCGTTGATCGTGGCGGTGCTGGTTTTCTTGCCGAAGCTGGATTGCACGACCAGCGTGGTGGAATCGAAGCCGCCGCTGGTCGAGACCGTGCTGCGGGCGAAGCGGACGTTGCCTTCGCGGGCACCGCTGAGGACGGCCTGGCATTCGTCGGCTTTGGAATAGCCGAGCACTTTCTTGAGGATGGCCTGGGCTTCCTTCTCGTTGAGGATGGACATGGGCGAGGAAATGCGGGGGAGGTGGGTCGGTCGTGAGCGGTCCGGATCAGCCCAGCTTCCGGGCCGTGTTGATGACGTTGACCTTGTTGAAACGCGTGGTGGCGCTGCCGTGCGAAACCGCGCTGACCTGCCCCGGCTGGCCCTTGCCGTCGAAGAACGAGCCGCCGAGCGCGTAGTCGCGTTCGTCGCAGATGGCGACGCACGAATTCCAGAACTCCTGCGTGTTCGACTGGTAGGCCACGTCGCGCAGCATGCCGGTGATCTTGCCGTCCTTGATCTCGTAGAACAGCTGGCCGCCGAACTGGAAGTTGTAGCGCTGCTGATCGATGGAGAACGAGCCGCTGCCGACGATATAGATGCCCTTCTCAACGCCCTGGATCATCTCCTCGACCGTGAGCGGCTTCTTGCCGGGCGCGAGCGAGACGTTGGGCATGCGCTGGAACTGCACGCTGCTCCAATTGTCCGCGTAGGAGCAGCCGTCCGAGGCGGTCTGGCCGACGATGTGCGCCTGATCGCGCGTCTTCTGGTAGTCGACCAGGATGCCGTCCTTGACCAGGTTCCAGCGCTTGCACGGCACGCCTTCGTCGTCGTAACCGACCGCGCCGAGCGAGCCGACCTGCGTCTTGTCGGCGAAGAGCGTGACCTCCGGGCTGCCGTATTTGAAGGTGCCGCTCTTCATCTTGTCGACCGTGGCGAACGAGGTGCCGGCGAAGTTGGCCTCGTAGCCGAGCACCCTGTCGAGCTCGAGCGGATGGCCGACCGATTCGTGGATGGTCAGCCACATGTGTGAAGGATCGAGCACGAGATCGTATTGACCGGCCTCGACCGACTTCGCCTCCATCTTTTCCTTCACCTGCTTGGCCGCGGCCGTGGCGTCCTCGATCATGTCGTAGGACTTCGTGTAGCGCGTGACCAGCCCACCGCGTTTGTCCTCCGCCTTGGGCATGAGGTATTCCCAGCCCATGCCGACGGGCGTGCTGAGGGCGGCGCGCGTCTGGAATTTGCCGCTCTTCGGATCTACCCCGGTGACGAAGAAGTTCGGCCAGAGGCGGTGGATGTCCTGATCGATGTACGAGCCGTCGGTGCTGGCGAAATACTTCTGCTCGTTCACCTGGAAGAGGAACGAATTGATGAAGCTGGCGCCGTTCTTCATGGCGGCGGCATTGACCTCCATGAGCAGGTCGATCTTGTCCTTGATCGGCACGTCGAAAGCGTTGCGCACGATGGGCGTCTTCCAGGACACCTCGCCGACCCCCTTCTGCGGCGCAAGCTTGACCGGCTCGTCCTGCAGCTTGGCGTTGGCCTTGGCGATGGCGACCGCGGCCTCGGCGGCCTTGGCGATCGATTCCGGCGTCAGTCCGTCGGTCGACATGAAGCCCCAGCAGCCGTCGGCGATGACCCGGATGCCGGCGCCGTAACTCTCGGTGTTGACCATGTTCTCGACCCGGTTCTCCCGCGTGATGAGGAACTGGTTGAGATAGCGGCCGATGCGCACATCGACGTAGGTCGCCTTCTTCTTCGTGGCCGCGTTGAGCGCCGCATCCGCCAGCTTCTTTTTCAGCGCGGCGGGAATGACCGTGGCCTCGGCGGCCGAGGCCAGCGAGCGTCCCCAGACCGGAATGAAGAGCGAACCGGCGGCGAGGGTGGAAGTTTGCAGGAAGCGACGACGGGAAAGATCCATGGTGGGGTGATTGCGCGCGAGTGGAGCTGGAAGGTCAAGCTGAAGGCAACGCGCGGGTTGTGCAGCAGGGTTTTCGCCTTGGGCCGAAAAGCGGGCGGGTTTGGCAAGAACGGAGGGAGTACGTTGCAGCGATGAAAGGAGCGGAGGAGCAGGGGAGCGGAGGAGCCGAGGAGCGGAGGAGCGGAGGAGCAGGGGAGCGGAGGAGCAGGGGAGCAGGGGAGCAGGGGAGCAGGGGAGCGGGGGAGCCGGAGCGGAGGAGCCGATGGGCGAGGGGAGGATCCGATCTTGCTTTCCGCATTGATCAACTACGAGCGGCTCGGTTCATCTACGGCGGTGACCACGCTGCCTCCAGACTCGACCATCGGTGCCGCCACGGCGGCCGGGGTGGGGGAGCGCCGGCAGCTGGCGGAACTGGCCAACTGCTTCGGGGTGTCGATCCGCGGCTGGCTGGCGTTCCATGGCGCCTCGCCGGAACAGGCGCAGGCCTGGAGTGCGACGTTCTTCCATGAGGTTGAGCCGGGTCAGCTCGCGTTGCCGGGGAGTGGCGGCGGTCGGCTGCGGCGGATCGTTTTCCGGGTGCTGGAGTCTTGGGCGGAAAGTCACGTGGAGCTGCCGCGGGAGGGCGATCCGGATCTCGGGCGCCAGCATTTTTATGCGCGCTGGGGCCGCTCGATCGCGGCGGCGGCGCGCGGCTGCTATCGCGACGAACTGGCGGCCGGGCCGGAGGCGACGCTGCTGCCGTTGATCGATCCCTTGCTGGCGGGGCCGCTGCGGGCGGCCACGGTCGAGGCGATCTCCACGGCGCTGCAGATGGGGCGAGGACCCGCGTTGGCCAGGACCTACTACCAGCGACTCCGCTTCGGGGAAGTGGTGCGGTCGCTGGTCGCGTCGACCGTGGGTGACCCGTTCGAGATCGAGGGCGAGATCCACGAGCTGTCGCGGCTGGTCGAAAGCGACGCGGACAAGTCCCTGGACGGCGCAGGCACCGCGCCCGGCTGTCGCTCCTGCCAGCGATTCCTGTTGCCGGACGTTGCCGGCCTGGTCTGTCCGCTTTGCCTGCTGCGGGCGGGACAGACGGCGGCGATCGAGTCCGCACGGCTGTCCGCCGCGGAAGCCGATGCGCCGGCGGCGGGCGATCAATTTTCGCACTACGAACTCCTGGAGGAGATCGGACGCGGCGGCATGGGCGTGATCCACCGCGCGCGGGATCGGCGCACGGGAGCGCTGGTGGCGGTCAAGCTCCTCCAGCCGGGACTCGCGGCCTCGCCCGAACTGCGCGAGCGTTTCCGACGGGAGGCTCGAGCGATGGAGAGCCTGGATCATCCGAACATTCTCCCGGTGTATCAGGTGGGAGAGCGCGGCGCGCTGCCGTTCTTCGCCATGAAGCTGGTCGACGGCGGCAGCCTGATCGAGGGCGTAGCCAGCTTTTCCGGCAAGCACCGCCAGGCCGTGGCGGTGGTGGCGCAGGTCGCGCGGGCCGTGCACCACGCGCACGAGCGGGGCTTGCTGCATCGCGATCTGAAACCGGCCAACGTGCTGCTCGATCGGGACGGCGTGCCCTATGTGACCGACTTCGGCCTGGCACGCTGGATCGACGATCCGGGCGGGCTGACGCGCTCGCTGGTGGTGCTCGGGACTGCCGGCTACGTGGCGCCCGAGCAGGCTGAGGGCAGCGGCAATGCCATCTCGCCGCGGGCCGATGTCTACAGCCTCGGCGTGCTCCTCTTCGAATTGCTGACCGCCACGCGTCCGTTTTCAGGGGACAATGCGTTGAGCGTACTGCGCCAGGCCGCGGTCGAGCCGGCGCCTTCCGCCCGCAGGCGCTGTTCGGACGTCCCCCGGGCACTCGACGCCATTTGCCAGCGGGCGCTCCAGCCTAATCCGGCGGCCCGCTATGCCCGGGCGGCAGACTTTGCCCAAGACCTGGAAGACTGGCTGGGCGGACGGACCGTCCGGGGCGCGCGAACCCCTTGGCTGCTGCGCGCCGGCGACTTCCTGCGGCGGCATCCGCGCAAGCTGGCCGTGCTGGCCGGAGCGGTGCTGGCCGGCTTCGGCTGGTGGCTGGGTACACCCGCGCCGCCGTCCTCGGCCGGCCGCTGGACGCATCCCACCAACCCAGAAGCCGGGAACTTCGTGCGCGAGGGCGTGCGCGAGCGCGATCGACCTGGCGGTGGTGCGGAGAACCTGCGCAACTCGCTGACGTACTTCCGACGCGCGCTGGATCTGGAGCCGGATTTCGCGGTGGCGCACGCCGAGCTCTCGCGCGCCCACAGTCAGCTCTTTTGGCATGACATCGACCGCACTCCGCTGCGCGCGCGGCTGGCCCGCAAAGCCGCCGACCGCGCGCTGGAACTGGCGCCGAGCCTCGCCCGCGCGCTGCTGGCGCAGGCGGAGTATTGGTTTCGCTGCGAGCGGCAGGACGAGCGCGCCATGGAATTCCTCCGCCGCGCTCATCAAGCGGACGCGGACGATCTCGATGCCGTCGGGCTGACGGTCATGGTGGCCAAGCGTGTCCATCGCTGGGAGGAGGCGATCGAGGCGGCCAAACTGCTTTGCCGGATCAAGCCGCGGGAATCCGCCTGTCAGTACGATCTCGGCGTGACCTACGAAGTTCTGCGGCGCTACGACGAGGCCGAGGCCGCGTTCGAGCGGGCGCATTACCTCGCGCCCGACAAGGAACACTACATCGCCAACCTCGGCTGGATTCGGTTCCGCCGGGACGGGCAGACGAACTGGCTGGGTCGTTATCTGGCCATCCTGAATCCCGAACGGCGGATGTCGGAGGGTAACTTCGGCACGCTGTTCGCCTGGCACGCGCTGGAGCGGAAGTGGTCGGAGCTCCTACCCTACGCAGAGTCGCTGCCTGAGAACTTCGTCCTGCGCGATTCCACCACTTGGTGGCCGCGCGAGTTCATCCTCGCGCAGATCCTCCTGGGGCAAGGGCAGAATGCGAACGAGCAGTTGCGGCTGGCCGAGCGGCGACTCCGGGCCCGGGTGGAAGCGCGGCCGGAGGACGGGCGGGCACAAAGCGCCCTGGGCCGCGTGCTGGCGCTGCAGGGCGCCTTTGAGGAGGCAGAGCAGCGCGCCCGCCGCGGCGCGGCCCTGGTGCCGGTGACGACCGAGCCGGTCAATGGGCCTGACCGCCTGGTCGATCTCGCCGAGGTGCTGCTGCGCGCCGGGAAGATCGAGGAAGGGCGCGAACTCGTGGGGCAGCTGTTGCGCGAGCCGGGGTATCTCACCCGGCACGATCTGCGCCTCGATCCGCGCTGGGATTTTGCCCGCGAGACGCTGTCCGAGTTCGCGCGCTGACCCGCGGCTCCGCGGTGCGAATCGTTCAGAGCCAACGCCGGGTCCGCTGGCAGCGAAAATTCGCATTTTTGCCGCAATTCGATTTGCGACAAAATCGGAACTCTCTACTGTCCGCGCTCCGCTACGGGCACCCCTCCCTGTCCCGTACCGGCGTGGCTTTTTCACCTTCCCAACATGTCTCCCCTCGTCGCCTCCTTCTTCGTGAACACCGGCATGACCCTATCCCTGGCCGGTGGCCTGGTTGGTCTGGTCGTCGCCATTCTGCTCATCCGCGGGATCTTCGCCGCTCCCGCGGGCAATGAAAAAATGAAATTCATTGCCGGGGCCATCGAGCAGGGCGCGAAGGCTTACCTCGGGCGGCAGGTGCGCACGATCAGCGTCATCGCGCTGGTCATCGCCATCGCGGTGTACTTCTTCAAGGACGGCGCGACGGCGATCGGCTTCGTCATCGGCGCGCTCTGTTCGATGGCGGCTGGATTCATCGGCATGCGCATCGCCGTCATGGCCAATGTGCGCACCGCTCAGGGCGCGGCGGAGGGCCGCCGCCCGGCGCTGCGCGTGGCCTTCAACGGCGGCGCGGTCACCGGCCTGCTGGTGGTGGGGCTCGCGCTCCTCTCGGTCGCGCTCTTCTACCTGGTGGTGAATGCACAGGCCGGCGAAAAGAATGCGGTGCAGAGCCTGATCGGTCTGGCGCTCGGCGCTTCGCTCATCTCGGTCTTCGCCCGGCTCGGCGGCGGCATCTACACGAAGGCGGCCGACGTCGGCGCCGACCTCGTGGGCAAGGTCGAGCAGAATCTCAATGAAGACGATCCCCGCAATCCGGCCACCGTGGCCGACAACGTGGGCGACAACGTCGGCGACTGCGCCGGCATGGCGGCCGACGTCTTCGAGACCTACGCGGTCTCGCTCATCGGCGCGATCTTCATCGGCTTCCTCACCGCCGCCGCCGGTTTCAAGACGGGCGCGGTCATCCTGCCCTTCCTCCTGGGCGGCATTTCCATCGTCACCTCGGTGGTCGGCATCATGCTGGTCAACTACGTCGACGGCAAGCCGAGCAACCTGCTCATGGGCTCGGTGGCGCTGAGCAGCGCGCTTTCCGCCATCGCCTACTGGCCGGCCATTCACTATCTCATGCCGACGGCCCAGGTCTTCAATCAGGGCAAGGCCAATGAGCTGCTCGTCACGCCCGCGGCGGTCTTCGGCTGCGCGCTGGTCGGTCTGGTGCTGACCTTCATCGTGGTGCTGATCACGAATTACTACACCTCCACGGAGTACTCGCCGGTGCGCAAGATCGCCGACGCCTCGAAGACAGGGCACGCCACCAACATCATCGCCGGTCTGGCCATCGGCATGCAGGCCACGGCGCTGCCGGTGCTCTTCATCGGTCTCTCGATCTGGCTGAGCTTCGCCTGGGGCGGTCTCTACGGCGTGGCCATCGCGGCCATGTCGATGCTCTCGATGGCCGGCATCATCGTCTCCCTCGACGCGTTCGGCCCCATCACCGACAACGCCGGCGGCGTGGCGGTCATGAGCGAAATGCCGGAGAACGTCCGCACCATCACCGACGAGCTCGACGCCGTCGGCAACACCATGAAGGCGGTCACCAAGGGCTACGCCATCGCCTCGGCCGGTCTCGCCGCGCTGGTGCTGTTCGGCTCCTACGTCGAGGAACTCCGCGACCATCTCGTGAGCCACGGCAGCAAGCTGGCCGCGACCCTGCAGTTCTCGCTGGAAGATCCGCTCGTGCTGATCGGCCTCTTCATCGGCGGCCTCCTGCCCTTCATGTTCAGCGCGTTCTCCATGAGCGCCGTCGGCCGCGCGGCCGGCGCGGTGGTCGAGGAAGTCCGCCGCCAGATCAAGGCCAAGCCGGGCATCCTGACCGGCAAGGACACGCCGGAATACGGCACCTGCGTCGACATCGTGACGAAGGCGGCGCTGCGTGAGATGATCGTTCCTTCGCTGCTGCCGGTGCTGGCCGTGATCGTCGTGGCCGCCATCCCCGCGCTCGGCGCCAAGGCGCTCGGCGGCGTGCTGGTCGGCACGATCGTCACCGGCCTCTTCATGGGCATCGCGATGACCTCCTCCGGCGGCGCCTGGGACAATGCCAAGAAGTACATCGAAGAGGGCAACCTCGGCGGCAAGGGCTCGGACGCGCACAAGGCGGCCGTGACGGGCGACACCGTCGGCGATCCATACAAGGACACCTCGGGCCCGGCGATCAATCCGATGATCAAGGTGGTCAACGTGGTCGCGATCCTCGTCATCCCGATCTTCTTCAAGTAATCGCTTTCTGCCCCTCGGGGCCGGAACCAGCAGGCGCAGCGAGTTTCGACCGCTGCGCCTTTTGCTTGCCGGCTCCGACCCGCTGGCACATGAGCTGCTTTCGACGGCGCTCTCCTCATGAAGTGGCACACTGCTCTCACCTGCTCGCTGGTTGGTCTTGCCGCGACCGTCGTCGGGTTGCTGGTTGCTCCTTGGAAGGCGGAGACCGGCAGCCTGGAGCGTTCCGCCCTGAGCGAGTCGGCTTCGACGGTCGGTCGGCTGGCCGAGTTTCCCGCCACGGCCCGCAACGTCTCGCTGCGCCCGCTGGAGGCTGCGGATGACTCGCGGCACGCGCTCAGCGGGTCGTTCTTCGACTCGCGCGAGAATATCGTCCGCTGGCTGCAGGCCAGTCCGGGCGTGAGGCAGGGGCAGCGCGTGAGCCAGGAACGCTACTTCCTGCGCACGGGCAGCGGCGTGCCGATCGGCGAGGTCATGATCCTGCCAGGCGCGATGAGCAAAGTCGTCTTCCGGCTCTGGGCGAGTTAGGCGTGAGGAGAAGGCTGTCGCCTCGAGGAGCGCTGAAAACGCAAAGAAGCGTGGGAACATCGGGACCGCGGCGGCTGGCGTCTGCGAGGAGGCTGGGGCGTCGACGCAGAGTTGAGATCGCCCGCGGGGAACGCTAAAACGGCGTCCCCCCAATGTCCGATTCCCCCATTCGTCGGCCGAAAGGCAAGGCCATGCAGCGCGTGGCGCGCTTCCTCGTGCGCGCCATCGGCTGGAAGCTCGAAGGCGAACTGCCGCCCTGCCGCAAGTTCGTCGTCATCCTCTATCCGCACACCTCGAACTGGGACCTGCCGATCGGCGTGCTCTGCGCCTCGGCGCTGGGGCTGTTCTCCTTCGACTACGGCTTCATGGTCAAGGACTCGGTCATCAAGGCGCCCGTGCTGGGCGGGCTGGTCCGCTGGCTGGGCGGCATCCCGGTCGACCGGAGTGCGCAGTTCAATGCGGTCGAGCAGATGGTCGCCCGCTTCGCCGAGCGCGATTCGATGATGCTGGCCATCACCCCGGAGGGCACGCGCAAATTCCGACCGTATTGGAAATCCGGCTTCTACCACATCGCGCTCAAGGCTGGCGTGCCGATCCTCTGCACCTATCTCGACTACGGCCGCAAGGTCGGCGGCTTCGGCCCGCTCCTGATGCCGACGGGCGACGTGGAGGCCGATCTCGAGGTGTTTAGGCGTTTCTACACGTCGATCCAGGCACGCCATCCGGCGGACGCAGCCACGATCCAATTCCGGCAGGACGACCGAGGCGACCGCTGACGCGCCGTGGTTAGCGTGGCCTCGTTTCGGGATCGTCCGCCTCCGCCAACCCGCGCACCGGAAACGTGCGGCGGGTGAACCACCACATGCCGAGCAGATCGACGAGCGGGCGCCAGAGCATCACCCACAGCCCGTAGCTCGAAACGCCCGCGCGGCGTTCGCGGTGAGCCACCGGCGCCTGCACCACCCGATATCCGCCCTGCACCGCCAGCGCCGGCAGGAAGCTGTAGAGCGTCTTCAGCGGAATGAAGGCCTGCGCGACCTCGCGGCGGAAAATCTTGAGCGCACAGCCGCTGTCCGTGCAGCCGTCGCGGAGAATGCGCTGCCGCACGGCGTTGGCCACGCGCGACATCGTCTTGCGCAGCGCGGAGTCGCGCCGCGCGGCCCGAATGCCCACGATCATGTCCGCCCCGGTCCGCTGCAGTTCCTCGAAGAGCCGCGGCAGATCGGCCGGATCGTTCTGGCCGTCGCCGTCCATGGTCACGAGATACTCGCCCTGAGCCTGCAGGAAGCCGCGGTAGAGCGAGGCCGCCTGGCCGGCATTGCGCGGCGCGTGGATGGCCCGAAAACGCGGATCGCGCGCCGCCTGGGCGTCAAGCACCGCCGCGGTGCCGTCGCGGCTGCAATCGTTGACCATCAGCACCTCGCCGCTCCCGCCCAGTGCGTCGAGCGCGCGCGCGACTTCGCCCAGCAGGTCGGCGGCATTGCCCTCCTCGTTGTAGAACGGAATGACCACGGAAAAGCGGAGAGCGGTCATCGGGGGGACGTTGGATTCACGCACACCCCACGCCGCAGGGAAAGGCCGAAGGTGGGAGAGTTGCACGCGCTGAAACGCGGCGCAGCGGAGCCCAGCCTTGCGAGCCGCGCCCGCCGGGCCACCTTCCCGCGCGGCCGCCGCCATGGCGAAATGGCAGACGCAGCGGACTTAAAATCCGCGGCCCGCAAGGGCGTCCGGGTTCGAGTCCCGGTGGCGGCAGCGCATCGATCTACTCTGGAGAACGGCTCAGAGGTTCGCGATCGATAGATGATTGGCTGGTGTCTGGTGAGCGAAAGGTTGCGGAGGAATACGAAGCCTGAGTGTCATGCAACCGGCGTGAACGGCCGTCCGCTCCACGGCGTTGGGCGCGTCTTGCCCCGATTCTACTTCGCCTCTGCCTCTTCCTTCTCCTCTTCTTTGATGCGCTTTCGCTCCTCACGTACGGCGGCGCGATCCTTGGCATCTTCCTCGCGTCGCACCTGACGAACGATCCGGCCGGCGGCGATCTCGCGCTCTAGCCGCTTTCGCTCCTCGTACGTCAACGCGGTTTCGTTCGGCTTTAGGGCGGCGGACGCCCCGCCTACCCCTCCGCCAGCCATCCGCTTGCGCTCAGCCTCACGCATCGCTTGGGCCTGTTGCTTCTCCTGCTCCAGGCGCGCCTTCGCCGCCGTAGCTGCATCCTGCTGAGCCTGTACTGCAATGGCTGCCTGTGCAGCTCTATCGGCAGCTTCGGCTTTCGCAGCAGCGGCTGCGTTGTAGCCGTATTTTTCCTGCAATGCATTTGGCAGCTCCCGGAACAGGATTTTTGCGACGCCACCGGCGTGAAAGATCGTGATTCCGTCGGGTTCTACGCCCGACACGCGTGCGTTCCGATACTCGGTGCCATTGTTGGTTTTCAGGACAGGATACGTATCGGACGCGGCAACAGTTGCGAGGCAGAGCAAGGATAGGAAAACGCGCTTCATGCCTGCAGGCTACCATAAAGGTCAATGGCGCTCTCTATATCCGCGCTGCGAGGATATCCGCGGCGGTGAAGGCGCCTTTCCGTCGTTGAGGGCCGTCCGCTGCAGCAAAGCTAGATCGGCTTGAGGCCTCTTCGCCGATTTCGGATTTCGAAATCCGGATTTCCCGCTAGCCTGCGCGCCCCGCGGGCCTTGCCATGTTGACGCTTTCCAATCTCTCCAAGTCGTATTCCGGACGCGTGCTGTTCGAGGACGTCTCGCTGCAGGTCAATCGCGGCGACAAGATCGGGCTGGTGGGGCCGAACGGGGCGGGCAAGTCCACGCTCTTCTCGATCATCCTGGACGAGAATTCGCCGGACACCGGCCAGGTCACGCGCGACCGGCGCATCACGATGGGCTTCCTGCCGCAGGAGACGGCGCCCACGGGCGACGAGACGGCGCTGGAGCTGGCCATGGCCATCACGCCGGAAATCGGCCGACTGCAGAAGATCCTGGCCGAGCCGGAGGCGGGCGATTCCGACGCGTACCATCAGGCGCTGGGGCGCTTCGACGAACTCGGCGGCTATCAGCTCGAGCCGAAGGCCCGGCGCATCCTCGCGGGCCTGGCCTTTCGCGAGCGGGATCTCGCGCGGCCGCTGCGCGAACTGAGCGGCGGCTGGGTCATGCGCGCGCATCTCGCCCGGCTGCTGACCATGGCGCCGGATCTCCTGCTGCTGGACGAGCCGACCAATCATCTCGA
>JAFEGM010000057.1 GCA_018240025.1 Verrucomicrobiota bacterium
GCTACAAAAACAACCGAAGAACCGCCTTGCTGACCAATTGCCGCACCGCGCCGTCGATCTGCTCGGGCGTCTGGCGCTGGCCGCCGCTCTGTTTGTTCAACCTGCAACGGGATCTGCAGCAAACCAAGTGTTTACATCTTTCGTGGGCTTGATGCGGTAGGAACGCATGTCTCAATGGGGCACACTCAGCCCCTGAGAAGAAACCTTACACCTTCTTCCTACATCCCGACCCGCCCGGTTGCACCCCCGCATCGGCTCCACCACGAAGAGATAGGTCGTCGTGCCTTATTGTTACACTTCAGTATCGCGACCAGCCGGTTCACCAAATAACCCACTAAGCCGCCTGCGGCGACGCAGCGGCACAGCCATATCCGTATCCGCCGTCGAACTCACCGGAATAGCTGTGACCCAGAATATCGAGACTACGAAACTTGAACTTGCCAGCGGTAATCAAAAAAGGCACTCTTCACTGCTATGGCAAACAAGAAGCGCGTCTTCATAAGTTTCGACTACGACAACGACTCAGATGCAAAGATGCTGCTGGCCGGACAGGCCAGGAACGAAGACAGCCCATTCGATTTCAAAGATGCATCTGTGAAGGATCACCTACCGGGAGATTGGAAGGAAAAGGTCAGACGGCGGATGGACAACATCGACGTGGTCATCGTTCTCTGCGGCGAGAAGACACATACTGCCAAGGGTGTGAGCGCCGAGGTTGAAATCGCGCGAGAGAAAGGAATGGAGTACTTCCTACTGCGCGCCTACGCCGAGAAGAACTGCACGAAGCCAACTGCGGCGCTCTCCAGCGATAAACTGTATGCGTGGACGTGGGACAATCTGAAAAAACTGGTAGGAGGTTCACGCTGATGCGCAAGGCTCTTGTTGTGGGCATTGATTACTATCAGTACGTTTCCCCGTTGTACGGATGCGTGTCTGATGCTCACAGCATTAAACCACTTCTTGAACGTCATGCCGACGGCAGCGTGAATTTCGGGTATAAGCTGCTGACTGGCACTGGCCCAAAGGACGCCGTTAGCAGGGCCGAACTCCGCGACGCAATTAAAGAACTATTTCGAGGAGCCTCAGATATTGCCCTCCTCTATTTTGCAGGCCACGGATACATCGAAAGCACGGGCGGCTATCTTCTAGCTAGCGATTCAAAGACCGGTGACGACGGAGTTGCACTTAGCGATGTGCTCAGCTTTGCAAACGCGTCGCCAGCGAAGAACAAGGTGATCATTTTGGACAGTTGCCACTCGGGAATCGCTGGAAACGTCGCCGTGACCGCCATGGCTGAGTTGAAGGAAGGCACTACTATCCTCACTGCGTCCACCGCCGATCAGTATGCAACAGAAGAAAACGGAGCCGGAGTGTTTACTGCGCTACTTGTCGACGCCCTTAGTGGTGCAGCTTCCAACCTCGTCGGGGACGTGAGCCCAGGAGGAATCTATGCGCACATCGACCAATCGCTCGGGCCGTGGGACCAGCGCCCAGTTTTCAAAACAAACGTTACAAATTTTGTATCACTTCGTGAAGTGATACCGTCCATTCCGCCCTCCGATTTACGTAGACTTCCTGAATTTTTCCCAGAAGCGGGGGCAGAATTCAAACTCGACCCAACATTCGAGCCGGAACGTCCGACGCCTTCCGATCCTAGTATCCCCGCACCCAATCGTCATAATACTGCAATATTCAAGGTTCTCCAAACTTACAACCGTGTCAACCTGGTCGTGCCCGTTGACGCGCCGCACATGTGGCATGCAGCGATGGAGAGCAAATCCTGCAAGCTAACGGTTTTGGGTGAGCACTACCGACGACTCGCCGTGAAGGGGCGCATCTAAGGAGGAGCGGTAATCTATCTAGCCAACCATCCTGATAGCGGCTCTGCTTGGTTGAGCTTTGCATCCCATACCAACCACAGCTCATTATTGTAGCCGGTAAGCTTTCCCCAGACTATTTTCCTGTAAAGTGCTAGGTACTCTTGCTGAGCCCAGTCCTGATCGAATGGCTGCTCAGCAGCAGGAAAAACTGCAGCATTTATGTGTGATCGAATGCCATCGGCCAGCCCAAGCTCCCAGGGCATCCATCTAGAGTCCTTACTCTGCGGCGTGGCTAGCAAAACGAATTTCTTACAAGCAGAGATTACGGACCGGACGTGTGCCGCAATGGCCACACAATTCTCCTTCATGTTTGCAGGGTCGTAGTGATCAACGTAAACTCGGGCGCCGTGATTTTGTAGGATCCGAATCGCGCCATCGACTTTATCATCATCCTTGGAGCTATGCGAGAGAAAGGTGTCTTTCGTCCATAGCGGCTCTTTAGCTAGGGTACGTAATCCAGGCCGAGATTCTCGGGCCCACTCTCGAAGGTTTGCATACGTAGCGAATTGTGGCATTCAAAAGTATAGAAGGTTGGAAGAAACAAAGTCAATCACCATCTATCCGGTAGAACTCTGTTGGCGCCGATATCGTTCCGGCCTCACTTAGAATACCGCTTCGCCAAACCTCTCACCTCCTCAACTGCAATTGAAATTTCCTCTCTTGTGGTGTTCCAACCTACGCTAAATCGCACGGTACTACGCGCGGCCTGCCCCCGAATGCCCATAGCGTTTAGCACATGGCTCTGCTGATTATCATGGTTGAGGCAAGCTGAGCCCGAAGAACAGGCAATCGTTTCAAACTTTTCAATGACATCAACACCATTTCGGACGGGGAGCGTGATGCTTGAGATATGAGGGAGGCGATTCGAATCCCTACTATTCACTATAGCTTCTGAAACCGCTTCGAGTATTCTATCTTCCAAGAGGTCACGAAGAATGCGTAATCGAGCCCCAATGCCTGTTAGATCCTTCGCTACTTCTCGGCAGGCAACGCCAAACCCGACCACTGCCGCTACGTTCAACGTTCCCGCGCGTAATCCGTACTCTTGCCCCCCCCCAAAAATGATTGGGGCAATGGAGTGCTTGCTCGCGAGGCCTCTTACAATGAGGGCACCGACGCCTTTGGGTCCCCCAAGTTTGTGGGCACCAAAGGAAATGAATTCAGGCCTTTCTCTCGTGCGAATCTCAACCTTTCCCGCGGCCTGCGCAGCATCCGTGTGCAATGGGATTCGGCGCTCGCGGCAAAACTCTAGAATAGACAGCATCGGATTGATCGTCCCGATTTCATTGTTTGCCCACATCACCGAAATCAACGCCGTATTCGGTCTTATAGCTCTTTTTAGTGCCCCGAGATCCACAGTTCCATCATTCACACAATCGATAACCTCGACATCTACGCCGAGTGTCCTTTGATACTCCATCGGTCCAAGCACTGATTTGTGTTCTGTTGCAACCGTAAGTACATGAATCCGCTCGCTGGCCCGCTTAGTTTCTGACAAATGGGAAATATGGCCGCAAATAGCTAGGTTATTTGCTTCAGTCGTGCTGGACGTGAAGATAACTTCCTCAGGCAATGCTCCGGCCAATGCTGCAACCTGACTGCGAGACAATTCCACCGCATCTGCGGCTGCCCGGCCGAACGCGTGACTAATGCTGGACGGGTTTGCCGGTGCGTTTGTCCAGAACGGAGCCATCGCATCGACAACAATCGGAAGGCATGGTGAGCTAGCGGCGTGATCTAGGTAGACCATTGTTACGGAATGGTTAAGCTGAACAAATCACCCTGAGAGTTTGTATCTCGCTGATATACGGCGTTTACAATCTTTAGGCGAAGTCCGGGCTTCAAACCAAATAACGTTGGAAGTGCCGCGGCGCCACCACGCACTGCATTTGCTTCAGACGCCCTGCTAAAATCAAATATCCACAATTCCTCAATCAAGGGAATTCTGTTGCACGCAGTCGTAGCGAGATCAAAATAATGCTGAGCCATAAGCCCGGAACAGCGGGGAACAATGCCCCCCTTTTCTCCGCGGTGTCCCACCACGATCCGACCGGTGTCCGTTTCTGCAAAGTATTGGTCTTTAGCGGCAACGCCGCCAACACTTAGACCAGCGCATTTTTGCTTAAGCAATTTTTTCAGCCTTTCCGCAAACCGATTTCTAGTTGAGTTCATGGAGTATAGCTCCCAGTCCTCACGGAGATCAGCGAATTGGACATTCTGCATCAACATTTCTCGCCACGGGGAAAGAGTGGAATCGCGATCACCAGATGATCGAAGCAGACTCGATTGAGCACACTCGTATCCACAAACCGGCGCCGCAAGGTCATTGATGAAGGTATCTAACAAAATTCGGTCGCGCACGGAATGTAGCATGTGCCGCAGTTCGTCCCGAAGCCAAAGTGCGTCATCTACGTGCTCAAATCTATCTCCGTCGGAGTATGTACGCGCATCAAAGTACCCGACCTCTATAATAACCGCACAAGGCGAACGGATATCGTAGTGATGCTGTAGGAAGTACTCCTTTGCCTTTATTGCCGGAGACGTTGCTGGGGGCGGCACCCTTCGTCTCGGCACCTCTTTCCATTGATGGAGGATTTCACGTATTGGCTTCGCCTCAACCTCCCAGAGTCGATCAAACGCGTCCTGAAGGCGGTCAACTTGCTCGGCGTCAGTCCTAATTTCACATTCGGGGACAGCAGAGTTATCCGTTGGAGCCGTTAGCGTAGTCTCGACAATTGCTAATCGGTGGTGTTCTGAGGAGAAGGCGGCAAAGTCATGCAAGGAAGCGATTCGGCTTTGCGTACCGGGGTTTCTATCCTTGAACCAAGGCAAAACACGAGTTTCTACGTTGAGATCGGCCCACGCCAACCGCCAATCCTCCTCGATCTCACGAAGGCGGCTAAGTATGTGCAAACTTCCCGCATTGCGGAGCATCTCGCTGTCTATGACCAAGATCCTCCGAAATAATTTGCACTTGCCTCGGCTAAAGAGCGATGTGCAAGCCTTAATGATTTCCGAGGAAATGTTGATTGCTTGACCAGATGCCGCTTGGCCAGAAGCACCAAGCGAGGCCCCCAGAATCTCCTCCCAGCGGTGAAACGCTAAGTCTAGTGCCCGGAAAGTGTCGAAGTCTTCGGAGCGAAACATGTACAAAAGGAAACGATACGCTCGCTTCAGGTCGACTTTGGCGAGATTTGGCCCCTCGCCCTCGGCTGAGAGGTAGCGAGTTACAAACAAAGGCATCGCCTTGAATGATGTGGTGATCGCATTCCACAAACAGCTGCACGCGGTCTTGAGATCAGCTGGATCGTACCTGGGCATACAGACTCCCAATAGATCAGTGGGAATTCGAATATCATGACCGGTCGGGATGATTGTTAGGCACCGCTCGCGGCCTAACGCTCCGGCGAAGAGTCCTAGTTCAAAAATTACATTATCTCTAGTAGTGGAAAGTGTCTCGCCCCTGATAGTGGTTGTGTCATCTGGGTGGAATACGAAGATCGCGAAGTCGGACGTCTTTATTTGACGGAAGAGTGCTTCAATTGTCGTTACACTCGGTGTGATACCCTTATTCCAAACTGTGACCTGTGCCAACCCGGTGAATGCCCTGCGTATCTCTTCTGCTATTGCTACGCTTTCGCCCGAGGATGCGATAAAGATTCGAGGGTGCATGGCGGATGATTGAATATTGGGGGTCATTAGCCGAATCGTCGGAGCAAGTCTAGGCGGAGCGCTCGCCGTCGGGGTGCGGTGGGCGGCTTGGCTGGTGCCGGCGGATGGCGCGGGTGCGCTCGGCCAGCTGTTCGACCAGCCGCAGTTTCTCGGCCACGGGGAGCCGAGCCAGGCGGCGACGGAGGGCGGCCTTGCTGGCCAGAATTTGGCGCAGGTCGTTCATGCCAGGAACTGTCGCTGAAAGGCGGTCCAGCGGTCCAGGAGGTGATGGCGCCGCAGAACGGCTTCGAAACGGTCGGGGTCGAGCACGCCTTCTTCGATGAATTGCAGGAGACGGGCTTTGTCCTTCGCCCGTCCCACCTCCAGCGCGATGGCGGCGAGGTGTTCGGCGCTGAACACGCGGACTGGCTGGCCTTCGACCTCCAGCACCGCCGCGTCGCGGATGGCCTCCTCGACCAACGGAGTGCCGGCGGAAAGAATCTGTACCGGAGTCCCGGCGAGAATGACGTACTCGCCCTCGGACTCTCCGCCGGCCGCCTGGAGCCACTCGAAAACAGGCCGCGCATCGACCAGCAACCCGGGGCTGCGGAAGGCGACGAAGACATCGACGTCGAGCGTGGCCACTGGCTCGAGGTAGAACGTCGCCCCGACCGCACCGCCGATGGCATAGGACTCGACCACGCCTTCGAGGTACATCCGATGCACGAGGCCGAAGACCTGGCGGATATTCATGGATTCAGCGTACCCCGCCTCGGCCGCGCGCCCAAGGAAAAGAGGGAGGAGCGGAGGAGCAGGGGAGCGGAGGAGCAGCGGAGCGACGATGCCAGGACGTTGGCGCTGAGCGCGGCTATGGGGCGCTGCATCCGGCTTGCGGGAGGCAGCGACGTCGGTTGACGCGCAACCGTTGGGCTCAGCGCGTCTCGTGACCGATCCGCAGGATGATCTTGCCGATGGTGCCGCCTTTCTCCTGCTCGCGGAAGGCCCGGGTGGCGTCGGCGAGGGGGAATTCCTGGGCGATGGACACGCGCAGGCGGCCGGCTTGGACGGCCTGCGCGAGCTCGGTCAGCGGGGCGGTCCGGGCGCTGGCCATCAGCATGAGGTGCTTTTGCCGCCGGAACGGATTGGCCAGCAGGCTGCCCAGGACCTTCGGAATGGTGGGCGACGCCTCCACGAACCGACCGCGTGGGGTCAGTTGGGGGCGGGCGAGCGCGAAGGGATACTGGCTGGAGAAGTTGAGGATGACGTCGAATTTCCGCGAAAACTCCACCGGACCCTCGCGGTAGTCGTGGGTCGCATCGGCGCCGAGGGCGCGCGAGGCGGCCGCGCCGGCGGCGCCGCTGACGGTGGTGACGCGGGCGCCCAGGAGTTTGGCCAGCTGGAGTGCGAAGAGCCCGGCCGCGCCGGAGCCGCCGTGGATCAGGACCTCGTCGCCGCGCTGCGTGTGGGCCAACTCCCGCACGGCCAGCAGGGCGGCCAGGCCGGCGATGGGCAACGCGGCGGCCTGGACGAAGTCGAGCCCCGGCGGGAGCGGGGCGAGCGCGCTTTCCGGCACGGCGACCAGTTCGGCCATGGCGCCACCGTGAAAGGCATTGGTCGCTCCGAAGACCCGGTCGCCGGGCCGATAGCGGCTCGCGCCCGGGCCGACCTGCTCGACGATCCCCGCCACGTCGGCCCCGGGAATCTTGGGGAACTTGCCGTTCACGAACGGCGCCATTTCCCCGCGCCGGGAGCGGGCGTCGATCACATTGAGCGAGGAGGCGTGCTGCCGCACGAGCACCTCGCCCCGGCGGGGCTGCGGTGCCGGCCTTTCCTCGAGGCGGAGTTCTTCGGGGCCGCCGAAGCGGCGGTAAACGAGGGCCTGCATGGGGAGAAACGGTGGGGATCGGACTGACGCCGCCCTTACCGCGCGCGCGGATTCGCGACCAATACTACTTTGGGCGCGCATCGATGCCGAATCGGCATAGCGTGGGGCCATGGAACTGCGGCATCTCCGAAGCTACGTGGCGGTGGCGGAGGCAGGCAGCTTCACCCTGGCCGCGAGCCGGTTGCGCGTGGCCCAGCCCGCCTTGAGCCGGCAGCTGCAGGCCTTGGAGGATGAACTGGGCGTGCGCCTGCTCCGGCGCCAGCCGCGCGGCGTGGCCCTCACGCCGGCGGGGCAACTCCTCCTGGAACGCGCGCGGGTCCTGCTGGGCGAGTTCGAGGCGTGCATCCAGCGAGTTCGTGCGCTCGGCTCGACCGCGTCGGGGGTCGTGCACGTCGGCTATGCGCCCTCGCTGACGGTCGAACTGCTGCCGGCCGCGCTGGCGGCCTATCGGCGGTCGGCCCCGGAAGTGACCGTGACGCTGCATGATCTCGGCGGCAACGAACTGGCCGACCGACTCCGGGGCGGCGCCCTCGATCTCGCCGTCGTGCCGCGACCGCGCGAGACCAATGCGCGCGGCCTGGACTTCGAGCCCCTGCGCACCTACGCGATTCAGCTCGCCATGCCCGCGCAGCATCGACTCGCGCGGCGCAAGTCGGTCCCGCTCGCGCGACTCGGCGAGGAGCGGCTGGTGGTCTTCCGTCGCGACGAATACGCGGATTACCACGCGATGCTCGAAGGCTTACTGGCCGCAGCCCCCCGCCGCCCGGAGATCGCCGCCGAGTGCGACGGCGCCAACAGCCTGTTGCTGGAGGTGGCCGCCGGGCGGGGCGTCGCGCTCATTTCGCAAGCCGCCGAGAGCATGGTCGCTGGCCGCCTGGTGTTGAGGTCCCTCGATCCCTCTGTCCGGCACGAGGTCGGCATCGCCCGCGCGGCCGGCCTGCCCCTCTCGCCGGCCGCCGCGCTGCTTTGCGAGCAGCTCCGCGCGGTTGCGTGAGGAGCGGGGGAGCGGGGGAGCGGGGGAGCGGGGGAGCGGGGGAGCGGGGGAGGGGAGGAGCGGAGACGGGAGACCGGAGACAGGAGATCGGAGACTGGAGAGCTGTGGCAGGAGCAGGAGCTGAGGGTCGGAGTGAGCGGGGTCGCAGTCCTTTTGCGCTTTTGCGAGCGGTGTTGAAGCTCCCTCGCTCTCCTCTCGGGACCGACGGGCGATCACGGGACGGCGGCCGATTGACCTCGACGGCGGGCGACGCTGGGTCCTAGGCTCCGCCGCGTTTCTTGCGCTGATCATGAATCCGGGCCGAAAGCTGCGTGCGGCGGGGGGCGGGGGGAGAGGGTGGCTCGGGGGCGGGGCTTGGGGGCGACTTTGGCTGGGGCGGTTTTTGCAGGGGCTGCTGGCCTGCGTTCTCACCTTGCGGCTCGGGGCGGACGTGGGGGCGGGCGGCGGCGCGAATGGCGATGCGGAGGCGGGACGGCTGTTCGTGACGTCGTATCTGCCGCACGATTACCGGGGGGGGCCGGCGATCGGGGCGATCGGGCAGGGGGCGGAGGGGGTGATCTATCTCGGCGCGGGCGAGGCGGTGCATGCGTTCGACGGGGCGGAATGGCAGCGGATGGCGAGTCCGTTGGGGACGGTGCGGGGGCTGGCCACGGGGGCGGACGGCGCGGTCTTCATGGCGGCGGAGCGGGGGTTCGCGCGGCTGGAGCGCGATGGGCTCGGGCGGACGAGCCTGCGGGAGCTGCGGAGGACGGACGCGCCGCCGGGGGCGATCCTGCCGAGCGCGGGGGGCTTCCGCAGCAGCCTGCCGGGGATGGTCGGCGAATTCAC
This sequence comes from Verrucomicrobiota bacterium, assembly GCA_018240025.1. Taxonomy (GTDB): domain Bacteria; phylum Verrucomicrobiota; class Verrucomicrobiia; order Chthoniobacterales; family SZAS-18; genus SZAS-18. The sequence goes on from JAFEGM010000057.1 coordinate 9,239, forward strand.
GGCGGCGCAGGGCTGGCGCGATTGGCCCCTGCCGGGCGGGAGCGCGGGGCCGAGCGCGGCGTCGACGCCGGAGCTGTTCGCGGGGGACGCGACGTCCTGCTTCGTCCGTCTGCCGGGGGTCGGGCTCTTCGAATGGGGCGAGGGCGCGCCGCGGGCGTTGCCGATGGAGGCGGCCTTGCTCGCCTCCCCGCGGCTGCACGTCTGGCGGGAAGCGGACGGCTGGCGGGTGCTCACGGCCACGGGCGAGGCCTGGCGGCTGGCGGGACCGCGCTGGGAACGGCAGCCGGAGGCGTCGGTGGCGTTCCCGGCGGGAGCGACGCTGCGGAGCGGACGGCGGCTCAGCTCGGGGCGGCACGCGCTGGCCTTGAGCACGGGCGGGGTCTGGATTCCGCTGCCGAACGGCCTGGCCTGGCGGATGGACGAAACGCGCGGGCTGGAGGATCACGCGGTGCGCTGTCTGTTCGAGGATGCGCAGGGCGGGCTCTGGCTGGGGACCGACTTCGGCGCGGCGCGGCTCGATCTGCCGTCGCCCTACAGCATCTTTCTGCGGCGCGATGGCGTCGAGCGGAGTCGGGGCGTGGGCCTGCGGCGCTGGGACGGGAAGATGGTGGCGGCGCAGGAATCGGGCGTCTATGCGCTGACCCCGGCCGGGCCGGGCGCGCCGGCGCATTTCCGACCGCTGCCGTTGCCGGGCAACACGCGTCCGTCGGGCCTGGTGGAAATCGACGGCCAACTCGGCGTGGCGGCGCAGAACGGCCTGCACTTGCTCGCACCCGGCGCGCAGGCGGCGCACACGCTGCTCACGACCCCGCTGCTGCTGGTCACGGCCGTGCCAGGTCGCGCGGCGGTGCTCGCCTTTGGGGAAGCGGAGGTCTGGCTGGTCCAGCGGCAGGGCGAGGGCTGGAGCACGCGAAGCGCGCGGCACGGGCTGGGCTTCGACTTCAATTCCGCCGCGTGGGAGGCGGACGGCACGCTCTGGCTGGCGAGCCATCGGCAGGGCTTTCGCCGCCTGCGGCCGGGCCCGGGCGGCTGGCCCGAAGGGGTCGTCACGATCCCCGAGCCGCCGCGCGTGCGGGAGGACACCTTCGCGCACCACCTCGTCTTCGACGGACCCGGCGAGCCGTATTTCATGACCAATGTGGGGCTCTTCCGGCGCGACCGGACCGACGGGCGCTTTCGCGAGGACGGGCGCGGGCGGCTCTGGGCGGAAGGGCCGGATCTGCCGGCCGCGCTGGTCTTCGATGCGGACGGCGGGCTCTGGGTGCAGCTGACCAACCTGGCCAACGGCGTGGCGCGCCGCCTGGTGCGGCTGCAGCCGGACGGGCAGGTCGACCGCGTGGTGGCGCGCGAGGTGGTCAATCTGCTCGATTACTACGGCGGCCATCGCCTGCTCTACGCGGAGCGCCGGCCCGAGGGCGATCGGCTCTGGGCCACGGCCGCGCTGGGGTTGATCCGCTGCGACTGGCGCGACTACCGCGAACGCGCGCCGGTGGTCGCGCCGCTGATCCGCCTGGCGCCCGAACTCGAGCGCGAGCTGCCGGTCGGTCCGGGCGCGCGGCCCGTCTTCGCGGCCGAGGCGCGGCGGGCGCTCCGCCTGACGTATGCCTTGCCCCAAGTCTTCACCGGGGCGGCCTGGGAATACGAGACGCGGCTGGTCGGCTTTCGCGACGGGTGGTCGGCCCCGAGCGCGCGGCGCGAGACCGATCTCGGGCAGCTGCCGGAAGGCGCCTACGCCTTCGAAGTGCGGGCGCGGAGCGCGCTCGGCCAGCTCAGTCCGGTGGCGCGCTTCCCCTTCGAAGTCGCGCCGCCGTGGTGGCGGACCTGGGGGGCGTTCGCGGGCTACGCGCTCTTGGGCGGCGGGCTGCTGACCCTGCTGGTGCGGCGTCGGCTGCGGGCCGAGGAACGCGAGCGGGCGCGGCTGGAGGGGCTGATCGCGCAGCGCACCGGCGAGCTGCGCGAGGCGGTGGCGCGGGCCGATGCGGCCAACGAGGCGAAGAGCCTCTTCCTCGCCAACATGAGCCACGAGCTGCGCACGCCGCTCAACGCCATCCTGGGCTATTCGCAACTGCTGCTGCGCGGCGGCATGCAGGGCGAGCGCGCGCCGGAGCAGGTGGGCGTGATCCGGGCGAGCGGCGAGCAGCTGCTGCATTTGATCGACGAAGTGCTCGACCTGGCGCGGATCGAGGCGGGTCGGCTGGAACTGCGCCTGGCGCCGTTCGAACTCCCGCGCCTGCTGCAGACGTGCGCTGCCGAGGCCCGCCGCCGCGCCGAGGAGAAGGGTTTGCGCTGGACGACCTCCTTCGCGCCCGACCTGCCGCGGCGCGTGCAGGGCGATGCGGCCAAGCTGCGTCAGGTGCTCGAGAACCTGCTGGGCAATGCGGTCAAGTTCACCGCGCAGGGGGAGATCGGGCTGCGCGCGCGGCCGCTGGCGGGCGACGAGATCGAGTTCGCGGTGGTCGACACCGGCTGCGGCATCGCCCCGGCCGAGCAGGAGCGGATCTTCGAGGCCTTCGCGCAGGCGGGCGAGGGGCGGCCGGACGTGGCCGGCACCGGGCTCGGGCTGGCGCTGTGCCGACGGTTGCTCGCGCTGCAGGGCGGCACGCTGCGCGTCGAGAGTGCGCTGGGGCAGGGGAGCACGTTCGTCGCCACGGTCGCGCTGCCCCGCGCGGAGGATGCGGGCGCAGCGGGTGCAATGGCGGCGTCGCTGGCCCGGCGGCGCCGGCGCGTGCTCGGCCGCGCGCCGCGACTGCTGGTGGTGGACGACCACGCCACGAATCGCGCCTTCCTGCGCGATCTGCTCGGCCCGCTGGGCTTCGTGCTCGAGGAGGCGGTCGATGCGGCCGGCGCGCTGGCGCGGGTGGCCGAGCTGCCGGCGATCGAGGCGGTGCTGCTCGATCTGCGCCTGCCGGATCGGCCCGGCACCGAGGTAGCGCGGGCCCTGCGGGCGCGGCCGGAGAGCGCCGCCTGGCCCATCCTGGCCGTCTCGGCCGGGGCGCTTTCCCTGCAGCGCGACGAAGTGCTGGCGGCCGGCTGCAATGCCTTCCTCGCCAAGCCCCTGCGGGTCGAGCCGCTGCTCGACTGGCTGAGCGAAGCGCTGCAGCTGGAGTGGGACTGGGAGGATGCGGCGATGCCCGAATCCGAGGCTCCGATCGGCGGCGCCGAGGCCCTGGCGGAGTCCACGCGGGTCGAACTGCTCGCGCTGGCGCGGAGCGGACAGATCGGGCCGTTGCGCCAGCGGCTGGCGGAGCTGGCGGCGGCGCCGGGCGCTCCGCTGGCGGTCGAGCTGCACACCCTGGCGGCGCGCTTTCAGCTGGCGGAAATCGCGCGACGGCTCGAAAACCTCGCCCCGGTCCCTCCCGCCGCATGAACTCCCCGACCGCCACGCTCCTCCTGGTCGACGACACCCCGGAGAATCTCGCCCTGCTGCACGATGCGCTCGACGGCGCGGGCTACGACCTGCGCATCGCCGACAGCGCGGAAGGCGCGCTCGAGCTGCTGCAGCGCCTGACGCCCGACCTCATCCTGCTCGACGTGCTCATGCCCGGCATGAACGGGCTCGAGCTCTGCCAGCGGCTCAAGGCCGAGCCGCGCTGGGCGGGCATTCCGGTCATCTTCCTGACCGTGCTGGGCGATCCGACCGAGAAAATTCGCGCGTTCGAGGTCGGGGCCATCGACTACATCACCAAGCCGCTCCACGCCGCCGAGGTGGTGGCGCATGTCCGCACGCATCTGGCCGTGCGGGCGCTGCAGCGCGCGCTGGAAACCGAGATCGCGCTGCGGCTCGAGGCCGAGGCGCAGCTGAGCCGCTCGCTCGATTGCGCGGTGCTGGTGCACGATGCCGGCGGACGCATTCTCTTCGCCACCCGCCTGGCGGAGCATCTGCTGCATCGGGCCGATCCGGCCTGGCAACCGCCGACGCTGCCGGCGGCGCTGGCCGACGGTTCCTCCACGCTGCAGGTGCGCCGTTTCGTCGAGCCCGGGCGCAATGAACTGACGCTCCTCTTCCTCGAGGAGGCCGAGCCCGGGCCGGGCGTCCTGCGCGCGCTGGGGCTCTCGGCGCGGGAGGCCGAGGTGCTCTATTGGATGGCGGCGGGGAAGGCGAATGCGGACATCGCGTCCATCCTCGGCACCGCCCCGCGCACGGTCGAGAAGCACGTCGAGCACATCTTCGGCAAGCTCGGCGTGGAGACGCGCGTAGCGGCCGCGCGGGTCGCGCTGGAGACGATGCGTCGGCCGGGCTGAACGGCCGCCCGCTCGACGGTCAGGTCGCGCGAATCGCCGCAGGAAACGGTCCGCAGATTCGGGGGATGGGCACAGATTCTCGAAGCGTGGTGGCGTCGGCTTCTCGAGGACAGAGTCGGTGCTGCCCGCCGACAGCCTCCTTTTCGAATCTGCGTCGAATCCCTCGAATCTGCGGATCTGCTTGGTTCGATCTGAGCCGGAGCCCGCAGTCGCCAGCAGGGGAAAGGCCGATACGTAGGTACACGTATCGACCGTTTCGACCGGCCGCCGCTAAGGAGGAGCCGCGCACGCCGTGCGCGTTCGCTCCTTATGAATTCGTCCCGCTTTTCGGTCGCTCCGGTTTGGTCCCGCGCCCTGGCCGCCGCCGCGGTGCTGGCGGTGAGTGCGTTCGCGTCGCGTCACGCGGCCGTCGCCGCCGAGGCTGCGGCCATTCCGCTCGACGAACTCGGTGCGCGGGTCACGGCCAGCTATCAGGGCGACGCGCTGGGCGTGCAGGCGACGGCGACCGGTGCGCGACTGCACACGGGATTTCAGAAACTGGCCGGGGTGGTCGACGCGGAGGGTCTGTGGCTGGAATCGACCTCCGAGAAGGGCGGCCGCCTGCATCTGCGGGCGCGGGCCTGGGGGCGCTCGGAGTCGGTGTTGCAGCCGCTCGCGCCGCGCGGCCAGGTGGTCATCGGCGCGCAGAGCGTGCTCCTGCGGCGAGCGGGCGTCTCGGAGGAGTTCTCGGTCAGCGTCGATGGCGTGCGGCAGGATTTCCACGTCGCCGCGCGCCCCGGCGGTCGCGGCGCGCTGGTGGTGGCCCTGGCGGTCGCCGGCGCGACGGCGGAAGCGGCGGAATTCGGCGCGCGGCTGGTCCTGCGGGAGTCGGGTCGCGCGCTGGCCTACAGCCGCTTGCGCGTGACCGACGCCACCGGGCGCGTGCTGCCGGCGCGGCTGGAGGTGCGGGCGACGGACGAACTGGCGGTGCTGGTGGACGACGCGGGGGCGCAATACCCGGTTTGCATCGACCCGACCTTCAGCGACGCCGATTGGATCAGCCTGAACAGCTCCGTGCCCGGAGTCGCCGGCACGGTCAACGCGCTGGCGGTGGACGGCTCGGGCAATGTGTACGTCGGCGGCAGCTTCTCCGTGGCGGGGTCGTCGGCGATCCGGAACATCGCACGCTGGAACGGCAGCGCCTGGTCCGCGCTCGGCTCGGGCGTGGACAACGCGGTCTCGGCCATCGCGATCAGCGGCACCGACGTCTATGTCGGCGGCCAATTCCTCAACGCCGGCGGCGCCCCGGCGAATCGGGTGGCGAAGTGGAACGGCAGCACCTGGTCGAGCCTCGGCTCGGGGGTGGACGGACGGGTTCGGACGCTGCTGTTCATCGGTGCGGCGCTGTACGTCGGGGGCGATTTCAACAATGCGGGCGGGATCGCTGCGGCCAAGATCGCCGTCTGGAATGGCTCCAACTGGGCGGCGCTCGGCAACGGCGTGACGCTCGGCAGCGGCATCTACGCGCTGGCGAACATCGGCTCGGTACTCTACGCGGGCGGCGACGCCATCTTCATCGACGGCGTGCGCTCGAACTTCATCGGCCGCTGGAACGGGAGCGCCTGGAGCCGGCTCGGCAGCGGGAGCGCGACGCCGGGGTCGGGGGATGTCGGCGTGTCCAACAGCGTCTTCGCGCTCACGGTCGTGGGCACCGATCTCTACGTCGGCGGCGGCTTCGGCCGGGCCAACGGCGGCGGGGCCGCGAGCGTCCTCGCGTCCTTCATCGCGAAGTACAACAGCGTGACCAACACTTGGTCGGCCTTGGCCGCGGGCACGAATGCCGCTGTGATGGCCCTAACCACGAGCGGCGGCTTCGTCTATGCGGGCGGCGGCTTCACCACGGCGGGTGGCGGCAATGCGCCGGGGGTGGCGGTCTGGAACGGCAGCAGTTGGGCGAATCTCGGCACGGGCATCGAGAACAGCCTCGTGGGGCAGGACACCTATGTGAACGCGCTGGTCGCCACGGGCGGCAGCATCTACGCCGGCGGGAGTCTGCGGCGCGCGGGCGGCATTCCGACGGCCAACATCGCGCGCTGGACCGGCTCGGCCTGGGCGGCGCTGACGACGTCAGGTTTGGGGAACAGCGTCGAGGCCACACTCGTCGTCGGCTCGGATCTCTACGTGGGCGGGAGCTTCATCTCGGCGGGCAGCGTCACGGCCAATCGCATTGCCCGCTGGAACGGCACGTCCTGGTCGGCGCTGGGCACCGGACTCGACAACACGGTCACCGCGCTGGCAGCCAGCGGGACGGATCTCTACGCCGGTGGCAAGTTCACCACCGCGGGCGGCGTGGCGGCCAATCGCGTGGCGCGCTGGAACGGCAGCGCATGGTCGGCGCTCGGCACGGGCGTGGCGAGCGGGGTGTGCGGCACCGAGAACGTGCTCGCACTGGCCGCGAACGGCGCCGACGTCTACGTGGGCGGCTGCTTCGCCTCGGCCGGCGGCGTGACCTCGACCCAGAACATCGCGCGCTGGAACGGCAGTGCCTGGGTCTCGCTCGGCAGCGCGAGCGGAACGGTGCGGGCGCTCCAGTTCGCCGGAGGCAACCTCTACGCGGCCGGTTCGTTCTTCATGGTCGGCAGCACTTCGGCTTCGAACATCGCGCGCTGGAACGGCAGCGCGTGGTCGGCCCTCGGGAGCGGGCTCGACTCGCAAGCGCAGGCGCTGGCGGTGTCCGGCTCGAATGTGTACGCGGGCGGATACTTCACCACGGCCGGCGGGGTCTCGGCCAATCGCGTGGCCCGCTGGGACGGCTCGGCCTGGTCGGCGCTCGGCACCGGGGTGAATGACTTCGTCACCGCCATCGCCGTGTCCGGTTCGAATGTGTACGTGGGTGGGAACTTCACCAGCGCCGGGGGCAACGCGGCCCAGCGGATCGCCCACTGGAACGGCAGCAGCTGGTCGCCGCTCGGCTCGGGCGTGGATGGCCCGGTGGCGGCCCTGGCGACCGACGCGAGTAATCATCTCTTCGTCGGCGGCAGCTTCAGCTTCGTCGGCGCGAACACCATCTCGCCGTTCATCGCGCAAGCCAACCTGCCGCCCTCGGCCCCGGACATCGCGGTCAGTCAGGCCGGGGCGCTGACCGATGGCGTCAGCACGGTCGACTTCGGCCTGGTCAATGCGGGGCAGAGCGGGAGCGCACGGACCTTTACCATCACCAATCCGGGCACGGCCGATCTGACCTCGCTGGTGGTCTCGAAGGACGGGGCGAACGCGGCCGATTTCACCGTCAGCAGCCTGAGCGGCACGACCGTCCCGGTCGGCGCGGGCAGCGTCACCTTCACCGTCACCTTCAGCCCGGGCAGCGCCGGGCCGAAGAGTGCAGCCCTGCACATCGCCAGCAATGTCGTCGGCGCGGCCAATCCGTTCGACATCGCGCTGACCGGCTCAGCCGGCTCGGCGCCCACGTTCCTGAGCGCGGCGACCACCGTCTTCACGGTCGGCAGCAACGGCAGCTTCGTCGTGCAGGCCTCCGCTTCTCCCGCGCCGTCGCTGGCTTTGACCAGCGGCGCACTCCCCGCGGGGGTCTCCTTCACGGCCGGCACCGGCGTCCTGACCGGCGTGCCGGCAGCGGGCACCGGCGGGTCGTATCCGCTCGTCTTCACCGCCAGCAACGGCGCGCCGCCGGACGCGACGCAGAACTTCGTCCTGGTGGTCAATCGGCCGCCGCTGGCCGGTGCCGACACGCTCGACACGGTGCGCAACACGCCGGTCTCGTTCCCGGCCAGCCGCCTGTTGCTCAACGACAGCGATGCCGACGGCGATCCGCTCACGCTGCAGAGCGTGGCGGCGGCCAGCGCGCAGGGCGGGAGCGTGGCGGTCAGCAGCGGGGTGCTCACCTATACGCCGCCGGTGGGCTTCAGCGGCGCGGACAGCTTCAGCTACACGATGGCCGACGGCCGGGGCGGATTCGGCAGCGGCACGGTCGCGGTCAATGTGGCCGCAACGGGATCGTCGGCGCAGAACCTGGTCGGGATCGAGCTGCAGCCCGGCGTCGGCGCGCGCGTCCGCTGGCAGGGGATCGTCGGCCGCGGCTACCTCATCGAGTACACCGACGATCTCGGCGCGAACTGGAATGCGTTTCCGGGCTCGGTCACGGCGGACGGGGTCGGCGTGATCGAGTACGTCGACACCACCCAGCCGCCGCCGACGCAGCGGTTCTACCGCACGGCCATCGCACCGTAGTCCTCCGTCGCCCTTTGCGCGCTTTGCCGTTTCCCGCCATGACTCGACGCCCTGCTTCCTTCCCCTGCTGGCGGCCGCAGCGCTGCTGCCTTCGGCGCTGCCGGCCTCGCTCTACGACGAGACCTACAGCTTCACGCCGAACGTGGTCATTCCCGACGGTAACCTCAGCGGAATCGCCCTCTCGCAGACGATCAGCACCAGCTCGATCCTCTCGCTCGATGACGTGGAAGTGACGCTGAACATCAGCGGCGGATTGAACGGCGATTACTACGTCTACCTCGTGCATTCCACGCCGGGCGGGACGGGGTTTTCCGTGCTGTTGAATCGGGTGGGTCGCACCACGGGCTCGCCCTTCGGTTACGGCGACAGCGGCCTGACCGTGACGTTCTCGGGCAGCGCGTTGAACGACATCCACACGTATCAGACTGTGACCAACCCCGGCGGCGGCGCGCTGACCGGCGGGACCTGGAGCCCGGACGCACGCAACGTCGATCCCGCCACGGTCGACACGATCGATCCGCGCACCGCCACGCTGGCCTCGTTCAACGGCCTGAACGCGAACGGCACGTGGACCCTGTTCGTGGCCGACGTCGCGTCCCTCGGTCAGGGAACGCTGATCAGCTGGGGCCTGCACCTACAGGGCGTGCCCGAGCCGGGCACCGTGGCCGCGGGCGCCGTCGGCGCGCTGCTGGTGGCGGCGGGGTGGAGACGGCGGCGGAGAGAGGGGTGAGAGCGGTGAGAGCAGGGGGCAGGGAGAGAATGCGGGAAGCCGTGGGGGAAGTCAGAGCGCGGAGTGAGGGGGCAGGAACAGCCGGCCTCAAAGAACTCAGAGAACTCAAAGGAAGTCCGGTGCGAGGGCGGGATCGTGGGTGGAAACGGGACCGGTTCTTTTGCCGCAGAGACGCAGAAAACGCAGAGAAAGGGGGAAGGAGGGGGTCCGGTTCGGAGGCGGACGTTCGGGTTTTGCCGCATAGACGCAGAAAACGCAGAGAATAGGGGACAGGGGAGCGTCGGGCTCGGAAGGGAGGTCGTTCGGTTTTGCCGCAGAGGCGCAGAAAATGCAGAGAAGTGGTGCGGACAGGCGGGTCCCTAAAGAGCAGCGTCTCCGCGGTCATCCGCGCCTCGGCAGAGGAACAGACTGATCTGTCTCCTTCTCTGCGATTTTTGAGTCTTTGCGGCCAAGAACCCGCCGTGCTCGGCTCGCGCCCGGCGACCGAAGCGGCCTCCCGCTCCCGCTCCTGCAGTGCGCCGGCCGAGGAAGACCTGCTCCACCCTGCCTCTCTGCGTTTTTTGAGTCTTTGCGGCCAAGAGTTCCCCAGCGCTCCGACGACCCGCCGGAGCGCGGGGGCGGAGATCAGGCCGCGCCCGCGGGCTCGAGGGTCATGGTGCCCTTGTATTTCACCTCGTCCTCGGGCGCACCGAAGTTGATGGCGTGCAGGGCGGCCAGGCGGTCGAGCTCTTCCTGCGTCAGCGCCGGGGAGTCGGGGGCCTGGGCGAACTCGGCGATCTGCGCGGCATTGTAGATGTTGGGCAGCGTGGCGATGCAGCGTTCGTCGACCAGCAGCCACTGCAGGGCGGCTTGGCCGAGGGTGCGGCCGGGCTGTTCGAGGAAGCGAATGTTCTCGACCCGTTTGAGGCCGTTCTGCAGCCAGGCGCGCGGGCGGTGGCGGCGGTGGTCGCCGTCGGGGAAGGTGGTCTCGGCGGTGTAGCGCCCCTCCAGCATGCCGCTGGCGTGCGGGACGCGGACGAGGAAGCCGGTATCGCTGCCGGAATCGCGCGCGGACTGCTGCAGGGCGGCGCCGGGGTGCTGCTCGAAGAGATTGTAGATGTGCTGCACGCTGGTCGGATTGCGCCGCTCGATGCAGCGGATGCCCTCGTAGAGCCAGCCGATGGCCGGGCCGAGCGCCATGCCGTAGTAGCGGATTTTGCCGGCGCGCTGGAGCTCTTCCATCGTCTCCCAGATCGCGTCGTCCTCGACCTCGGGCATGCTGATGTTGTGCAGCTGCATGAGGTCGACCCGGTCGGTGCGGAGACGGCGCAGAGCGGCGTCGGTGGCCTGGCGGAGCGCGGCGGGCGAGAAGTCGTGCGGGAATTCCATCTGCCCGCGGCGTTTGTCGTTCCCGAAGGCGGTGAAGTCGTAGCCGATCTTCGTGGCGATGACGACCTCGTCTCGGCGGCGGTCCGGGAACGCCTTGGCGAGCAGCTCCTCGCTCCGGCCGCAGCCGTAGGTGTCGGCCGCGTCGAAGAGCGTCATGCCGGCGTCGAATCCCTGCCGGAGCAGCGCCACGGCTTCGTCGTCGGTGTATTGGCCCCACCAGCCGGTCGAGATGGTCCAGACGCCAAAGCCCACCGTGCTGACCTGCAGATCGGTTTTCGGAAACGTGCGGTATTGCATGCCGGGAACGAAACCGCCGCGCGCCGCCTGAAAACCGCAAAGGCTGCGCGGATCTTGGCGGGCTCAGGGCGTCGGTTGCGTGGGCGGGGACGGAAGGAGATTCTCGGCCTCAAGGAACTCAAAGAACGCAAAGAAAGGCCCGGGGTGAGGGGGCTGGAGGCGCGATGCGGAGGCCATTTTGAGCCGCAGAGACGCAGAAAATACAAAGACGCAGAAAACGCATAGATAGGCCGAAGACGAGCCGCCTTCCCTTTGTGTTCTTTGGGTTCCTTGAGGCGATTCTTCTTCGGCAGGCCGGAATGGTCGGTCGGCAGGTTGCGGCCGGGCACGACTGTCTTTGTTCCTCTGCGTCTTTGCGGCAAAGCGGTTGCCTCAAGGAACTCAAAGACCGCAAAGAAAAGGCCCGGGGTGAGGGGGCTGGAGGCGCGATGCGGAGGCCAGTTTGAGCCGCAGAGACGCAGAAAATACAAAGATACGCCGAAGACGAGCCGCCTTCCTTTTGTGCTCTTTGAGTTCCTTGAGGCGATTCCCCTTCGGCAGATCGGATCGATCGGCTGCAAGGGTGCGGCCGGGCACGATCGTCTTCCTCAGCTCTTTGTTTTTTTGAATTCTTTGAGGCAGAGAATTCAACCTCAGGCGCCCCGGTTCACGGCACCCGCCGCCAGAGCGTCTGTTCGAGCGCCAGATGGAGGCCGAGCAGGCCGAGGGCGGCGACGGCGAACCATTTGTAGAGCTCGGTGTATTCGCGGTACTGGGTGACCTCGATCTTCGATTTCTCGAGCTGGTCGATCTGCTTGTAGATGTCCGAGAGCGCGCGGGTGTTGGTGGCGGCGAAATACTTGCCTTTGGCGATCTCGGCGATGCGGGTGAGTTCGGGTTCGTCGACGTCGAACTGCTGCATGGTGTAGACCGTGCGGCCGAGGGCATCGGTCAGCGGAAACGGCGCGGGGCCCTTGCTGCCGGCACCGATGGTGTAGACCTTGATCCCGAGGGCCGCGGCGGCCTCGGCGGCGGTGGCGGGGGCGACGCGGCCGGCGTTGTTGCCACCGTCGGAGAGCAGGACGATGAGGCGGGTCTTGGCTTCCGAATCCTTCAGCCGATTGGCGGCCGAGGAGAGCGCGGAGCCGATGGCCGTGCCGTCCTCGACGAGGCCGATGCGCAGGCGGTCGAGATTCTGCAGCAGCCAGCCGTGGTCGAGGGTGAGCGGACTGACGAGATAGGGCCGGCCGGCGAAGGCGGTGATGCCGATGCGGTCGGCCGGGCGCGACTCGATGAACTGGCGGGTGATGCGCTTGACCGTGTCGATGCGGTTCGCGCGCCGGCCGTCCTCGGTCTGATAGTCCTCGGCCAGCATCGAGCGCGAGACGTCGAGGACGATCATGATGTCGATGCCGCTCGTCTCCGTCTGCGTGAAGGCATTCGACAGCTGCGGCCGCGCCAGCGCCACGAGACCGAAGATCAGCGCGCCGAGCAGCAGGCTGAGCGCGAGGCGGCCCGATTGCGCGCGCGTGACCGCGCCGGCCGCGCGCAAGGGCTCCGTGCCCGAGAAAGGCACCGCCGGCGCGCCGCCGCGTCCGCCGAGGAAGTAGGCCAGCAGCGGCACGAGCACGAGGCCGCCGAGGACGGCGGGATAGGCAAAGGAGAAATCGCCCTGGGGAAAGGTCATGGCACGGGCACGGCGGGCAGGGGTTCGGGGCGCTTGACCGCGGGAGCGCTGCCTTCGACGAAATTGGCGGCGTCCTCGACCAGCCGCTCGGCCTCGGCCTCGCCGGTGTCGGCCTGGGCGAACTTGAGCAGATCGCACTGGCGCAGGAAGCGCTCCAGCAGCTCGATCTCCCGCGGGCTGAAGGCCCGGTCACGCACCACCGCCTGCAGAAATTCCTCCGAGGTCCGACGGATGGTCGAAATGCCGAAGCGCCCGCGGATGTAGTGGCGGAGGACATCCGACACCTCGACGCCGAACTCGCGCGGGCCGAGTTGGCCGATCTTCCGGCGCAGCGCCGTCAGCCGCTGGCGGGCGACATCGCGCGGATCCGGCGGCACGGGCGGAGGCAGCGGCTCCTTGCGCAGGAAGAAGTACCAGCCGGCTGCGCAGGCCAGCACGAGCAGCACACCCGCCAGGGCGAGGAGCAGCCAGTCGGTCCGGTCCATCGTCTCCCAGAAATCGAGCGCCACGGGAGGCGCGATCTCCTTCAGCTCTGGATTGGGCGGCACGGGGGCGGCGAGGAGGGGGGAAGGAAGGAGGAAGTATAAAGGAAGAAGGAAGAAGGATAGAGTGCGCAGCGATAGCAGTGGCTGCGCCTTGGCGGTGTGGGAGCGGAGGTGTGCCTTCATCCTTCTTCCTTCAGCTTTCATCCTTCTCGTCAGTGCGCCGCGATGCGCTTCTCGCGCCGGCGGAAGAAATCGGCCAGGGCCGGCAGGTAATCCTCGCCGGTGGCCAGGGGAATGCGATCGACCTGCGCTTTCTGCAGCGCGGCCTCCAGACGCTCGCGGCGCTGGCGCACGGCGGTTTCGTAGGCCTTGCGGGCGGCGGGCGCGGAGGTGTCGATCTCAATTTCCTCGCCGGTCTCCGCGTCCTCGAACACGGCGCGGCCGATCATCGGCAGGGTCTCCTCGGCCGGGTCGCGCACGGGCAGCGCGATGAGATCGTGTCGGCGCGCGGTCACGCCGAGCGGCTTGGAGAAATCGGCCGCCTGGAAATCGGAAACGAGGAACACGACCGCGCGGCGGCGGACGATGTGATTGAGGTAATCGAGCGCGCCGGCCAGATCGGTCCCGCGGCCGGCGGCGTCGTGGTAGAGCACCTCGCGGAGGATGCGCAGCGCGTGCGGCCGGCCCTTGCGCGGCGGCACGTAGAGCTCGACGCGGTCGCTGAAAAGGATGAGCCCGACCTTGTCGTTGTTGCGCACCGCGCTGAAAGCCAGCACCGCCGCAACCTCGGCCGCGAGCTCGCGCTTGGTCGTCTCGCCGCTGCCGTACCGGCCGCTGGCGCTGACATCGACCATGACCATGACCGTCAGCTCGCGTTCCTCCACGAAGCGCTTCACGTGCAGCTCGCCGGTGCGCGCGGTCACGTTGCGATCGAGGAAGCGCACCTCGTCGCCGTCGGCGTATTGCCGCACCTCCTCGAAATTCATCCCCCGGCCCTTGAAGACCGAGTGATACTGCCCGCCGAAAGCCGTCTCGACCGAGCGCCGCGTACGCAGCTCCAGGCGACGGACTTTCTTCAGGATTTCACGTGTATCGGCCATGGGAGGGGGTGAGGCAGGGGCTCACACGAAGGCACGAAGGCACAAATAGGAGAAGGGAAGGACTGCAATCCCCCTTGGTGGCTTTGTGCCTTTGTGGGCGTGCACGGCAGTCTGGGAGAACGCTCACGGCACGGGCAGGCCGGCCAGGATCTTGGAGACGATGTCCTCGCTGTTCACCTCTTCGGCCTCGGCTTCGTAGCTGACGAGGATGCGGTGGCGGAGGACGTCGGGGCCGATGGTCTTCACGTCCTGCGGGGTGACGTAGCCGCGGCCCTGGAGGAAGGCGTGGGCGCGGGCGGCGAGGGTCAGATTGATGGTCGCGCGCGGGCTGGCGCCGCAGCGGATGAGGCCTTCGAGCTTGAGCTTGTAGGCGGCGGGCTCGCGGGTGGCGAAGACGAGGTCGACGATGTAGTCCTTCACGCGGTCGTCGACGTAGATCGAATTCACCACCGCGCGGGCGGCGATGATTTCCTCGGGCGTCACGACTGGCTCGACCGTCGGCAGCTTGGCCGAGGTGCCCATGAGATCGAGGATGGTCCGCTCCTCCGCCCGGCTGGGGTAGGTGATGTTCAGCTTGAACATGAAGCGGTCGAGCTGCGCCTCGGGCAGCTGGTAGGTGCCTTCCTGATCGAGCGGATTCTGCGTCGCCAGGACGAGGAACGGATCGGGCAGCTGGAAGGTCTTGTCGCCGATCGTGACCTGCCGCTCCTGCATCGCCTCGAGCAGCGCGCTCTGCACCTTGGCCGGCGCGCGGTTGATTTCGTCGGCCAGGATCAGGTTGTTGTGGATCGGACCGAGCTTGGTCTGGAAGTCGCCCGTCTTGGCGTTGAAGACCAGCGTGCCGATGAGGTCGGCGGGGAGCAGGTCCGGCGTGAACTGCACACGCGAGAAGCCCGTGCGGATGGCGCCTGAGAGCGTCTTGACCGCCAGCGTCTTGGCCAGCCCGGGGACGCCCTCGAGCAGGAGGTGGCCATTGGCCAGCAGCCCGAGAAGGAGGCGATCGAGGAGGTATTTCTGACCGACGATCACGCGGCCGAGTTCAGCCTGCAGCGGAGCGATCCATTTTCCGGTTTCCTGAACGGCTTGCGTGATTTCCTGAGTGGTCATGTTGGGGAGGCTGAGACAATGAAAGGCGGCCGGACGTTGGGTGGGCCGGACGAAAAATCGGGCGACTGACTCGTGTACGCCATGCCCACAGTTCGCAATGCCCGATTTCCGCAACTTGAGAGGGGCGGCTATTTCACCTCGACCCCATTCGGAGCCTGGCCACTGCGGAGGATGGTGAGGATAAGGTCGGCGCGACCGCAGACTGTCATCGCCGGAAACCGCTTGAACCAAGCGTCGGTGGGCACCTCTGGTTCTCGATCGAGCCACTCGGCGAGCAAGCCGAGTTGGTCAGCGGTAATCTCGCGCTCCCGGATCCGATCGAGCAAGTGATCGAGCACCGCTCGTGGTACGTGCTGACGGCGAACCCTAGGCATCCCGCCGGCTTCCGTAGAATCCCTCCGCGATGGCTTCTTTGAGTTGGGACGCCTCCGCCTCTGGTGCTCCGACCAGCTTTTGCGCAAGAGCCGTGAGCTCTGCCCCGGTTTGCCGATCGTCCAAGGTGCGGAGGAAGGCGAGAACCGCCTGTCGCTCGGCCGGCGCCAAATTGCGGATCTCGGTAATGATCTCGGTTGCCGTCACGTTGGCAGCGTAGCGCGTTTGCTTTCTCAATCCAGCGACGCCAGCGCCTGCACGCCTTCGAGCAGCGCGCGGCCTTCGCTCTCGAGCGTCTCGTCGAGTTCGCCCTCGTTCCCCCGCTGGGAGAAGACGGCCTGCACGACGGTCACCGGATGTCCCGGGTGCAGAATGATGAGGCCGCGGTCGCGCAGCACGCGCGTCTTGCCGTCGCGCCCGGCGCCGAGGCTGGCGCTCAGCTCGTAGGCCACCGCGGGCTGCCCGCCGACGGTGGTCAGGCGCGGGGTGTAGACCGGTTTCTGCAAGGCCCCGTCGCCGGAGAGATTGGGCTTCACGAGGCGGAGAAAATCCTCCGGTGACTGCGGCGCGCGGTCGATGAGGTTGAGCCCGGCTGCGAAATAGACCGTGCGGGTGGGGCTCTTCACCCGACGATGCAGAATGGCGCGCTGCGGCGTCTGCTCCTTCATATTGAGATACCATTCCTTCTCGCCCGGCTTGGCCAGGGAGAAGCCCCGATACTGCAGGCGCGGCGACATTTTCTCCGCCTCGAGGACGCCGCCCGACGGACTGCCCGACGTGGTCAGCCGCGGACCCGCGCCGCCCGCCGCGCGGATGGAGGCCGGGGAAGGCGCGGTGCGGCTGGATTCGACGACTTCGCACCCGGGCAGGCACACGAGCACGGCGAGGACGACGGAGCAGACGGCGGGACGGGAAAACATCGGCGGAAGAAAACGCGCCAGCGCCCTTCGTCCAACCCGCGCGATCGGCAACATCGGAGGATCGTGCGCCATGATTGCGAATCCGTCATCGGGGAGCCGGCATCTCTGGACATCGCGCCCGGGGTTCGCACCTTGCCGGCCATTCACTCCCGACCAATGAGCGAGACCGTTACTGCCAATCCGCCGCCCGTGACCTCGAACGGCCTTTCGCCCGCCGCCCGCAAGCGCCGCCGTCGCCGGCGGATCTGGCTCGGCCTCGGCCTGCTCGTGGTGCTGGGCCTGGGCTATTCCGCCACCCGGCCGAAGCCGGTGCCGCCGACCATCGTCACGATCGACAAGGCGGTGAAGCGCGACATCACCCAGCTCGTCTCGGCCAACGGCAAGGTGCAGCCCGAAGTCGAGGTGAAGATTTCGCCCGAAGTGGCCGGCGAAATCATCGAACTGCCGGTCAAGGTCGGTCAGGCGGTGAAGAAGGGCGACCTCCTCATCAAGATCAAGCCCGACACCTACCTCGCCCAGGTCGAGCAGCAGGAGGCCGGCATCAAGGCGGCCAAGGCGGCCAATCTGCAGAATCGCGCCCAGGTGATGAAGTTTGAGGCCGATCTCAAGCGGGCCGAGCAGCTCTTCTCGCAGCGCATCACGTCGGACGCCGACATCGCCAATGCGCGCATGCAGTTCGACGTGGCCAAGGCGACTTTCGAGGCGTCGGCCAGCGAGATTGCCCGCGCCGAGAGCGCGCTGCGCCAGACGCGCGATCTGCTGCAGAAGACGACCATCATTTCGCCGATCGACGGCGTCATCAGCGTGCTCAACAGCCAGCTCGGCGAGCGCGTGGTGGCCACGGGCCAGTTCGCCGGCACCGAGGTCATGCGCGTGGGCGACTTCAAGGTCATGGAGATCCGCGTGCAGGTGAACGAAAACGACATCCCGCGCGTGAAGATGGGCGATCCGGTTTCGGTCAATATCGACGCGTTCCCGGGCCGTCCGTTCCGCGGCCAGGTCAGCCAGATCGCCAACTCGGCCACGACCACCGGCGCCGGCACGCAGGAGGAGGTGACCAATTTCGAGGTGCGCGTGCGCATCGATGCCCAAGGCGCGGCCCTGCGTCCGGGCATGAGCGGCACGGCCGACATCGAGACCCAGACCGTGAAGGATGCGGTCGCGGTGCCGCTGCCGTCGGTGACGATCCGCGAGAAGGGTGGCAGCAAGTCGCCCGAGGAGCGCGAGAAGGAGAAGGCCATGTCGGCCGCCGCGGACAAGGGCGACAACGCCACCGAACTCTACAACGACCGGCAGCAGGCGGCGCAGAAGAAGGCCGAGCGCGAGCGGAGCATCCGCGTGGTCTTCGTGCGCGCCGGCGGCAAGGTCGTGCAGCGCGAGGTCGAGATCGGCATCGACGACAACAATTTCATCGAGATCAAGAAGGGCCTGAACCCGGGCGAGGAAATCGTGACCGGCCCCTACAAGGCGGTCAGCCGCACGCTCAAGGAAGGCAGCGCCATCAAGCTCGAGGAACCGCTCAAGCCGGGCAAGTAGGCCGGCGGCTGCTCGCAGACTCCCCAAACCAAGACCCAGAGCCATCATCCGCATTGACGGCCGGTCCCGCCTCCGCAGGGTCGGCCCTCACGGCGCGAGGTGGGGCATGGGGCGACTCGCCACATGAACACCATTCTCGAACCTCCCGATCTGATGCCGCCTGACGACCTTGCCTCGATCCGGCCAACGCGTCCGCGTGGACCGCTGGTCATCGAAATCGACGGTGTGACGAAGATGTACCAAATGGGCTCGGAGACGATCCACGCCCTGCGGGGCGTCGCCCTGAAGATCTTCCGCAACGAATACCTCGCCATCATGGGCCCTTCCGGCAGCGGCAAGAGCACGCTCATGAACATGCTCGGCTGCCTCGATACGCCCACGGCCGGCAAATACGAGTTCACGGGCAAGAACGTGGCCGCGATGGAGGATGACGAACTGGCGGTCATCCGGAACAAGGAGATCGGCTTCGTCTTCCAGACCTTCAATCTGCTCCCGCGCTCCGACGCGCTGCACAACGTGGAACTGCCGCTCATCTACGCCGGGATCGGCGCCGACGAACGGCGCGAGAAGGCCGAACTGGCGCTGAAGAAGGTCGGCCTCGGCCACCGCATGCATCACCGGCCGAACGAGCTCTCCGGCGGCCAGCGTCAGCGCGTGGCCATCGCCCGCGCGCTGGTCAACGATCCCAGCATCATCCTGGCGGACGAGCCGACGGGCAACCTCGATTCGCGCACGGGCGAGGAGATCATGGCGCTCTTCGAAGCGCTCTACGAGCAGGGCAACACGATCATCGTCGTGACCCACGAGCAGGACATCGCCGAGCACGCCCGCCGCATCGTCCGCCTGCGCGACGGGCTGATCGAGAGCGATACGAACATTTGAGCGACTCCGCTCCGGCGATGAACATCGATGCCATCTTTTCCGCGATGAACGCCGAGGGAGCCGACTACCTGCTGATCGGGGGCATGAACTTCCTCCTGCTACATCGCCCGGACCTGACATTCGACGTCGACCTGTGGGTGCGTGACGATGCCTCCAATCTGGCGTCGGTGAACCGTGGCCTGCGCCGTCTGGGGGCCGAGTGGGGACGCACCGAAGCCACGTGGGGACCTGTTCCAGAAGACCCGCAATGGCTTTCGCGCCAGAGCGTCTACTGCCTCACGACGTCGTCAGGAGCGCTCGATATCATGCGCGAGGTCAAGGGATTGGAGGGTCGCTACACGGAATGTCGGCAGCGCAGTCTGGAGCGGCAGACTCCGGCGGGTACCCCCTTCCGGGCTCTCGCCGTGCGGGACATGCTGGCCTGCCAGGAGGCCCTGCGACCCGAGGAGCGGAAAGCGGCGCGCGTGGAGTTCCTGCGGCTAGCTCTGGAGAAGGAGGGCTCGACATGACCTCCGAAGAGAAAGCCGCCGAGGAGGCCAAGCGCGACCGTTGCGCCTCGCCGCTCTGGAAGTGGCAGGCGCTGCAGGCGGCCATCACCTTTGCCGAGGAAAACACGCCGCGGGAGTTCCGGCGCAATGTGCCGCGGTGGCCGAAATGGCTGCCGCAGCCGACCGACGAACCCGCCGCTCCCCGCCAGCCATGAAACGCCTCCTGTTTGAATTCATCGAGAGCTGGCGCATCGCCTACGCGCAGCTGCGGGCGAACCGGACGCGTTCGTTCCTGACCGCGCTGGGCGTGATCATCGGCATCGTGGCGGTCACGCTGATGGGCACGGCCATCGGTGGCATCAACACCGGTTTCGAACGCTCGCTGTCGCTCCTCGGCGACGACATCCTCTATGTCTCGAAAGCGCCGTGGAATCGGGACGGCGACGACACCGAGTATCGCAACCGGCCGGCGCTCAAAGCATCCTACGCGGAGCGGCTCAATGCCATCATCGAGTCGACGCCCCGCACGGAGTTGGTCACCGCGGTGCCGTCGAGCGTCAGTTTTCGTCGCATCAAGCGCGGCGATTCCGAGGTCGACCGCGTGTACATCCTCGGCACGACCGACGCCTACGCGGAGATCAGCGCCATCGACTTCCGCGAGGGGCGCTTCTTCACTGGCGACGAGTCGCGCGGCGGGCGCAATGTGGTCATCCTCGGCTTCGACGTGGCCAACGCGCTTTTCCCGAACGAATCGCCGCTCGAGAAGAACGTGCGCATCGCGGGGCAGGAGTGGAAGGTGGTCGGCGTCTTCGCGCGCCAAGGCAGCTTCCTGGGGCTCTTCAGCTTCGACAATCAGGCGGTGCTGCCGCTGCCGGCTTTTCAGAAGTTCTTCAAGGGCAAGGGCCGCGACGAGGCCGAGATCCGGGTCAAGATCAAGGACAAGAATCGCGTGCAGGCCGCGCAGGAAGAGCTGGTCGGCCACATGCGCCGACTGCGCGGCATCCCGCCGGGCGAGAAGGAGAACTTTGCGGTCAATGCCAACGAGGCGTTCAAGTCCACGCTCGGGCCGATCCAGGCCGGCATCGCCATCGCCGGGCTGTTCATCACCGGTCTCTCGCTCTTCGTCGGCGCCATCGGCATCATGAACATCACCTTCGTCAGCGTGAAGGAGCGCACGAAGGAGATCGGCACGCGCAAGGCGCTCGGCGCGCGCCGCCGCACCATCCTGCTCCAGTTCCTGATCGAAGCCGTCAGCATCTGCGTCCTCGGCGGCCTGGCCGGTATCGCCCTTTCCTGGCTGATGTTCACGGCCGTGGCCAGCGCCTTCCCCAGCTTCCCCATCAGCTTCTCCATGGACCTCGTGGTGGTCGGCCTCCTGATCAGCGTCATCACCGGCGTGGTCAGCGGCTTCGCCCCGGCGTGGAGCGCGAGTAAACTCGATCCGGTGACTGCGCTTCGGTATGAGTAGGAAGAATCAAGAGACAAGAGCTCAAGATTCAAACCGTGTTAAGGCAAAAATATAAGGAAAAACTTCGCTGCCGGAATCTACCCCTTTCCCCTTCATCCTTGAGATGGTTTGAATCTTGATTCCTACCTCTTGAGTCTTTCCTTCCGATGCCCGTTAAAGAAACTCTCGCTCTCGCCTTCGCCGCCCTCGGCGCGAACAAGCTGCGCTCGTTCCTGACCATGCTCGGGATCACGATCGGCGTGTTCTCGGTCATCAGCGTGATGACGGCCACCGGCGCGCTGCAGTCGTCGATCGAGAGCGGCCTGACGTTCCTCGGCTCCAACATCTTCCAGTTCGCCAAGTACCCGCAGATCCAGGGCGGCGGGCGCAACAGCAAGAAGTACGAGAACCGGCGCAACATCACCTGGAAGGAGGCGCAGCAGTTCATGCGGCTGATGGAAGGGCAGAACGCGGCCATCTGCCCGAAGGTCTTCGACGGCTCCAAGCAGGCGACGCGAGGTCGGCTGAAGACGAATTCCAGCACGCTCATCGTCGGGACGAACGAGAACTTCCTCATCGCCAACGCCTTCAATCTCGACGAGGGCCGCAACCTGAACGAGTCGGACGTGACCCTCGCGCGCGACGTCATCGTGATCGGCAAGGAGCTCGAGAAGCGGCTCTTCCCGAACGAGAACCCGCTCGGCAAGGAGATGAAGGTCAACGGCCGCAACTTCACCGTAGTCGGCACGCTGCAGAGCAAGGGCGGGGGGTTCGGCGGAAATCAGGACGGCATTTCGATCATCCCGATCACCACCTTCTTCGAGGGCTTCGGCAGCACGAACCGCAGCGTCAACATCGCCGTGCAGCCGGAATCGCGGGCCGCCTACGGTCGGACCGAGAGCGCCGCCTTCGGTGCCATGCGCGCCGCCCGCGGGCTCAAGCCGGGGCAGGACAACGACTTCGAGCAATACGCCAACGATTCGCTGGCCAACGCCTTCGCCCAGGTGGCCGAGTCGATCCGCGCCGGGGCCTTCGTGATCAGCTTCATCGCCCTCCTCGCCGCCGGCATCGGCATCATGAACATC
>JAFEGM010000058.1 GCA_018240025.1 Verrucomicrobiota bacterium
GAGGGGGTTGGCGCACCGGTTACAAACTGCGGATCGTTGGAGACTTTGAAGGTCTTGGCCAAGTGCGGCTTGAGCCCGTGCTGCCGCCAGACTTGGCGCACCGTGGTCGCGCTAACTCCCATAGCTTTGGCCAGTGTGCGCGTGCTCCAGGCCTGCTGGGTAGGCGGAGGCTGGGTGGTGCGACGGACGATCTCGCCAGCCAGATCGGCGGGGAGGGTCTTTTTGCGCCCACGTCCCGGCTTGTCCTTGGCCAAAGCCTCGAAGCCGCCAGCCAGGTAGCGAGCACGCCAGCGTGCCGCCGACTGTCGCGTGAGGCCCAGATGGACGCTGATCTCCAAATCCTGCAGCCCCTCATCGGCGAGTAGAACGACACGACAGCGCGTCGCCAAACGCTGCGGCGTCAACTTCGCTCGCGTCACACCGAGAAGATGCTCCCGCTGCTCCGGGGAGAGGTGAATGGCTGGCGCGACACGCATGCCACCAGTCTCGTCGAAAACGCCCACGAGCGCTCGTCAAGATATGATTGCTTATTTTACGCACACTACACTAGTACCAATTGGTAGATTTGGGACTCAAGCCTGCAAGTTTATCTAAATACAAGGGCTCGCGTTCTAATAGCTCCGCGATTTTCATCCGAAACCCTTCGCACCTAGGAGGCGGACTCGCAATGAACGTTCGAAGCTATGGCACGAAGAAGCAACTCGAAGAAGCTTGCCCATTGGTCGCGCTGATGGTTAACGCGGGATTTTCGGGAATTTTGTGGTATACCGAGGCGCACATCGGACTACAGGCTTAATACAGCCGCTCGAAGTCAGATAGGGCCTGCCGCCATCTCCTTACCCACGAGCCATCGTTTCTGCTCTCTTCCAGTAAGACTCTCTTATCATCAAGTTGGTGCCAATGCCTCTCAGCTTGCGAAAGGTAGCTAGAGGCCACGGCCAGTCTCTCTGTTCGACTCGCTCTGCTGAGTTCGCCTTCAATTTCGCAAAACCACGCCAAATACTGCCGCCAACTCAGTCCGAGCCAAGCTGTTCCTGGACTTTCCTCAAACTGCGACAATATCCTATTCGCGTACTCGTTACCTGAGGGCCCAACCGCGATCAACTCGGCAGACACATCTCGCCTAATGCGCTGTATATCTGCTTGTCTAAGAAACGCCAATAAACTGTGTTCAAACCAGTAAGGCAATTGTCCGCCCCCTTGCGATTCTTCCTCAAACCGAGATTTGGTGAAACGGCGCAAATTGAAAAACTTACCAGTGCTGCAACTAGTGGCACCTGCGGCTTTAAAGAGTATTACGTCCGAAGACACGTGAGACACAAATACGTTGCAACCGGATGCCTCCAAGGAAGCGATTAATCCCATCGTTCCTACAAGTGCATCGACCTCAACTAATTCTCGCCTCGGCTCAATTTCGGTATTTACGACCAAATAACAGCGCTTTGGACTAAGGCTGGTCGCCATTGAGGCTACCTTCAAGACGGTGTTCCTTTCTGCCATGTCTGCGAACGAGACACACAGAGTAAGTGCCGAATCCATATTGTTCCTTTCGGCAAGTGCACGCATATGGCGATACGTTGCACGGCATCCTTCGTAGTATGCGTCGGAGAACTTCTTCGGCATAGTAACGGGGGAACATACGCAACTTACATTTAGTCTATTTGCATACAAGACAACTGCAGCCGCTACTGCATCCCACCATGACTGTGAGGCGAGGTCGGCGGTATCAAGGTCTGGTGGAAAGTAGGGATGATCGGCGATGCAGCCGCGCTGGCTTCGAGGAGAATAGAGCTGTGGGTCGAGCAATACATCGAATACTCCACGTTCTCTAAATTTCGCAATGTCTCCGATCAGATCAAAAGGCGCCCGATTGACCGGGCTAAGGACCACCCCAGAAAATTTGGACAATGCAGGTTCACCTACAAGGCCTTCCGTGTCGTGGCCCATTTGCATGTATGCAGGCATATTATACGCTTTGGATAAGCTGTCGCGGGGTGCTAAATCGCTGCACGGGCCACGGCTGAACCATTTTCGTCAATGCGCCAAATCCGGCCTCCTCCGCTTGTCGTGTCATTTCGGAACTCGGGGTGCTCCGCGCTGCGACCGCGTCGATAGCGTCGCCTGGCGACATCGAGCGTGATTGATATGGATGCGCCCCAAAGAGCGATTCGAAGGCGACCACTCCAAGCGAAAATTGGTCCGACCTCCAGTCGATCAGTAGTTTGTCATTATTGAGTTGCTCCGGAGATGCGTAGTACGGTGTACACGGCCCCTGCGGTACCCACGAATGAGTGAGCGATGTCTTTCCCAAGTGACGGGCTATTCCGAAATCGACCAGCACAGGATCTCCCCCTGGTTTGCGAAACATGATGTTTGCCGGCTTGATATCCCGATGCACCAAATGTTGTGCCTGCATCTCGTCGAGGGCATGCGCGAGGCATATCAGAATTCTCCTTATTCGCTCGCGGCACGGATTTTCCATGGAGAGTTCCTTTTCAAGTGTTCCTCCCCCCAGGAACTCTTCAACAATTACATATCTAGTCGCCCCTGCGTGGACGTGCTCAAAGAATTCGAAAAATTTCGCGACATAACTTGAGCGAAATACCTTGATCGTGTCGATTTCTCTCGCGGCACGAGCTTGGGATGTATTTGCTTTGTCAAACAGTTTCAGTGCGATCTCTCCATAAACTTCGGAGGATGCATGAAAAGTTTGCTTAAACGCCCCTGCACCACAATATGTGTGGAGCGCATATCCCTTCTCTGCGGCAATTGCGCTCGCGTGGTCAAAAAGATCACTCGGAGACGATTCCATATCTCGCATTTTCCCTAGCAGTGTTTGTCAGCCACGGAAGAAGCGGTTCACTTCGCTTGGGCGCCAGAATCGTCTGGAGATGTCCACGCTGAATTTGTAGCAGCCCTACTCCTCGCCTCTCAAATTCGTCGATGCGTTTTGAGGCCAACGCCGCCGCTCGTGCAGGCAAAACTACGCACACAAAATGTGCGTAACTAGAACTCCTATAGGCTTGCTCCAGCGCTTTTCGCCATTTGGTTATCTTTGCTTCAAACACGTAGACCTCACTATCAGGAGAAATCGCCACCAGGTCCGCCTTGCCTCCTTTGTAGTCAAATTCTGACAATAAGTGCGTCGTCGCAAAACCGTGTTCGCCCCCATTAATGAGCTCGGCTAAATGCTCCACAAGTTCAGCTTCGGCGCTGAATGAATGACTGATGGCCACCGAATGTCGGGAGGCTGATGTTGCTCGACTCACAGGCCCATTTAAATGCGACTGAGCGGCAAATTGCAAGTTAGTTTGCGTGAAAGAGCCTAATGGGCCTTCTCCGGAAACCCGCAGGGATCCAGAAATTGGGCCAAGCCTCCGGGCCGGGACGTAAGTTGTAAGGTTGTTCGCGGGGCCTGAAGCCCACCTCGGATCTCACCTCCCCCGCCACCGTTCCAACCTCAGCGCGCACTCTGTTGCCGGCAGCCTAGCTCGGGTCTGCATGACCTTCTCCAGCATCTGCGCGGCGCGGGTGGGCGGACAGGCTGCGGACGCCACCAGTTCGTCGAGGATCCAAAGCAGGCCGTGCACCTCGACGCCGCGCTCTCCGGCGGCTCTGCGCAGCTCGCGATCGCCGGTGACGAGGAGGGCGCCGAGGGCCTGGGCCAGC
This sequence comes from Verrucomicrobiota bacterium, assembly GCA_018240025.1. Lineage (GTDB taxonomy): Bacteria > Verrucomicrobiota > Verrucomicrobiia > Chthoniobacterales > SZAS-18 > SZAS-18. The sequence continues at coordinate 3,670 of JAFEGM010000058.1, forward strand.
AGGAGCACGGAGCAGTCTTCCAGGGAAAGCGTGGCGGGCAGGGCGGGGCGGGCGGTCTGCAGTTCGAAGAGTTCTTCGGCGCTGTAGGATTTCACGCGCAGTGCGCCGCTGGCCCGCTGGGGCTGCAGGGTTTGCTCCACTTCGAGGAAGACCAGGTCGGTGGTCCACGCCTCCAGGCCGGCGTCGAGCCACAGATCGAGCGCTCCGGCGTGGTACAGGTCGATCAGGACGCTGGCGTCGTGGACGACGATCTTCATTCGAGCACCTGCAAACCGGCTTCCAACTCGGCCAGCGGACGCCCCAGGAGGTTGGCGGCCTTCGAGGCGGAGATGGCTTCCTCGGCGAACGCCCGATACACGAGCGCTTCGAAGCGGCGGGCCGACTCGTCGCCTTGATAGGCTCCGGGCTCCGTCGCCCGGAAGCCCCAGGTGTTCCAGCGGATGCAGAATCCGCGGTAGGTGGAAGCCGAGACGAGGCCCAGTTGGTGGGCACGGGCCATGACAGCCTGGCAGGAAATCCCGTAGCGCTCCTTGATTGCGACAAGTTCCTCCTTGGAAAGGCGGGTGCGATGGCCGCCGAAGGCTTGCTCGAATTCCTCCTGAGGCATCAGCACCGCGCTGGCAAAGCGAGAGCAGAGTCGCTCGCAGTCCTTCGCCGCGAAGAGGCCATCATGGAAGACCAGCAGCAGGTGCCCCAATTCGTGCAGCGCGGTGAGGCGTTTGCGATCGAGGGGAACGTCGCGCCGCAGCACGATGACGGGCCGCTCGCCCGCGTGGCCCGCGAAGCCGTCGCAGCTCGCGGAAGCAGCGGTCTCGTAGATCAGGAGGCCCTGCTCTTCGAGCAGAGCGACCACGCTGGGGAGGGGGCCGCGCCCCAGCTTCCAGGCATCGCGCAGGCGATTCGCCGCCTGCTCGACGTCCCCTTCTTCATGGATCTCGAACCCGGCCAGCGGGTTACTGAAGGCGTGGGGCAGGCCGAGCAGAGTTTCGATCTCGACGTAGCGCTCGAAGAAGTCGTTGGCGTGTTCTCGGAGGGACTCAATCTGACGAACGCCGAGCGAACGGCGTTTGCGAAACTCGACCTCGCCCAGCGCCACGGTGGGAGGTCGGAGGAAGAAATCGGGCTTCTGCCCGAGCGCGCGGCAGAGCGAGAGCAGCACGCCAGAGTCCGGCAGCATCGCGCCCTGCTCGTATTTATGCAGGGCGTTGTGGCTGAGCGAGGGCTGCACCAGATCGGCCAAGCCTCGCAGGGAGAGACCGCGCATCCGCCGGGCCTGGGCGAGTCGGTGACCGAAGATGTGCCGGGGGTCATTCATGGAGAGGTTGACAAAATACAGCCCGTTGGCCACTAGCGTCAACCTAAGCGACCGTCAGCCATCAGGCGCCTCCACGCAAAAACGCCCGGCCGGGATCGCTCCGGCCGGGCGTCGAATTCACACTCGCGCGTGACCCGCGCGGGCGGCGAGCGGCGCTCAATCCTTCAGGCGGCGTTGGGGCGGGAGGCCGAGGAGGCGGCGGGTAGGGACGTTGGCGGGGGTCTCGTGGGGGAAGAGGCGGTCGCAGGCGTGGAGGATGGCCATGCGGACGTCCTGGAGGCGGGCCACGAGGGTGTTGCGGTCGACGGTGGCGAGGCTGGCGACCGCGACGCCTTCTTCCTGCTCGTCCTTGGTGTCGGCGAAGGCGGCGCGGGCGGTGGCGATGGCCTGGAGCTTCTCGGCGGTGTAGCCGGGGAGGCCGTCCTGCTGGGCCTTGAGGCGGAGGGCCTCGGCATTGGCCAGGAGCAGGGCGCGGCTGATGGCGAGGTTCTGGCCGAGGAGGTAGCCGTCGAGGGAGAACGCGAGCCCCTTGGCCCGGGCGAGGCGCGAACGCTGCTTGGCGGCGGACTGGACGTTCTTGAGCAGCTTCAGCAGGGCCGTGCGGGCCCGGCCGGCGGTGGTGGTGTCGCTGCGCTTGTCGTCGTGGCGGGCGGCCGTCTGGACGAGCCGTTCGGTCGCCTCGGTCACGAGGGCGGCGAAGTTGGCGAGGATCTCGGCGTCGATCTCCTCCTTGGCCAGGGCCTCCTGCAGTTCGGGCTTGCCCTCGCAATACGCCTGCAGGCTGCGGGCCTGCTCGACGGCCTCGATCTGGGCGGCATTGAAATAGCCGGGCGCGGAAGCGGCGGCGACCTCCGGCGTGGGAGGGGTCGGCACAGCGGGCGATTCGGTGGGAGTTTCGGGGGCGGCGGTGGGAGTCATGGGCGGATGGATGCGATTTTAGGGGTGTCTATCGGTTGGGCCGCGGCCAAGGGCGGCCGCGGAACCGCGCCGGGTAGCGCACGGAGCCAAATGCGCAAGTCTGCGTCGGCTTCCGCCGCGAGCCGAAAGCGCGCCCGCCGCTAGATTTGATCAAGGACTTCGGGCGGTTGCCCCCGCGAGATTTATTTTTTCTAGAATGCGGCCACCCCGGGGGAGTTGGAGGGGGCGGAGCGTCTCTGGAGCCGGGGCCCAAATGGTCAAAAATCGCCAAAGTTCATGAGAAATCGGGCCGAGTTGGTGCTCGCCGGGTGTTAGTTCGTGAAAATCGGGGGCTGGTTGGTGACTTTGGGCTCCCACTTCCTTGCCGGCAGGCGCCAGTTGCTGGAAATCGGGGGCCAGTTGGTGACTCGCGGGCGGGAGCTGTTGCGATTTGACCAGCACTTCTTTGTCCGCGGGGCCGAGTTGGTGAAAACCGGGGGGCAGTTGGTGCGATTTTGCGACGAGTTGGTAGGGCGCGGAGGGGTCTGGTTTGGCCGCCGACGCGGTAGGGTAGGGCTTCGCGTGTCGGCGGAGAGGTTAAGACGCCTATCGAGAGGACGACGCTCGACCGACGAGGTTGCAACTTGGGAGCCGCGCCAGGCGCCCCGTTGGGGCTGATGGGGAATGGGCGTTTTGCCAACCCAGGGCGCTGCCCTGGGCTGATTTGCGTCCGACCTTCGGCCGGAAGGGGCGCCGATGTCTCTCCCCGCCGCATCCCCGCCAGGTCCGACGAACTCGAGCACCCCATCTCCGCCGGTTTTCGGAAGCCCGGGCCCGCCCGACGAGTCGACCCGACGGCGATCAATACAGCGTGGCCCGCTGCCGCGCGGGCAGTTCGCGGTCGTAGGTCACACCGTCGAACGTGCCGCCGCTCAGGGTGGCGAGGATGGTGCCGGGGCTCGGCACCGTGGGCTTGGCGGCCACGGGGTCCCACAGGCGCGAGCGTTGGATGGCTCGGGCGCATTGGAAGTAGACCGAGGCGACGCGGACGACGATGACGCACTTGGGCGGCTTGCCGTCGACGGCGTGCCGGGCCAGCAGCGCGGGGTCGACGCTGAGCGTGGCGGTGCCGTTGACGCGCAGGGTTTCGCCCAGGCCGGGGATGAGAAAGAGCAGCCCGACGCGCGGATCGGCCACGATGTTGCGCAGGCTGTCGATGCGATGATTTCCGCGCCGCTCGGGCAGGTGCAGCGTGCGCGGGTCGGCCACTTCCACGAACCCCGGCCGGTCGCCGCGCGGCGAGGCGTCGAGCCCGTCCGGTCCCGCCGTCGCCAGCACGTAGAACGGCGAGACTGCGATCATGGCCGCGTAGTCCGGGTGGACGTAGTCGATCTCCTTGTGCAACGAGGCCGGCCCGGGCTTCTCATAGAGCGCTTCCAGCGCGGCCAGCGTTTCGAGGCGATGCGGATGAGTCGGAGTCATGCGCGCAGTCTCGCCCGAGTGGCGGCGAGGCGAAACTGGTGACGGTGCTGCGGCCGCCGGTGCGGCCTCAGGACGGCAGCGGCCGCCCGTGCGGCCGCAGCGGGCGCAGCGGGCCTTGGATCGGGCGGGGTGCTGGGCTGCTCGGCGGCATGGGAGTCGGTCGTCGGCCGGGGTCGGGGCGAACGCGACGTCGTGGGTGGTTCGCGGACGCGCGGGAGCGCGGTCCCTACCGAGTCTGGAGCGAACGCGACGTCGAGGGTGGTTCGCGGACGCGCGGGAGCGCGGTCCCTACCGAGTCTGGGGCGAACGCGACGTCGAGGGTGGCTCGCGGACGCGCGGGAGCGCGGTCCCTACCGAGGCTGGGGCGAACTTGACGTCGAGGGTGGCTCGCGGACGCGCGGGAGCGCGGTCCCTACCGAGTCTGGGGCGAACGTGACGTCGAGGGTGGCTCGCGGACGCGCGGGAGCGCGGTCCCTACCGAGTCTGGGGCGAACGTGAGGTCGGGGGTGGCTCGCGGACGCGCGGGAGCGCGGTCCCTACCGAGTCTGGAGCGAATGCGACGTCGAGGGTGGCTCGCGGACGCGCGGGAGCGCGGTCCCTACCGAGTCTGGGGCGAACGTGACGTCGAGGGTGGCTCGCGGACGCGCAGGAGCGCGGTCCCTACCGAGTCTGGGGCGAACGTGACGGGCGGTTCAGCGTGCCTCCACGGGCTGTGCGATTTCCGAGCTTGCCTCCGGCTGCCGAACCCAGCCGGCGCGACGACGCGCGTAGATGGCTCCCTCCTGCTCGTCGAGTTGGAAGAGCGCGATCCAGCCGTGCTCGACCAGCGCGCGCACGGTGGGGTGGCGGGCGAGCACGCCGTCGATGGCGGAGCGCGGGGCCTCGAGGAAGACGCTCAGGCGCAACGGCTCGTGCACCCAGCGGGTGCCATCATGCAGCGACTGCAGCGGCAGGCCGATGCGCAGGTCGCCGCCATTGCCCTCGAAGACGCCGAGATGGCCGCCGACCACATTGTGCAGGACCTTGTTGCCGCTGCCGTAGCGCAGGTTGTCCACGGTCGAGGCGTAGTATTGGAAATTGATCCAATGGGTCACGACCATGGGCGCGGTCATGATCAGCTCGAGGATGGAGTGGTCGGGGTCCTCGGCGTGGCGGTATTCGTGCAGGAAGGAGCGGCCGCCGAGCTGGAGATGTCGGCAATGCTCGCGCGGGGCCACGATGAAGGCGGCGTTGTTGGCGAGGCCCCACTCGGCGCGCACCTGCGCCCAGTCGCGCGTGCGGGTGCGGATGGCCCGGGCGAGCTCCGGCGCTTCGGCGGGCTTGAGCCCGAGCGCCTCGGCGCGTTCGAGCCGCGTGCGCTCGCCGGCCGCGGCGAGCCACAGGCGCAGGGCGTCGACCTCGGCCCGATGCGTGGCGGGCAGTTCGTCGAGTTCGAAGAGCTCGACCTCGTCGTCGGTCGTCTGGTGCAGCGCGGCGAGGAAGCGCGTGGTCTCGGGCACCTCGACCCCACGACCGCGCAGTTCCGCGCGCACGGCCGGATCGTTCAGCAGCGCGGCGGCGACCCGCGCATTCACCTCGCCGGTCTGGCCGCAGCAGGCGCCGCAGTCGAGCCCGGCGGCGTGCGGATTGTTCCGGGTCTGGCTGCCGTGACCGACGAGCAGGACGAGACGGGCGAAGTCGCGCGTCAGGCTCATCCCGCGCAGCATGCCGTGGGCGAGGTCGGCCCGCTGGGTGAGATCGAGCGGCTGACCGTTGGTCGAATGCGTCAGCCGCGGGCGGCGACGCGCCTCCGCCCCGGCGGAGAGGCCATGGCGCTCGGGTGCAGACGGACCGCTCAGCGCGAAGCCATCGCGCACGAGCGAACTCGCGTAGGTCAGGCCGAGCGATTCGACGAAGGTGAAGGTCGACGAGGGATCCGTCTGGAAGGCGCGCCAGGACGCGGCCAGATCGAAGGCGCGGGCGCGCGCTTCCCCAACCTCGGGCTCGAGCCCGAGGTCGGTCGCGCGTAGCCGCGGCGCGAGCAGACCCGGGAGCTTCGGCCGCGCGCCCGGTGCGGCCAACGGCTGATATTCGAGCGGCAGACCGAAGAAACCGGCGAAGCCGAGCGTCTGCACGGCCGGCGCGACAGACTCCAGCGCCCGCCGGAAGACCTCCGAGCGCACGTCGATGCAGAAGACGGCCTGCACCGCCGCGTTCTGCGGGCGCGGCGCGCGCAGGCCGGTCGGCAGCGCCTGCAGGACGGGCTCGCGCCAGGCGATCTCCATCGCCTCCTGCAGCAGCCAGTCGTCGGCCCGGGCCGCGGCGGCTTCGGCCTCGCGCTGTGGCCAGTCGGCTTTGGCCGCCGCCCAGCGCCGCGCGAAGGGCGGCCCGCTCAGGCGCAGGAGCAGCCATTCCCAGGCCAGGCGGATCGCCAGCAGTCCGACCATCGTGTCGTCCTCGCCGCCCGCCAGCCGCGCGGTCCAGCGGCGGTAGGCGCACCACGAAGCCCAGCCGTTGTGCGCCAGCAGCAGGCTCCAAAGATAGGCCTCCTGTTCGTCCGCCGGCACCTCGAGCGCGGCCAGACCCTGCGCGATGGTCTCGCGCGGGCAGGCCGGCAATTCCGCTGCCAGCAGCCGATAGTCCCGGGCGCGCAGCAGCAGAGCCGGGCTGCGGTCGCGCTGCGCCTGACGCCGCCAACTCGCGTAGAGCCCGCCCTCGCGATCGGGGCCGAAGGTGGCCTGGCCGTCGTCGAAGAAGGCCGCGCAGAACTGGCTGACGTTGTGCATGACGAACGCGCGCCAGGACGGCTCGTGCGTCAGATCGCGGCCGGCATCGACCAGATCGACCACCAGCGCGCGCGGCGCGGGCGTCGGCTCGTCCGTCGCGAGCAGCTGGAGGAGTCGGCTCAGCGGCAGCGGCGACCCGTTCGCACGCAGCGCCGCGGCGAGATGACGCTCCTGCAGACGACCTTCGCGCAGCGCCTGCCGATACCACGCGCGGGGCATGAGCAGCTGCGCGCCGGAGAGCGCGGCGAGTCGGCCGGCCACCTCGGGCAGCGGCTGCTGCACCAGCTCCCAGAACGGATTGACCGCGATGAAGCGATCGAGCGGCCAGGTCGGTGCGATGCGGGCGCAGACCCGCTCGATGCAAGCGTCGAGCGGCGTGGGGTCGACGGCCGCGGCGGCGGGCGGAGGAAGAACGGCGGCGGTGCTCATGCGCGGACCTCCACCGGAGGGTTGAACGCGAGCGGCTGGGTTTCCGGCGCAGGGGACATCGAGGGCAGGCGCGGCGGCCAGAGCCGGAAGGTCAGGCGGGTGAAGAATTCATCGAGATAGAGCCCCGCGAAGAGCCAGCCGTGCAGCTCGCGGGCCCAGGCGCCGTGCGGCCAGAGCTGCAGGAGCGATTTGGCCGCGAAGAGCCCGAGGAAGCCCGCGGCGACGAGCAGCCAGGCGAGGCTCGCGTGGCCAACCGCGCTGGCGGGCAGGAGCCGGCTGACCAGCGCGTGCGCTCCGAGCGACAGCGCCGTGACGAAGCCGAGCCGCAGCCAGCGCCCGCCCGTGCGGCGGAGATCGGACGCGCCGACTTCGAGCAACAGCGGCACCGCCGCCAGCGCGAAGAGCAGGGCCAGCACCGCCTGCGGCGCGCCGTGTTCCGGGCTGCCGAAGGCGAAGAGCGCGACGCCGACGAGCGCGGCCAGCACCAGCGCGAGCCCGAAGCGGCGCGGCGGGACTGCGGCCGTCGGCGCCGTCAGCGCGCGCAGCTTCCACGCCTCGACCGCCGAGCCCGCGCTGAGGAAGGCGTGGGCCTTGTAGAGCGAATGCGCCACGAGATGGAGCAGCGCGAGCGGCCAGAGCCCGAGCCCGCATTGCACCAGCATGAAGCCCATCTGCGCGCAGGTCGACCAGGCCAGGGCGACCTTCACGCTGACCCGGGTGGTCATGATGAGCGAGGCGGCGACCGCGGAGACGAGGCCGAGCGCGACGAGCAGCAGCTGGGCCGGGGCGGCCTTGGCCAGCCAGGGCGCGAGCGAGATGAGGACGAAGCCGCCGATGTTGACCACGCCCGCGTGCAGCAGCGCGGAGACCGGCGTGGGCGCCTCCATCACCTGGATGAGCCAGCCGTGGAACGGCAGCTGCGCGGACTTGAGCGCCACGGCCAGCACGAGCAGCACGGCGGCCGCGTGCATCGCTGCGGGCAGCTCGGGCTGGGCGGAGGCCCAGGCGGTGACCCGGTCGAGCTGCAGGCTGCCGACGCTGCGGTAGACCAGCACGAGACAGATCCCGAGGCAGAGGTCGGCCAGGCGGCTGACGAGGAACTTCTTGTGCGCGGCCACCAGCGCGGCGCGGCGGTCGGGGAAATAGGTCAGCAGCTGGTGCAACGCCACGCTGGTGGCGGTCCAGGCCAGCGCGGCCACGAGGAGATGATTGGCCACGACGAGGGTGGCGACGGCGGCGAGGGTCAGCAGGAGCCAGCGCAGCAGCCGCTCACGGCCGGGATCGCCCTCCAGGTAGGTCTGCGAATAGCGGACGACGATCACGCCGAGCCCGGCGACCAGCAGCAGCATCGTCAGGCTGACCACATCCGCCCGCACGCCCAGCGCCAGGGCCGCGCTGCGCATCGACTCCGGGCCGGCGGCGACCGCCCCGGCGAAGAGCGTCGCCAGCAGCAAGCCGCCTCCAGCGGCCGCCTGGGCGGCGCGGGGGCGGAGCCAGGCGGTGAGAAGCAGCAGAAGCGGGATGGCGGGAGCGGGCAGCGGAAGGAGGCCTGCGGCCTCGACGGGTTGCGACATGCCCTTCTCATCGGGGCGAAGCTGATTCTTGAAAAAGACAGAAAAACGAGCAGAACGTTCTGTTCTCGCGAACGCCCTCATGAACGTCGAAGCGGTCAACTTCCACCACCTGCGGTACTTCTGGGCGGTGGCGAAGGAGGGGAATCTGACCCGCACCGCCGCCCGGCTGCGCGTGGCGCAATCGGCCCTCTCGGCCCAGATCCAGCAACTGGAGGCGCAGCTCGGGCGGCCGCTCTTCACCCGCGAAGGTCGCCGGCTGCAGCTGACCGAGGCCGGCGAGATCGCGCTGGCCTACGCCGAGCAGATCTTTGCCACTGGCGCGCAGCTCCTGACAACGCTGGAGCGCGGTCGTCAGCCGGAGCAGCTGCTGCGCATCGGAGCGGTGGCCACGCTCTCGCGGAATTTCCAGGAGTCGTTCGTCCAGCCGCTGCTCCGGCGCGAAGGCGTGCGGCTGACGCTCGAATCGGGCGTGCACACCGATCTCCTCGCGCGGCTCGAGGGCCACGCGCTCGATCTCGTGCTGGCCAATCGCCCGCCCCCGCGCCAGCCGGGTCGGCGTCTGCGCTGTCGCCGCCTCGCGCGGCAGCCGGTCAGCATCGTGGGCGCGAGCCGTCGGCGGAAGTTCCGCTTTCCGGACGATCTGGCCGGCCAGACCATGATCCTGCCGGGCCTCGAGAGCGACATCCGCTCCGAGTTCGACGCCCTCTGCGAGCAGCTCGGCCTGCGCCTGCGCATCCTGGCCGAAGTGGACGACATGGCGACGATGCGCCTGCTGGCCCGCGACACCGGCGCGCTGGCGCTGGTGCCGTCGGTCGTGGTCCGCGACGAGCTCCGCGCCGGCACGCTGCACGAGCAGTGCGTGGTGCCGGGTCTGTGGGAATCGTTCTACGCCACCACCGCGGTGCGCGCCTTTCCTCACCCGCTCATCGAGGCCGCCCTGCAGCGCGACGAGCGGGAGCTGCTGGAGACGGCCGGACCGGACTGAGACGAATCCATCCTCCGCGTTCGTCCCTACCGCACCGGCACCGCGACGAGCCGGTAGAAACGCCGGGCGCTGGGCCCGGCCGTGGGGTCGGTGAACAGCGCCTGATTGTCCTCGTCCGGGTGCACGACGAGCGGCTGGCCGTTCGAACGAAGCAAGGTTTGGAACGGCTGGGTCAGGTCGTTCGTGTACTCGACGACGTAGGCCACGCCGGCCGCGGACGGCACACCGAACACGTTCACGTTCAAGGCCCCGTTGACGAACGCGGCCTCCGAATGGGCACCCGCGCTGCCCAGCGTGACGCTGACCTTGATCGTACCGGTGGCCACCGAGTCCTCCGCACCTTGCAGCACGTAGGTAATGACATCGCCGTCGTAGAAGACAGACCCGCGCGGGACGTAGCGCACTTCCTGCGCGTCGGTCGTGGTCGTCCCGCCCTGCGCGGTGACGGGATCGGCCAGGCAGACGACCGGCGCGGCGCCTGGGCCGATGGTGGCGGCAGAGAGAATCTGGGCAATGGGGATCGAAATCGGCTCGCCAAGCGGAGCCCGCACGGTCAGCTGCCCGGCCAGCAGCTGGGCCTCGCGCTCGCAGTCGACGAACGTGGGCGGAGGCGCCGGACCGGTCGGCGGCGTGAGTCGGATCTCGAGGCGGTTCATCCCGGCCTGGAGCGCGAGCGGCGGACTGGCGCTGCCCGAGGCGACCGGCACGGCGGGGCCGCCATTGACTAACACCACGATGGCCGTGCCGGGCGTCGCGGCGGTCGGGGTGACCGTCACGGAAGTGACCGCATTCGGCACCCGGGCCATGAACCCCAGCCGGCCGGTGGCGAAGCCGGGGACGAGCGCGCCCGGCTGCAGGCGCAGATCCGAGAGCCCCCCGGACTGGGCGAGTTCGAAGGCGCCGAGGGCGGGCGGGTTCGGCCGGATGGCGCCCTGGAAATCGCCGGGCAGTCCGAGCAGCGCCACGCCGGCCCCGAGCAGCGGCGAGCCCGGCAGAGGCGCGAGATTGGTGGGCGAGGTCTGCTGCGGCGGAACCGAGAGCGACGCCGCATCGTCCCCGGTGGCGGTGCGCCAGTCGGCCAGCGTGGGCAGACTGACGCCGCCGGCGACCAGCGAGCCGACCCGACCGACGCAGAAATCCGCGCCGGGACCGACGTAGAAGTTGTTGCGGTCCGAGTCGAGATTCGCCGGCGGACTCGTCGAGCTGGCGATGGCCACGCTGCCGCCGTTCGAGCCTGCGCTCCCGTTGGCGGCGAGCACCTGAATGGTGTTGTTGCGGGCGAGCACGACCGGATCGTTCGCGCCGAGGGCCAGCCCGTAGATCGGCCGCCCGCCGCCGGTCACGGTGCCCTCGAGGGAGATGGAATTGGCCAGCACCTGGGTGATCGCGCCGGGCTGGTTCTGGCCGCAGACATAGATGCCCGCGCCGAACTCCGTTCCGGTCGCGTTCGAGAGGATGGAGAAGATCGCGTTGTTCGCGATGAGCGTGGTGCCGGGGCCGGTCGGGCCGACAGCGATGCCGATGGCGGAGCGGTTGGCGGTCTGGCTGAGCGTGCCGATGCGGTTGCTCAGCACGGTCGCGTTCGAGCATTCCTGATGCGGGAAGCCGAACTCGCTGGCGAAGAAGTCGTCCGCGCCCAGCGCGATGCCCAGGCAGTCTCGCGGACCGCTGGTCAGCACGAGATTCTCGATCTGGTTGAAGTGGATGCGGATGCCGTCCTCGAAGCCCGCCAGGATGCCGACGCGTGCGGCCGGATTGCCCGGCGTGACGATCCGATTGCCCTCGATGCGCGTGCCGAAGTTCTTCCCGTCGGCACTCGCGCCGAGCGTGCAGATGCCGACCTGCACGCCGGAGATCGAGTTGTCGAGGAACCAGTTGGCGTGGTTCGGCTGCTCCGGCGGCGCGCCGATGAGGCCGCCGGAGAAGATGGCGAAGCCGGTCGTGTCGGCGCCCTCGAAGCGCAGGTGGCGCAGGACATTGTGCATCGCCGGATCGACGAAGCCCGCAGCGATCAGGTTCTCGATCGAGATGATGCTGGTGAACGGGCTCGGGTTGGTGATGCGGACTGTGATGTTGTTGGGGCCGTCCCCGTTTTCGCCGTTCACGACGACGTAGTCGGCGCCGGCCAGCTTGAGCACGCTCTCGCCGCTGCCCTCGATGGTCGCGCTGACCCCGTTGGCCGGCTGGATGGTGAGCGTGTTCGTCGCGCTCGAGCCGGGATTGGCCTCGAGGACGACCGGTTGCGCTCCCACCGAGTAGTTCGCATCGGTCAGCCGCAGCGTGGTGGGGCCGGTCAGCAGGCTGCGGTTCACGTAATCGACCGCTCCCCGCAGCGTGCCGAACGAGCCGCCCGCACCGACCGTGAACGTGCCCGCCATGGGCTGGCGGACCGTGTAGGAGAACGGCGCGCTCGGCGGCGTGGCCGCGACCGGCGGCGAGGCGCTGAAGCCGCTGGCGCCGACGAGCGGCAGGGCGGTCACGTTGGGCGTCGGCGCGAGGTCCTGCGCGGTGAGGTAGTAGAACACCCGCGTGCCCGGACTGACTCCGCCCCCGAAGGTGAAATCGTAGTAGCCGCCGCCCTGCGGCACGGCGGTGACCGCGGTGTAGCCGGTCGCCTCGGTCCGCCAATGCAGGAGCGGCAGGCCGACCCCGGTGAGCGGCACGCCGGAGTCCTCGTCGAAGACGAAGGCCCGCAGCGTGCGCGCAGTCGTCGGCACGGTCGCGGTCGTGTCGGGCAGCGGCGTGAAGGAGAAACGCGGTCCCTGCAGGTCGCCGGCCACGAAGTTGCCCGCATCGGCCCCGAGATCCGTGGGCGTGAGCGTGCTCCGCGTCTGGCCGTCGTAGTCGAGGCTGACGGCGGCGAGCAGCGTGCCACTGCCCTCGACCGGCGAGCCGCCGGGAGCGATGTGGAGATCGACCGCGCCCGCGCCGCCGGCCGTCTGGAGGAAGTTCGGATTCCCGTAGAGACTCTGCAGATCGAGGCCCGTGGCATTGCGCCAATCGGTCAGCGAAGCCACCGGCGCGCCCGCGTAGCGTCCGAAGATCCCGCCCGTGCCGGAGGCGAAGTAGAGGTTGTAGTCCATGGTCAGCCCGGCTGGACTGAGCCCTGTACCGCCGACCTGCACCGCGTAGTGCGAACCCGTGCCGGCGCCGTTGCTGCGGGCGTTGGAGAAGACGTTGTTGCGGAAATCGCGCGGGGTCGTCGCGACGTCGCTGAAGAACGCGAACGTGCTGGCGCTGCCGCCCACGCCGCTGCCGCCGACGAAGACGCTGTTGTGGTAGAAACTGTTCTGGCCTGCGCTGTATTGCAGGCCATGAATGACCAGGCCGTTGGTCAGCGCATTGCCGGCCGGGTCGAGACCGAGGGCGACGAAGTTGTTCTGAAACGAGTTCAGGCCGCTGCCCGAGGCCATGCCCACCACCGCGGCCGCGGCCGAGCTTGAGCTGACCGCCAGCGAGTGGACGAAGTTGCGCGCGACCACGCTGACCGCGCTGGCGTTGCTCGTCTGGTGCAGACCGACCACCGCCACCGCCGAGGTCGGATGGGTGTTGGCCAGCGAATGGATGAGATTCTGCGCCACACTGCTCGGGGCCGCGGTGGCGGCCTGCACGATGCCCACGACCGAGGCGTTCGCGCCCGTGCCGGTCGCATCGGCCTGGGCGGACAAATTACGGATGGTGTTGCCGACGAGCGAGACGACCGAGTTCGTGTTGACGATGCCCCCGACCACCCGCGCCGTGGCGGGAGTCGCGGGCGCATAGTCGTTCTGCAGATTGGCCACGAGATTGCCGACCACACTGACGTTGGAGGTCGCGCTGAGCGTGAGGCCGAACAGACCCTGGACCGCGGTGCCGGTCGTGGCCGTGGCCGCGCGCAGGCTGGCGGGAGTCGTGGCACTGCCGATCGTGTTGCCGACGATCGGGATCGTCCCGGCCACCGAGGCGGCGACGAGCGCAATGCCCGTGAACGAATGCGAGGCCGTGCCGATGGCGCCGAACGTGGTGACCGAGCCGATCTGGTTGTTGGCGATGGTCGGCTGGATGCCGTTGCTGGCCGTGAGAATGCCCGAGGCCGCCCCGCCGAAGCCGGAGGTGAGCGAGATGGCGCCGGTTCCGGTGGCTGCACCGATCGTGTTGCCGGCGACCGTGCCGACCGCGACCTCGCCGCTGTTGAGGAAGATGCCGCAGAAGTTCCCGCCGAAGGTCAGCGACTGCGAGTAGGAGGAACTGAGCGCGAGATTCGTGATGACATTCCCCTGCACGCTCGTGATGCGGTCGAAGCCGGCCGACACCGAGATGCCGCGCAGCCGCATCTGGCGCGACGCCGGGCCCAGCGTCCAGGGCGAGCCGGCGGCGTTCGGCGCGCTGCCCCCGATGACGTTGTTCGCGATGACGAAGCCGTGCCCCGAGGTGTTCTCCACGCTGATGCCGACCTGGAGCGCGTCGACGGAACCGCTGCGGGGATCGGTCTGGTAGAGACTGTTCCCCTGGATCGTCCAGTCCGTCGTGCCGGCGCCGAGGAGGATGCCGCGCGAGTTCGCGCCGGGGCCGAAGAAGTTCAGGATGCTGCAGTTCTGCACCACGTTGCCGCTGTTGGCCTGGGCGGGCGTGGTGGTGGTGCCGAGCGACGCGATCCCGTTGGCGGGCGTGGTGGCGCCGTCGCGGATGATGCAGGCCTCGAGGAGATTGTCGTCGTTGCCCGCCGGGCCGGTGGTGGTGTCAAAGAGGACGACGCCGCCCGTGGCCGCGGTGTTGACGCCGGCGGCGGTGAGCGAGCGCAGCGTGTTGCGGGAAGCGTCGTTGCGGAAGCGCACGGCGACACCGCTGGTGGAGGTGTTCGCCACCGTCAGCTGCGGCGAGCCGGCGCCGCCGGGGCGCCCGTCCACGATCACGCTGCGGGCGCCGTTCAGATCGAGCGTGGTCGCGGCCGCGCTGGAGATGGAAAGCGCCGTGGCGCCCGCCGCGGGGCGGATCGTGACCGGCGTGGCGGCAGTGGCGCCCGGAATGCGGGCAATGGTGAGCGGATACGTCTCGCCGCTGCCGACGTAGGCGGGGAGCAGCTCCAGCTGGACCGGGCCGTTCGTGCCGCCGGTGACGAGCGCGCCGACCGCCGCGCCGAGCGAAGCGTAGTGGCCGCCCGGGCCGACCGTGTAGGTGCCGGAGAATGCGCCGGCCAGCGTCGGTTGCGAGCCGGCCAGCGGAGTGGCGCTGAGCGCGCCCTCGGAGACCGAATAGACGCGCCAGTGGTAGGTCGTGGACGCGGCCAGATCGCTCGTGGTGTAACTGGTCACATTCTCCCCAACCGCATCGAAGTAGCTGAAGTTCGTGCCGTCGGTCGAAACGTAGAGTGCGTAGCCCTGCTCGTTCGGCGCATCGCTCCACGTCAGCGTCATGCCGGAGAGCGTGACCCCGCTGAAGCTCAGCCCGGTGGGCGCGGCCGGCACGGGCGGCGTGAAGGTCAGCGTGCGGCGAGCGCCGTCGGCCGCGGAGGTCAGCGCGGTGAGCGGGCCGCCGACGTAGTCGTTCTGCTGCGGCGTGGCGGCGGAGCCGTCGTAGGAAGGCCCGGGGCTGCCGGATTGCGGCGCCAACACCGAACCGACCGTGCCCGCGAGACTCGAGGTGGAGAAGCCGATGTGGGGGCGCGACGTGTTGAGGTCGGCCGTGACGAATGGCGAGAGCGTCATGCCACCATAGACGTAGCGGATGACTCCGGTGCCCTCGTGGATCTGCGCCTGGAAGGTGAGGTCGGGATCGCCCCCCGGCGCCGGGATCGACTGCACATTGCGCCACTCGACGACGAGCATCCGGGCCGGCGCGGACCCGAAGAGTTTGGCGTGCACCTTGCCGGTCGGATGCAGGCGCAGCGACGCGCCGTAGGGCGTGAGCAGGGGCCGGTTGGTCTGTCCGAGCGGGCGGAACGGCGAGCCCGTCTGGGCCAGGCTGCCGAATTGCAGCACCCCGTTCGCATTGACCGAGAACTGCGTCTGCCGGATTCCCCGGAAGTAGAAGTCGAAGCCGATGGGCGCGAGCGGCGAAGCGTAGTCGGTCTGGTTCGGCCCGATGAGCTGGGTCGAGCCCGTGCTGAGATCGGCCAGCGAGCCGGTCGTGGTGGTGGCGAAGGCGTAATTCGCCGTGGTCAGCACCTCCGGCACGGGGGCCGGGCCGGCGGCGGGGAGAGGCTGGCTGAGGAGGAATCCGACGCCGCAGGCGCCGAGGAGAGCGGAGCGAGGCTTCATGAGGAGCATGCCAGGGGCAACCGCCCGGCAGGAGCATTCCGTCACGAAGCGACGAGGCCGGCGCAGAACTTTGGCCTCTCCAGAGAAAGATTTTTTCGAGCGCCGGACAAGACGATAACCGATGCTGACACGCTGGCCTCCCGCCGGCCCGGGCGGCCGAGGGACCTCAGCTTCGTCGCACGAATCCGAGGAGCGCGATGACCAGGAAGACGACGAACAGCACTTTCGCGATCCAAGCCGCGGTGCCCGCGAGGGCGCCGAAGCCGAGGACGGCGGCAATGATGGCGACGATCAGGAAGACGATGGCGTAGTGGAGCATGGGAGGCGGGGTTGGAGTGGCGCCCATCCATCGCAGCCGCGCCCGCAGGCGGACGCCGGGGCGAGCGAATGAGCGCCGCCGCCCTCACTGCGAGCGGGCGCGATAGAACTTGCGCGTCGTGGCGCTGGGATCGGTGAAGGAGAAGTTGCCGTTGCTGTCGGCCACGACCGAACCGGGCGGGTTCAGCGGCGTCCAGACGGCGGGCGAGTCGAGCGAAGTCGTGGTCTCGATGGTGTAGGTCAGCCCGGGGACGCCGTTGAAGGTCGCGGTCACGCTGTCGCCGGTCTTGACCACGCTGACCGGGCCCGGCGGGAAGGGCGGAGGGTCAACGGTCACGAAGATGGTGGCGCTGGCGGTGCCGCCGCCGACGTTGCGGATGGTGTAGGAGGCGGTGTCCAGGCCGATGAACTGCGGGCTGGGCGGGGTGTAGCGCACGGCATTGGCCTGCAGACTGGTGGCCCCGCCCTGGCCGGTGCCCGGGCCGGTACCGGTGACGGTCAGCGGGTTGAGGCCGTTCGGATCGGTGCACTGGGCCAGGATCGTGGCGAAGGGGATGTCGAGCGGACGCCCCTGCGAGGCGGTGATCGAGAAGACGCCCGCGCTGGGCGACGGCGTGGTGATGACGACGCTGCCAAAGGCATTGACGCCGTCGAAGTTCGCGCTGGCGCCGCCCGAGCCGGCGAAGTTGGCGGTGAAGGTGGCCGTGGCGGTCCCATTGGCTTGCAGGCTGGTCTGGGCGGCGGAGAGCGTACCGTTAACGGGGCCGGAGAAGGTCAGCGCGCGGCCGAGGAGCGGGCGCAGGCTGGCCAGCGGGGCGGAGGAGCCATCGGTGTTGCGGGTGAAGCGGGCGGTCAGGACGGTGGTTTCGCCGTAGTTGAGGCTGGCCAAGGCCGGGGTGACGACGAGGACCAGATGCGGGGTGAAAGTGACGCCGGAGCTGACTTGCGCGGGGCCCGGCGTGTTGGTGCCGAACCAGCAGTCGGTGGCGGTGACGACCGCGCTGCCGCTGCGGCCGAGCGCGGTGGCGGAGGAAAGGGCGGCCGTGTTGCCGACCAGGCGGCAGCCGGACAATTCGGTGTTGCCTCCGCTGGCGAAGATCGCGCCGCCGTTGCTGGCGGCGTTGGTGAACAGATCGCAGCCGGAGAGAGAGAGGATGCCACCGGAGTTGAGGATGGCGCCGCCGGTGGAGCCGCCGGTTCCGCCGGTCAGGCCGAGGCGGACGAGCGAGAGCGCGGCGCCAGAGGGGACCTGCCAGAGGCGGGCGCTGCGATTGCCCTGCAGGCGGACGCCGGAGGACAACGCGCTGGCATCGACGGTGAACTGCTGACTGGCGCTGAGGACGAGCGCGCTGTTCACGCTGATGGCCGCATTGTCGAGCGCGGGGGCGAAGACGATCTGGGTGTCGGGCGCGGTGGCCAGGCCGACCGCTTCGCGCAGCGAGCCGGCGCCGGAATCGGCCGTGGTGGTGACGACGAGGACCGGTCCGCGTTCGACCGAGCCGAGCTCGGCGGCGCCGGCCGCGCCGCGCGGGAGGCCGCGCTGGTCGAGCCGCAGTGTGGGGTCGCCGGGGGCGTTGAGCGCCGGGCTGCCGGCCAGCGGAGGTTGCGTGGCGGTGAACCCGCCGGTGCGCAGGAGCGGCCCGAGCTTCGGATCGAGCGGCGCGGCGGGCGTGCCGACGAGCGGACCCTCGGAGAAGAAGGCCGAGACGTTGCCGCTCCCGGTGCCGCCGTTGTTCCCGAGCAGATTCGGGCCGACCGGCGTGACGGTGCCGGCCGTGAAGTAGAGGTCCGGCGAGGCGCTCGCCGCCGTGCTTGCGGCCAGGAGCGAGCGTTCGAGGCGCAGACGCGCGGAGCCATCGACGAGAATGCCGCCGGCGGTACCGGGGGTGGCGTTTCCGCTGACGGTGGTGTGGATCAGGTCGAGACGGCCAGAGCCGCGCAGCGCGATTCCGCCGACGTTGGCTTCGCCCCGGTTGGAGGCCACGGTGCAGTTGAGCAGCGCCAGCTCGCTCTCGTGCTGCACCTGCAGGCCGCCAGCGAGGTTGGCGCGATTGTTCGAAACGGTGCAGCGGTGCAGCGTGGCGCGAGCGCCGAGCGCAAAGTTCAAGCCTCCGCCGAGACTGGTCGAGACATGGCCGGTGAAGGTGCAGTCCACCGCCAGGAAGTCATTGTCCTGCGAGCAGACCGCTCCACCCGGAACGCCATCGTTCGCCAGTCCTCTGGCGATGGTGAGGCGGTTCAAACTGAGACTCGCGCCGACGAGATGGTTCAGGACCCGGAACTGATCGCCGCCGCTGATGGTCAGCGGGACGCTGAGCGGGCTGAGGGTGCTGCCGTCGATCTCGACGACCGCGCCGGCGGGCACGTCGAGGCTGCCGCTCGTCAGCGTGATCGTCGCGCCGGTAAGAGCGGTGGAAAACAAGATGGTGGTATCGGGCGCGGTGACCGCGGCCAGCCGGGCGCGCAGCGAGCCGGCGCCGGAATCGGCCGCGGTGGTCACGGTCAGGAGCGGGCCGCGCTCAACCGCGCCGAGATCGGACGCGCCGCTGACGCCGCGGGGAAAGCCGCGCTGGTCGGTCGGCAGCGGCGAGAGGCCCGCGGCATCGAGCGCCGGACTGCCATTCAGCGGCGCGAGGGTGGCGGTGGGGCCGCCGCCCGGCCCGAGCGGGCGCAGGCGCGGATTGAGCGGGGTGGCGGGCGTGCCGACGAGCGTGCCCGACGGGAAGATGGAATCCACGCCGCCGGTCGTGCCGGCACCGTTGTTGCCGAGGAGATTGGCCGCGCTGTTCGTTTGGATCGAGCCTCCCGCGAAAAGGTAAAGATCGGGCGAGTTGCTGCCGACCGCAGTGTTGGCCGCGATGAGGCAGCGCTCGAGCGTCAGTGGGCCCGCGACCCGGACGCCACCGCCCGAACTGCCCCCGAAATTTTCGAAGACCGTGACGTGGCTCAGCTGCCCGGGCCCACCCGCGAACGCCGCCGCGCCGACGCTGTCGGGAAGGAGGCCCCGGTTGGCGGTCAGGGTGCAGTTGCGCAGGGCAGTGGGGCCGCTGCCAGCGACGAAGAGGCCCCCGGCATCGTCCGCGACATTGCGATAGAACAGGCAGCCGCTGGCCGTGAGGGACGACGAACCGCCGGTGCAGACCGCTCCGCCTGCTTGCGCGCGGTTGTCCTGGAAGGTGCAGTCGAGGAGCTCCACAGCGGCATCGGTGGCCAAAAGCGCGCCGCCTTGACCGGTGCCCGCGTCGCCGTCGAAGCAGCGGAGTCGGGCGAGGGTGACATTCGTGGCCGCGCCGCTGATCTCGATCAGACGCGTCGTGCCGTCGCCGCGCAGATTGAGGCCTCGCGACAGGCTGGAGGCGTCGACGAACACCCGGCCGGCCGCGATGGTGAGCGCATTGCCGCTGATCGGGATGCTTTGTGCGTTGAGGCTCGGATCGAAGAGGATGACCGCATCGGGGCTCCCGCTCACTGCCAGCAGGGCCTCGCGGAGCGAGCCGGGGCCGGAGGCGGCGGCGTTGAGCACGGTGGTTGCTTGGCCGCGCTCGAAGGCGCCGAGATCGGACGCGGCGCCGAGGCCGCGCGGAAAGCCCCGTTGGTCGACCGCCAGCGGCGAGACGCCAGCGGCGTCCAGCGCCGGGCTGCCGGCGAGCAGCGCGTGCGTGGCCGTGAAGCCGCCGCGGCGCTGGAGCGGGGCGAGGCGGGCGGCGAGCGGGGAGGTGGGCGTGCCGACCAGCGGGCCGGCCGCGAAGGCGGCGGCCGCGGAGCCGGCCAGGGCAGCGCCATTGTTCCCGAGCAGGTTGGGGGCGCCATTGGTGAAGACGGAGCCGGCCAGGTAGAGATCGGGGGAAACGCCCGCGATGGCGGCATTCCCCGCCAGCAGGCAACGGTCGAGCGTCAGGGGGCTCTCGGAATAGACCCCGCCGCCGTAGAGGGTGCCCGTGTTCTCCGTGACCGTGACGTGGGTGAGCGTGACCGGTCCGTTGGCCAACACGACCGCGCCGGTGCCAGCCACGGTGCAGCGGTTGCCTGAGATGGTGCAGTTGCGGAGGACCGAGGCGCCGGCGCCTTCCAGCCAGAGCGCACCGCCATCGACCGCGACGTTGCGCCGGAAGGTGCAGCCGGTGGCATTGAGGGAGCTGGGGCCAATGGCGTAGATGGCACCGCCGTTGTTGGCAAAGTTGTCTTCGAAGGTGCAGTCGCTCAAGACGAGCGCCGCGGCGCTGAGAAAGATTGCGCCGCCGCCGGCGCCGCCGGCGTTGCCACCCGAAAAGGACAACCGATGCAGTGTCACGCTGCTGGTCGAAGGGCCGTTGAACAGGAAGAGCCGGGCCGTGTTGTTGCCGCGCACCGTGAGGCCGCGGGAAAGGCTGCGGGCATCGATCTCGACCGAGCGCGTCACGGTCAGCGTCGTGCCGGCGAGATCGATGGTCGCACCATCGAGGCCGGGATCGAAGACGATCGTGTGGGATCCGGCGGCGGCGTTCGCGTCGCTGACCGCCTGCGCGAGAGAGCCCGCGCCGGAGGAGTTGGTGGTGCTGACCGTGAAGGTGGCCGCCGAGGCGGTGGCCGCCCCCATTAGGCCGAGCAGCGCCGCGAACCGGCGCAAGGACGCGAAGCGGGAGGCACGATGCGGACCAAGGGCACGAGAAGGCATGCCAGGTCTAACCGGTCGCGGCGGTTTCCTTTCGGCCTTCGTGCAAGAACTTTGGGCCGCGACGTTCGCTCACTGCGAGCGGGCGCGGTAGAACTTGCGCGTCGTAGCGCTGGGATCGGTGAAGGAGAAGTTGCCGTTGCTATCGGCCACGACCGAACCGGGCGGGTTCAGCGGCGTCCAGACGGCGGGTGAGACGAGCGAAGTCGTGGTCTCGATGGTGTAGGTCAGCCCGGGGATGCCGTTGAAGGTCGCGGTCACGCTGTTGCCGGTCTTGACCACGCTGACGGGCCCCGGCGGGAAGATGGGCGCGGCGACGGTCACGAAGATGGTCGCGCTGGCCGTGCCGCCGCCGACGTTGCGGATGGTGTAGGAGGCGACGTCCAGGCCGGTGAACTGCGGGCTGGGCGGGGTGTAGCGCACGGCATTGGCCTGCAGGCTGGTGGTGCCGCCCTGACCGGTGCCCGGGCCGGTGCCGGTGACGGTCAGCGGGTTGAGGCCGTTCGGATCGGTGCACTGGGCCAGAATCGTGGCGAAGGGGATGTCGAGCGGGCGGCCCTGCGAGGCGGTGATCGAGAAGACGCCCGCGCTGGGCGGCGGGGTGGTGATGACGACACTGCCGAAGGCATTCACCCCGTCGAAGTTCGCGCTGGCGCCGCCGGAGCCGGCGAAGTTGGCGGTGAAGGTGGCCGTGGCGGTGCCGTTGGCCTGCAGACTCGTCTGGGCGGCGGAAAGCGTGCCGTTGGCGGGGCCGGAGAAGGTCAGCGCGCGGCCGAGGAGCGGGCGCAGGCTGGCCAGCGGGGCAGCGGAGGCATCGGTGTTGCGGGTGAAGCGGGCGGTCAGGACGGTGCTTTGGCCGTAATTGAGGTTGGCCGAGGCCGGGGAGACACCGAAGACCAGATGCGGGGTGAAGGTGACGCCGGCGTTGAAGAGCGTGGTGCCGGGAAGGTTGGTGCCGAACCAGCAGTCGGTAGCGGCGACGACCGCGCTGCCGCTGCGGCCCAGCGCGGCGGCGGAGGAAGTGGCGGTGTTGCCGACCACGCGGCAGCCGGCCAGTTCCGTGTTGCCGGCCGTGGCGAAGATGGCGCCGCCGTTGGCCGCGCTGTTGGTGAACAGATCGCAGGCCGCGAGTGCGAGAGTGCCGCCGGAATTGAGGAGAGCGCCGCCGAAGGTGGTGCTGGAGCCGCCGGTCAGGCCCAGGCGCACGAGCGAAAGCGTGGCGCCGGCGGGGATCTGCCAGAGGCGGGCGCTGGCATTGCCCTGCAGGCGGACGCCGGCCGCGAGGGCGCTGGCATCGACCGTGAGATGCTGGGTGGCGCCGAGGACGAGCGGGCTGTTGACGCTGATGGCCGCATTGTTCAGCCCGGCGGCGAAGACGATCTGGGTATCGGGCGCGGTGGCCAGGCCGACCGCTTCGCGCAGCGAACCGGAGCCGGAATCGGCCGCGGTGGTGACGACGAGGACCGGGCCGCGTTCGACCGAGCCGAGTTCGGCGGCGCCGGTCGCGCCGCGCGGGAGGCCGCGCTGATCGAATCGCAGCGCGGGATCGCCGGTGGCATTGAGCGCCGGGCTGCCGGCCAGGGGAGCGTGCGTGGCGGTGGATCCGCCGGTGCGCTGCAGCGGCCCGAGTTTCGGATCGAGCGGCGCGGCGGGCGTACCGACGAGCGGGCCGGCGGGGAAAAAGGCCGAGACGTTGCCGGCCGAGGTGCCGCCGTTGTTGCCGAGCAGGTTGGGGGCGATGGCCGTGATGGTGCCACCGGAAATGAAGAGGTCGGGCGATCCGATCGCACCCGTGTTTCCGGCGATGAGCGAGCGCTCGACGCGGACGCGCGCGGGCTCCTGCAAGAAGATGCCGCCAGCAGCGCCGCTGGTGGCGTTCCCGGTGACGGTCGTGTGGACCAGGTCGAGACTGGACGAGCCGGTCACCGCGATTCCGCCGAAATTGGGTTCGCCCTGGTTGGCGGCCACGGTGCAGTTCAGCAGGGACAGCTCCACCGCGCCCTGCGCCAGGATTCCGCCAACCCCAAGGCCGGAACCGAGGTTGTTGGAGATGGTGCAGCGGTGAAGGGCGGCCCGTGCGGCAGCGTCGAAAAGCAAAGCTCCGACGCCACCCGTCGAGGCGCTGCCGGCAAAGGTGCAGTCCACCGCCAGAAAACCGGTGTCCTGCGCGAGCACGGCGCCACCGGCAATCCCGATCGTGCGGCCTTTGGTGAGGGTGAGCCGGTTCAGACTGAGGCTGCCACTCCCAGCTTTTTGAAGGATGCGGAATTGATCGTTGCCGCTGATGGTGAGCGGAACGCTGAGCGTGCTGCCGTCGATCTCCACGTGCGCGCCATCGGGAGGCGTGAGGATGGCGCTGGTCAGCGTGATGGTCGCGCCGCTCAGGCCGGCGGCGAACTGAATGCGGGTATCCGGCGCGGTGACCGCGGCCAGCGTGTCGCGCAGCGAGCCGGGGCCGGCATCGCTCACGACGGTCACGGTCACGACCGGGCCGCGCTCGACCGCACCCAGATCGGACGCGCCGTTCACGCCGCGCGGGAAACCGCGCTGGTCGGCGGCGAACGGCGAAACGCCGGCGGCGTCGAGCGCCGGACTGCCGGTCAGCGGCGCCAGGGTGGCGGTGGGGCCGCCGCCCGGCCCGAGCGGGCGCAGGCGCGGATCGAGCGGGCTGGCGGGAGTACCGACCAGCAGGCCGCCCGGGAAGTTGGCAGCCGCGCTGCCCTCGCTGGCCCCAGCCCCGTTGTTCCCGATGAGATTGGGCGTGCCGTTGGTCTGAATGGCATCCACCGAGCGATAAATATCGGGAGAGATGTCGCCGAAGGCCGTGTTGGCCGCGATGACGCACCGTTCGATCGTCGCCAGCGTGCACGCCACGAAGACTCCGCCACCGTTGAGACTGCCGGAGTTTTCGTAAACGGTGACGTGCCTCAGCCGGACGGGGCCGGAGCCCAACGACAGCGCACCCACTCCGAGGGAACCGAGGGCACGGTTGCCGGTGAAGGTGCAGTTCGAAAGATCAGACGTGCCCGTGCCGCTCAACATGGCGCCACCGGCATCGTTCGCTTCGTTGCGATAAAACAGGCACCCGCTGGCGGTGAGCGCCGCCGCGCCCCCGATATAGACGGCCCCGCCCGAGGTGGCGCGGTTGTCCTGAAAAGTGCAGTCGATGAGCCCCACCGCGGCATCGGTGGACCGAAGTGCGCCGCCCGCGCCGGCAATCACTCCTGGGCCCGCGTTGCCCCCGAAACAGCGGAGTCGGACGAGCGTGACGCTGGTGGACGCGCCGCTGATCTCGAACAGACGCGTCGTGCCGTCGCCGCGCAGATTGAGGCCTTGCGGGAGGCTGGAGGCGTCGATGAGCACCTGGCCGGCCGCGATGGTGAGCGCGCTGCCGCCGATCGGGATGCTCTGCGCATTCAGGCTGGGATCGAAGAGAATGACCGCATCGGGGCTGGCGCTGACGGCGAGCAGGGCCTCGCGCAGCGAGCCGGGGCCGGAGGCGGCGGCATTGAGCACGGTGGTGGCCGGGCCGCGCTCGAAGGCACCGAGATCGGACGCGGCGCCGAGGCCGCGCGGAAAGCCCCGCTGGTCGACCGGCAGCGGCGAGACGCCCGCGGCGTCGAGCGCCGGGCTGAGGGCCAGCAGCGCATGCGTGGCCGTGAAGCCGCCGCGGCGCTGGAGCGGCGCGAGACGGGCCGCCAGCGGGGTCGTGGGCGTGCCGACCAGCGGACCGGCGGCGAAGGCCGCGGCCGCGGAACCGCTCTGGCCATCGCCATTGCTCCCCAGGAGGCTGGCCGCGCCATTGGTGAAGAGGGCGCCGGCCAGGTAGAGATCGGGCGAGATTCCCGCATTGGCCGCATTGCCCGCCAGCAGGCAGCGGTCGAGCGTCAGGAGGCTCGCGGAATAGACCCCGCCGCCGTAGAGGGTGCCCGTGTTCTCCGCGACCGTGACGTGCGTGAGCGTGACCGTGCCGTCGATGAGCGTGACCGCGCCGGTGCCGGTCGCACCGGTGCAGCGGTTGCCCGAGAAAGTGCAGTTGCGGAGGCTGGAGCTCCCGGAGCATTGGAGCCAGAGCGCGCCGGTATCGTTCGCGACATTGCGGGCGAAGGTGCAGCCGCTGGCGGTGAGGGAACCGGTGCCGTTGGCGAAGATGGCCCCGCCGAGGTTGGCCGAATTGTCCTCGAACGTGCAGTCGAACAATCCCACGCGCGCGTCGAGGAGGAGGATGGCCCCGCCGTTGCTGGCGAGTTCCCGGCCGCCGGAGAAGCGCAGGCGCTGAAACGCAATGGTGGTGGCGGGGTCGATGCAGGCGAACAGCCGCGAGGTGCCATCGCCCTGCACCGTGAGCCCCTGGGAGAGGTTGGTGGCATCGACGAAGACGTTTCCGCCGGTCCGCTCGAGCGGACCGGCGGTGACCGGAATGCTCGCGCCGTTGAGGCTCGGGTCGAAAAGAATGACCGGGCCGCCGCTGGCGCTGGCATCGAGGAGAGCCTGGCGGAGCGTGCCCGCGCCGGAAGCGCCCGCGCTGGTCACGGTGAGGGCCGGCCCGCGCTCGAGCGCGCCGAGATCGGAGGCGCCGTTGATGCTGCGCGGGAAGCCGCGCTGGTCGAGGCGCAGCGGAGACACGCCGGCGGCATCGAGCGCGGGACTGCCAGCCAGGAGGGTGTGCGTGGCGGTGAATCCGCCGGCGCGGAAGAGCGGCGCGAGTTTTGGATCGAGCGGAGCGACCGGCGTGCCGACCAGCGAGCCCTGGGGGAACTGGCTGGAGACATTGCCGGTCAGCATCCCGCCGTTGTTGCCGACGAGGTTGGGGCTGACGGTGGTGAGTGTGCCGCTCTCGCGGTAGATGTCGGGCGAGGCGCTGGAGTCCACGTTGCCGGCGATGATCGAGCGCTCGATCCGCGCCCTGGCCGAACCGGTCAGGGAGAGGCCGCCGCCCAAGCCGCCGCCGAGGTTCGCGGTGACGGTGGTGTGCAGCAGGTCGACAGCGCCCGAGTTGCGTACGTAGAACGCGCTGCCGGTGTTCCCGGAAACCGTACAATTCACCAACGCGACCTCGCCCGAATCCACGAAGATGGCGCTGCCCGAGGGCACGGCCACGTTGTCCGACAACGTGCAACGGTGGAGCACCGAGCGGCTGCCGCCCGCCGACCCGATGGTCGCACCCAAGCCGGTCGAGGTATGGCCGGTGAAGCTACAATCCACCGCCAGGAGGGAGTTGCTGTTCCCGAGCAGGATCGCGCCGGCGACGAACCCGCCCGTCGCCGCGCCGCGAGCGAGGACGACGCGGTTCAAGCTCAGCGCGGCGGGCGAAGGGAGGTCGAAAATCCGGAGGAGACCGCCGCCGCTGAGGGTCAGCGGAGCGAGCAGGGTGCTGCCGTCGATTTCGACCGTGGAATTGGCGTTCAGTCCGAGGCTGCCGCTCGTCAGCGTGAGGGTGGCGCCGTTCAGCCCAGCGGCGAACTGGATGCGGGTGTCAGGCGCAGTCACCGCGGCCAGCGCCGCCCGCAGCGAGCCGGGGCCGGAGTCGGCGGCGACAGTCACGGTCACGATCGGGCCGCGCTCGACGGCACCGAGATCGCAGGCGCCGTTCACGTCGCGCGGGAAGCCCCGCTGGTCGACGCCGAACGGCGAAATGCCCCCGGCGTCGAGGGCCGGACTACCGGCGAGCGGCGCGAGGGTGTCGGTCGGTCCGCCGCCTGGCCCGAGCGGGCGGAGGCGCGCCTCGAGCGGGCTGACGGGCGTCCCGACGCGGGGCCCGGCGGGGAAATCCGTAGCCACGGACCCCGCGCCGCCGGCGCCGTTGTTCCCGACCAGCGTCACGGCACCACCGGTGGTGACCGTGCCGGCCTTGAAGAGGTCGGGCGAGGCCGTGCCGGTCGCGGTGTTACCGGCCACCAGACAGCGATCGAGGGTGAGGCTGCCGGAGAAGTAGATCCCTCCGCCGAAACTTCCGCCCGCGTTCTCGTAGACGGTGACGTGGGCCAATTGGGCCGTCCCGAGCAGGGAGATCGCGCCGGTCCCGGCGGCGCCGGTGCTGCGATTGCCCGTGAAGGTGCAGTTCCGAATGATGCTGTTGCCGGTGAGGTAGAGCGCCCCGCTGTCGCCCGCGACGTTGCGGTAGAAGGTGCAGCTATCGAGAACGACCAGGCCCGAACTCTGGTTGGCGATGGCTCCGCCGAGGTTGGCGCCGTTGTCCTGGAAGGTGCAGCCCAAGAATCCAGCGGACCCGAGGTTGGCGACCTCACAGGCGCCGCCATTGCCGGTGCCGGTGAAGGCATTCCCCCCGACGAAACGGAGTCCGTAGAACTCGGCCGCCGCCGAGCTGCCGACGACCCGGAAGATCCGATCCGAGCCGTTGCCGTTCAGCGTGAGGCCTCGGGAAAGGCTGCTGGCATCGATCACGAGCGGGCCCGTCACCGTCATGACCGTGCCGGCGAGGTTGATGGTCGCTCCGTTGAGGGCGGCGTCGAAGACGATGGTGTCGTTCCCGGCAGCGGA
Organism: Verrucomicrobiota bacterium; assembly: GCA_018240025.1. Classification (GTDB taxonomy): domain Bacteria; phylum Verrucomicrobiota; class Verrucomicrobiia; order Chthoniobacterales; family SZAS-18; genus SZAS-18. The sequence goes on from JAFEGM010000058.1 coordinate 30,823, forward strand.
GTTCGAGGAACTGACCGCCGCGGCGAGCGAGCCGGGGCCGAAGGCGTTGTTGTTGAGCACCGTGAAGGTGGCGGCCGGGGCGGCGGTCGCCCAGATGAGGCCGGCCAGCGCCGCGAGCAGGCGCGAAGACGCGAATCGGGCGGTGCGACGCGGGCGAAGGGCACGAGGAGGCATGCGAGGTCTAACCGGTCGCGGCGGATTCCTTTCGGGAATCGCGAAGAAAGTTCTGCGTGGGCTCTGCACCGGGCGGGCGCATTCTGCTTTGCTCTTCCCCAGCGACGCCCGCTCGCCCACGCTCCGCCCGTGCCGACCGAGCCCTGCCCCACCTGCGGTCAGCCGCTGGCGGTGGGGCGTTTTGGGGCGCAGTGCCCGCATTGCCTGCTGGGCTTCGCGGACGAGATCGCACCGGACCCGGCGACGGTCCGGCGGACGTTCGGGGGCTACGAATTGGTCGAGGAAATCGCCCGCGGCGGCATGGGCGTGGTGTTCCGCGCGCGGCAGAGCGCCCTCGGACGCGACGTGGCCCTCAAGATGGTGGTAGGCGCCGAACTGGCCGATCCGGCCTCGCGCGCCCGGCTCCAGCGCGAGGCCCAGGCGGCGGCGGCACTGCAGCATCCTCACATCGTGCCGGTGCACGAGATCGGCGAGGTCGATCTGCAGCCGTACTTCACCATGCGGCTGGTCCCGGGCGGGGAGAACATCGCCGACTGGGCGGCCCGGAACCGGCACGATCATCGGGCGCTGGCCGCGGCGGTGGTACAGGTGGCGCGGGCCGTTGCCCATGCCCACGAGCGGGGCGTGCTGCATCGCGACCTGAAACCGTCGAACGTCCTTTGGGATCCGGAAAATGGCCCGCAAGTGACCGATTTCGGCCTGGCCAAGTGGCTCGATGACCCGCGCTCCTCGCTCTCGCTCAGCGGCAGCGTGCTGGGCAGTCCGTCCTACATGGCGCCGGAGCAGGCGGCCGGCCGGCTCGATGAGATCACGACCGCGACCGACGTCTACGGCCTGGGCGCGCTGCTCTACGAATTGCTCACCTGCGACCCGCCCTTCCAGGCCGCCAGCAGCCTCGAGACGCTGCGCCGGGCGCAGACGGAACCGCCGCAGCCCTTGAGCCGCGCGGTGCCGGGGATCGACCGCGACCTGCAGACCATCTGCCTCAAGTGCCTCGAGAAGGACCCGGCCCAGCGCTACGCCACCGCCCGCGAGCTGGCGGACGAATTGGAGCGCTGGCTGCGCGGAGAGCCGATCCGGGCGCGGCCGGTGACCTGGCGCGGCCAGCTGCAGCGGTGGATGCAGCGCAATCCCCGCCTGGCCGCCTCGCTCGCCGCCGCCTGGTTCCTGCTCGTCGCGGGCATGGCGGGGGTGACCTGGCAATGGCGCACCGCCGAGCGCGCCCGACAGGGGGAACGCCACGCGCGCGAAGGCACGACGGTGGTGGTGTCCGACCTGCTGGCCAAGAGCGGTTTCGCCGCCGCGCGGGAGGGGGACCCGAGCCGCGCCGCCCTGTGGTTCGCGCACGCCGCCGTGGCCACCGAGGAGGCGGCCCGGCGCTCGTCCAACGCGCTCCGCTGGCGGGCCTGGCGGGACGAAGCCGCGGTCGCGGTGCGCGCCTTCGCCGGCGGGACGCGCTTTCGCTCCGAGCTCTCGTGGAGCGCGGATCAGCGCGCCCTCATCGTGCAGAGCCGGCAGCCGGCGGAGGCGTCGGTCTGGGACGTGGCCGCGGAGACGCGCTGGCAGCCGGAGCGCCCGCTGGCGCGCGCCACCTGGCAGCGGCAATCCGGCCGGCTGATCACGCTCGAGGGCCGATGGCTGCGCATCCTGGAATTCCCCGCGGGCCGGGAGGTCGCCCGGCAGGAGATCGAGGGCGAAATCGAGCAGGTTATCGTCGGTCCGAACGACCGCTGGATCGGGCTCGGCGGCCGCGAGCCGCAGCTATGGGATGCGGAGCAGGGCCGCCTGGTGCGCCTGCCCTCGGTGCCCGATCGGGAAATCGCGGTCACGAACTATTTGGCCGGAGTCGGCAGCGTCTGGCTGGAATTCAGCCGCGACGGCCAGCGGGTGCTCCTGACCGGCCGCGGCTGGCGGGCCGTCTGCACGCTCGACGCGCCGGAACGCTTCGCGGTCCCGCCGCAGGACTGTACCCAGGCAAGCGAATTCGGTTTTCTCGGGCCGGGCGACCGCTTCCTCGTGCACACGCGCGAGGGCCGCTTGAAGTCGCTCGACAGCCGCACCGGCCAAACGATGACCGACGTGCCGCTGGCTCCGCCCTGGGACGGCGGGCGTTCGGGCGCCATGGAACTGCCGAGTCCAGACGGACGCTTCCTCACGCGGGCCGCGGCTCCGGGCGTCGAGATCGCCAGCGGGCGGGTGTGCGACTTCCCGGTGCATCGCAATCTCGCGCTGCAGCACGATTACACGCCCGACGGCCGGCGGTTGGTGACCGGCAGCGCCGACGACACCGTGCGCATCTGGGATCTGGCCACGGGCGGAGCCGGTCAATTGATCGGCTGGCATCAGGAAGGGGCGACCAGCGTGGCTTTCTCACCCGACGGCCGCCTGCTCGCGACCGGCCAGGGCGGCGGCGGACTCGTCCGCATCTGGCGGCTGCCGACGGCGCCCACGCGCTGGGAATTGCCCGAATCCGGACCCGCCCGGGCGAAGCTCTCGGCCGACGGTGCGTCCGTCCTCCTCGGAGGATGGACCGCCTACGGGGCGACCGGCCGCAGTGCCCGCGTGTTTCGTCTCACGGACGGCGAGCCGACCGGCCCGGAGCTGACGCCGGGAGGGCTCGTCATGGATGCCGTCTTCGGTCCGGAGGCCGATGCCGTCACGCTGGCCGCCAGCGATGTCCGCGACCGCCGTCCAGCCATCCTGGCGGGCGAGCCGGGGCGCGGGCGGGTCTCCTTTTGGAATCACCGCACCGGCGTCCGCCGCGAGGAGATCGCCCTGCCGGCCGAACCGCGCGCCCTGGCCTGGCATCCGGGCGGGCGGAAGCTGGCCGTGTTCGGAGCCGGCTACAGCCTCTACGAACTCGAGTTTCCGGGCGGCGCGCTACGCGAGCTCCGCGCGCCCAGCCGGCCGGAAGACGGGGAGAACGAAGCCGAACTGGCGCGTTGCCTGTACACTCCCGATGGCCGCCTGCTCCTGGCCTGGGCCCGTTTTCGGGAACCGCTGGTGTGGGAGGTCGAGACCGGTCGGCGGGTGACGAGCCCGGAGCTGGTGGGCGCGCGCGTCTGGGACGTGCAATGCCACGATCCGGTGCTGGCGTTTCCCACCCGGCAGGGCCGCGTGCTGCTGCTGCAGGGTCGCGAGCTCACGCCGGCCGCGCCGAGCCTGACCGATTCCAACTGGCTCTTCTTCGCGCGCTTCGATCCGCGGGGCGAGACCCTCTTCAGCGGCGGTCGCAGCCGCGTGGCGCGGCTCTGGGACTGGCGCGCGGGTCGGCAGCTGGTGCCGGCGATGGGGCATGAGGACGAGGTGATGGACGGCGTCTTCGTACCCGGCACCCCGCATCTGGTGACCGGCGGGCGCGACGGCCGCGTGCATTTCTGGGACGCCCGCACCGGCCAAAGCGCGCGCAGCTCCGTGGCGCTCGGCGGCATCATCGCCGAGGTCCGCGTCGCGGCCGGCGGCCGACTGCTGGTCAATCGCCCCCGCATCGACGATGCCCCCGGTGGCGCCGTCATCCTGGATCTCGCGGCGCTGCTGGCCGCACCGACCCTGCCGCCCGAGGAGTTCGTCCCGCTGGCCGAGCTCGATGCCTCCGCCACCATCCGCAACGCCGAACTCGACCCGCTCAGCGCCGCAGAGTGGCTGACCCGCTGGCGCGAATTCCGCGCGCGGCAGCCAGACTGGCATCCGTGGGGGAAAGAGGCCCTGCGTTAGCTCTGCACTCTTTCTCCGCTGGCCAATCGGGGCATTCCTCCTGGGGCCTCAGCGCGTCGCCAGCACCCGCAGCAGGTGCCGCAGTTCGTCCTCGACCTCCTCGGCCGATCCGACCGTGTCGGCGATTTCCTCCCGGAGCAGTTCGCCGTAGCGCCGCCGCAGTCGGTGCAGCGCCGAGCTGACGCCCTTCTCGCTCAGGCCGAGCGCGACTCCCAGCTCCGCGTGGCTCTGCGGGTCATCGCTCGCGCCAGACAGGCGCGGGTAGAGGGCCGCGAAAAGCGCGCCGCGGCCGACCCGCTCGCATTCGTCGCGCAACCGGCCCATCACGCGGTCGAGCAGCGCCAGGCCCCAGGTGCGCTCGTATTCCTCCGCGGGCGTCCGGCTTTCACTCGCGCCCGGCGCGAAGCCCGCCTCGGCCTCGGCCTCGAGGGAGACGATGAGGCCGGCTCCGCGCTTTTGGGCCAGCGCCCGGCGACGTTCGTTGCCGATGTAGTTCTGGAAGGACTTGAGGAGAAACGTGCGGAAGCGTCCGCGCTCGGGATCGGCCTGCGCGACGGCCTGCCGTTCGAGCAGGGCGCAGAGGAATCCCTGCGTCAGGTCCTGCGCCTCCTCGGGCGTGTGCCCCTGCCGCCGGGCATAGTGGTAGAGCGGTCGCCAATAATCCTGGCAGAGGCTCGCCAAGGCGGCGCCCGCATCTCCGCTGGCCGCCCCGCCTGCCTGGCGCACCAGGGTCCAGCGCGTGGTGACGAAAATCGGGGAATTCGACATGACGGGCGGAGCGAGCCCGACCTTTACGATTTCGCCGACCGCACCGCCCGCAAAATCTCCACGCTCCTGGGCGGGAATGGCGACGCCCTCGCCCGCCCTAGGGCGCGCTCACGGTCAGGCGCAGGAAGACCCTGGTCTGGCCGGTGACGGGCACGCTGAAGACATGCTGGGCGCCGAGGCCGGTGTCGGCGACGGGCTGCCAAGTGCCGGCCGCGAGGTCGGTGGTCCACTGCGCGCCGTACGTCACGCCGCTCACGCCCGCGGGCGTCGCGAAGGTGTAGCTGAGGTTGTTGCCGTCGAACTGCGGCTGAGGCAGTTGGGCGGCGCTGGCGACCGTCGGATCGAGCCCGAAGGCAAATTCGAGCAGGTTGCCGAGGCCGTCGCCGTCGAAGTCGAAGCCGTCGGCCGCGTTACCGGCGTTCGCGGTGGTGCCGAAGTAGAGATTGCGCCACGACTCCAGCGGGCTGTTGACGGTGAAGTTCTGGGTCACCTCGGTCGGGTTGCTGGCGCCGTCGTAGATGCGGCCCTTGAGCACGTGGACGCCGGGGGTCGCGGGAGCCACGACATTGCGCTGCCCGGTGGAACCGCGGGCGGAGACGACGACGTCATCGATCAGCACCTCGTAGGTCAGCGGCGCGGTCGGATCGGTCCAGCCGGCGAACTGCACGCTCAGGCCCACCCCGGCATCGACCGGCGAGCCGGGCGTGAACTGGAGCGATCCGCCCGTGGGCCCGGCGAGATCGGCGAAGGCCAGGTCCACCTCGGAGATCTGGGTCGAATTGGCCGCGCCGGGTGCGTTCTTCACCGTCGGGAAGACCACGAGATACGAGGCGTAGGCGTTGGCATTCGGGAACGTGACCACCGTCGAGCTGTCGTTGCGGGCGGCCGGCAGCGAGAGGCTGCCGCTGGCCAGCAGGGTCAGTCCGGAGAGAGCCACGCTCGCGCCTGCCGAGGTCGGCAGCGCGGTGGCGGAGCCGTAGATCTGGTAGGATGCCGGATCGCGCTCCACCGCATCCTCCGCGGTCGTCAGGCGGAGGGAATTCAGCACCGTCGGCGCGAGCGGCGTGAAGCCGAAGGCCGAGTTGCTCGTCTTGAAAAGCAGGAACTTGGTCAGCAGCTGACCGTCGACCGCCTGCTCGGGCGATTGCGTGGCCGGCCAGGCGTTCGTGTTGAGTGAGCTGCCCGCCGTGCCGACCGTGAAGTTGCCCGCATTGACCCAGCCGCCGGTGGCGCCGGCGCGCAGTCCGGTGGCGACGACCTGCACGATGAACGGATTTTCCGCGCCGGTCGGGTCGTTGTTCGCGATGGTCAGCGTGGCCGATTTCGGGCCCGGCGAATCGGGCGCGAACCGGACGGTGAAATTCGACGCCCCGCCCGCCGCGATCGAGGCCGCGGGCTGCGCGGTGACCGAAAACAGCGCCGCCTGCGGACCGCTCACGGCCACGCGCGGCGAGCCGCTGAGGCTGAGCGCGGCACCGCCCGTGTTGCGGATGACGAAGACGGAGTCCGGGTTCGTCCCGACCACGCCCGAGGCGAGCGTCTTGGTCCCGCCGGTGGTCAGGGCCGCGCCGCTCGGCTGCTCGACGCCGATCTCCGAGGAGGCCGGCAGCGGGCCGTAGTTGACCGCCACCTCGAGCAGGCCGTTGCCGCCGTTGTAACCGCCGCCCGGCACGCGGGCGCGGGCGCGGATGCGACCGCTGGCGGGCAGATTGAGCCCGGTCACCTCCCAGCCGCCGGTGCGGCGGACGGCGCTGAGCGGACTGTCGTAGGTCGTGCCGCCGTCGGTCGAGAGTTCGAACGTGACCTGCTGCACTTCGATCGATGCGCCACTGCGCAGCCACTGGATGCGGCCGGCATCAGGCACGCTCAAGGTCTGGGTCGCGCTGTCGTTGAGCAGCCTGGCGATGTTCGCATGCGCGGCCGAGACCCCGGTGCCGACATTCCCGAAGACCCCCCCGATGAGAATCCGGCCGTCGCCCTGGAAACTGGCGGCCTGGAGGTTGCCGTCCACATTCGGATCGAAGGCGGTGTCGAGCGTGCCGTTGGCATGGAAGCGGGCGATGCGATTGCGGGGGGTGCCGAGCGTGCCCACCTGGAAGAAATCGCCCACCGCGAGGATCTTGCCGTCGGTCTGGAGCGAGACGCCCCAGACGCGGGCGTTCGGGTTGGGCGTGAAGGTGGCATCGACCGAACCGTCGGCGTTGAATCGCGCCAGGCGCGGCAGGCCGAACTGGCCGCCGGGCGCGACGAAGGATCCGGCGACGAGCACCTTCCCGTCCGGTTGTAGCGCAAGGGCCAGCGGAGTGGCGTCGCAGCTGGCATTGAAGGTGGAATCGGTCGTGCCGTCGGCGTGGAGGCGCGCCAGCCGGAGGTGAGGCTCGAGATTCACCGACGTGAACTGGCCGCAGATGAGGATCTTGCCGTCCGGCTGCAGGAGGGTGGCGAGCACCGCGCCATCGGTCACGGTGCCCCACGTGTTGTCGAAGGTGCCGTTCGCATTGAGCCGGGCGAGGCCGGCATTGGCCGGGGCTCCGGCGAGGAAGGTGAAGGTGCCGGAGACGAAGATCCTGCCATCGGGCTGGAGATTCAGGCAGTGGACGTTGCCGTCGGGCGTCGGGTTGAAGCCGGCGTCGAGCGTGCCGTCCGCATTCAACCGCGCGAGCCGCTGGCGCGCGACGCCGCTGACGGTGGTGAAGATGCCGCCGAGCAGGATCCTGCCATCGGTCTGGACCGCGAGGGTGTAGATGGTGTTGTCGACCGTCGGATGGAAGGACGCATCGATGGTGCCATCGGCGTTGAAGCGGGCGAGGCGGGCGTGCGCGGCCCCGCCGGCGGTGGTGAAGCTGCCGCCGACGAGCACCTTTCCGTCCGGCTGCACGGCGGTGGTGAAGACCGTGCCGTTGGTCGAGCCGTTGAAGGTGGCATCGGGGTCGCCCGCGGCGGCATAGGCGGAGCCAGGGTGGCCGGCGGCGAGCAGGACGCTGGCGAGGCCGGCCAGGAGGCGCGCAGCGAGGGAGCGCCGCGGGACGAGATTCCGAGTCTGGGAGTGAACCATGCCCGCTCGTGCGGAATCCGGCGGTCGAAGGTATCACCGGGCCGGAATTTTCCCGGCAGCGAGCGTCAGGGCCCCGCGCGCCAGATCCAGACGTCGCCATCGCTGCTGGCGGCGGCCAGCTGGGTGCCGTCGCGATTCCAGGCGAGATCGTGGAAGACGCCGACATTGCCCCGCAGCACGAACGCCTCCTGGCCGGTCCCGGGGTCCCAGAGGCGGACGGCGTTGTCGAGTCCGGCGGAGGCCAGGCGCGTGCCGTCGGCGCTCCAGCGCACGGCTTCGACGAAGTCGTTGTGGCCGCGCAGCAGGCGGATCTTCCGGCCGGTCTGGGCGTCCCACAGCTGCAGGAGGAAATCCGTCGCGCCGGTCACGATCTGCCGGCCGTCGGGGCTCCAGGCGAGGCTCAGAATGCCGCCATCGTGCCCGGACAGGCGCTGCAGTTCCACGGGTTGCGCCGGGGCTGGATTCCAAATGCGCGCCAGCCCGTCCCAGCCGCCGGTGGCGAGGCGATCGCCTCGCGGGCTCCAGGCCAGGCTGCGCACGCCGCGGCGAATCTCGTGGTCGGGGTCGCCGGGATGGTGGGCGGCGAAGCGGCGGACCGCGGGGCGATCCGGGAATCCTTCCGCCAGCAGCACGGTGCCGTCCTCCGCGCCCACGGCCAGCGCGCGGCCATCGGGACTCCAGGCGACGCACCAGTGCGCGCCGCGCGGTTCGGTGAGGGCGAGCACTTCCTCGCCGGTGTCGGTCCGCCAGACCTTCGTCACGCCGTCGAGCCCGGCGGAGGCCAGGCGCCGTGCGTCCGGGCTCCAGGCCAGCGCGCGGATCAGCCCGAACTGCGGCGAGAGGCCCTTTTGGGCGTGCGCGGCGAGGCGAACCTCGGCCTGCGCCGCGCGCGGCCGCCAGAGCCGGATCTGCCCGTCGTCGCCCGCGACCGCCAGCCGATCGTCCACCGGGCTCCAGGCCACCGCCGTCACCCGCCGGCCATCGCCGGGCAGGACGTCCGATTCCTGATCGCGCAGCGAGGTCCAGACCTTGAGCGCGCCGAAGCCACCGCCCGCGGCCAGCTGCCCGCCCGGGCCCCAGGCGAGCGCCGTCACGCTGTCCTCCAACCCACGCAACGCGACCAACTCCCGCCCGCTGGCGGAGTCCCAGATCTTCACCGTTTCATCCATGCTGCCGGTGGCCAGCCGCGGCCCGCCGGGCTCCCAGGCGAGCGAGGTGATGCCGTGGGAATGTCGCAGTGGCCCGAGCACGCGGCGGCGCGAGGCGACGTCCCACACGCTGGCCGAGAACTCGTTCGCCCCGCTGGTGGCGAGGCGCTGACCGTCCGGGCTCCAAGCCAGATCGGCCACAAGGTCCGTCTGCGCCGCCAGGGTCGTGAAGGGCGCGCCCGCCGTCGGGGCCGAGAGGGTGACGGTGCCGTCGCTGTGGCCCACCGCGAGCAGGCGGTCATCCGGGCTCCAGGCCGCGGCCGTGACGTCGCCGGGGTGCGCGACCTCGGCTTCGACCTGACCAGAATCGCATCGCCAGATGGTGATCCGACCCGCCTCCGCCCAAGCCGCGAGGCGCAGCCCGTCCGAGCTGAAGGCGACGCTGCGCAAGGCGCCGTCGGCCCGCAGGAGACGCGGCTCGCGCGAGGCGCTGGTGAAATCCCACACGCGCACCAGGCCGTCGCCGCCCGCCGCCGCCAGCCGGGTGCCGGCCGGATTCCAGGCCAGCCAGCGCCCACCCCACCAGCGCAGAACGGGCGGCACGATTCCGGGCAGGACCTCGGCCGGCGTGCCACGGGCGACCTCCCACCATCGTACGACCCCGTCGGCCGCGCCTTCCGCCAACCGGCCGGAGCCCGCGTGCCAGGCGACCGCATTCGCCGCCGCCTTCGGGCCGACCGGCCGCAGGGTGCGCAGATTCCGCTCCGGCAGCGCCTGCAGATAGCTCCACTCCCAGCGGCGTCGGTCCACGTCGCCGGCCCCAGGCACCCAGCGCGCGAGGAGATCGCGCATCGCCCGCAGGCCGCGATGCTCCCGCCACGTCTGCAGGGCGAGGTGCATGTGCGCCTCGTAGAGCTGCTCCTGCGCGCGCTCGGCTTCGGCGTCGGCGCGCAGCCGCTGCTCCTTCGCCCGGGCCGCCTCGACCTGCGCCCGCTGCTCGGCGAGTCGCGCGCGCACGGCCTGCCAGGTGCTGACCGCCGTGGCGGCCACGAGCAGTGCGAAGATGACCCCGCCCGCGCGCAGGGCGGCGCGGTGCCGCCGGGCGAACTTGCGGAAGAGATAGGCCCGGCTGGGCGGACGCGCGGCCACGGGCTCGTCGGCCAGAAAATTCGTCAGGTCCTGGGCCAGATCCTGCACGGTCTGGTAGCGGCGCGTGCGGTCCTTCTCGAGCGCCTTCATCACGATCCAGTCGAGGTCCGGCTCGACCAGCCGCGAGAGGTCCGCCGGATCGATCCGACGCGCCCGGGCCAGGCGCTGACGCTCCCCGCCCGCGGTGGTCCGCAGCCGGATCGAGGGCCGCGGCGGCTCGACCTCGCCGATGATCCGGCGGACTTCTTCCACGTCCGCCGTGGCCATCGCCTCCGCATCGAAGGGTGGCCGGCCGGCGATGAGTTCGTAGAGCAGCGCTCCGAGCGAGTAGACGTCGCTGCGCGTGTCCACATCGTGCCCTCCGCGGCTGGCCTGCTCGGGGCTCATGTAGGCGGGCGTGCCGACGAACTGTTCGCTGCGGGTCAGAGTGTGGGTGGTCAACCGGCCTTGCGTGGCTTTGGCGATGCCGAAGTCGATCACCTTCACGACCGGCGATGCGCCCGGCCCGGTGACGAGCACGTTCGACGGCTTGATGTCGCGATGGATGACCCCCTTCTGATGCGCGTGACTGATGGCCGCGCAGACGTCGGCGAAGAGCGCCAGCCGCGCCTTCGTGCCGAGCCCGGTGTCGTCGCAGTAGCGCGTGATGGGTACGCCCTCGACCAGCTCCATGACAAAGTACGGCCGGCCCGAATCCGTCGCGCCCGCGTCGAAGACTTTCGCGATGTGCTGATGCTCCATCAGCGCCAGCGCCTGGCGCTCGCCCTCGAAACGGGCGATGACCTCGCGCGTGTCCATGCCCGCCTTGATGATCTTCAAGGCCACGCGCCGCGAGACCGGGGCGAACTGCTCCGCCAGCCAAACCGTGCCGAAGCCGCCTTCGCCGAGTTCCTGCAGCAGGCGGTAGCGACCGATCTGCTGCCCCGCCTGCTCCGGGAGCAGGCGCGCGCGCGGCTCGGCCAGTTCGGGAGCCGGCGGGAAATCGGCGCGCATGAAGTCGCCCGCCGCGTCATGGGCCGCGAGCAACGCCAGCACCTCGGCGCGTAGCGTGGCCTCCGGACAATGCCGGTCGAGGAAGCGCAGGCGCTCCGCCGGCGCGGCCTCGAGCGCGGCCGCGAACAGCTCGGCCGCCGAGGACGCACCGGTGCAGGCAGAGAGCGGAACGGGATTCATCTCCACGCGTTCCTTGCCAGCGCTGCGCGGCCCGACCTCAGGCGCCGGCCCCGGGTCGCGGCGCACCCTCCGGCAACTCGTTCATCGCCCGGAAGAGCCAGGCGCGGGCATAGGCCCAGTCGCGTTTCGCGGTCGGTGCCGAGATGCCCAGCACCTCGGCGGCTTCGTCGATGGTGCAGCCCACGAAGTAACGCAGCTTCACCAACTCGGCCTTGCGGGGCTCGTGCGCAGCGAAGGCATCGAGCGTTTCGTGGATGGCCAGCAGTTCCACGTCCCGGGCCGGCGCAGCCACCTCGATGGCCTCCAGATCCACGCGCTCTGCGCCGCCGCCGTGGCGGGCCGCCGCGCGCCGGCGGGCGTTGTCGATGAGGATGCGGCGCATCGCCTCCGCCGCCGCCCCGAAGAAGTGCGCACGATTGTCGAAGCGCTGCCCGCCCAGCCGCAGCCAGGCCTCGTGGACCAGGGCGGTGGCCTGCAGCGTTTGCCCGGGTTTCTCCTGCCGCATCTTCGCCCGGGCGATCTGGCGCAGCTCCTCGTAGATCAACGGAAAAAGCGCGCTGGCCGCCTCCGCATCGCCGGCCCGCGCGGCTTCCAGGATCCTGGTGAGGTCCGCCACGCGGCGAGTATGCCGGGATTCCGCGCGCGAGGCCGCAAAAATCGCCGTCGCAACCTGAGCTGGATCGTGCGCGGCCGCGGCGCGGACGCGGCCTTACTTCCGCCGGGTCTTGATCACGATCTCCACGCGGCGATTCAACCGCTGCTCCTCGACGTTGCCGGTGGCGGGCGCCAGCGGGCGGGAGGCGCCGAAGCCGCGCGTCTGGATGCGGGCGGGATCGATCTTCATGTCGTCGACCAGCCACTGCTTGACCGACAGGGCGCGGCGCTCGCTCAGGGTCTGGTTGTACGAGGGCGAGCCGTAGGCGTCGGTGTGGCCTTCGATGAGGAAGTCGGCGTTCGGGTTGCGCAGGATCAGCTGACCGAGCTTGCGCAGCGAATCGAGCGCCTCGGGCCGGAGCTGGAAGCGGTCGTAGTCGAAGAGCAGATCGGTCGGGAGAAGAATGGGCGCGGTGCGATCGGTCACCGCCCCGCCACCGGCCAGCAGGCCGTCAAGGCTGGAGAAATTCCCCTGCCCCGGCGCGGGCGCGGCCTCGCCGTTGTTGCCTTCGCCGGGTTGGCCGGGGCGCATTTCCAGCATCGGGCGCATGTTCGGCGCAGGCTTGCTCTCGCGCAGACGGTCGAGCAGCGAACCGGGCTCGCCGGGCGCGGGATCGGCCGGTTTCGGAGTCTCGGCCAAGGCTTTGGTCAAGGCATCGCTCGGGGCCAGCTGCGGCTTCTCTGCGGCGATCGTCTTGTCCAGCACCTCGGGCGCGGCGATGACCTGGTCGGCCTTGGCCATCATCTCGTCGAGCGAGGGCTGCTTGGCGAAGGCGCTGAGGTCGGTCAGCGGCTTGGGCTTCGGCCGCGGGGTGGGCTTGGCCTCCGGCTCGGCCAGCGTGTTCGGATCCACCTCGGCTTGCTTGAGGGTGAAGTTCCGCGGCACGACCTTGTTGTAGAACGACGGGCTGATCGACTCGACGGTCACGAACTTGCTCGTGATGAAGAGCCCGGCGTGCACGCCGACGGCGAGGAAGAGGGCGAGGAGAAACTTCCCCCGCACCGTCTGCTCGGCGGACGGAAAATCTTCGATCGGAGCGCTCACGACTACTTGGACCTTGCCCGGGCGGGCGCGTTGGAATTCAGGCCTGATCGCGCACGTCGGCGGCGGTGATCTGCTCGAGCAGCCGGCTGGTCTTCTCCCAGGCCAGGATGCCCTCGGGCGAGCTCAGCAGCGGACGAAACGCCGTCAGCAGCTTCTCCGCGGTGGCCGTGGTCTTGAGGATCTTCACCGAGGTCACGCGATCGCTCAGGTTGTCGTAGATGTCGGCCATCTTGGCCACCTTGACCCGCTCCGGCGCGGCGATCAGACGCAGCTCGTACTCCCGCTCGCGCAGGCGCTTGGGCAGCATGTTGTTCTTGGTGAGCAGCACCACGATGTCGGCCACATTTTCGCCGAAGTGCTCCTCCAATTCGTCGTAGTCGGTGGCGGTGTCCTCCAGCGTGTCGTGCAGGAAAGCCGCGGCGATCAGCTCCTCATCCCGGCATTCGAAAACGTGCGAAAGAATGAAGGCCACGCGGGCGACGTGGGAAAAATAGGGCGTCTGTCCATCCGCCCGCTTCTGCCCCATGTGCTTGCGGGACGCAAAGCTGGCCGCGCGCAGCGTTTTCTGCAGCGGTGAGCCGAGCACCGGCACGATCCGCGGCGCGGTGGGCACAGTCGGATGCGCCGGCTCCTGAGCGCGGCGGGCCTTGACCTTGGACTTGGCCTTCGTCTTGGCCTTCTTCTTGCCGTCTTTCGGCTTCTTCTCGGCTTTCAGCACGGCGGCGGCACGCGGCCGCCGACGGACCAGGAATTTGCGGAACGCGCGGAGGGTCTTCTTCGGTTTCTTCTTGGGCATGGACTGAGCGCGGGACGCAACACCGTCACCGCTGGGCTCCGATCTTCACCATGGGGCAAGCGCCCGGGCGAGCAAGCGGAATGGCCCGTCAGTCGCTCAGCGCACCCAGGGCCGCGTCGATGGCGGCGACGGCTTGATCGATATCGGCCTCGCCATGCGCCGCGCCGAGGAACCAGTTGTGGTGCGGATGCAGAAAGACGCCCCGCGCGCAGGCCGCCTGGCAGAAGCGCTGGGCGAGGAAGAAATCGGGATCGTCCGCGAAGGTGACGAACGGGAGCGCATCGGGCCCCGAGAAGCGCAGCGCGCGACCGTGCTTCGCCGCCGCCTCCTCGAAACCGGCTCGGAAGCGCGCGCCGGCCTGCGCGATCCGCCCGACCGCGTCGTCGCGCTGCGCGATTTCCAGCACCTTCAGCGCCGCGGCCATCGGGACCGCCGAATTCCAATAACTGCCGGTCAGAAAAACGTGGCCCGCGGCGCGCTTCAGCTCAGCCCGGCCAACCGCGGCGGAGATGGGATGGCCGTTGCCCAGCGCCTTGCAGTAGCAGGCGAGATCGGGCGTGAAGCCGTAGGTCCGATGCGAGCCGCCGAGGTCGAGGCGGAAGCCGGAGCGGATGTCGTCGAGCACCAGCACGATGCCCTCGCGCCGGCAGGTCGCCTCCAGCTCCGCGAAAAAGCCCGGCGCCGGCAGTTCGCTTGCTCCGAAAGCGGGATGATGGAAGGCCGTGGTGATGACCGCCGCAATCTGCCCGCGATGCTGCCGGACGAGATCGTGGAAAGCGTTCAGATCGTTCCAGGGAAAGCCGTGGATGTGCACCCGATCCTCATCGATCCAGCCTCCGTGGCCCGGGGCGCACCAGGCGTGGGACCCGTGGTAGGCGCCGGCGATCTTCAGCACTTTCTTGCGGCCGGTATGCTCGCGCGCGACCTGCAGGCACCAGCTGGTCACATCGGCCCCGTTTTTCGCAAAAACGGCCCAGTCGGCGAAATCGACCAGCCCCACGAGACGCTCGGCCAGCTCGACCATGAGCGCCGTGGGATGGTTGAAGGCGTTGCCGTCGCGCGCCTGCCGGGCTGACGCCTCCTCCACCTCGGGATGCTGGGCGCCCAGCAGGTGCACGCCGTAGCCGCAGAGGAAATCGATGAATTCATTGCCGTCGACATCCCAGTAGCGGCAGCCCGCCGCCCGCTGCGCGTAGTACGGCGAGCGACCCGGCATGGTCGCGGCCGGTGCCGTATGCCCGTAGATGCCACCCGGAATGACCCGGGCCGCGCGGGCGAAGAGGGCGGCGGAGCGTTCGAAGGAAAGCACGGAGCGCAAAGAAGGAGGAAGGCTCAAGGATGAAGGAAGAAGTCTAACCCGAGTTCAGCCCCGCGCCTCCTCCCTTCATCTTTCGCCCTTCATCTCCTCCAAAAAAACGCGCGGATGCCGAAGCATCCGCGCGCTTGTTGGGGTGACTTTCCGCGCGAGGGATCACCACTCGCGCGTTCCGTTGGCGGCCCGGGTTCGGGCGGCCCCGGTGAAAATTAGCAGGCCGCGCAGCTGCCCTGCGGCCAGATACCGCGGGAGAGCTTGTCGAAGAGCCGGTCGCGCAGACGGCGGGCCTCCTCGAGGGACTTGGTGCCCAGGGACCGACGCACGCGCTCTTTCGTGAGGCCATCCGGATGGACGGTGTAGTGGACGAACCAGATGCCATGGTTGTTCCACAGGTGGTGGTCCGGATTTTCCGGATGCGTGCGGATGGCGAGCGTGGGAACGGGCTTGGACGTAGTGAGTGCCGAGTTGCTCATGGGACGTGTTTAGATCGACGGTGGTCGGATTTCGTTCAGTTTTTTTCGTGGTGGTTTCGGCACCAGGTCTGCAAAACAAAACGCCGCTCCTTCATCAGGGGCGGCGTCCGTTCCGCGTGAGACTTGTTGTTCGGACCGGTTTCGGCAGTCCGCGCATCGGAGAAGGCATTTCGGCCTTCACCAAGCCACCGTGGGTTCTCACTCCCCGGTTGGCAGATGCACCGGCGTCACCGCCAGCGCTTCATTCCTGATGTGCGCTAAAGATAGCATGTTTCCCGTTCGTGCAATATGAACGTTGTGTCATAAACACCATATACAGATCGGGAATTCGGGAACTCGTCACGGACGCCGTGGGGCGAATTCCCTCGACGAACAGCTTCGGCTGTTGTCTTGCATGCGGATGCCTCGTCGCCTGCTTACGCTGATTCTCGGTTTGAGTCTGTCCCTCGTCGTCGCGCCGGCCGCGCCCGGTCAACCGGGCGGCGCCAAGAAAAAGAAGCCCGCCACAGCGGAAGCGGCGGAGCCGAAGGCGAAGACCGAGGAGAAGCCGTCCGAGCCCCTGCCGAAGAGCGACGGCACGGTCGAGAACTCCGTGGTCAAGATCTTTGCCACGGCGCGCTACCCGGAGCCCTACAAGCCGTGGACGAAGGACAGTCCGCGCGATGCCACCGGCAGTGGCGTGGTCATCGCCGGCAATCGCATCCTGACCAACGCGCACGTTGTCAGCTACTCCAGCCAGGTGCAGGTGCAGGCGCATCAGAGCGGCGACAAGCTCTCGGCCACGGTCGAGTTCATCGCGCCGGGCATCGACCTCGCCATCCTCAAGCTGGATGACGAGTCCTTCTTCAAAAAGCACCGCCCGCTCCAGCCCGCCTCCAAGCTGCCCGACATCAAGGACACGGTGCTCGCCTACGGCTCCCCCGAGGGCGGCAGCAATCTCTCCATCACCAAGGGCATCGTCTCGCGCGTCGAATTCACCGGCTACAACTACTCGGTCAGCGGCCTGCGCATTCAGATCGATGCCGCCATCAACCCGGGCAACAGCGGCGGCCCGGTGGTGGTCGACAACAAAATGATCGGCCTGGTCTTCAGCCACCTGCGCGATTCGGATAAGATCGGTTACATCATCCCGATGGAGGAGATCTCGCTCTTCCTGGCCGACATCGCCGACGGCCGCTACGACGGGAAGCCCATCATGCTCGACGAGATGCAGACGCTGGAAAATCCAGCCCTGCGCGCGTACCTCAAGCTTCCGGCGGAGGCCGAGGGTCTGGTGGTCCGGCGCCCGTACGATCACGGTCCCGCCACCGTCCTGAAGCCGTGGGACGTCATCTGCAAGATCGGCGACATTGCGGTCGACAACCAGGGCATGATCAAGTTCGACGAGAACGTGCGCATCCGCTTCGGCTACCAGCTGCAGAAGCTCGTTTCCGAGGGCACGGTTCCGCTGACTGTCTGGCGCGATGGGGCGCAGGTGGCCGTGAAGCATCCGGTGGTGACCGAACGTCCGCTCCTCATTCCCAACCTGCTCGGCACGTACCCGTCCTACTTCGTGCTCGGGCCGCTGGTCTTCTCCGAGGCCACCGGCCACTACGTGAACGGCTTCACGCGGCCCAACAACGAGCGCAATCATCTCGCCGGGCTCGTGTACGACTCGAATCCGCTGGCGACGCGCATCTTCGATTCCCCCGCCTATCCCGGTGAGCGCCTGGTCATCATCTCGTCGCCGTTCTTCCCGCACCGGCTGTCCAAGGGCTATGGCAATCCGTTCGCGCAGACGGTGAAGTCGATCAACGGCACCGCGGTCAAGAACCTCGGCCATCTCGTCGGCCTGCTGCGCGATTCGAAGGATGAGTTCGTGGTCATCGACTTCGCCCAACGCGGCGCCGAGACGGTCGTCTTCCGCCGCGCCGAACTGCTCAAGGAAACCGACGACATCCTGACCGACAACGGCGTCCGCAGCCAGGGTTCGGCCGACATGCTCGAGATCTGGAACGCGAAGGGATCCTCAAAGTAAGGAGCAAGATTCAAGCGCCAGGATTCAAGGAAGGAGCAAGGGCCAAGCTTCAAGGCGGGCCGCCCGTTCCTCCTTCCTCCTTCCCCTATCCTTCCGGCACCATCGCCGGCAGCCGCGCCCGCACCTCGGGCCAGAGGTCGCGACTGACCGGGAGCGGAGTCTCGAGGCCGGCGATGCGCAGGGCGATCGACTTGGGGGACTCGCGCACGTAGCCCACCACGCGGGTGAGATTGGCGATGCAGGTGCGATGCACGCGCTGAAACAGCGCGGAGGGCAGCACTTCCTCCCAGGCCTTGAGCGCCCGGCGGACGAAATGACGGGTGCCGTCGAGGAGATGCACCACCGTGTAATTCTCCTCCGCCAGCACGGCGCCGAACTCCCGCACCGGTGCGAAGCGCGCGCCGTGGGCGGTGGGCAGATGGACGAGATCGTCCGCCGCGAGCATGGGCACCGCGATGACGGTCTCCGGCGGCTCGCTGGGGGGCGCCAGAACCGTCGCGATCGCCGGCCCGAGGCGACCCAGCGCATCGGCCAGGCGCGCCGCCTTGATGGGCTTGAGCAGATAGTCGAGCGCGTTCACCTCGAAGGCCCGCAGCGCGAAGGCATTGTGTGCCGTGGCGAACACGATCCGGGCCCCGGCACGCACGGTCGGCACGAGGTCGAAGCCCGAGCCGCCGAGCAGCTGAATGTCGAGGAAGACGAGGTCGTACTCCGCCTCCGCGAGAAGGCCGCGCGCGCTCCGGACGGAGGCGGCTTCTCCAACGACCTTCACTTCCGGATGCGCGGCCAGCAGTCGCCGCAGATCGGCCCGGGCGGCGGGTTCGTCGTCGATGAGCAGAGCGCGGATCATGCGGCGGGCGAGTAGCGCACGCTCGCCGGACTCCGACGCAAGGCAAACGCGGGGAAGGGCGAATGCGTAGGGCAGACCGAGTTGCCAACCACGATCACCGTTGACCGTCCTCCGCCTGCGCCCGATAAGCACGCCAGCCCCAGAACCCGGGTTTTGGTTTGGCGTGGGCGGCCGCCGCGATGCGCATCGCATCGAGTCGGTCGGCCGGGTCGCCGGCGCGCTGGCCGAGTCTCTTGCGAGCCCGACTCGCGGCCACGCGGGCCGCACGCGCGTCCAGTTGCAGGGCGTGAGTCCGCGCGAGTTCCTCCGCCGCTGTACGCATGACCTCCAGCGTCGGCCAACCAGCCGGCTCGCGCCCGAAGTCATGCCGCTTCGCCAGCGCATCGAAGACCCGCCGAAAGCTCTGTCCCGTGCTTCGGGCATGCGCCTCGACCAGCCGATGAAAAGCGATCCACGCGTGCGAAGCGCTGCGTCGCCGCCGAAAGCCGCGCAGATTATTCCAGAAGCTCATGTGCCTGCTTGCTCAACACGCGACGGCGGTGTCCTTCATCCTTCATCCGTCCTTCCCACGATCACGATCCGCATCGTCACCCATCCCTCTCCGCTCTCGATCTCGAACCGATGCGCGTCGGGATAGTGCCGCCGGAGGCGTTCGCGCAGGTTGTCGTGACCGATACCGAGCGAAGGCAGATCCGGCCGGCTGCCGGGCTCCACCCAGTGTCCGCTGTTGGCCACGACGAGCACGAGTTCGCCGTCCGGCCGGCGGCTCGCCTCCAGACGGAGCTCCAGCACGTCCTCGCTGGTGGCGAGTCCGTACTTGAGCGCGTTCTCGACCAGCGGGAGGAGCAGGGAGCGCGGCATTGGCTCGTCGCGGACGGAGTCGTCGATTGCCCAATGCACCCGCAGGCCCTCGCCCAGTCGGGTCTGCTCGATCTCGAGATAGGCCCGTAGAATCTCCACCTCCGCGCCCACGGTGCTGAGTTCGGTCGAACTCCGATCGCCCAGCGTGAGGCGACAGAAGTCGGCCAGCCGCTCGACCGTCCCCTCGGCCTGCGGCTCGCCGGTCGCGATCTGCGAGCGCACCGCGGTCAGCGTGTTGAGGAGGAAATGCGGATTGAGCTGGTAGCGCAGCGTTTCCAGCCGCGCCGCCTCGGCGGCGAGCTTGGCGGTGATCTTCTCGTCGAGTTCGAGCCGATGCAGCCGCGTCAGCTCGCGGTTCTTGTCCGCGAGGTCGAGCGTGCGGGCCTGCACCGTCGCCTCCAATTCCGCATTGCGCCGCCGCAGGGCCGCCGTGCGGAGGCGGGCGAAGCCGAGCAGGGCGCCGAGCCCCGCCGCGCCGTAGCCCGCGTAGGCCCAAAGCGTTCGCCACCAGGGCGGCAGCACGGTGAATGCGAGCGTACCGGGCTGCGAGAGCACGCCGTCGCTGTCGCGCGCGCGCACTTCGAAGACGTAGCTGCCTTCGCTCAGGTTGGTGAAGCTGCGCAGCCGCTCCGGCTTCCAGGCCGACCACTCGGTTTCGAAACCGCGCAGGCGCGTCTGGTACTCGGGCGGCTCGATCCCGTAGGTGCGGGGCGCGATGTAGCTGAAGGTCGGTGCATTGCGCACAAACGGCAGCGTTTCGTCGGCCCGCACATCGGCGCTGCGCAGCTGCACGCCGTAGGCGCTGGGCGCGGGCTCAGGCCGGTCGACCTCGAGGCGGAGAATGCCCGCCGTGCCGCCCAGCCAGAGCACCCGGCCCGCCGGCGTTTGCTCGGCGTAGAAGGCGGAGGGCGTGTCGATGGCCTCGAACATTGCCCGCGGGAGCAGGCGGGGAGCGCCGCCCGAGGGATAGCGATAGACGCCGCCGCCGCCGCGGCCCTGACCGTCGCGAATCGCCACTGGCCCCCACGTATCGGGGCCGGCCCGCGCATAGGCGACGGAGTTCACCGTGGTACCCTCCGGCAGCGGGGTCTCGCCCGGCCAGGGCACGAACTTCCGCGTCGCGCCGTCGAAGCGCAGCGGTCCGCGGGTCGACTGCACCATGAAATACGGCTCGCCGTCGCGATCGCCCAACCGCACCTGCCGCAGCGGATCGGGCAGACCGGTGCCGGCTCCGAACAGCTCGACCTGCACGCGCTCGGCCAGCGGACGTTCGGGCGAGGCGTCCTTCCAGCGCAGGCGGTGGAAGCCCTGGCCGTTGACTGCGGTCCACAATTCCACTTCGCCCGCGCTGCTCGGCTGCCAAAGCGCGCGCACGGTCTCGGTCACGCCGGGGATCGCGCCCTCGTCGCGCCACTCGCCGCCTGCCTGACGCCGATAGGCGCGCAGTCCGCTCGTGACGCCCACCCACAGCAGGTCGGGCTCGCGCCGCGAACGGGCCAGCGCATAGCCGAGTTCGGGCAGCTTGATCGTCTGCACGAAGCCATCGCCACGCCGCTCGTAGATGCGCTGATCTCCCACCACGAACAGCTCCCCGTCGTGCGCCAGCAACGCGTACACCCCACCGCTGATCGACGGCTCGCGCTCGAAGCGCGCGGGGGTTTGCGGCGGCACCCCGGGCACGAGTCGGAAGAGGCCCGCGGTATTGCCGAAGAAGAGCGTGCCGTCATGCCGCGCGAAGCCGGTCAGGAGGCCGCGCCCCACCCCGCGCGATGCATCGAACTGGCTGGCGACCGACGGCAGATCGAGGTGGGCGATGCCGAAATCGAGACACGCCCAAAGCCCGCCCTGGCGATCCGGGTGCAGGCTGTACACGATGCCGGAAGGCAGACCCGCCGCCGCATCGACATACTGCCGGAAGCGCCCGGCGGAGTCGATCACCGCCAACCCGCCTTGCCCGGTGGCCGCGAAGGCGACGGCGAGGGAGCCATCGGCCAGGTCGAGCGCGCGATAGACCTGTTTGGTGCGCAGGAGGTCGTCGATCTCGGTGGCCCAAGGCTGGGCGGCGCCGGTGGCAGGATCGATCTCCCACACGCCCGTCTTGAGCGTAACCGCGAGCAGCTTGCCGTCCGGGCGCGGCATGACGTGGCGGATCGCATCGGCCAGCACCCCTGGCGCTGACGAGACAGGTACGAGCCGGCCATCGGGCTCCAGCCGCTCCAGCGGTGCCTCGGCCGACTGCAGATACAGCGCGGGGCCGACGGCGTGCAGTCGGCAGAGGGCGTGGGGGATGGAGGTGAATTTCTCGCTTCGCCAGACCAGGATCTTGCGGGCGGCGGCGAAATAGACGGCATCGCCATGCGGGAGGATCTGGAAGACCTCCTGGAAATCGCGATCCGCCTCCGGCAGCCGGTCCCAAAGCGAAACCCAGTCGAAGCCGCCCGCCGGCCGAGGACGCAGCCAGCCGAGATCGCCGCGGCTGCCGAAATACACGCGACCGTCCGGTGCCGTGGCCACCGCGCGCGTCACCGCGGTGTAGCGCTCGCCCTGCAGCCGCAGCCAGTTCGTGCCATCGAAGACCGCCACCCCGGGCTGGCTGCCGAAGAACCAGTTGCCCGCCCGATCCTGCGCGGCCGACCAAGTCTGGGTCGAGGTGCCGTAGGGCATCGCATAGGCCCGGATGACCGGCTTGCCCAGTTCCGTGGGCGGAATCGCGCCGGCGGCTGAGGTCGCCAGCCAGCCCGAAATCAATAGCGCCAGGGGGAGGAATGCCCGCATGCGAATGGCCGCCAGCATGGCGGATCGGTGCCGCTCGCCAACTCAATTCGGAGTTCGGCGCCTGCAGACTTCCGCCTCGCTAAGGCAGTCGAAGGACTGATAGGCTCTACCCCTTCCTGTCTTGTGAAAATCTCGCTGCTTTTCTTCCTCCTGGCTCTGGCGCAACTCCTTTGCCCGGCGGCGGGGTCGGCCCAGACGATCGTCACCAGCTTGGTCGACGGGGGCCGGGCGGACAATTTGGCCGATTACAGCTCGCTCGCTCTGGTCGATGGCAATCCCGCCATCGCCTACTACGTCGGCACCACGGGCGACCTGATGTTTGCCCGCAACGCCGCGGCCGACGGCTCGGGCGCCTGGACCGTCACCACGGTGGCGCGGGCAGGCCTCACCGGCCTGCGTCCGTCGCTGGCGGTGGTGGGCGGCAAGCCGGCCATCGCCTTTTTTCAGTCCTCGCCGAACCCGGGGGTGCGTCTGGCGGTGAATGCCAACGCGGACGCCTCGGGGCCCTGGACGATCGTCAATGTCGGCTCGTCCAACAACGCCACCTGCTCGCTCGCCGACGTGGGCGGCAAACCAGCCGTCACCTATCGCAACGGCAGTTTGTATTTCGCCCGCAACAGCGCGGCCGACGGCTCGGGCACCTGGACGGCCGCACAGGTCGACCCGGTCGCCGACTTCAGCGGCGACAGCTCGCTGGGCGTGAGCGGCGGCGTGCCCGTGGTGGCGTATCGCGACGACGTCACGGCCGATCTGAAATTCGCCCGCAACACGGCCGCGGACGGCTCGGGCAGCTGGGTGCGCACGACCATCGAGAGCACCGGCAATATCGGCCTGGCGCCCTCCCTTGCGACCGTCGGCGGAGTGCCCGGCATCGCCTACTACGATCAGTCGGTGCAGATCGTGAAATACGCCGTGAACAGCGTCGCCGACGGCTCCGGCACGTGGACCATCCGCGCCACGGGGGCGATCGTCTCCACCACGCCGCGGCTCTCGCTCGGGGTCGTGGGAGGCAATCCGGCCATCGCCATCTCCTCCACCACCCTCACCTACCTCCGCGCCACCGCCGCCAACGGATCCGGCGCGTGGACCGCCGTGCCGCTCGATTCCGGCACCACCGTCGGCGGCTCGGTCTCGCTGCTGCCGGGCGCGGGATTCCCGCAGATCGCCTATCGCGATGCCACCGCAAAAGCGCTCAAATTCGCCCGCAGCACCGGCCTCAACGGCCTGAGCAGCTGGAGCTTCGCGGTGGTGGACGACGGTAGCTTCTCGGACGGAATCGCCGGCACGATGACGTGTTCGACCTCCCTGGTGGCGGGGGCCCCGGGCATTGCCTACCGCACGACCAAGCTCCGCTTCGCCCGGGCCAACGCACCCGACGGCAGCACCGATTGGGCCTGCTTCGACGTCTCCCCGGATCAGCCGGCCGAGGCCTCCCTTTGCGTCGTCGATGGCACCCCCGCCATCGCCTACCTGACGTACGTGGGACCCGACTACGCCGTCCGCTTCAGCCGCAACGACTCGGCGGCAGGCGACCGCACCTGGGCAACCCAGACCGTGACCAACGCGGTGGCCGACGGCATTTCGCTCGCCGTCGTGGCCGGCAATCCAGCCCTCACCTGCACGGCGTCCGACGGCCTCCGGTACTGGCGCAATGCGGCCGCGGACGGCTCGGGCCCTTGGACGAGCACGCTGGTGGACGGCTCCGGCACGAACCTGCTCTACAACTCACTCGCCCTCGTGGCCGGGCGGCCGGCGGTCGCCTACGGCGACGTCAACGGCAGCTCGGTGAAATTCGCCCGCGCCGGGAGCGCGGATGGCTCGGGCCCGTGGACCATCACGACGGTTTCGACGGGTCTCGGGGGATCCCACACGCGCCTGCAGGTGGTCAACGGCAACCCGGCCATCGTCTTCGTCTCCGGTCTGCAGCTCTACTACGCGCGCTGCAGCAATGCCGACGGCTCGGGCACCTGGACGCTCGTGCCGGTGGGCACCGGGAACGCAGTTTCGCCGGCTTTCGCGGTGGTGGGCGGATACCCGGCCATCAGCTTCATGGACTACTTCACCTCCGACCTCCGGCTGGCCCGCAACAGCTCGCCCGACGGCTTCGGCCAATGGCAGATCCTGACCGTCGACAGCGCCGGCGAGGTCGGAAACTTGTCCTCCCTCCTGCCGCTGCCGGACGGCCGCGCGGCCATCGGGTATCAGGATGGCGCCGATCGCTACGACCAGAAGTGGGCCGTCTTCAGCGGCGGGCTGTTGACCGTGGAGCAGCCCGTCGGCGCGCCGCTCACGCCGCTGGCCAGCCGTGAAATCCTGCTCGAACCCGGGGCGCAGGCGCCGATCTCCTTCATCCTGCGCAACACCGGCAGCGAACCCATACAGCTCATTGCCGCGACCCTCGATCCGCCCGCGCCGACCAATTTCGAGATCACCCTGAGCCCCGCCGCTTCGCTGGCGCCGTTCGGCGATCTGACCGTCTGCACCGTCACCTACAAGGGCATCACCTACGGCCGCCAGACCGCCAACCTGCGCCTGGCCAGCACGAATCCGACGGACAATCCGCTGCTCATCCAGCTGGTCTCCACGGTGCTCTCGGTCAATCAGGACACCGATGGCGACGGGCTCAACGACTCCGCCGAGTACCAGCTGCGCGCGCTCGGCTTCGACTGGCAGGCCAGCCAGCCTCAGCTCGTCGCCACCCTCCAAAACGGCGCCAACGCCGCCGGGCTCTACACCCCGTCGCAGGTGCAGGCGCTCTACGTCGGCACGCCGCTGGTGCAGCGCAATGCGGCCACCGGCCAGTTCACCCTTCGCTTCGGTCTGCGGAAGTCGACCAATCTGCAGAACTTCGTCGCCTTCCCCTTCGTGCCCGGGCAGACCAGCATCAATGGCTCCGGCGAGGTCGAGTTCGTCTTCGGGGTCCCGGACAATGCGGCCTTTTTCCAGCTGCGGACCGGGCCGTGAGGGGATGGAGACTGGAGATTGGAGACTGGAGATTGGAGACTGGAGACTGGAGACTGGAGATTGGAGACGGGAGCCGAAGGCCGTGATAGAGGTAGG
>JAFEGM010000059.1 GCA_018240025.1 Verrucomicrobiota bacterium
TCGCGCGGCTATGGGATGACTGTGCTGAATTTTTGAAACTGCCGAGGGACTTTTCCGATTGGTCAACGCGATGTCCGCACCCGCTTCCAACGCTGCGATTCTGGCCGAAGTCTTTGACCGGCCGGAATCCGATGCCGGGTTCTGGGGCGAGCTGCCGGACGACCGCACGGAGGAGCGGCGGCTCGGCGGTTACACCATTCTGAGCGAGATCGCCCGCGGTGGCATGGGGGTGGTCTACCGGGCGCGGCAGGAGGCGGCGCAGCGGGTGGTGGCGCTGAAAACGATCGCGCCGGGCCTGCTGACCGAGCCGGCGGCCCGCGAACGCTTTCGCCGAGAGGCGGAGGCAGCGGCGGCGCTGGACCATCCGCACATCCTCCCGATCTATGAAGTCGGCGAGGCGGAGGGCCTTCCGTTCTACTCGATGAAGCTGGCCGAAGGCGGCAGCCTCGCGACGGCGCCCAGAGTGCCTCCGGCCGCCGCAGCGCGCCGGCTGGCGCAAGTGGCCCGGGCAGTCCAGCACGCCCATGAACGGGGTCTGCTGCATCGCGACCTGAAGCCGGCCAATCTCCTCCTCGACGCCGCCGGCCAGCCGTTCGTGGCGGATTTCGGTCTCGTGCGCTTCTTCGAGCGGGCAGACGATCCGACGCTCACCTTGACCGGGCTGGGCACTCCGCATTTCGCCTCGCCCGAGCAGGCCCGGGGAGAGGCGAAGTCGCTCACCGTCGCGACCGACATCTACTCGCTCGGCGCGATCCTCTTCGCCGAGCTCACGGGGCGTCCGCCCTTTGCCGGCCAGTCGGCGCTCGAGACCCTGCGGTTGGTCATCGAGGCACCGGTCGTGCCGCCCTCGACGTTCGCGCCGGAGGTCCCGCGGGATCTGGAGATCGTGTGCCTTAAATGCCTGCAGAAGGATCCCGCCGCGCGCTATCCGACGGCGCGGGCGCTGGCCGAAGACCTCGAAGCTTTCGCGGACGGACGCCCTATCGCGGCCCGCCCGGCCGGCCCGCGCGAACGCACGCTGCGCTGGATGCGGCGCAATCCGGCGCTGGCCGGCGCGCTCGCGCTCTCGGCCCTGCTGCTGCTGACCGTGGCGAGCGGGGCGTCGGTGGCCGCGTTCCACTACCGCGCCGCCACCCGCCGGGCGCATGCGGCCGAAGCTGAAGCGCGCGAGCGGCTGCGCGACTCGCTCCTCGCGCAGGTGCGTTCCGCCCGCCGCAGCAAACTCCCCGGCCAGCGACTCGATTCGCTCGCCGCCATCGCCCAGGCCGCGCGCATTCGCCCGGGCCAGGATCTGCGCACCGCGGCCACGGTCGTCCTGGGGCTGCCCGATGTGCGCACGGTCGAGCGGGTGCCGCGCCAGCCGGGCGTGCCACCGCTGACGGCGCTGACGCCCGAGCTCACGCATCGACTCGACGTCACGCCGGAACGCGATCTGGCCCTGCGCGCGCTGGGCTCGGACCGAATCGAGCAGCGCTATGCCGGAACGGGCGCGGGCGTGGAGCGCATCATTCCCCTAACCCACGCGCCGGGCTATGTGGCGGCCAAATTCAATGACCGGAAGATGCGGCTGTGGGAGCGCGCCAGCGGCCGGCTGCTGCTCGAATTCCTGGCTCACGGCGACATCTCCTGGGGGTGGATCGATGTCTCCGTCCGAGCAGGGCTGGTGGGCCTGGCCACGGGCGATCGCGGCTTCGTCGTGCATCGGCTGGCTGACCTCGACGGGCGTCCGGACCCGCCCGTGGTCTGGCAACGACCGCTCGAGTTGCCGGAGCGCAGCGTCGAGGGCTCGATCGAGTTCGATCCCACCGGTCAGCGGGTGGCGCTGGCGACCATCGGCGATGCCGATCTCGGGCCCGCGGCCCGCCGGCGTCCGGGAGCGGTGCGCATTCTCGAGGTCGGTACCTGGCGGCAGCTGATCGAAGTTCGCACGCCCGCCGGCGCCCGCCGCGCGCTCTGGAGTCCGGACGGAGAGCTGGTGGCATCGATCGGCGGCGAGGAGGCGCAATTGCTCGACGCCGCCACGGGCGCGGTCCGATGGACCCTGCGCGGACATCGCGGCCAGGTCATGGAAGGCCTCTTCCAAGCCGACGGACGCGTGCTCTGGACCTCGGGGCGCGACCGGCGGGCGCTGGCTTGGGACGTATCGACCGGCGAATTGCTGCTCGAGCTGGACGGCAATCCCTACTTTCTCGGCGCCTCGCCCGACGGCCAGCGGCTGGCCGTGCGCCGCGGCGATGCGCTGATCGAGTTCCTCGAATGGATCGCTCCGACTTCGCTGCGCGTGGCGCGCGCCGAACCCGATGGCGGGATCATTCTCCACACCACGCGCAGCGCCCGCGGCAAGCTTCTGCTGGCGGCGACCACGGCCGGGGTTCGGCTCTTCGACCCGGGCTCGCTGCGCTCCCGCCTCGCCCTGCCCGCGACGAGCGAAGAGCGCATCGACAGCCACGCGCTGGTGGAGTGGGCGGGCCAGCCGGCGCTGTTGGAGAGCGACGAGAACATCGGCCTCCGCGCCCGCGCATTGCTGCCGGACCTCCGGGTCGGCCCGCCACAGGAGCCGCCCTGGGTGGCCGGGAAAGGCTGGGTGCTCTTCACGGCCTCGCCGGACGGGCGAAGGGTGGTCGGCCTGCAGTTCGACCCCGCTGCCGTCAGCAGCACCACGGAGAGTTTCCGGCTCGATGCCTCGCTGCTCGCGGTCGACGCGCCGGATCAGCGCGTGCCGTTGCGCGGCTTCCACGCCTACGCTTCGCTGGCCTTCGATCCGCGGGGTCGTTTCGTCGCCGCCGCTCCGCGCTGGGGCGGGCTGGGCGCGATCATCTGGGCTCAGACCGGCGGCGAGCCGGTAGCGACCCTGGCCTCCGGGAGCGGCGCGAATGTGGCCTTCGATCCGCTCGGCGAATGGGTCGCGCTCGGCACGCCGGCCGGCTATCGGCTGCATCGGCAAACCGACTGGAGCGCAGGACCGGAGTTGCCCGACACCGTGCGCGCGCCGGGACCATTGCGCTTGGATTTCAGCCCGGACGGCACCCTGCTCGCGGTGGCCCGCGGGACCGACGGCTGGACGCTGCACGCAGCGGCCGACGGACGACTCCTCGTTCGCGTCGAAGCGCCGCTCTCCATCACCATCGAACACCTGGGCTTTTCGCCGGACGGGCAACGGGTGGAATGCCTGACCGGCGACAAGACCCTGCTCGTCTGGGATCTGCCCCGGCTGCAGGCGGAACTTGACGTACTCGGCCTGGGCTGGGAAGCCCCGCCGCCGCGCACCGCGCGCTGAGCGCATCCGGCCCTGGGCTGGTGATATTTCACGGACGCAATTTGCATCGACCATCGCGCGCCCGAAGCTGACGCGTGGCCCAGCGTTGCTGCCTCGCGCTCCTCCTCCTGTTCCTCGCCCCTCTGCTGCGGGCGGCGGAGCCGGTCGAGGTGGACGTACCGTATTTCACGCCGCTGGAGCTGAAGAAGTACGGCGGCCGCAAGGTCGACTTGGTGATCGAGAGCGATGACCAGGGCGCCATTCGCTACGCCATCGTCGATCACACCCGCACCGTGCTGCGTCCGCGGCTGTCCTCCACAGTCGTGGTCGAGGATCGCTACCTGCGGCTCTACCGTGGCTATGATCGGGTCCCGCTCATCCTTCGCCGGACCGTGCCGAAGGAAGGCGGCATCTCGGAGGCCGGTTCCCTGCAGAAGCTTTACCGACTTTATCGGGATCGCACCGGCATTCAGGTCTTCTTTCGCGATACCATCGCCACCCCCCAGGGCTCTGTGCGTCTGCGGATCGTGCCGGCCACGCGCCCGGCCCGGTCGTGATTACTCCCATGGCCTCCAAGCTCCGCCTCCCGCTCCTCGCTCTGCTGCTGGTCGGGCTGCTGGCCTGGGCTGGCTCGAAGCTCGCGCCCTCCGTGATGGGGGAGAAGATCACCTATACGACCGTTACCGTTTCGAAGGGCAACATCGTGCGCACGGTCACGGCCAATGGCGACCTGAACCCGGTCCGCAACGTGACCGTCGGCTGCCAGATTTCCGGCACGATCGCGAAGCTGCATGCCGACTTCAATTCGGAGGTGAAGGAAGGCCAGCTGATCGCCGAGATCGATCCCGCGACGTACGAGGCCAACGTCACCTCGGCCAGGGGCAATCTCGCGGTGGCCAAGGCCAATCAGGCCATCGCGCGGATGAACTACGACCGCACCAAGGAGCTTTGGGAGCGCAAGGTGGCGGCCCGCTCCGAGTGGGACAAGGCCATCACCGACCTGCAGCAGGCCGATGCCAACGTGCAGGTGCAGGAGGCCTCGGTGAAGCGCGCGCAGGTCGACCTCGATCGCTGCAGCATCTTCGCGCCCATCGACGGCATCGTCATCTCGCGCGCGGTCGAGGTTGGGCAGACGGTCGCGGCCAGTCTGAATGCGCCCGTGCTCTTCACGATCGCGAACGATCTGACCAAGATGCAGATCAACGCCAAGGTCGCGGAGGCCGACGTGGGCGGCGTGGCGGTCGATCAGGAGGTGACGTTCAACGTTGACGCGTTCCCGCAGCAGCCGTTCCGCGGCAAGGTCGTGCAGGTGCGCAACTCGCCCATCATCGTCGACAACGTGGTGAACTACGACACCATCATCGAGGTCGCGAATCCCGAGCTGAAGCTGAAGCCCGGCATGACCGCGAGCGTGTCGATCCAGCTCGCCCGCCGCGCCGACGTCCTGCGCGTGCCCAATGCCGCCCTGCGCTTTCGGCCTCCGCCCGGCATTCCGGTGGAAGGCGCCCCGAACGCCGCCGAGCCCGGGGCGGTGGCGCCGGACGGCGCGGCGAGCGCGCCCGGCGGAGGACGCCGCGGTGGCGGCGGCCCGGCCCCCGCTGCCGAGCCGGGCGGGCGCGGCGGACGCGGCGGTGGACGCGGCGACGCCACGCTGCGCACGGTGTACGTCGCACCCAGCAGTGGGGAAACGCTCAAGCCCGTGCGGGTGAAGGTCGGCATCACCGACGGCGTCTTCACCGAAGTGCTCGAAGGCCTGGAGGCGGGCGACCTGCTGGCCACGGCGGTCAAGACCGGCCTGCCAAGCACCGCCACCGCCCCGGCGGGCAGCGTCTTTGCTCCGCAACCACCGGGTTCGCGCGGTCGTTGATCCGCGCCTCGCTTCGTTCTGCCGTGCCCGTCATCGCCCTCCAGGACCTGCACAAGACTTACCGCTCCGAGCACAATGTGGTGCACGCGGTCCGCGGGGTGACACTGGCGGTGGAAGCGGGCGAGTTCGTCGCCGTGATGGGATCGAGCGGCTCGGGCAAGAGCACGCTCATGAACATCGTCGGCTGCCTCGACCGGCCGACCTCGGGCAGCTACCGACTCGATGGCACCGAGACGTCGACCCTGAGCAAGGATCAGTTGGCCGACATCCGGAACCAGAAAATCGGCTTCGTCTTCCAAGGGTTCAATCTGCTCGCCCGCACCTCGGCGCTGGAAAATGTGGAACTGCCCCTGGTCTACGCCAAACCCGAGATCGCCCCGCGCGAACAGCGGCGGCGCGCGCTGGAGGCGCTGGCCCTGGTCGGTTTGGGCGAGCGCGGCGACCACACGCCCAGCCAGCTCTCGGGCGGACAGCAGCAGCGCGTGGCGATCGCCCGAGCGCTGGTCAATCAACCCTCGCTGATCCTGGCGGACGAGCCGACCGGCAACCTCGACTCGCGCACGTCGGTCGAGATCATGGGGGTCTTCCAGCGGCTGAACGACGAGGGCATCACCATCATCATGGTCACGCACGAGCCCGATATCGCCGCCTACACCAAGCGGAACATCCTCATGCGCGACGGGCGCATTCTGGCCGATCAGCCCGTCGAGCAGCGTTCCTTCGCCGCCGAGGAATTGGCGCGGCTGGATGCCTCAGGCCACGCGGAATTCCTCTCCGCGGCGCAGACTCAGCCCGGCTAGCGAACTACGGCTTCGCGTCTGGCACCGGCGGGGCAACGGCCGCCGGCGAGGGACCGGCAGGCGCGGTCGAAAGCGGCTGGACGGCCAGCTTCGGCTTGTAGGCGCGCACCCAGGCGCTGTCCTTACCGCCGCAGACCACGGCCACGATGAGCTGGCCGCGTCCGACGAGCGGGCCGCGGATGTAAAGCGGGCCGGTCTTGCGGATCTTCACCGTGGCCTCGACCAGCATCTTCTTGTCCTGCCAGAGCTGCAGGTTCATCAGATAGCCGCCGGGGATCTTCTGCTTGGTGTCGACCTTTAGGTAGAAATTCTTGCTCGGGACCAGCCAATCCTCCTCCCCAGTGCGGATCTTCCGCTGCGTCTGGCCGAGAATCTTGAAATGGCGGTAGCCGAAGATGCGCTGCAGCTGCTTCTCGCGTCCGCCCATCGCGCCCGGCCAGCGATTGCCCACCCGCACTGGTCCATCCTTGCCCGCGGTATCGGCCAGGATGATCCCGGTCCAGATCTTGTCCTCCACCGGCGGCAGCGCCGTGTTCGCGGCCGGAGCCACGCCGGGCGCGGCTGCTCCCGCCGGAGCCGCGGCGGGTGGGGCCGCGGGCAGCAGCGCGGTCGCCGCGGCCAGAAACCCGCCCGCCAGCCAGGTACACAAGCGGCGCGCGCGGAGCCTCATTACTGGACGGTCTCTCCTTCGATGACTTCCTCCGCCACGGCGTAGGCCTCGGGCAGGTGCTCCATGCCTTCCAGCCAGAGGACGGCCACGCCCTCTTCCTTGTACTCCAGCGGCACGGCGCTGATGCCCGGGGTGTCGGACTTGGCATTGACCACCCGCGTGAGATAGGCGGTCTCCGGACGCTGCTCCATGTTCGGAGCGATCAGCGCGCGATAGCCCAACAGGCCCAGACAGAGCGTGGTCGCCCCCGCCAGCGAAAGGCGGGCGAAGATCGAGCGATACCACGGCAGGCCGGCGGGCTGCCCGCGCACTTCGCTGGCCGCGGCGTCGCGCCGGATGCGCTCCATCAGCTGGTGATTGAAGAAGTCGCCGTTGGGCAGCGGGGCCGGAGCCAGATGCGTCCGCAAGGCGGAGCGCAGCGCTTCCTGGGCCTGCCGCTCGGAGTCGGCTTCGAGGGCGTGCTGTTCGCGCAGTTCGCGCTCGAAGGCGGCCTTTTCGGCCGGGGGTAGAAGGCCGTCCACCCAGGCGGTGTAGCGGGCTTCGAACGTGGAGGCGTCCACGACGCCGGGGAGTCGATCAGGCGCGTTCATGGAGGTCACGGAGCATGGTTTGAAGTTTCTTGCGGGCGTAAAACAGCCGCGACATCACGGTGCCGATGGAGCATCCCACCACGTCGGCGATTTCGTGATACTGCAGACCGTCGATTTCTTTCAGCAGGATGACCTGCCGGTGTTCGGGCGAAAGCCGGGCAATGGCCGCATCCAACCGCTCGCGGAGTTCTCCGCGCTCCAGCTGGCGCTCGGGCGACACGTCCCCTTTCGGAGTGATGTCGGCGGTCGGCTCGATGTCAGGGTGAACCTGGCTTTCGTCGAACTCCCCCTCGGCCCGGACCTGCTTTTTGCGCAGCCAGTCGATCGAGACATTCGTCACGATCCGGTAGAGCCAGGTGTAGAACGAGGATTGGAAGCGGAACTTATCGAGCGACTTCCAGGCCTTGAAGAACCCGTCCTGTGCCAGATCCCAGGCGTCCTGCTCATTTCTGACCATCTGGTAAATCATGGCGTAGACGCGGGAACGGTACTTGGTGACGAGCTCGTCGAACGCCTTGGTTTCACCGCTTTGGGCGCGTCGGACGAGTTCTAGATCATCCGTTTCCGCGCCCGGGGGCGGATCATTGGGCATCGCTGAGTTCTCAGACGGCGACATCGGCGGATCTATTCAATCGACTCGGCCAGAAATTTCCGGCCCTCAAGGATGCCGGCGGCGAAACTCGGCCCGGTATTCGCCCATCAGGGCGACGATACCTCCGCGCACTTCGAAGGCTTGGGCTTGCAACTCCTGCGCCAGCTCCGCACTCAGGAGCCCCACCCGGCGCGCCGGTTCGATCGCGCCAAGGCTGTCGGTCAGCGCTTTCAGGCCGCGCTTGGCATAGGCAATGATCATGCCCAGCTCGGGCCGAGGTTCGCCCAGAGAAAGCACGCTCAGCTTGGCCGCGCAGATCATCGCCCCACCCACGAGGGCTTCGTGGATCGGCCGCTGCGCGGGTTCGTCGCGATCCTGCACCACCCGCAGCAGACGGTGTACGTAGGCCTGAGCTTCCTGAAACAGCGGATGCTGCTGACGCTCGAATTCGTCCTCCTCGCCGGCTTCCTCGGTTTCGCCCGCCGCGCCCTCGGCCTCGGCCGCGGCGGCCGCGAGTTCCTGGCGCTGCCATTCGTCGAGATCCTCGTCGTCCTCGCTTTCGCCCGGCGTCTCCCAGCCCATTTCGCGGGCAATGAGCGCGTCCCGCTCGGGGTGATCCTGATATTTCTCGAGCAGCTGCCCAAACTTCTCCGTCCGGCGGTCGCTCTCCTGGAGAAAGCGTTCCCAGCGATGTTCGTCCCAGGGACGATCATCCTCGGCTTCCTCCTCGTGCTGGGGCTCCTCGGGCATGCTGCTGATTTTGGGGAATATGGGCGCGACCTGCCGCCTCCTCCTCGTGGGGGGAAACGAAAGGCCGCTATTCACCGCCGCCGGCTACTTTGCCACGAAATTCCGAGCCTGGGTCGCGGATTTTGCGGGCCTCCGGGACCCGGTTGCTTCCGCCGCCAAATGGGGGATTTTCCACCCGATGCGCTCTGTTGTCTCTCTCGCGCGGCTGGCCTCGCTGCTCGCTCTCGCCGCGCCCCTGCCCGCCCAGAAGCCGGCCGCGGCCGGCTCGACCGCGCCCCGCGCGACCGCTCCGACCACCGCGGCCACCCGACCGGCTCCTGCCCCGATCACCCCCGCGAACCCCTTGCCCACCGCGACCGCGACGGCGGCCACGCCTCCACCGCCTTCGATTCCCGCATTCCAGGCCGCTCCGACCGGGCGCCTGCCGGAAACGATCCCCCCCACCTGGGAGACGCGCTCGGACTACCGCACCTACTATTTCGAGATTCCGGCCCCGCGTGGGCTCATCACCGATCGCAACGGGGTGCCGCTGGCCCAGTCGCGCGTCGCCCATCATCTCTCGCTGGCCTTTCCGACCGGCACCGCCATGAGCGACGCCCAGGTCGTGGAGTACGCCCGGGCCTTGCTGCCGGCGGCCGCCAACCTGCTCGGCAAGCCGCTCGAGATCACGACCGCCCAGTTGCTCGATCACTACCGCGAACGCCGCATCCTGCCCATGGATCTGGCCACCTTCCTCGCGCCGGAGGAAGTGGAGCGCATCCGCCCGCGGCTCCCGGCCGGACTGACGCTCCGACCCGTCTACACCCGCGTCTACCCCCAGGGTCGTCTCGCGGGCCACATCATTGGCTACGTCGGCAAGACCGGCCGCCAGGCCGATGGCCCCATCCAGAACAACGAGGCGCTCTGGCCGCAGCTCGAGGGACGCGAGGGCCTTGAGAAGATGTACAACGACAAACTGACGGGCAAGAACGGCATCCTGAACATGACCTTCGACGCCCAGGGCCGGAAGGTCAGCGAGACCGTCCTGCAGCCCCCCGTTCCGGGCGACAACGTCATCACCACGCTCGACGCCAAGATCCAGCGCGACTGCGAGAACACCCTCGCGACCATGGCCAAGCGCGGCGCGATGGTCTTCCTCGATCCGAACAACGGCGACGTCATCGCCATGGCGTCGTGGCCGATGTTCGATCCGAACATGTTCGTGCCCGCGATCGCCCAGGCCGACTTCGACGCGCTGGACAAGGACCCGAACAAGCCGCTCATCCCGCGTGCCTTCCGCGCCATGTATCCGGCCGGTTCGACGTACAAGGTCTTCATCGGCGCCGCCGCGCTCAACGACGGGATCATCCGCGAGAATGAGGAGGTCGCCTCGCCGGCCACCTTCACCATCGGCAACATCGTCATGGGCAACTCGAAGGCCAAGGACTTCGGCATGCTCAATTTCGACCGCGCGCTGACCATGTCGGTGAACACCTTCTTTTATCAGGTCGGCATCCGCTGCGGCGCCGACCGGGTCATCGATTGGAGCCAGCGCTTCGGCTTCGGCGTGCGCACCGGCCTGCCGCTGGAAGGCGAGGAAAATGGCGTGCTGCCGACCCACGATTACATGCGGAAGTATCACAAGCGCCGTCTGACCGATGGCGACGTGGCCAATCTTTCGATCGGTCAGGGCGACTTGCAGGTCACGCCCATCCAGATGGCGCAGGCCTTCGCCACCGTGGCCAATGGCGGCACCCGCGTGGCCGTCCGCCTGGTCCAGCAGATTCAGAATGTGGAGAATCGCGTCGTGGCCGCCTATCCGCCGCGCGCCATCCGGGAGATCGGCCTCAACCGCGCCACCCAGCAGGCGGTGCGTCAGGCCATGGTCCATGTCGTCAGCGGACCAGGCGGGACGGGCGGCCGGGCCAACATCCCCGGCGTCAAGGTGGCGGCCAAGACCGGCACCGCCCAGTGGGGCTTCCAGGAGGGTCGCGACCGCTCGGGACGCTACGCTGCCTGGTTCGGCGGCTTCGTGCCGGCCGAGAATCCGAAGTACGCCTTCGCCGCCATTTACGAGTCCGAGCGCGGCCAGTCGGGCATCCACGGCGGTCGCTTCGCGGCGCCCATGATCGCCAAGGTGCTGAAGGAGAACGTCAAGCCCGAGAAGCCGAAGCCGAAGGTGCAGGAAGAAGAGGAAGAGGAAGAGGAGACGGGCGATTCGGACAACGAGGATTGAGGCCCGAGTTCGTCGGGAGCCTCGAAGTCAGAAATCTCGAAAACTCGCGCCGGCGGGGCGGCCCCGTCGGAAGCGCGATGAAGGAATGAGGTCCACTTCTTCCTTGTTCCTTGGTCCTTCCTCCTTTTCTTCCGCCTCCCGATGGAAGCACCGCCTCCCGAACCCATGCCCTCTGCGGCTCCGTCCGGCCCCCGCCGCGGGACCGTCATGTTCATCTTCGTGACGGTGCTGCTCGATGTGCTGGCCTTCGGGGTGCTCATCCCCGTCCTCCCGAAGTTGGTGGAGTTCTTCAAAGGGGGCGACACGGCCGAGGCGGCGAAGCTCGTGGGCGTCTTCGGGACGGTCTGGGCAGTGATGCAGTTCTTCTTCTCGCCGATCTTCGGCGCGCTCTCCGATCGCTTCGGGCGGCGGCCGGTCATCCTGGCCTCCAATTTCGGGCTGGGGCTCGATTTCATCCTCATGGCGCTCGCCCCCAACCTCTGGTGGCTGTTCGTCGGGCGCGTCATCTCCGGCATCACCGGGGCCTCGTTCTCGACCGCCCAGGCCTACATCGCCGACGTCACGCCGCCCGAGAAACGGGCCGCCGGATTCGGCATGCTGGGCGCCGCCTTCGGGCTCGGCTTCGTGCTCGGCCCGGCGGTGGGCGGCATTCTCGGCAGCTATGACCTGCGCCTGCCCTTCTGGGTCGCGGCCGCCCTGACGCTGGTCAATGTCTGCTACGGCTACTTCATCCTTCCCGAATCGTTGGCGCCGGAAAACCGCCGGCCATTTTCCTGGAAACGGGCCAACCCGGTCGGCTCGATTGCGCTGCTCCGCAGTCAGCCCCAGCTCATCGGCCTCGCCTCGGTTGG
This sequence comes from Verrucomicrobiota bacterium, assembly GCA_018240025.1. Taxonomy (GTDB): domain Bacteria; phylum Verrucomicrobiota; class Verrucomicrobiia; order Chthoniobacterales; family SZAS-18; genus SZAS-18. Next base: position 11,592 of record JAFEGM010000059.1, read on the forward strand.
ATTCCTCGTCTATCTCGCGCACGCCGTTTACCCCAGCGTCTTCGTCCTCTTCGCCAGCCATCGCTTCCAGTGGACAGAGCGCGATGTCGGCTTCACCCTCGCGTTCGTCGGCATCCTGAATGCGGCCGTGCAGGGCGGACTGGTGCGCGTCTTCGTCAAGCGGTTCGGGGAACGCCCATCCGTGCTTCTCGGGCTGTTCTTCGCCGCCGTCGGCTACGCCTGGTTCGGACTCGCGCCGACCGGCTTCTGGCTGCTGTGGGCCGTTCCCGCCGGCGCCTTGGCCGGACTCTACGGACCGGCGGCGCAGGGGCTCATGACGAAGGCGGTGGCTGCAAATCAGCAGGGTCAGCTCCAGGGAGCCACAGCGAGCGTGAACGGGATCGCCGGCTTGATCGGCCCGCTGCTGTTCACCTTCACCTTCGCGCACTTCATCCGGCCGGGAGCCTCCGTGCAGTTCGAGGGCGCTCCGTTCGTCCTGGCCGCGCTGCTGACGCTGACGGCGCTCGGCCTGGCCGCGTTCATCACCCGACCTGCCGCCCAGCCTACCGCCCCCTGATTCGAGCCATGCTGTCCGCACTCCGAAACCTGTTCGGCGGGGAAGAGCCGCATTTCTCCCTCGCCTGGGAACCGTCCACGCAGCCTCTCCCGTTGATCGATCTCGCGCGCGGGGCCGTCGGCGCGCTCAAGTTCGGCGATCCGCCCGAGGCCGCGCAATTCTTCGGCCGGCCCGATGAGGCCCGCCCCACCGAGAGTTCGCTGACGCTGGTGTATCTGACCCGCGGCTTCGAGCTGGAGTTCGAACTGGGCCGCTTCGTCGAACTCCACACGTGCATCGGTCCCGGACCTTCCGTGCCGGAGTTCGAGGGTCTGCAGTTCTGCCGGCCCCGGCTCAGCAACGGCGGCGAACTGACTCCGGCGATGAATCCTGCGGCCCTGCAGGCGGCCTTGGGCGAGCCGACCTACGGCGAGGTGGAGGATGAGGAAGAACCGCTCCTGACCTACGAGGTCGGAAACCTCGCACACGAGTTCTGGTTCAATGCCGAAGGCGCCCTCTCGAAGTGGAGTTTCATGGAGAACGAGCCCGCTTGATTCGGGACGCTCGAGGCCAACCGGTCGCGGAATGAGGTCTCCCGCACCTCGAGAAACAGGTGGGCCGAGCCGCCCCGGCTTGCCTCGCCCACCGCGCATTGTGTAGGACTCCCCGCTGCCGCGGACAGAAGCCGTCCTTCTTCCTTTCTCCTTCTTCCTTCTTCCTTTTCTTCCCCGGTGTTCTCCCGCTTCCGCCTCTCCGAACACGGCACGACCGTCCGCCGCGAGATCGTCGCGGGTCTGACCACGTTCGCGGCCATGGCCTACATCCTGGCTGTCAATCCGCAGATCCTCGGGGCCGCGGGCCTGCCGGTCGGCGCGGTCCTGACCGCCACGGCGCTGGCCTCCGCGCTGACCACGGCGGCCACGGCGTTGCTGACCAACTACCCGCTCGCGCTCGCGCCCGGCATGGGGCTGAACGCGTTCTTCGCCTTCGGCATCGTCCTCGGCGCCGGCGTGCCGTGGCAGGCCGCGCTCGGACTGGTGTTTTGGGAGGGTCTGCTTTTCCTGCTCATCTCGCTCAGCGGCCTCCGCCAGAAACTGGTCGAAGCCATCCCGCATTCGCTCAAGATCGCCATCAGCTGCGGCATCGGCCTCTTCATCGCCTTCATCGGCCTGAAAAACGGCGGCGTCATCGCGGCCAGCAAGGAGACGTTCGTCACCCTCGGCAGCCTGCGCGAACCGGCGGCGCTGCTCACGCTCGGCGGCACGGTGCTGACGGCGGTCCTGATCGTCCAGCGTGTGCGGGGCGCCATCATTCTCGTCATCCTCGGCATCACGCTGGCCGGCCTCTTCATCGCGCCCGGCGGCAAGGCCCTGACCGCGCTGCAGGGCTCGCCGGTCGGGCTGCCGGCTTCGCTCTCGCCCACCTTCCTCGTCTTCGATCTCGGCTGGGCCTTCACGCACTGGCAGAAGGCGTTGCCGCTCATCCTGACGCTGCTCTTCATCGATGTCTTCGACAACCTCGGCACGCTCATCGGCGTCTGCCAGCGCGCGGGCTTCCTCGATCGCGACGGCAACCTGCCGAACATCTCGCGCGTGCTGGCGGCCGACGCCGGTGCCGCCATGGCCGGAGCCGCGCTCGGGACGTCGACCACGACCAGCTACATCGAGAGCGCGGCGGGCGTGGAGGAAGGCGGTCGCACGGGCCTGACCGGGCTGACGGTCGCGGTGCTCTTCCTGCTCGCGCTCTTCTTCACCCCGCTCATCCTGGCCGTCCCGGCCGTGGCCACCGCGCCGGCGCTCGTCATCGTGGGGGTGTTCATGATGCAGGGCGTGAAGGAGATCGATCTCGACGACTTCGCGCTGACCGTGCCGTGCGTGCTCATCATGCTGCTGATGCCGCTCACCTTCAGCATCAGCGAAGGGATCGCGGTCGGCTTCACCACCTACGTGCTGCTCTTTCTCGGCCTCGGCCGGCATCGCGAGGTCAGTCCGCTGGCCATGGTCCTGGCCGCGCTCTTCACCCTGCATTTCCTGACCCGCTGACGGCCGCCGGTCCGGGAGCCCGGCCAAAGATAGCAGTTGGTGCGGCGGCCAATCTCGGCAAGGTAGCGGTTCGGTCAGCCTGCCGCCGCGGTCGGGCGCAGGCCGACCCACCACCCCGATTCGGCCGCGCTGGGAAGGCGCGGGCCACGCTTTCACCTTGTCCACGTTCACCAATCTCGCCCGCGCCAACGCGATCGGGGCCAACTCGTATCTGCTCCGCCTCGAAGGCCGCTCCGTGCTGCTCGACTGCGGCCTGCACCCGCGCCTGGAGGGCTCGGACGCCACGCCGGATCTCGCGCTGCTGCCGCCGCGGCTCGATGCCGCCATCCTGACGCATTCGCACCTCGACCACGCCGGCGCTTTGCCGGTGCTGCGCCGCGCGCGGCCGGACGCACGGGTCTTCATGACCGCGGCCAGCGCGGCGTTGAACGACGTGCTCCTGCACAATTCGGTCAACGTCATGCAGCGCCGGCGCGACGAGGTGCAGGCCGCCGAACCGCTCTTCTCGCACCGCGAGGCCGACCTGGCCGCGCGCGTCTGGCAGGAGATTCCGCTCGGCCAGCCGTGGTCGCTCGGCGGCGAGCGCCTGGCCGAGCCGGACGAGGAGCCGGTCACGTTTCAATTCGAGCACGCGGGGCACATCCTCGGCTCGTGCGCGGCGCTCTTCCATGTCGGCGACCGCCGCGTGCTCTACACGGGCGACATCAACCTCGAAGACCAGACCGTGAGCCGGGCCGCGCGGCTGCCGACCGAGCAGGTCGATGCGCTCATCATCGAGACCACCCGCGGCGACTACGACCGCCCGGCGGACTTCAAGCGCGCAAACGAGGAGGCGCGCTTCGGCCACGCGCTGGCCGAGGCCCTCGAACGCGGCGCCGTGCTCATCCCGGTCTTCGCGCTCGGCAAGACGCAGGAGGTGCTGGCCCAGTTGCTCCGCTTCCGCGAAAACGGCACGCTGCGCCGCGAGCGTCCCATCTACATCGGCGGCCTGAGCACGCGCATCACCGAGCTGCACGATCAGTTCGCCGGCAGCGGCGAATTCCACCGCAAGCATTCCGACCTGCTGCGCCGTCTCGGGACGATCAAGCTGATGGGCGCGGAGGCGGCCGCGCACTTCCCGCGCCGCGGCTGCATTTATGCGCTTTCCAGCGGCATGATGACCGAGGGCACCCTCTCCCACACCTTCGCCCGCAAGCTGCTGGGGCTGGAGCAGCATTCGATCTTCTTCGTCGGCTACGCCGATCCCGATTCCCCCGCCGGCCGGATCAAGGCCGCCGCCCGCGGTGACCTGGTCGAGCTCGGGCAGGAGACTCCCGCGCAGACGCTGCGCTGCCAGACCGACAAGTTCGACTTCAGCGCCCACGCCGACCGCGAGAGCATCCGCGACTACGTCGGCCGGGTGGCCCCGAAGAAGGTCTTCCTCGTCCACGGCGACACGCCCGCCCTGGAGTGGTTTCGCCAGACGCTCAGCACCGACCTGCCGAACTCCGAGATCGTCATCCCGGCGCCGGGCGTGGAGATTCCGCTGTGGTGAGTGGCAGCCCTTGTCCCCAAGGGCTTCTTCTCTCCCGCACCCGGCCTTTCTGCTGCGCTCTCTCGGCCGCTCAACCGCTGGGGACAGCGGCAGCCACTTCGCCGCCCTTGCCGCGACCACCGCGAATGCCCCAACTTCAAAACGTGACGATGACATCCGCTCCCACCGTCAGCTGATCCTTGCGCGCCAGATCGCGGAAGGCCGGCGCGGTGGAGCGATCGTAGCGAATTTCCGGGCGGAAGGTGACGCGCTCGGAGAACGGGCCCAGCGATGGCTTCACGTTCGCCCCGAGGGTGACGGCGAAGTACGTCGAGCGGCCGGCAAAGAGGGTTTTCGGATCGGCCGCGCGGAAGTCGCCGCGCAGGAAATCGGCGTAGTTGTCCGCCTTCGCGAACTGTCCCACGAAGAAGCCGTTCGCATCGCGGAAGACCTCCGCCCGCAGCCCGAGCGAGACCGATTTGCTCAGCGTGTAGAGCACCGATTGGGAAAGCCCGTAGGCGCTCACTCCGCCAGCCACGTCGTCGCGGACGTAGAGTGCGTCGGTGACGAGGGCGAGTCGGTCGTTCGGTTTCAGGGTCGCCGTCAAACTGTGGAATTGCCGCAGATGGCGGCGATCGCGCGGATTCTCCGGCCCGAAATGGGTGTAGTAGCCGGCCACGAACTTCCCTTCGAGAAGGGTCAGCTGGAGCCCCCCGGTGAACGCCGCCGCACCGTTGTTGTCGGTCAGGCTGACATTCACTCCACGCGTCACGCCGGCCAGCACATCGAGCTGCGGCGTGGCGTGCCAGGTCGCGAACGCGCCCAGATGCTGAAACGGAACGCCGAAGTTGAAAATGTAGTTGTGCGAATAGAAGAAGTTGGCCGTCGGCAAAATGTACTCGCTCCCCAGCAGCGTGGCGAATTGCCCGGCTTTCAGGTCGACTCCGCCTGCCGTGAGGAGGGGGAAATGGGCCGTCAGGTAGGCCTCCACCACCGCCAGCGAATAGTTGCCGCGGGCGGTCTTCTCGAACGTGCCGACGGGATTGACGAAGCGGGCGTCAGTCCCGGCCGTGAGCTGAAGTTTGAACCCCCAGTCGAAACGCCCCTTCCCGCTCTGCAGCGCGCGTTCGACCGTCAGGGTGAACTGGTTGAGCAGCGGCTCCGCGCGGCGGTCGTCGAAGAGCCGGCCGTAGAGCTGGCGGCTCGGACCGTGTGCCGTGTCCAGCGTGAAACCGGCCTGGAGCAGGCCGGAGAACTTGATGCGCGATTCCTCGGCCGGAGCCGGCGCGGGCTGGGTGGATTCCCCGGCGCGAGCAGCGCCAAGACCAACGAGGAAAGTGAGTACGATGGCCGAGCACTTCATGGGGAGCGTCAAGGGCGGCTGGACGAACGGGCGGATTTGGCCGGTTCCGCCGGAGCGGCGGGCGGCGCGTAAAGCAACGCGGTGAGGAGCAGCACTCCGAGCGCGAGGGCCACGGAACGCAGGGTCGGCGGAAGACGAAGGGACATGCGCCGACGCTCGCCCGGCGCGGTCGACGCTCGAATTAACGCCCTCTCCAGCAGCGTTAAGATTTTATAAAATGCGCCCTCACGCGGACTCCGCCGCCAGCGCCTGCGCCAGATCGGCGATGAGATCGTCCGCATGCTCCAGTCCGACCGAGAGTCGCAGCAGCCCGGGCGGGGTGATGCTGCCGGGCCCTTCGATGCTGGCGCGGTGCTCGATGGTGCTCTCGATCCCGCCGAGGCTGGTCGCTCGCGTGATCAGCTGCATTCGCGCCGCCACCTGCATCGCCGCTTCGGCGCCGCCGCGCACTTCGAAGGAGAGCATGGCGCCGGGGCCGCGCATTTGCGCCCGCGCGATCTCGTGGCCCGGATGCGACGCCAGCCCGGGATAATGCACGCATTCCACCGCCGGCTGTGCGCTCAGGTATTCGGCCAGCGCGGTCGCGCTCGCGACTTGCTGCCGCAGACGCACCGGCAGCGTGGGCAGGCTGCGCTGCAGCATCCAGCAGTCGAACGGCGAAGGCACGGCGCCGGAGAGCTTTTGGATGCTGCGCAGCGACTCGGCCAGCGGCCCGGCTTCGCGCACGATCAGCGCGCCGCCGAGGACATCACTGTGGCCGCCGAAGTACTTGGTGGTCGAATGCATGACCACATCCGCCCCCAGCTCGAGCGGACGCTGCAGCAGCGGCGTGGCCCAAGTGTTGTCGACGGCGAACAGCAGGCCGCGGCTGCGCGCGATGCGGGCCAGTCCCGCCAGATCGGCGATGCGCAACTGGGGGTTCGACGGCGTCTCGGCCCAAAGCAGGCGGGTATTGTCGCGCACGGCCCGCACGACGAGGTCGTGCTCGCGCAGATCGACGAAATCGGCCTCCAGTCCCCAGCGCGCCAGCACGTCGGTCAGGAGATAGCGCGTGCCGTGATAAAGATCCTCGCCCAGCAGCACGTGGTCGCCCGCGCGCAGCGACTGCAGCAGCGCCGCCGTGGCCGCCTGTCCGGAGGAGAAGGCCAGCGCGCCCGCGCCGCCCTCGAGCGCGGCCAGAGCGGACTCCAGCGCGCGCCGATTGGGGTTGTCGGCCCGCGTGTAGGTGAAGCCCTCGGGAAACGAGCCGTCCGCGTGGCGCTGGAACGTGGTCGTGGTCACGAGCGACGGCGTGACCGCTCCGGTGTGCGGATCGGGCACGCGTCCGGCGTGCACAGCGAGCGTTTCGAGATGCGGCATCGTCAGTCCTCGCTGCCGACGGGACGACGGCAAACGCTTTCTCCGCCGACCCTGACGCGGGCTCCGGGTTGCCCTGACCCGCCGCATGGCCGATGGCGGTAGGCCAACCTGCGCCCATTCGCCCTATGATCGATCGCTACACCCGCCCCCAGATGGCCGCCGTCTGGTCCGACGAACGCCGCTTCTCCATCTGGCTGGAAATCGAAGTGCTGGCCTGCGAGGCCATGGCCGACCTTGGCCAGATTCCGGCGGAAGACGCGCGCGAGATCCGGGCCAAGGCGAAGTTCGACATCCCGACCATCCACGAGATCGAGCAGCGCACGCAGCACGACGTCATCGCCTTCCTCGAGAACGTGGCTTCCTACGTCGGGCCGGCCGCGCGCTGGATTCATCAGGGGCTGACGTCATCCGACATTCTCGACACCACGCTGGCGGTGCAGATGACCGAGGCGCTCGACCAGTTGCTCGCGATGCTCGATCGCGTGCGGACCTCGGTGGCGATGCGGGCGCGCGAGTTCAAGCACACGCCGATGATCGGCCGCAGCCACGGCATCCACGCCGAGCCGATCACCTTCGGCCTCAAACTCGCGCTGATGTACGACGAGCTCGGCCGGGCCCGCGAACGCATGGTGCAGACGCGTGAGCGCATTCGCGTCGGCAAGCTCAGCGGCGCGGTCGGCACCCGCGCGCATTTCGATCCGCGGGCCGAGGCGCAGGTCTGCGCGCGGCTGGGGCTGAAGGCCGCCACGCTGGCCACGCAGGTGGTGCAGCGCGACCGGCACGCCGAGTTCATGACTACGCTCGCGCTGCTGGCCTCGAGCATCGACCGCTGGGCGACCGAATTCCGGCATCTGCAACGCACCGAGGTGCTGGAGGCCGAGGAGTATTTCTCCGCCGGGCAGAAGGGCAGCAGCGCCATGCCGCACAAGCGCAATCCCATCACCGGCGAGCGCCTGAGCGGCCTCGCGCGGGTGATCCGGGGCAATGCGGTGGCCGCGCTGGAGAATGTGGCCCTCTGGCACGAGCGCGACATTTCCCACAGCAGCGTCGAGCGCATCATCCTGCCCGACAGCTGCATCGCGCTCGACTACATGCTGCACAAGCTCGACGGCCTGGTGGCGAAGCTCATCGTCTATCCCGAAAACATGGCGCGGAACCTCGCGCTGACGAAGGGCCTCTATCACTCCCAGACCATCCTGCTCGAGCTGACCCGCCGCGGCCTGGCGCGGAAAGACGCCTACGAAGCCGTGCAACGCGCCGCCATGGCGACGTGGCACGGCGAGAAGACGCTGGAGGAGAATCTCGCCGCCGAACCGCAGGTCAGCGCGCAGCTGACGCGCGAGGAAATCGGCCGCCTTTGCTCGCTCGAGCACCACTTCCGCCACGTCGATCGCGTGTTTACGGAGTTGGGGTTGGACTGAGCCGACCTTGTTCGAGAGCCTGGAGTGAGCGCCCATGGACCTCGCCGAGACGAATTGCGTCGAATCCGGCGAGCTGAATGCGCGCATCCGCCGCGTGTTGGCAGAGTACGGCTTGGGCGCAGCGACCATCCTTGGATCCAGCCGCGGGCTGGAATCTGAGCTCTGGCGCGTTCGACTCGGCGATCAGGAGTTCGCGCTGCGGCGACTCGCAGGCACGCGGCACTGCGTAGCCGAAGTCGCCGCCGAGCTTGGCATTCTGCACCACCTGCAGCAGCCGGAGCTGCGGACGCCGCGGCCGCGGCCGCGACGGAACGACGAAATCGGGCCGATGATCGACGCTGGCGACGGGTCTGTCCGCTCGCTTTGGTCGGTGCTGAGTTGGGTTGAAGGTCAGGCCGCCGAAGGACTGCCCAGCCAGGCGCAGGCGCGAGTCCTCGGCGCGACGATGGCTCACCTGCATGCGCAGTCGAAGTCGCTGCCCATCCCGGCGTATCGCGTGCGCCCCAAGTACGATGCGGCGTGCTTCGAGCGGGCCGCCGAGACGCTCTTGCGAGATTTCGGCCCGAATTTGCTAGAAGCGCAGCGCATCCGGCTGCTTCAAGGCTTGGCGCAAGGCTGCCGAAGGCTCACCGAATTGGGGCGTAACTTCGACCGCTGCGGCCTGATCCATGCCGATTTGCACCCCGGCAATGTCGTCTGGTCCGAGCTCGATCCACGCCCGGGCCTGATCGATTTCGGGCGCTGCGGCTTTGGACCGCTGGTGCTCGATCTCGCCATGGCGCAGCACTACGTCACTCCCGAACTGGGCGCCGCGCTCTTCGCCGGCTACGCAGCCGGGGCCAGCCTGAGCGAGTCCGAAATCGCCGCGCTGCCCGCGCTCCGGCTGCTGGCTTGGATCGAGAACCTGGCGGTGCTTGCGGACTTCGAGCACGAGCGTTCCGCCGTGGCGCACGATCTCGCCGCGCTCTGTGAAGCGGCGGGCACGCTGGTGAACTCTGCCCGCTGAGAACTTGCCTACAACTCACCCGCTGGGCCCCGGCCCACACGCCTGCACCGCTCGCCGCACGGCTGCGAGTCGCTCGCAGCCGAGCGCGCCTTCGGCCTTCAGCGTGACCGACGTCACGCGCCCGCCGTCGACGGTGGGCAGGGCCGTGCTCCCGAGCGCTAGGAAGCCATCGCGCCACCCGAAATCGGCCATCGGGGCGACGAACACCCGCGCCTCGCGGAGCATCGTCACGCCCATGGTGCCGAACGTCTCGGCGGCGAGATCCTCGCGCGCTTCCATCCATTCGGCCGCCAGCGAGGCCGGGAGGAAGGCCGCGTTGCGCAGGGCCCGCCAACTCGGACCGCGGCGCGCGCGGGCCTCGGCGGCTCGTTGGGTGAAATGCGCGGCGAAGTCGGCGAAGTCGCGGAAATCGGCCGGCCGCACCCCGATGAGGTCGACCGCCCGCGGAAAGCCGTCGCCCGGCGGCACGTCGACCGCCACGCCGAAGCGCCGACCCTCGACCTCCGGCTGCCGCGCCAGCCACCACAACAACGCCGCCGCCACCGGCGACCGCCGGTCGCGGGCCCAGCGCTGCAGTGGGGTCAGATCGACGAAATCGCGCGCCAGGTGCAGCGGCCGCTCGCCTTCCACGGCACACGGCTTCGCGCGATGGACCACCGCGCCCGGATCGACCGGAAACGCGCTGGGCTGCGTGCCCCATTCCCGCTCCAGCCGCGTCAGCAGTTCCTGGCGCGGCGCGCCGTCGTCGAGGGTATGCTGGAGCAACATCCAGACATCGAACTCCGCTGCTCCCGGCGCGCGGCGCAGGACGAAGTCGAGCCCTGCACCGCCGAGTCCGCGCCGGCGACGGAAGTCGGGCGGGGCAAAGCGGTCGGCCGGAGGCGCTTCGAACGAGATGCCGACGCAGTCCGCCCAAGGCCGCGCAGCTTCTTCCAGCACGCCCGCCAGTTGGGACGGGCGCTCCGCTTCAACCAAGTTCGCGGTCCGGCCGTGCGCCGCCAGCACGGCGGCGATCCGCTCAGCGACGAGCGGAACTTCATCGAGCGGCAGCAACGAGCGCAGGGCGCCGTCGGACTCGAATTCGAGCAGTGCGACCGGAACGCGCTCCACCGCGACCCGCTCCACGTACCAGCGTCCATGCCTCAAGGCGTACCGCGATCCGTCGGCGTTTGTGCGCTGCAGCCAGCCGGCCAGCCGCCGCGCCAGCGCCTCGTCCGATTCCCTCGCTTCGCAACGCACCCCAAACGCACTCAGCGCGAACTTGGTCCCTTCCCCGCGCAATCCGAGCCCCAGCGTGCGCCGCCACGGATCCGGCCGCCGCAGTCCGAGCGCCCACAGCCCCGAGTTGACCGGCGCGGTCAGTGCGGAGAGCAAAGCCGTGCGAAGGCGCAGTGGTGCCATGGTCGAAGGAATGCGCTGACGCCAGGCTAACGGGCTCGAAAAAGTTGGCCAACGCGAACGCGCGACCGAACAGCGGAAGTAGTCCGCATTCTCCTCGTGCGGCCAGTCCGCGAAGCAGGCGAAGAGCCGCGGGTGCGGCGCGACGCGGTGGGGTGCGCGCGGCTGGCTGCGGCCGCCCGAAAGCACGAGCGAGCAGGCGGAATGGACGAGATCGGAGCGCCCGAGGCGTTTCCCGGGCGAGCCAATTTGGGCGAAGGCGGCCTCGTGGGCGGCTCGCGGACGCGCGGGAGCGCGGTCCCTACCGAGGCGTGGGTGAACCGCCATCTCTCGAGCGACGCGCGGACGCGCGGGAGCGCATCTCTGCCGAGGCGCTTCACCACAGAATACGAAAAATCGAAAAGGACCCACGACCCGCGTCACGAATCTTTGAACTTCGAGCTTCGAACTTCCTTCGAGTTTCGAACTTCGAACTTCGAGTTTCCTCCCTCACCTCGCACTCAGCCCGATCCGCACCGCCGACCAAATGAGGAGGACCGCCCCGGCGGGCACGAGGAAAATGCCGAGACCCGGATCGCCCTTGTAGTGCCAGATGCCGCCAAGAAGAAAACCCAGCGGCATCAGGACCACGCCCAGCGCGAGGGCTTTGGCCGTCGCGCCCTCGACCTTCACCAATTCCAGTCGCGCGCCGAACGCGGCGGCCAGCAGCACGAGGTTGAGCAGCGTGCCGTGCGCATGCGCGAGTCGAAACATCTCCCGCCGCACCGCATCGTCCATCAACGCGGGGATGCGGTATCCGATCAGGCCTTCGATCAAGAGACCGAAGGCCATCCAGAACGCGATCGAAAACCAACTTTGGCGGGAAAGGTTCAAGGCTCAGGATTCAAGATTCAAACGGTTCCAAGTTGCAAGGTCGAAGGAACGGGCCGCACCAACACGTCCTTTTTCCTTCCTCCTTGCGCCTTCATCCTTCCCTGATGCTTGCTTCTTGATTCTTGATCTTCCGCCAGCGCGCGGCCTACCAGCCCATGGTGCGGCGATACGTGTTGTCCCAACGGCTCAGCACCATCTTCTGACGGGTGTAGAACTGCACGCCCTCGACGCCCATGACGTGCAGGTCGCCGTAGAACGAGCCGTTCCAACCGCTGAAGGCGTAGATGGCCGGTGCGGCCGGCACGCCCACATTGATCCCGAGCATGCCGGCGGGCATCTCGCGCACGAACTGACGCGCGCTGCCGCCGTCGCTGGTGAAGATGGTGGCGCCGTTGCCGTAGCTGAGCGTGCCCATCGTCTTGATGGCTTCGTCGAGGTTCTTCGGCCGCAGCATCGTCAACACGGGCCCGAAGAGTTCGTCGCGGAAGATCTTCGCGCCCGGATCGACGTGATCGAAGAGCGTCGGTCCGACGAAGAACCCGCGCGGCTGGCCGTGCTGCCGGCCGTCGCGTACGAGCTTGGCGCCGGTCTGCAGGCCGCCGCCGATGAGGTCGACGATGCGCGACTGCGAGTGGCCGTCGATGACCGGGCCCATGCCGGCCTCGGGATTGACGCTGGTGTCGTCGAGCTTGAGCGCATCCATTGCGCCGACCACGCGATCGCGCACGTCGTCGGCCTTGTCGCCCACGGCCATCAGCACCGAGCCGGCCATGCAGCGCTGGCCCGCGCAGCCGAAGGAGCTGCCGATGATCGCGCGCAGGGTCGAATCCATCTCCGCATCGGGCATCACCAGCAGCACGTTCTTGGCCCCGCCGGCGGCCTGCACGCGCTTGCCGTGCGAAGAGCCGAGCGCGTAGACGTGGCGCGCCACGGCCGAGGAGCCGACGAAGCTGACGGCCGCGATTTTCGGATGCGTGCAGAGGGTGTCGACCACGTCGCGCGCGCCCTGCACGAGATTGAAGACGCCGTCCGGCAGACCCGCCTCCTTGAGCAGTTCGGCCATGCGGATGGCCGTGAGCGGCACCTTCTCCGAGGGCTTGAGGACGAACGTGTTCCCGCAGGCGATGGCCAGCGGGAACATCCAGAGCGGCACCATGCAAGGGAAATTGAAGGGCACGATGCCCGCGCAGACGCCGAGCGGCTCACGGCTGGTGGTGCCGTCGATCATGTCGGCCAGCTGCGGCAGGTGCTCGCCCTGCGCGAGATGCGGGATGGCGCAGGCGAACTCGACGCATTCGATGCCGCGGCGCACGTCGCCCTTGGCCTCTTCGAGCGTCTTGCCGTTCTCGCGCGTGACCAGCCTGGCCAGCTCGAGGAAGTTGGCCTCCATCAGCTCCTTGAACTTGAACATCACCCCCACCCGCTTGGTGAAGGACGACTTGCCCCATGACTCGAAGGCCCTGGCGGCCGCCTCGACCACCGAGTCCACCTGCGCCGGGGTCATGAGCGGCGTGAGCGCGATCGTCTCGCCGGTGGAAGGATTGAAGACCGGCTGATGCGCGTCGACGGTCGGGATGATGAACTCGCCGTTGCGCAGGAACGGCACGACAGGGGCGGAAGCGGAAGAAGACATGGAATGGGGAGGCCGATTCCCGCCTCTCCGCGCCTCGCAATTCGAGACGCGGAGCGGGAAGCGGACGAGAAGCATGCCTCCCGCGGCGGCGGAGAGCGAGCGGCAATTTGGGCCGCTGCGGCCGTTCAGCGCTGAGGCAGGGAAGATGCCGCCAGCAACGCGGCGGCTTCCTCGGTCGGCACGAGCGTGATCGCATCGCCGACCGCGACGCGTCCGCCCACGAGCACATCGGCTCCGATTCCGGTGCTGCGCGCGAGATACTGGAAGATCTCCCGCCGGCCGGTGCGGCGTACGATGTGGGCGCAAGGTGGCCATTCCTTGCGGCAGCGAAACACTGCCTGCGGACCGATGCGAAAGACACGTCCCAGCAGCAGACCGAGGTCGAAGCGCTCGGTGACCAGATTCCGCCGCAGCTCGCAGGGATCGAGAATGACGCCCTTCTGCTGCGCCAGCGCATCGAACGGCTCCCGCTGGATCAGCGTCACGTGCGCATCCCATTCAGGTACGCCGGAGTAGTAGCCGCGCCCGGTGGCGTAGCGGTCGTCGCGCAAGCCCTGTCCGGCGATGGCCTCGATTTCCGTATGGCGCACGGTCGGCGCATCGCTCTGCGGAGAAGTGTAGATGGCGTGGATCATGGATGGAGAAAGCGGAGGAGCGGAGGAGCGGAGNNAGGAGCAGAGGAGCAGAGGAGCGAGACGAACGGAAGAGGGTGCGCGAGGGATCCGTATTCCGGCCTCGGCGGGTCGGCGCGGAATCCAGATGACAAATCGCGCGAGGTGGCCTAGATAACCGACTCGCTGGAAACAGCGGAATCATCACGGGCCGTGGCTCAGCTTGGTAGAGCGCTNNCGCTTGCTTGGGGTGCAAGAGGTCCCGGGTTCAAATCCCGGCGGCCCGATGATGATGACCCTCCGGGCTGAGGGGCCAGTTTCGACGGTCGGCTCGATTTTTCTGTCTGCGCGCGATTTCCCCTAATACCGCTGTCCACCACAGCGTCTCACCTGGGAACACCGCGTTGATGCACGCCGCCCTGACCTTGCCCTTGATCCTGCCAGATTCGCCCTCCGCTGCCGATGGCGAGGCGCTGGCGCGTGCCGTCACCGCGCGCTTCGAGAAGCCGCTGCTGGCCTTTGCCGCGCGACTGACGGGCGATGCGGAGCTCGCGCGTGATGTAGTGCAGGACACGTTCGTACGATTCAGCCGCCAGGCCCCGGTGGTCTTCGAGGGGGGCGATCCGGCCAAATGGCTCTTCACCGTCTGTCGCAATCGCGCGCTCGACCTCTGCCGTCGGGCCGGCCGGGTGACCTACGTCGAGCAGGAGATGCTGGAGGCCGAACCGGCGCGCACACCCGCGCCCGACGAGGCCGCCGCCGCGCAGGACGAACATGCGCTCCTGCGGCGTCTCCTCACCCAACTTCCGGCCCGGCAGCAGGAACTCGTGCAGCTCAAGTTTCAGCAGGATCTCAGCTATCGCGACATCGCCGCCATCACGGGTCTGAGCGAGACCAACGTTGGCTTTCTCCTGCACACCGCGCTGAAAAAGTTGCGCGCGCTGCGCCTGGCGCTCGAACCGCGCGGCTGAATTCCCCTCCCCTTGCCCCTGTCCGAAGATGTCTCCCGACGATCCCCGATTCACCGCCTACGCGCTGGGCGAGCCGCAGGAGCCTGCGGTCGTAGCCGCCATCGAATCCGCCCTCGCGGAGGACGCGGCCCTGCGCGCCGAGTTGCAGGAGCTACGCAGCTTTACGCTCGATCTCACCGCGGCGGTCAAAGCGGACATCGCGCCCGGTCCGCGGGTTTCCACCGTGGCCTCAGCCCCCGCGAGCGGCGGGTCACGCCTCCTGCCCTTTCGGCCCGAAGCGGAGTCGGCTCCGTGGCGTCGCCAGCTGGCGCGGATGGCGGCAGTCTTCGTGGTGTCGGCCACGGCCATCGGCGTGGCCAGCTGGTGGACGTCGCAGAGGGTCACGAGCAGCCCGGTGCCCGTGTCGCCAGAGGTCGCCAGCGTTGAAATCGATCTCAGCACGGAGGGCGGCGTGCCGTCGGTCGAGCAGGCTCGCGTCGTGCGGGCGTCGGTCGAGCAACGCTGGGCGCAGCTGGCCGCCTCGCTCCGGGCCGGACGCATTCCCACTGCGGCGGCTGTGCCGGCGCAGCATGAACTGCTGGGACTGTTGCCGATGGTGGAAACCGGTGGGGGCGATCAGGTTCGCATCGCGTCCGCCGCCGTGCCGGGAGATCCGCAATCCGCCTGGCTCGCCGTGACCATCCCGGCGGGTCTCGTCGTCGGCGGCTCCGTCAGCATCGAGACGCGTCGGATGGACAAGGTGACCGTGCGCGAGCTCGCCAGCGGCTTCGGTCCGGGCGGCGAACGCGTGCTGCTCTTCGGCCTCAACAGCGCCACGCGCGATCCCGAGGTGAAAGTCCACCTCGCCGGCACGACCGGCACCCGCCTGACCGCCGCGCAGCTCTGGCAGGATTTCCGCCACGCCCCCGCGAGCCTGCGCCAGGCCGTGGCTTTGTCGGTGGTCGGCGAGGCCCTGCGCGGCCCCGCCGCGCACGCGCGGGTGGCCCTGCGCGACGCGCTGAAGATCGCCGAAGCCGCCGGCGAGGCCGGCGAGGCGACCGCCGCCCTCGGCCGCCGCGCCGCCGAGCTGCTTGAGTCCGAGAAGGGAGCGTAAGTAGTCCGCGCTCTCCGAGTGCGGCCGGGCACCGCGCGGGAGCTGCGAAGCGGTCGTAGTCCGCACTCTCCGAGTGCGGCCGGGTCGCGCCGCGCGCGAGCTGCGAAGCGGTCGTAGTCCACACTCTCCGAGTGCGGCCGGGTCGCGCCGCGTGGGAGCTGCGAAGCGGCCGTAGTCCGCACTCTCCGAGTGCGGCCGGGAGGCGCTGCGCGCGAGCTGAACTCGCGCCTCATCTCGCCGACGGCGCGACCCGCCACGTCTGCGCCGGATCGCGGTAATCGCGAGCTTCGCGACACGGCCGCACTCGGAGAGTGCGGACTACGTATCGCCTATCGCCTATCGCCTATCGCCTATCGCCTATCGCCTATCGCCTATCGCCTATCGCCTATGCCGAGCCTCAGCGAGGCTAGCAGCGAGGCTACCGTCGCGGCGGCTGGACGAGCGCGCCTTCGCGGCGGGCGTCGATCTTCTGGGCCTCGGGGCGCGGCTTGCTGGAGCCGCCGACCTTGCGGGCGACCTTCTCCAGCGGGCTCGACGACTTCTGGGCGGCATCGCGGCGGGAAGCGGGGTCGGTGAAATTGTCGAAATACACCGTGCTCGTGCCGGTGGCGCGGCGCAGATCCGAGAGGGCGACGTTGTAATTGAACCGCGCCTGCAGTTCGGTGACCTGGGCTTGCGAGAGAGCGACCTGCGCATTGAGGACGTCGAGCTGCGTGCCGGCGCCGGCGCTCAGGCGGGCGCGCGAGAGGCGCAGCGCCTCCTCGGCCTTACCGACGTTCTCGCGCTGGCTGTTGACCAGTTCGCGCGACTGCCGCAGTCGGAAGAGCGCGTCCTGCACCTCGAGCTCCACGCCACGGCGGGTGTCCTCGTAGGTGATCGCGGAGGAAATCAACGTGGCGCGAGCCTGGCGGACGTTGCCGTAGGTGGCACCGCCGTCGAAGACGTTCCAGGTCATGGTCAGGCCGGCCGTGAAGCCATTGTCCGTGCGGGTCAGGTCGCCGCCGGCGCGACGATCGTTGGTCAGCTGGTGGCCGAAGGAGCCACGGATGGTCGGCTGATAGCCGGCCTTCTGCACCGAGAGGTTCTCCTGCTGGACCGAGATGTTCTGCTTGGCCAGCTTGAGCGAAGCGCGGTTCTCGAGCGCGACCGCGACCGCATCGGGAATGCTGACGTTGAGGTGGGTCACATCGAGCCGGCCCACGCACTTGAACGGCGGGCGCTCGTTGCGATCCGGCTGGTAATCGACGCCCAGCGTGCGGGCGAGACGAATCTGCGAAAGGCGGAAATTGTTCTGCGCGTTGATGAGCAGCGGGTACTGATTGGCCAGCGCGACCTCCGCCTGCAGGACGTCGAAGCGCGGCACCGTGCCAGCCTCGAAGCGGTTCTGCTGGTCCTTCAGCTGACTGCCGAGCAGCTTGACCTGCTCCTGCTGGATGGTGATGAGCGATTCGTTGAGCAGCACCTCGGCGAACTGATTCTTCGTGGTGCTCACGATCTGCTCGACCGTCTCGCGCAGCTGGTAATAGGAATTGTCGGCCGTCAGCCGCGCCGCGCGGATGGCCGCGCCGACCGCGCCGCCGTTGTAGATGAGCTGCTGGACCTGCAGGTTGATCGAGTAGCTGCTGTTGCCCGTCGAAGTCCCGGTGCTGTAGAAGAGCGTGGCCAGATCGATCGGCGGCAACAACGGATTGACCGGATTGATCACGTACTGGCCGGTCGGGAACTGGCTGCTCGAGCTGCCGCCACCGCCGGTGCGCAGGCGGTTGTCGACGTAGTTGAAGCTGCCGCTCGAGACGAGGTTCGGCACGGCCTGCGCGGTGACCTGAATGATCTGCCCCCGGGTGCGCTGGATCTCCTGCAGCTGCTTCTGAATGTCCGGATTCTGCTTCAGCGCGATCTGAATGGCTTGATCGAGCGTGAGCACGCGCGGGCCGGCGGCTGGCGCCGCCTTGGACTCCCCGGCCATGAGCGGGGCGAGCGGCTGGCAAACGACGGCGGCGAGCAGGCAGGCAACCGCCCCGAAACGGCCGGGCGAGAACTTCAGTTCGGGATTCGGGCGGATACTCATGGTGCTTCTTCGGTGTTCGATTTCGGGTCCATGCACAAGCGGTCAATCTTGCGGTAAATCTGCACCCACGCCTTGCGCTCGGCCGCCGTGAGGTGGGTCATGATGGCGGAGAGGTTCCGGACCATGTCTTGTTTGATCCGCGTGACCAGTGCAATCCCCTTCGTGGTGATGCTGACGTGGATCTTGCGCCGGTCGGAAGTGGCGTGCGCGCGGACGACGTAGCGCATCTTTTCGAGCCGATCGACCAGCCCTGTGGCGGCCGCGGTCGTATGGCCCATCAGCCCGGCGATCTCGGTCATCGAAAGTGCCTCCTCCTGCTGCAGAGCGCCGAGCAGGAAGAATTGCGCGAACGAAACATTCCCGCGGGCCAGCTCGCGCGAGAGGTTCACGAGGAACTTCCGCTGGATGTGCATGACGATCCCCGCCAGCTCGATCGCCTCGGACGGCGGCGGCTCGGGCAAAACCCCGGTCTTGGGCAGGATGGTCGGCATGAACGGCGGGAATTACTTAACGTCGTTGATTATTGAGCCGCGTGGAATGCGGTGTCAAACGAACCATTCCGGACGTGACGCGGTTCGCAGGAAAGGCGGTGCGGCCGCGGACGTACGGATCGTAGTCCGCACTCTCCGAGTGCGGCCGTGCGGCGCGTGCGGCGAAGAGGGACAGGTCCTGTGGCGCAAGGAGGCTAAACCAGCTGTGGGCCAAGTCGCCACGTTCGTACCGCGCGGCCCGAAGCGCTGACCCAGAACGGGCCCTCCTCCGATGCGGCGAGCCGCACTCGGAGAGTGCGGACTACTGCGCGCTCAGCACCTCGACATCCTCCCCAGCGGCGATCTCGGTCTCGGCGGGCACGCGGGCAAGGGCGGTGCTGGCGGCGAGGCCGGCGAGAGCGTGGCTCTCCTGCCGGCCGATGGGCTCGAACCCGGCGGGACCGACGCGGCCGCGGAGGTAATGCGGGCGTCGGTCGGAATTTCGCAGCGACTCGGCGGCGCGAAGGCGCTGCAGCGGCAGGGCAGGATCGGCGGGCGCGCCGCGCAGACGGCGCAGGGCCGGCGCGACTAGCACCTGGAAAGTGACGTAGCTGGAGACCGGATTGCCCGGCAGGCCGAAGGCCAGAGCGCCGCGGGGATGGCGCGCGAAGAGGAACGGCTTGCCGGGCTTGAGCGCGACTTTCCACAGCTCGGCTTCGAAGCCGACCGCGGCGAGCGCGGGCTTGACGAAGTCGCGCTCGCCGACCGAGACGCCGCCGCTGAGCAGCAGGACATCGGCCTGGTCGACCGCGCGTTCGAGCGCGTGGGTCGTCTCGGCGAGATCGTCGGAAAGATGGCGGACCGAGGTCACCTGCCCGCCCGCGCCGCGCGCAAGCAACGCGAGCAGGGTGGAGTTCGAATCGTAGATCTGACCCGGCCGCAGAGCGTGTCCGGGCTGCACCAATTCATCGCCGGTGCTGAAGACGGCGAGTCGCGGCGGGCGGGCGATGCGCACCTCGCTCAGGCCCTGCGCAGCGAGGAGCGAGAGTCGGGGAATGGTCAGCGCCTCGCCGGAGCGGACGAAGATCTGGCCGCGGCAGAGGTCGGAGCCCGCCAGCCGCACGAACTCGCCGCGCGCGACGCCTTCGGTCAGTGCGATCGCCCCGGGCGTGGCGCGCACGTCCTCCTGCATCGCCACCGCCGTCGTCCCCGCCGGCACCGGTGCCCCGGTAAAGACGCGCGCCGCCTTGCCCGGGCGCAGCGTGAGGCCCTGATCCTCCCCGGCCGCCTGCTGTCCGCAAAGGCTGAAGCGCACGCCGGCCGCGACCTCCGCGCCTTCGAAGCAGAGCGCGTAGCCGTCCATGGCCGAGTTGTCGAAGCCGGGCAGCGAGACGCTGGCGCGCAGCTCGTCCAGCGCGAACGCACCGACCGCCTCGAGCAACGGACGCATTTCCCCGGGCAGGGGCGAGAGGGTCGAGAGTATGCGCTGCCGCGCTTCCGATTCCGAGAGCATCGCCGAGCTTGCAGCCCGACGCGGGCCCTCGGCAAATGACAATGTCCGGCCGCCGCTCAGCCGTGCTCCGCGAGGAACCGCTCCGCTTCGAGCGCGGCCGCGCAGCCGGTGCCGGAGGCGGTGATGGCCTGGCGATAGACGTGATCGGCCGCATCGCCCGCCACGAAGACGCCTGGGATCTTGGTCGATGTGCCCGGCGAGTTCGGGAGGAGGTAGCCGCTCTCGTCCATGTCGAGATGCCCGCGAAACGGCTGCGTGTTCGGCACGTGGCCGATGGCGACGAAGACGCATTTCACCTCCAACTCGCGCTCGGCGCCGGTCACCGTGTCCTGCAGCTTCACGGCCCGCATCTCGCCGCCTTCGTCGGTGAGGTATTCGGTCACGACCGTGTTCCAGACGGGCTCGACCTTCGGATTGGCCAGCACGCGGTCGGCCATGATCTTCGAGGCGCGCAGCGAATCGCGGCGATGAATGAGATACACCTTCGAGGCGAAGCGCGTCAGGAAGCCCGCCTCCTCCGCGGCCGAGTCCCCGCCGCCGATGACGCAGACCGGAACGTTGCGGTAGAACGCGCCGTCGCAGGTGGCGCAGGAGGTCAGCCCGTGGCCGACGAGTTCCTGCTCGCGCGGCAGGCCGAGATAACGGGCCGAGGCGCCGCTGGCCACGATGAGCGACTTCGTCTCGATCCACTCGCCGTCGGCCAGCACAGCCAGATGCCCATTCCGCTGCTCGAACTGCGTGACCGTCTTGTATTCGAAGCGCGCGCCGAAGCGTTCGGCCTGCTGCTTCATCTTGTAGATGAGGTCGGGACCGTCGATGCCCTCGGGGAAGCCGGGGAAATTCTCCACCAGCGTGGTGGTGCTGAGCTGCCCACCCGGGTGAGTGCCTTCGAGGACCAGGGGCGAGTGCCCGCCGCGCGCGGCGTAGATGGCAGCAGTGAGACCGGAACAGCCGGTGCCGATGATGACGAGTTTCTCCACGAGAGTAACGGGACGGGTAGCAGCGATTCGAGGGGCCGCGAGCTAAGACCGCGTCAGCCGGATGTGCAATCCCGCGCTGAACGGATCACCCCCAGGGGTTGTAAGTCGGGTCAAGCGGTGCGATGGAAGCCGATGGGATTCGAAACTCTGGCGCTTTCCGAAGACGTCCAACTCGCGGTCAAAGCGGCCGGTTACAAGGAACCGACACCGATTCAGCAGCAGGCCATTCCGGTCATTCTGGAGGGCAAGGATGTCATCGGCTCCGCCCAGACCGGCACGGGCAAGACGGCCGCGTTCACGCTGCCGATGCTGACGCGCCTGAACAAGCCGGGCGGCGTGCGCGGCCTGATCATCGAGCCCACGCGCGAGCTGGCCCTGCAGGTGGAGGAATCGCTGCGCCGCTTCTCGCGCTTCAGCCCGCTGCGGGTGGGCGTGATGTATGGCGGCGTCGGCTACGGCGCACAGTCGGAGAAGCTCAAGAAGGGCATGGACATCTGGGTCGGCACGCCCGGGCGCATGCTGGATTTCCTCGAGCGCGGCGAACTCAACTTCAAGGATCTCGAGATTCTCGTGCTCGATGAGGCCGACCGGCTGCTCGACATGGGCTTCATGCCGGACATCCGCCGGCTCATCCAACAGTGCCCGAAGGATCGACAGACGATGCTCTTCTCGGCCACGATCCCGCCCGAGATCGAGAGTCTGTCGAAGTGGGCCATGCGCTCGCCCGAGAAGATCGAGGTCGGCATTCGTCGCGCCCCGGCCGAGCTCGTGGACCACGCGCTGTATCCGGTCGCCTCGGCGCAGAAGTTCGAGCTACTGCACCAGATCCTGGAGGAGACGCAGTACAAGAGCGTGATCGTTTTCTGCCGCACCAAAGTGGGCGCCGATCAGGTCGCCGCGCGCCTGACCGGCAGCGGACACAACGTCGTGGCCATCCACTCCGACCGCTCGCAGAAGGAGCGCGAGGAGGC
Source organism: Verrucomicrobiota bacterium (assembly GCA_018240025.1). Classification (GTDB taxonomy): domain Bacteria; phylum Verrucomicrobiota; class Verrucomicrobiia; order Chthoniobacterales; family SZAS-18; genus SZAS-18. The sequence continues at coordinate 33,412 of JAFEGM010000059.1, forward strand.
GCTGGCCGGCTTCCGCGACGGCAAATACGAGGTGCTGGTCGCGACCGACATCGCCTCCCGCGGACTCGACATCGCGGGCGTTTCGCACGTGATCAATTTCGACGTCCCGCAGCATCCCGAGGATTACGTCCACCGCATCGGCCGCACCGGCCGCGCGCAGGCTGAGGGCGATGCCTACACGCTCTTCACCGCCGAGGACATGACCCACGTGCAGGCCGTCGAGCGCTTCATCGGCCGGCCGATCCAGCGGCGGAAGCTGGAGAATTTCAAATACCTCTTCACCCAGCTGCTCAATCTGCGCGACGGCGAGGACCTGCCCAAGTTCCGCGTCCAGGGCGGTCGCAGTGGCAAAGGCTACAGCTACGCGCCGGTGCGGAAGTAGGTCCGTTGCCAGATCGCCCTTTGCACGCGCCGTCCCCTTGCCAGCGGCGCCCAGCGGCGCTCGTTGGCGCATGTCGGATCTCTCCACCGCACTCCAGCAGGCCCGGCGCGCGGTGCCGGACGATCGCCACATCTGGGCCGCACTTTCGTCCGGCTACGAGACCACCGTCAGCCGGCGCGCGGGCCTTCTGCTGGGCGGAGCGCATTCGCCGATCTTCCTGCGCGAGCAGCTGCCGGGACGTCTGGAGCTACCTTGGACGGTGCGACTGACGCAGGTCCGCGTCCTGTTCTGCGCGCCCCAGGCGTTGGACTCCTGGCACGACTGGCTGCCGTTGCTCGAGGAAGCGGTCGCGGCCCGCGAGACCCTGCTCTTCGTGGCCTCGGGGATCGACACCGAGTTCCTCCACATGCTCGTGGTGAATCTGCTGCAGAATACCCTCGCCAGCTGCGTCATCGATCCCCTGCCCCATCCGTCGCCGCAGATCGACGCCGCCATCGCCGCGCTGGGAGGGCTGTTGTCCGAGCCGCCCGCGCAGTTGAGCCAATGCCCGCTCTTCGCCGAGGCGCGCATCCGCCGCTCCGCCACGCTGCTGCTGCCGGTGCAGGCGAGCCCGGCCTCGCCCTACCTCGCCCCCATCGCCGAGATCCACGTCGGCGGCCGGCATTACGACGAGCAGCTGGAGCGCATCCGCGCCCTGATCGACGAACTCGAACCGCACTGAGCCAGCCGCCCGCGGCAGCTTTCCTCCTTCTTCCTTCCTCCTTCTTCCTTCCAATCCTGCGCGGCTGCCACTTCCCCGTTGCGGCCCGCCCGCGGAGTTCCAGACTGCTCCGTCGCTCCCACGCCATGCCTGCCTACACCCTCAAGATCAACGGACAGTCCAAAACGGTGGACGTCGCGGCGGACACGCCGCTCCTCTGGGTCCTGCGCGATGCGCTCGACCTCGTNNNCAATGCGGGGCCTGCACCGTGCATCTCAACGGCAAGCCGGAACGCAGCTGCACGCTGCGGGTCGCGCAGGTCGGCAACCGCGCGGTGACCACCATCGAGGGGCTCTCGCCCGATGGGTCGCATCCGCTGCAGAAGGCCTGGATCAAGCACGACGTGCCGCAATGCGGCTACTGTCAGGCCGGGCAAATTATGGCCGCCGCTGCGCTGCTGGCCGAGAACAACAAGCCGACCGACGCGGACATCGACGCGGCCATGAGCGGCAACATCTGCCGCTGCGCCACCTACCTGCGCATTCGCAAGGCCATCCACGACGCCGCCGCCAACCTGCGCGGCGAGAAGACGGTCGACGCCGGCGCGGTCTCCGCCACGGCCGGCCTGGCCTGCGCCGAAATCTGCACGGCCCACGAGAAGGAGGTCTGCGCATGAAGACGCTCGACGCCCCGGCGCTCAGCCGCCGCTCGTTTCTCCAACTTTCCGCGCTGGCCGGCGGCGGCCTGCTGCTGGCTTTCGACTGGCTGGAAGCCGCGCCGGGCGATGCCACCGCGGTCACCGGGCAATTCGCGCCCAACGGCTACCTGCGCATCACGCCGAACGGCAAGGTGACGCTGTTCTCGAAGAATCCCGAATGCGGCCAGGGCGTGAAGACCGCGCTGCCGATGATCGTGGCCGAGGAACTCGGCGTCGACATCACGGCGGTGACGATCGAGCAGGCCCCGACCGACGAGAAGACCTACGGACGCCAGTTCGCCGGTGGCAGCCGCTCGGTCCCCGACAACTACGACCTTCACCGCAAGGCCGGCGCGGCCGCCCGCATGCTGCTCGTGGCCGCCGCCGCCAGGACCTGGAACGTGCCGGAGGCCGAATGCCAGGCGGAGAAAGGCGCGGTCGTGCACGCGAAGTCCGGCCGCGCGCTGGCCTACGGCGCGCTGGTCAATGCGGCCGCCCAGCTGCCGGTGCCGGCGGAAAAGGACATCGTGCTCAAATCGCCCAAGGACTTCACGCTCCTCGGCAGGCGCATCGGCGGGGTGGACAATCCGGCCATCGTCTCGGGCAAGGGCCTCTTCGGCAGCGACTTCAAGCTGCCTGGGATGTTGCACGCGAGCTACCAGCGCTGCCCGGTCCCGGGCGGCAAGGTGAAGTCGGCCAATCTCGACAAGATCAAGGCCCTGCCGGGCGTGAAGGACGCCTTCGTGCTCGAGGGCGGGACCGATCCCACCGGCCTCGTCTCGGGCGTGGCCATCCTGGCCGACTCCACCTGGGCGGCGATGTCCGCGCGCAAGCAGCTGCAGGTGACCTGGGACGAGGGCTCGCTCGACGGCTACAGCACCGCGGCCTACGAGGCCAAGGCGGCTGAACTCGGCAAGCAGGCCGGCAAGGAGGTGCGCAAGGACGGCGACGTCGAGGCGGCCTTCAAGAGCGCCAAGAAGGTGGTCGAGGCGGCCTACTCGTATCCATTCATCAGCCACGCCAATCTCGAGCCGCAGAACTGCACGGCCCGCGTGCAGGACGGCAAAGTCGGGGTCTGGGCGCCGACCCAAAACCCCGGGCCCGCGCTCGATCTCCTCGTCAAAACGCTGGGCGTGAAGAAGGAGGACATCACCCTCCACGTGCTGCGCATCGGCGGCGGTTTCGGCCGGCGGCTGATCAACGACTTCGTGGCCGAGGCGGCCGCGATCGCCCAGAAAGCCAAGGCGCCGGTCAAGCTGACCTGGACGCGCGAGGACGACATGCGGCACGACTTCTACCGCCCGGGCGGATTCCACTTCCTGCGCGGTGCGGTCGATGCGGCCGGCAAGATCAGCGCGTGGAGAAACCACTTCGTCACGTTCTGTCTGCCGGGCGGGACCGATCCGATGCGCTCGGCCGGCCTGAGTCCGGAAGAGTTGCCCGCGCGGTTCCTGGAGAATTATCGCCTGGAGCAGTCGATGATTCCCTCGATCACGCCGTCGGGGCCGCTGCGTGCGCCCGGCAGCAACGCCTTCGCCTTCGTCTTCCAGTCCTTCATCGACGAACTGGCGCACGCCGCCGGGCGCGATCCGCTCGAGGTCCGACTCGATCTCCTCGGCGAGGACCGCAAGGTGGCCGCCACCCGCGGCCCGGCCTACGACACGGCCCGGATGAAGGGCGTCGTGCGCCGCGCCGCCAAGATGGCCAACTGGGGCCGCAAGCTCGAGAGCGGGCGCGGGCTCGGACTCGCCTTCCACTTCAGCCACAGCGGCTACGTCGCGCAGGTGGTGGAGGCCAGCGTGGCCAAGGACGGCTCGGTCAAGGTGCATGACGTCTGGTGCGCGGCCGACGTCGGCCCGATCCTCAATCGCAGCGGCGCGGAGAATCAGATCGAAGGCAGCATTCTCGACGGCCTGAGCGAAGCGCTGACCCAGGAGATCACGATCGAGAACGGCCGCACCGTGCAGTCGAACTTCCACGAGTATGCGCTCATCCGGATGAACGAGGCGCCACGCGTGCACATCGAGTTCATCGAGAGCGACAACCCGCCCACCGGTCTCGGCGAGCCCGCCCTGCCGCCTACGCCGCCGGCGCTTTGCAATGCAATCTTTGCCGCCTGCGGCAAGCGCATCCGCACCCTGCCGATCTCGAAGACGAATCTGGCGGGCTGAGAAGTCCGTCGTCCGCCGATTCCGGATCGCTCTTCCGCGACCTCCCAGCATTCGTCTTCGCCCATCACGAAGCGGCAGGACGAGTGAGCAGAATTCGTCGGTGGGGTGGAGTTCCACCTCCACCGACGGAGCCGAGTCCTGGATGACCTACGCATTGCAGAACTCGCCTGACCAAGCGAAGACGTGGCTGAGAGCGCTCAGCGATCCGCTGGCGGAGTCGGCGGCGGCGGCGCGTCGGGCGCAGGGATGGCCGGCAACGGCGGCAGCAGGGTGGGCGCGGGCGTCGGAGTTGGACTCTCGGGCGTAGGCGTCGGGGTTGCCCTGAGGGCGGCTTCGACGATGCGGCGCGCCTCGCGCTCGGCGGCTTTGCGCGCCGCGCGATCGGAGCGTTCGGAGCGATTGCCGGACTGGGTCCAGAACACGATCCAAACTACGAAAATGAGGATCCAGACCTTGTTCGGAAGGGTGCGGAGGAGGTCGACCAAACGCTGCAGCTCACCCGTCCAGTTGATGTCTGGGGGCTTCGTCGGGAACGACGGATCCGCTGCGGCCGGCGGCGGCCCGCTCGGCGGACGCACGCTGGTGTCGGTCGCGGGCCGGGGCACGCCGGGCAAAGTTGGCGGCGCGCCCGCAGCAGCCGAAGCCGCGTCCGCGGGCAGAATGAGCGTCTGCCCCTCTTCGCCCACCGGCGCATGGCCGGGCGGCATTCGGGCCGCGGCGGTCGCGCTGGTCACCGGCACGGCGGCGCCGCTGACGGTCGCGGGCCGGGCGCCCGCGGGCAGGATGAGCGTGGTCGCCGGCCCCTCGCTGGCCGGGGAAGGCGGCAATGGCGGCGGTTGCGGCAGGCCGGCCCGCACTTCGAGGTCACGGCGGATGCGATCGAGTTCGTCGCGCAGATCGGCCGCACGGGCCGGGGTGCGGTGTTCGGGATCCTTCTCCAGCAGGCCGCGCAGGAGCTCGACGATCTCCCGCGGCTGCCGGGCCAGCTCCTCGAACGGCGGTGCTTGGAACTGGTGCTTGCCGATGACCTGCGAGAGCGTGCCGGTGAACGGCAGCCGGCCGGTCAGGATCTGCCACAGGATGATGCCGAGCGAGTACAGATCGGAGCGCCCGTCGAGATCACGATCGCCCGCGCATTGCTCCGGCGAAGCATAGGCCGGGGTGCCGGTGAAGCTGGTCGAGGCGGTCGTCAGCGAGGCCAGCGTGTCTTCCAGCCGGGTCTGCCCGAAGCTGCGGGCCAGGCCGAAATCGATCACCTTCACCTGCCGGTCGCCGGCCGCCTTGGAGCGCTCGTCCTCGTGGTCGATGGCCTCGCCCTCGAGCAGCATGAGATTGGCCGGCTTGAGGTCGCGGTGGATGAGCTCCCGTTTGTGCGCCGCGGCCAGAGCCGCCGCCACCTGCGCCATGAGCGCCAGCGCCAGGCGCGGCTCCAGCACCGGCGTCTCGCGCAGCATGGCCGAGAGCGGGCGGCCGACCACGAACTCCATGGCGTAGAAGAACTCGCCGCCCTCCTCGCCGAGGTGGAGCACGCTGGCCACGTTCGGATGCCGCAGCTGGGCCGCGGCGCGCGCCTCGCGCTGGAAGCGGCGGCGGGCCAGTTCGTCGTTGACGTAGTCCGACGCGATGACCTTGAGCGCGACCGTGATGCGCAGGCCGTCGTCGACCGCCTTGTAGGTCACGCCCATCGCTCCGCGACCGAGTTCCTCGAGCGAGCCATCGGACCGCCGCGCCACGCGGAAGTGCCCGAAACGCACCGAATCGGTCGTCTCGGAGGCGGAGGCCAAATTGGGATCGGAGCCGTCCATGCGGAATCGCGTTTTCGCATCAAGCACGCCCCATGGCAAAGACGGATCGCGCCGGACGACCGCGATGGCGGGTCCACCCGGACAGCGACTCGACCGGGTGCGGCAAACTCCGCCCACCACGCATTTTCGATTTTCCCCGCGGGCATTTCTGCGCCATGCGAAGAGCGTGGCGCGTCTTTCCAATCTCACGCTGTGTTCCTTCTGCGGTAAGAGCCATGCCGAAGTCCGCAAACTCGTCGCCGGACCCGGCGTCTACATTTGCGACAGCTGCATCGGGGTCTGCAAAAACATCCTCGACAAGGAGCTGAGCGAGGAAGCCCGCAAGCAGTCGGCCGCGCCGCGCCTGCGCGTGCCCCGGCCGGCCGAGATCAAGGCGGAGCTGGATCGCCACGTGATCGGTCAGGACGTGGCCAAGAAGGTTCTCTCGGTGGCGGTGCACAACCATTACAAGCGCATCAATCTCGCCGACCAGCCTCCGTCGAAGGGCAATGTGGTGGTGGATCCCCACGCGGACGTGGAGGTGGAGAAGAGCAACATTCTGCTGCTCGGGCCCACCGGCTCCGGCAAGACGTTGCTGGCCCGCACGCTCGCCCGCATCCTCGACGTGCCGTTTTCCATCGCCGATGCCACCACGCTGACCGAGGCCGGCTACGTGGGCGAGGACGTGGAGAACATCATCCTGCGCCTGCTGCAGAATGCGGACTACGACGTGAAGCGGGCGGAGATCGGGATCATCTACATCGACGAAATCGATAAGATCGGGCGCAAAACGGAGAACGTCTCCATCACCCGCGACGTCAGCGGCGAAGGCGTGCAGCAGGCCCTGCTGAAAATCCTCGAGGGCACGCTTTGCAACGTCCCGCCGCAGGGCGGCCGCAAGCATCCGCAGCAGGAGTACATCCAGGTCAACACCCAGAACATCCTCTTCATCTGCGGCGGCGCCTTCGTCGGGCTGGACAAGATCGTGACCCGCCGCCGCGGGCAGAAGGGCATGGGCTTCGCCGCCGCCTCGCAGCCGGGCTTGACGGGTGCCGATCTCCCGGGCGATCCGGCTTTCCACATCGAGCCCGAGGACCTGCTCGCGTTCGGCATGATCCCCGAGTTCATCGGCCGACTCCCCGTGGCGGCCTCGCTCTCGGCCCTGACCGAGGAGGATCTCGTCCGGGTGCTGACCGAGCCGCGCAATGCCATGGTCAAGCAGTACGCCAAGCTGCTCGCGCTCGAGGGTGTCTCGCTCAACCTGACCAAGGACGCGGTGCGCGCCCTGGCGCAGCAGGCGCTGACCAAGGGCACCGGCGCGCGGGCGTTGCGCAGTCTGATCGAGCGACTGATGCTCGACGTGATGTACGACATTCCGAGCCGCACCGACGTGGAGGCAGTGACGATCAATCGCGCGACCGTGCTGGGCAAAGGCACGCCCTTGATCCGCAAGAAGACCGAAGCCAGCGCCGCCTGAGGCAGCGCCCCCGCGCCCGGCGGGGGCCTCTGGTCACGGAAATCGGCGCTTTCGTCACAACGCGCTCGCATCCCGGTCGATTCTGGAGGAGATACGGTCCGCCCCCCGGCTGGGGTCTCTCTGTATGCTTCCGATCCTCCGTACCCTTCTCCTTGGCCTGCTGCTCTTCGCCTCCCTCGCCCCGCGCGCCTTCGCGCAGGCCGACGGCACCGTCGACACCAACTTCAATCCACCGGTCCTGACCTACGGGCAGGTGAACATGATGGTCCGGCAGCCGGACGGCAAAATCCTCATCGCCGGCGACTTCACGCTCGCGAACGGCGTCTTCGCCAGCGGCCTGGCCCGCTTCAATGCGGACGGGTCGCTCGACACCGCCTTCGCAGCCAACCTGGGCACCGGCTTCGACAGCCCCGTGAACCAGGTGGCGTTGACCAGCACCGGCCAGATCATCGTCGGCGGCAATTTCTTCACCTGCAACGGCACCACCCGCAACACCCTGGCCCGGCTGAATGCGGATGGCACCCTCGACACCGCCTGGGATGTCGGCAACCTCCTCAACTTCGGCACCACGGCGCTCGACGGCCTCGGGTCTGCCGGGTCCTTCGCGCTCCTGCCTGACGACAAGATCCTTCTGATCGGGACGTTCCAGACCGTCGGCCCCAGCTTCGTCGTGCGGAACCATATCGCGCGTTTCAACGCCGACGGCACTTTGGACGCCACCTACTCGGTCGGCACCGGTCTCACGCTCGGCGGACTCGGCGCCAACGCCAGCGGCGGCCAGATCCTCGTGTCCGGCAGCACGACCTACATCAGCGGCAGCTACGACAGCTGCAATGGCGTGGCCACCACGACCGGCCTCTCGCGCCTGAACACCGCCACCGGCGCGGTCGATGCCACCTTTAACGTCGCCTCCGGTACGGAGGCGCTCTCCAACGCCGGCCTCGGCGCGATCGATTTCACCGGCCGACTCATCATCAACGGTTTCTTCGCCAGCTTCAACGGCGTGGCCCGGCGCGACATCTGCCGGCTCAACATCGACGGCACGGTCGACACCTCGTTCAACGCCGGCGACATCCCCGGTGGCTCGGGCGTCTACAACGTGGACATCGCGGCCTCCGGCAAGATCTACATCTCCGGTGGCTACAACTCGGTCGGCGGGACGCCCCGCCGCAGCTACGCCCGGCTGAACGAGGACGGATCGCTCGATACGACCTTCAATCCCGGCTCGGGCGCCACCAACGGATACGGCTCCTACATCAAGGAGTTATCGGACGGCCGCGTGTTCTGCGGCGGCGGCTTCGGCGCCTTCAACGGCGCAGCCCGTACCAGCATGGCGATCTGCAGTTCGACGGGCGTGACCGATGCGACCTTCCTTCCCTCGCCCGGCATCACTCGCGGCAATGCCTTCGGCAGCGCGGTGGCCGTGCAGCCCGACGGCAAGGTCCTCGTCGGCGGGTTCTTCTCGCTGGCCGACAGTCTCCCCCGCCAGTCGCTGATCCGGCTGAATACGGACGGAACCATCGATACCTCCTTCAATCCCGGCGGCGTGGGCGGCGACAACTCCTGCCGCGCCATCGTCGTGCGGCCGGACGGCAAGATCTACATCTGCGGCCAGTTCCGCAGTTGGAACAACGTGCAGCGCCTGCGTCTGGCCCGCCTGAACAGCGACGGCACGCTCGACACCAGCTTCGATCCGGGCCTCGGCTTGAACAACATCCCCTACGGTCTCGTCGAGCAGCCCGACGGCAAGATCGTGGTCTCGGGCGCGTTCACCACCGCTAACGGAGTGCAGCGCAATGGCCTCGCCCGTTTCAATCCGGACGGCACGCTCGACACGTCCTTCAATCCCGGCACCGGCTTCCTCAACGGCACCTTCGCCTACTCACCGCTCGCCATCGGACTGCAGTCGACCGGCAAGATCCTGGTCGGCGGCTCGTTCAACGCCTACAACGGCACGGCCAAGGCCAACCTGATCCGGGTCAATGCGGACGGCACGCTCGACACCACCTTCACCGCCGCTCCCAACAGCCTCGTGCGCGCCATTTCGGTGCTCTCCGACGATCGCTTCTACATCGGCGGCAGCTTCAACACCATTTCGGGCACGAGTCGCCAACGCGTGGCTCGCCTGAATGCGGACGGATCGCTGGACGGAACCTTTTTGATTCCCAGTACCACCAACTTTACCGTTCGCGCCATCCGTCCCCTAGCCAGTGGCCAGATCTACATCGGCGGCAGCGGCACGACTGTCTCGGGCCAGCCTCGACGGCAGATCGCGCGCCTGAACCAGAATGGCACACTCGACACGACCTTCGACCCGGGCACCGGCGCCACTTCGTTCCTCTACGGACAAACCAACGCGGTCTTCAACGGCTTCTGCTTCGTCGCCGGCCTGGCGGTGCTACCCACGGATGGCGCGCTCTTCGCGACTGGCACCTTCATGGCCTTCGGTGGCCAGCCGCGCTTCGGCATCGTGAAGCTCAATGCTCTGCAGTACGAGACCTTCCAGGCCCGCTACTTCACCTTAGCCGAGTTCCTTGACCCCAACCTCAGCGGGCTGACAGCCGACCCCGACGGCGACGGCGTCTCCAACCTGCTCGAATTCGCCTTCAACTCGAATCCGCGCTCGGCCAGCTCGTCCATCCGGCCGACAGTCAGCTTGGTCAATAGTGGCGGCAGCTTCGCCAACGAGATCACCTTCCCGCGCCGGCTCTTCACGCCCGGCCTCACCTACATCGTGGAAACATCCAGCGATTTGCAGACTTGGACCAGCGGTGCCAGCCAGCTCTCGCTCGGCGCCAGCGATGGCGTTACCCAGGTGGTCACTTTCCGCGACAACACTTCGCTCAGTGTGGCCACCCCGAGGCGTTTCATCCGCCTCCGCGTGATCAGACCGTAGGCTTCAAGCAATCAGGCCGGCCATGGGGGAATCGGTCCGCCTCGAGCTCTCCCTGGCCGTCTCGGGCTCGCTCGCGCTCAGCCCACTAGTCGGGGCGGAGCCCGGCGCAGCGGCTGGCGGCCGCCCCGCCGCCGAGCTCCAGGCCCGACTCGACCGGGCTCTCGCCGCGGTGACGACCGGCCCCGGCGCGGTCTCCCGGGACCAGCTGGCCGTCACGCTGCTGCAACTGCGCGGCTCGGGCGAGATGGCTTGGGCCGGCCAGCGCAGCGAGGTGCCGATCTACCCGGCCAGCGTGATCAAGCTCTTCTACCTCGCCGCCGCGCACGCCTGGCTGGAGGACGGGCGGCTGACCGATTCAGCCGAAATGCAGCGGGCGTTGCGCGACATGATCGTCGGTTCCTCCAACGACGCCACGCACTACGTCGTCGATTTGCTCACCGGCACGACCAGCGGGCCCGAGCTGCCGTCCGAGGAGCTGGCCCGCTGGCAGGAGCGGCGCGATGCGGTCAATCGCCACTTCGCCGCGCTGGGCTACCGGCAGATCAACTGCAATCGGAAGCCGTGGGGCGACGGACCCTACGGTCGCGAGTTGCAGGCGATGAACGCCTTCCCAGCCACCCGCCGCAACCAGCTCACGACCGACGCCACCGCCCGCCTGCTGGCGGAGATCGCGCTGGATCGCTCCGTCACCCCCTCGCGTTCGGCCGCCCAGCGGGCTTTGCTGGCACGCGACCCGAAGGCGCCGCCGCAGCCCGAGGATCAGACCACCGGATTCATCGGCGAAGGCTTGCCCACGGGGGCCAGGCTCTGGTCGAAAGCGGGCTGGACCAGTCAGACCCGGCACGATGCGGCGCTGGTCGAGCTGGCCGATGGCACTCGCTGGGTGCTCGTCATCTTCAGCGAAGGTCAGGCGGAAAATCGCACCCTCCTGCCGACCTTGACCCGACAGATCTTTGCCCGCTGACTCGGCGCCCGGCTCCCGGGTGGAGTGCCGATTTTTGAGCCCCAGCCGGACTCGTAGCCGCTTGCAATCCGGAGCGGAAATCTCCGTACTGCCGCGCTGCCCCCATGCTCTTCAATTCGCTGACGTTCATCGTCTTCTTCTCGGTCGTCCTCCTGGCCTTTTGGAACCTGCGGAACTGGGAGCTGCGCAAGAACCTGCTGCTGGTCGCCAGCTACCTTTTCTACGGGGCCTGGAATCCGCCCTTCGCGCTCCTGCTCTTCGGCACCACCGCGCTCGACTTCTGGCTGGGCGCCCGCATGGCCGAGGCCACCACGCCCGGGGCCCGACGCAGCTGGCTCATCGTCAGCCTGGCCTCCAACCTCAGCTCGCTCGGGTTCTTCAAATACGGCAATTTCCTGCTCGAGAATTTCACCTGGCTGGCGGCTCAGGCGGGCGTGACCTACGTGGCGCCGAAGCTCGACATCTTCCTGCCCGTCGGCATCTCGTTCTACACGCTGCACTCGCTCAGCTACACGCTGGACATCTACCGCGGCGCCATCCAGCCCACGCGCTCGCTGCGCGACTTCGCGCTGGCCGTCTCTTTCTTCCCGCAGTTGGTGGCCGGGCCCATCGTGCGCGCGGCCGACTTCCTGCCGCAATGCGCGGCGCCGCCGGTTTGGAGCGAGCCGCGGTTCTGGTGGGGGCTGCTGCTGATGTCGCTCGGGCTCTTCGAAAAGGTCGTCCTGGCCGATACCCTCCTCGCGCCCACGGCCGATGCGGTCTTCGCCCATCCCGCCCCGCTCGTGCCGCTCGATGCCTGGACCGGAGTGCTGGCCTTCGCCGGTCAGATCTTCTTCGATTTCGCGGGCTACTCGACCTGCGCGATCGGCGCGGCCCTGATGCTCGGTTTTCATCTCCGCGACAATTTCCTTTTTCCCTATGCTGCCGTCGGTTTCTCCGACTTCTGGCGCCGCTGGCACATCTCGCTTTCCACCTTCCTGCGCGACTACCTCTACATCCCGCTGGGCGGCAATCGCGCCGGCGCCGCCCTGGCCGCGCGCAATCTGGTCATCGTCATGTTCATCGGCGGCCTCTGGCACGGCGCCGCCTGGACCTTCGTCGTCTGGGGGCTGCTGCATGGCGTTTATCTCGTCCTCGAGCATTTCCTCCGCTCGCTCTGGAAGGACGCGGCCTGGACCGATTCCCTCGGTGCCCGGCTGGCCGGCGCGGCGATCACCTTCGTCGGCGTCTGCGTGGCCTGGGTCTTCTTCCGCGCGACCGACTTCGGCACCGCCGCGCGGCTGCTCGGCTCGATGTTCGGACAGATTCCCGGCGGCAACCTCCTGCTGCCCTCGCGTCAGCTGCTTTTCGTCGGGGTGGTGATGGCGCTGCTGCTGCTCGCCCACTGGCGGCTGCGCGACACCACCATCGAGGCCGCCGTGGCGCGCCTGCCGCGGGTCGTCGTGGCCTTGCTTTGGATCCTGATGGTCGTCGCCGTCATTTTCGCCCAATCGAATGCAACCGCCTTCATCTACTTCCAATTCTGAGTTCGACTTCGAGCGCGTGGTGCCGGCGCTGCCCTGGCGCGGTCTCGCCCTCAGCGTGCTCGCCGCCGCCGCCCTGGCCACGTTCGCCTGGGAGCTGACGGCGCGCGGGCTCGGCTACGGGCCCACGCTGAACGACACCTCCGACCTCTGGGCGGATCGACGCAAGGCCGTGCAACCGGACTCGCTCGTCATCGTGGGCGATTCGCGCGCCTGGTTCGATCTCGACCTCGACGTCATGCAGGCGTCGCTCGGTCAGCGCCCCATCCAGCTGGCCCTGCCCGGCAGCTGCGGGTATCCCGTCCTGGCCGAGCTGGCGGACGACCCCAAATTCCACGGTCGCGTCGTGGCCAGCTTCGTGCCCGGCATGTGGCTCGCGCCCGGCGGCCCGCTACTGGAGAACAGCAACAAGGCGCTCAAACGCTACCGCGATTGGAACCTGGCCCAGCGCGCCGGCCACCAGCTCGGCATGCTGCTGGAGGAACGCCTCGCCTTCCTCAAGGAGGAGGATCTGGCCCTCGGCAAGCTGCTCGACCACCTGCCCATCCCCGACCGCGCTGGGTTCCGCGCCCCGCCGCTGCTGCCCCCGTATTTCCAAACCGTCGACCGCGAGCGTCGCGCCCGCATGGTGCCGGCCTGCGCCCAACCCGGACCGCTGAACGATCGAGTGAAAAACGGCTGGCTGCCGCTCTTCACTCCGCCGCCGCCGCCGCCCAACGTCCCGCCCGAGCAGTTCATGAAGGGGATGCTGGCTGCCATCGACAAGCGCTACAAGGACACCGCTGCCGCCGTGGCCAAGATCCGCGCCCGCGGCGGCGAGGTGGTCTTCGTGCGCTTCCCGATGACCGGTCCGCTCAAGGAGCACGAGGACCGGCAGACCCCGCGCGAGCGCACGTGGAATCGGCTGCTGCAGGAGACGAAGACGGCCGGCGTGCATTTCGAGGACCACCCCGAACTGGCCAGCTTCGACTGCCCGGAATACTCGCATCTCTCCGCGCCCGATTCGGTCGAGTTCACCAAGCGCCTGATGCCGCATTTGCAGGCCGCGCTGAAGGCCGCTCCGCGCTGAACGGGGCAGGAAAGGCTTGTGTCGCCCCGGGCTCGACCCGTGAATGAGGCATGCCTGCGTCCCCGGTTTCCGACGGTCAGCGCCGAATTGGCCGCTTGCCGGACGCTCGGCGGCCCGAAAACGCGAAAGTACCCGTACCCCTGCGGAAACGGAGCTTTGCGGCGGGAAAGCGTCCCCTACCGGGCGGTGACGGGGACTTTCCTGCGGGAAAGTGCTTTCCCGGGCGTCGGCCCGCGGGGGTTCCGGCCGGAATGACGCCCCGGTCGCACGTGAGCAGGCGCGTTCCAGCGGGAAAGCTTCCTCCCGGGCGCGTCTGCGGGCGCTTTCCTGGCGAAAAGCGCGCCCCGGAGCGCGGTGAGGGGTACTTTTCCGCCGGAAAGCTCCCAAAGGGACGCGAGGAGGGGTGCTTTCCCGATAAAAGGGCGACTGAACCCGCTCGCCCTTCTGGAAGGTTGTCCCGGGGCGACGCTGCAAACTCTCGCGCCGCCGCGCCCTATCGCTCATGAGCACGCTCCCGCCCGGCCGCAGTTCGTGGTGGCACATCCTGCCGAACACGTTCGCGGTCATGCACGATGCGCCGGGTATCTTCAGCCGGATGCGGGCGGACTTTGGCGATCCTTTCCTGCTGCGGACCTACAACGGCCGCATCGTCTTCTCGTCCGAGCCCGAGGCGCTCCGGGCGCTGTTCACCGAGCCGACCGACACCTTCGACATCTTCGGCCGCCGCTCGCTCACGCCCCTGCTCGGGGTGCATTCCGTCCTGACCAACGACCACGCCCCGCACACCCGCGCGCGCAAGCTGCTCATCCCTCCGCTGCACGGGCAGATGCTGGCCCGCCTGCAGGCCGACATGCGCGCGGCGGCCGAGGTCCGCACCGCGGAGGCGCGGGCCGCGGGGGAAATCGATGCCCTCGCCTGGTGCCGCGGCGTCGCGCTCGACGTCATCTTCCGGGCAGCCTTCGGCGTGCGGGATCCCTCGCTGCACCAGCGACTGCGCGTCGCGCTGGCGCGCATGACCGACGCCATCCATCCGGCCTTCATCTTCATCCCGGCGCTGCAGCGCGAATGGCTGCCGCAGTATCGGTATTTTCTCGCCCTGCGCGCCGAGTTCGACGCCCTCCTGCGCGAAGCGACCGACGCCGCCGCCAACGCCCCCGAATCGGCCAGCAGCGTGCTCAGTGCCTTGGTCAATGCCCGCGACGAGGCCGGGGAGAAGATGACCTGGCCCGAGTTGCGCGACCAAATGGTGACCATCCTCATCGCCGGTCACGAAACCTCGGCGGTGGCCATGGCCTGGGCGCTGCATTTCATCCACGCCCGCCCGGAGATCGAGGAGCGTCTGCGCGCCGAACTCGCCGCCGCCCCGGGCGACTCGGCGGCCGAACTGCCCTACCTCGACGCCGTCTGCCACGAAGCCCTGCGGCTCTATCCCATCCTGGTCGAAGTCCTGCGCCAGCTGGCCGTGCCGTGGGAATGGTGCGGCTTTCGCCTGCCCGCGGGCTATTGCGTCGGCGCCGCCATCTGGACCGCCCATCGGCGCGAGGAGACCTACCCGGAACCCGAGACCTTCCGCCCCGAGCGCTTCCTCGAGCGTAAGTTCAGTCCTTTCGAGTTCGTCCCGTTCGGCGGCGGCCATCGCCGCTGCATCGGCGCCGCCTTCGCCCTGACCGAAATGCGCCTGGTGCTGCGCCATTTCCTGCAAAGCGGTCGCTGGACCCTGCACGACCGCACGACGCCCCCCATCGCCCGCCGCGCCCTCTTGATGGTCCCCGCCACCCCCATCACCCTCCGCACCGCCACCTGAGCGATTGCCTATCGCCTATCGCCTATCGCCTATCGCCTATGCCGAGCCTCAGCGAGGCTAGCTAAGCCGTGGGCAGATCGCCCAGTTCCATGATGCCCTCCAGGATCTCTTTCATCACGGCCACCGGCGGCTGGGTCGCATCGATCACCTTCGTCAGGCCGCGCGGTTTGTAGAAATCGAGCACCGGCTTGGTCTCGGTTTCGTAGGTCAGCAGGCGCTTGCGGATGACCTCCTCGTTGGCGTCATCGAGCCGGTTGTCCTTCAAGGCGCGCTTCTTCAGCCGGGCGATCAGCTTGTCCCGATCCGGGCAGGTCAGGTGGAACACCCGCTCCACCGAGATGTGCGAATCCATCAGCTCCGCCTGCCGCTGGTTGCGGGGAATGCCGTCCAGCACCAGGAAATCGATGTCCGGCTTGAAGCGTCCCGCATCGACCATGCGGTCGATGTGCTCGTCCCAGAGCTTGACCGTCAGCTCGTCCGGCACCAGCTCGCCGCGGCTGGAATACTCGAGGAAAGCCTGGCCCAGCTCCGTGCGGGTATCGAGCGAGCGAAAGACCTCGCCGCAGGCGAAATGTACGAAGCGGGGAATGCCGCCCAACGCCGTGCCCTGCGTCCCCTTGCCGCTGCCGGGGGCGCCGAAAATGAGCAGGGTGCGATAGGGGTTGCGCCCGGGGGGAAGGGACGGAGCCATGGGTGGGATGGTAAGCACCCGCCGATTCCCCTGAAAAGCGAAAATTCGCTAGTCGGGGATTTTTCACCCCAGCGCGGCCCGCGATCCGACCGCATTCCGCCCGCCTGAAAGCTCCGCGTCGACTCTTTGAGCTTTGGACTTCGGACTTCCTTCGAATTTCGAGCTTCGAGTTTCAAACTTTCCTCCATGCGTCCGCCGGGCGGTCGTGTTCTAATGCGCGTCGCATGTCAGGTCTTCCCGGAGCGCAGGGCGAGTTGACGACGTTGGCCCCGACTCTCGTCGTGCCGCGCGCGGGAGAGCTATTTGCGGGCTACGAGCTGCTCGAGGAAGTCGCGCGCGGCGGCATGGGGATGGTCTTCCGCGCCCGCAAACCAGGGGCCAGCGAGGACGTGGCGCTGAAGATGATCCTGCCCTTCCGACTGAACACGCCGGGGATCATCGAGCGCTTCCGCGTCGAAACCGCCGCGGTGGCGAAGCTGAAACACGCCAACCTCCTGCCCATCTACGAAAGCGGCGAACATCTCGGCCTGCCGTTCTTCAGCATGAAATTCGCGGCCCATGGGAGTCTGGCCACGGCCATCGGGCGCTTCGTGGGCGACTTCCGCCGCTCCGCCGCCATCCTCGTCCCGGTGGCCGATGCGGTGCATTACGCGCACCAGCACAAGATCATTCACCGCGACCTCAAGCCGGCCAACATCCTGCTCGACGAACAGGATACGCCCTACGTGAGCGACTTCGGCCTCGCCAAGGCGCTGGGGCCGGATTCGGGCTCGCTGGCCCTGACCCAGGCGAATGCGGTCATCGGCACGCCCCACTACGCGGCGCCCGAACAGTCGGGTGCGGTCAGCGAGAGGCTGACGCCGTCGGCCGATGTCTTCAGCCTCGGCGCCATCCTTTTCGAACTCTGCAGCGGGCAGCCGCCCTGGGCCGGCTCGACCATGTTCACCATCCTCAAGCGTTCGGCCGAGGAAGGCGCGCCGCCGCTGCGGGAGTCGTGCCCGCGCGCGCCCCGAGAGCTGGAAATCATCTGCCAGCGCTGCCTGCAGGCCGATCCCGCTCTGCGCTATCCGACCGCGGCGGCCTTCCGCGAGGATCTCCAGCGCTATCTCGAGGGCCGGCCGCTGGCTTCCTTCTCGCCGCCCTTCGCCGCGCGGGCGCGGCGATTTGCGCGTCGGCGCAAATGGTGGCTGGCAGCCGCCGGCGGTCTGGCGCTGGCCGCCAGCGGGCTCGGGCTCGGGCTGAGCATGCGGGAGGCGACGCCGAACATCGATCTGACCGGCACCCAGAGCCAAGAGGCGCTCTATTTCATCAAGCGCAGCCTGGAGATCAATCCGACCACGAACATCGCCGAGCGCCGGCATCTGGAATCGACCCAGGAAATGCTGCTCCGCGCGCTGAAGGCCGATCCGGAATACGCCGCAGCCCACGCTGAACTCTCGCGTGTGCACAGCCAGATCTACTGGCACTTCCACGATCGCAGCGAACAGCGGGCCGAGCAGGCCCGCACGGCCGCCGAGGAGTCGCTCCGCCTCAAGCCCGGCTACGGGCGGGGCCTGCTCGCGCTGGCCGAGTACCACTTCCGCGTCCGGCGCGAAGACGCCCGGGCGGTGGAGTTGCTCGAGCAGGCCAGGTCGAAGTCCCCGCGCGATCCGGACGTCTACAATCTGATGCAGCTGGTGGCCAAGCGGCAGGGGCGCTGGGCGGATGCAGTCGCGTCCGCCAAGCGGCTGACCGAGCTGCGGCCGACCAATGCGGCCGATCATTTCTACCTCGGCATCACCTACGACACGATGCGCCGGTATCCCGAAGCGATCGCGCAGTACGACCGCGCCATGTATCTGGCGCCCGATCGCGGCGAATACCTGCTGCCACGCGCGCTCTCCTTCTTCCGCTGGAAGGGCGAGCTGACCGAACTCGGCAAATGGGTCCAACGCATTCCCCTGCCCCAGCCGGCGATCGGCTCCGCCGCGCGCCCGCCGGCCAGCGCGGAGTCGAGCGGCGGTTACGACGAACGCTTCTGGACCCGCTACAGCTATTACCGCTGGCTGCGGCAGACCGACCTGATGCGTCGCCTGGTGGAGTCGAAAGCCCCTGGCTGGGCCTACGTCGACAAGACCCTCTGGATTCCCCGCAGCCAGCTCCTGGCGCAGATCGCCGCTCTGGAGGGTCGCAGCGCCGAGGTGCCCGCCTTGCTGGAGGAAGCGCACGCCCAGCTCGCCGCCCGGGTCGCGGCCGGTCCGGAGGAAGCCCGGGTGCTGGCCTCGCTCGGGACGGTGCTCGCGCTACAAGGTCGCCGGGCCGAGGCGCTCCAGGCCGGGCAGCGCGCGGTCGAACTGATGCCGGTGGACAAGGAGCCCATCTTCGGCCCGGACGTGCAGGCCTCGCTGGCGGAAATCTGCCTGCTCTGCGGCGAGAGCGACCGCGGGATCCGGCTCTTGCGCGACCTGCTCGGGCGCCCGGGCGACCTGACTTCGCATGAGCTGCGGCTCGATCCGCGCTGGGATTTTGCGCGTCAGGTGCCGGGCTTCGCGGCCCTGACCGGCCCGCCGTAGAATCGGCCCGCGGGCGGCGATTCTCCCCTTGCACCCGGGCCGGACCGTGCCAAACGCGCGCATGCCATTTCCGCGCCTCTTCCGCTTCGTTTGCATCCTGCTGGTCGGCTGCCTGCTGGTGCCGCCCATGGAAGCGCTGGCCGCCCGCAAGTCCAAGCGCTCGGGCTCGACCAAGAAGTACTCGAAGAGCAAGAAGTCCAAGCGCGCGAAGCTGGTCAAGCGCAGCAAGGGGAAGCGCGGGAAGTACGTGAAGTCGAGCCGCGGCAAGCGGGGCAAATACGCCGTCCGCGGCAAGGGCAAGCGCGCCCGGCGGGTCGATTACTCCGCCCGGCCTTCGAAGCCGCAGCGCCGCTCCAGCGAGCTGCCGATGACGTACGCCGAGTGGGAGAAGCAGCAGCGCCGTCGCTGACGCGCGCGGCCCGTTTTTCGCCGGGTGGCGGGGTTGCCGGCGGACGGAGGACAGGCAAATTCGGCCGATGAGTACCGCCGCCCTGCCGCGCCTCGAGACGTCGTCCAAGCTCTTCGCCCACACCCGGGCCGACGCCATTCCCGTCCTCGCCGGCCTCGCCAACTTCCTCTACCTCCCGCTGCTGTTCTGGCTGTTCCCGCGCACGCCGCTGTGGGTCATGCTCATCCTCGGGGCGATCTACTCGCTGAGCATTTCCTGGAACATCAACGGCATCTCGCACAACTTCATCCACAATCCGTATTTCCGGTGGGCGCCGCTCAACTGGGCGTTTTCCTGGATGGAATCGGTCGCGCTCGGCTTCTCGCAGACCTTTTACGACGCGGTCCATACCCGCCATCACATGGGCAACTCCGACCGCCCGGACGAACACGGCGAAACGGTCGATTGGCTCTCGATCTACCGCCACGGACACGACGGCGAGCCGGAGAATCCGTGGAGCTACATCTTCCTCGGCTACTTCCGCGACGACCCGAAGGCCATCTTCAAGATGCTGAAAGAGCGCCGCCCGTTCGAGGCGTACTTCGGGGTCTTCGAGATCGTCAGCTTCCTCGGCTGCTTCGCCCTGATGGGCTGGCTGAACTGGCACTTCATCGTCTTCTTCCTGCCCTTCTACTACCTCGGGCACTGCCTGAGCTACGCCAATGGCTACTACAAGCACTACGGTGCCAATCCCGACGTGCCCATCGCCTGGGGCGTGAGCACCTACCATCGCTTCTACAACTGGCTCTGGTTCAACAACGGCTACCACGCCGAACACCACTATCGGCCCAAGGTCCACTGGACCCAGATGAAGCAGCTGCACGAGCAGATCGCCGAGGAGCAGAAGGCGGCTGGCGTGCGCGTCATCCAGCCGCCCCACGCCCTTGGCTTCCTCGATCCCGATCTGCCGCCGCGCAAGGGCAGCGGCAGTTCGCCGGATGCGGCCGCGGCCTCGAGCTGAGGTTCGAAGGGACGCGTCCCGCCGATCAGCCGACCGCCAGCAATTCGACCTCGAAAACGAGCGTCGAATTCGGCGGGATGGCTCCCGGGTAGCCAGCGCGGCCATAGGCCAGCTCCGGCGGGATGGTCAGGCGCACCTTGTCGCCCACGACCATCTGGGCCACGCCCAGATCCCAGCCACGGATGACCATGCCGGCTCCGAGCACGAACTGGAAAGGCTCGCGCCGGTCGACGGAGGAATCGAACTTTCGTCCGTCCAGGAAGGTGCCGGTGTAGTGCACCGTGACCGTCTGGCCCTTCTGCGGCCTCGCGCCGGTGCCGGAGACAAGCTTTTCGGTTTGGAGTTCGGGCGTCGCCATCACCCCACCAACCACGCGCGGTGACGGGGGTCAACGAAGATCCGTCCGGTGCTTGCGCTCCGGGAGCCGTTCAGGCACGCTGCGCGCCCAGGCGCCAATCCTTCCTCTGTCCAGTCCCTCTACCCATCGACCTTTCTCCCCTGAGCTGGAGGGCTTGCGCGGACTCGCCATTCTGCTGGTCCTCAGTCTGCATTATTTCGTTCAGACGAAGTGCGTCCCGGACATCTTCCTTTCCGATCCTCACCTGCGCATTCTTTCCCGCCAAGGCTGGTCTGGGGTGGATCTCTTTTTCGTTCTCTCCGGGTTTCTGATCGGCGGCATCCTCCTCGACGAAGGCGGCCGAAAGGGATTTCTCCGCGCCTTCTTCCTGCGCCGTGCGCTTCGCATTCTGCCGGTCTATCTGCTGCTGATCGCCGTCGTTTTCGGCGTGATGTGGTTTCTGGAGCGTCGCCCGCCCCATGCCTTCGTCGAGATCCCGGTCTGGTCCTATCTCCTCTTCGTGCAGAACTACTACACCGCGTTTGGCTACAAATTCTCCCTGCAGTTGGGTCCGTTTTGGAGTCTCGCCATCGAAGAGCAGTTCTACGTGCTGGGCGCACTGGTGCGGACCAAAATGCCCCGGTGGACGGCGGCCGTGCTGCTGGGTACCTGCCTCCTCGGTGGTCCCGTGCTGCGCGTGCTCCTGGAGGACGGCAGATTTCACGGTCTCGGCTGGTGGGATTTCACCCCCGCACGGCTCGACGGATTGGCCTTCGGCGTCGGGGTCGCCTGGCTGCTTCGGCAACCTGCCGCGGTGACCTGGCTGGCCGGTCAGCGCGGCCCGCACCGTTGGCTGATCCTCGCCCTCTCCGTGGCTCTCCCACTGGTCAGTCTGATCGACACGCAAAGAGGCCTCGCCACGCCCGAGGGCATCACTTTCCTGGGGCTGAACTTTGCCGCAATCGTGGCGTATCTGATCCTCCACGGACCGGCCTCCCGTCTGGGACGGGCTCTCCGTTTTGGCCCGCTGCGCTGGTTCGGCCGGGTCTCCTATTTCGTCTATGTCTTTCACATGTTCCTCCTTTCGATTTCGGCCCAACTGATCGGCACCTTCGTCTCCGAGGCCTCCCGGACCTCGATTCAGGCGGTCGCTCTCGCCCTGCTGCTGCTGGTCGCGGCCGCAGCGGTTTCCTGGCGCTGGCTGGAAAGCCCGCTTTTGCGCGTCGGCCGGAGCATCCCCTACGGCAAAGCTTGACCCCGCGGCCGCATCGCCGGCTTGGCCTTTCCGGCCGGACGACTAAACTGCGGGGTGGTCGGCACGTTCTTGGATCTCACTTTTCCCGCACTGGAAGCGCAACTGCTGGCCGCCGGTGTTCGTCCAGCCCACGCCCGCACGCTTTGGCGAGCGCTCTACCGCGGCCCGGCCAATCTCACCGACGACGGCTTTCCCCCTCCTCTTCAGCGCTGGCTGCAGGCGCTTCAGCGTGAGCAACCGCTCGTTTCCCGCCCCGAGCAGTTGGCCGACATCCCCAGCTCCGACGGACTGACCCGCAAATTCCTGCTCCGGCTACCGGACGGCCAGACCATTGAAACGGTGCTGATGGGCTACACGGGTCGGCACACGGTTTGTCTCAGCACCCAGGCTGGTTGCGCGATGGGCTGCGTGTTCTGCGCGACGGGTCAGGGAGGATTCGCCCGCCATCTCCGGCCAGGTGAGATCGTGGCACAGGTATTGCATGCCCAGCGCGCCCTGAAGGCGGCGGGCGGCGACCGGGTGCGCAACCTGGTCCTGATGGGCATGGGCGAGCCGCTGCACAACTACGATGCCGTCATGACCGCCCTCGAGATCATCACCGACTCGCGCGGGCTGAACATCGGGGCCAGTCGGATCTCGATCAGCACGGTGGGAGTCGTCCCCGGGATCCGTCGCCTGGCCGCGGAACGACGGCCGTATCACCTGGCGGTGAGTCTCCACGGCGCCAGCGAGGAGGAAAGGGCCGCGCTGGTGCCAGTCTCGCGCCGCTGGCCGCTGGCGGAGCTGATCGAAGCGTGCCGAGAATACGGCGCCATCACGGGGCGGAGAATCTTCTTCGAGTGGACGCTCGTAGCCGGCCAGAACGACAGCCGCGACCATGCCCAAAGATTGGCGCTGCTGCTGCAAGGGCTCGATGCGCACATCAATCTCATCCCGCTCAACCCGACCCACGGATTCGCCGGCACGCCAACGAGCGACCGAGCGGTCGACGATTTCCAGGCCGTGTTGCGGGCCGCGGGCTATCCCAGCACGATCCGCCAGCGGCGCGGCATCGACGTCGCCGCTGGCTGTGGGCAATTGCAGCGTCAGTCCTCCCGTTCCGTGGCGTGACCGGTTGCTCCGTCGGAGCGCCGATGCTGGGGACCTGCGCGGCAAAGTGTTGGACTTCGCGGCGGCGGTGTTGGAGGGAAGCCCATGTCCGCGAGAGGCCGCATCCTTGTCACTGGTGGGACGGGACTGCTGGGGAGTACGCTCATCCCGGCCCTCCGCGCGGCCGGGTGGCAGACCTTTGCGCACGGGCGATCCGCTCGCGCGGACCTGCAGGGAGACTTGGCCGACGCCGGGTCCGCCGCGGAACTGGTGCATGCGGCCCGACCGGACGCGGTCGTGCATCTGGTCGCCTTGACGGATGTGGATCGCTGCGAGCGCGAACCACACCTCGCCTATCTCGGCAACGTGCGACCGCTGGAAAACCTGGTGGCGGCCCTGGGCTCCGACACCCCTCTCGTTCACCTCTCGACCGACCATCTCTACGACGGAGTCGGTCCCCACCGCGAAGAGGCGGTGCATTTCGTGAATACCTACGCCCTCACCAAATACTGCGCGGAGCTCGTTGCGCTGAGGGCGCACGGGGTCGTCTTGCGCACCAATTTTTACGGCAAGAGTCGTTGTCCCGGGAGACCCAGCTTCAGCGATTGGTTGATCGAGGCATTTTCAACCCAGCGCCCAATCAAACTCTTCACCGACGTGCTCTTCAGCCCGCTCTCGTTGCCCAGCCTCGTCGCGAGCATCCTGCGGGTACTCGAAGCTCCCCGCCCCGGCGTCTACAACCTCGGGAGCCGCGGTGGACTCAGCAAGCGCGACTTCGCCCATGCCGTCGCAGCTCAGCAGGGACTCCCGACCTGCATGGCACAGGATGCACTTTCCACGGCGGCCAGTTTGTCGGCTCCCCGACCACTCGATATGCGACTCGATGTTTCGCGATTTGAATCGACCTACGGCATCAGCCTCCCGATGCTGAGCGACGAAATTCGTCTCGGACGCCACCTCGAATGATCCACCCACCCGATCGTGAAATTCAGATCGGCCGCCATCGCATCGGCCCCGGGCATCCCGCCTACTTCATCGCGGACATCGCGGCCAACCACGATGGCGACCTTCCGCGCGCCAAATCCCTGATCAGGCTGGCTGCAGAAGCCGGTGCGAATGCCGCCAAATTCCAGCATTTCACGGCGGCCACCATCGTCAGCGACTACGGCTTCAAAAGTCTGGGCGGGCAGCAAAGCCACCAAAGTCGCTGGAAGAAGAGCGTCTTCGAGGTTTACGCCGACGCTTCGCTCAACGCCGACTGGACCGCGGAGCTCAAGGCGGAATGCGATGCGGTCGGCATCGATTTTTTCACCAGCCCCTATTCGCTCGCGCTCGTCGACCAGGTCACCCCGCACGTTTCCGCCTTCAAGGTGGGCTCCGGCGACATTACCTGGCTCGAGATCATCCGCCACATGGCCGCGCGCGGAAAACCGCTGCTGCTGGCGACCGGCGCTTCGACCCTCGATGACGTCGTGCGTGCGGTCGACGCAGCTCTCGCTCTGACGCCCCAGGTGGCGTTGATGCAGTGCAATACGAACTACACGGCGAGCCTGGAGAACTTCGGCTTCATCCAGCTCAATGTGCTCAGGACCTACCGTGAGATGTATCCGGGGATGATCCTCGGCCTGAGCGACCACACCCCGGGCCATGCCACCGTCCTCGGAGCGGTCGCATTGGGTGGACGGGTGATCGAGAAGCACTTCACGGACGACACCACCCGCATCGGCCCCGACCATGCCTTCTCGATGGACCCGCTCACCTGGCGAGAAATGGTGGACCGCACCCGCGAACTCGAGCAGGCGCTGGGAGAGGGCGTCAAGCGCGTGGAAGCCAACGAGCTCCAAACGGTGGTTCTGCAGCGGCGTTGCATCCGGGCGAAGAAGTTCCTCGCCGCGGGCTCCACGCTGCAGCAGGACGATCTCGAAGTCCTGCGACCTTGTCCCGCCGACGGCTTGGAGCCATTTCGGCTACCGGAGATCTTGGGCCGGACCACGAGGCGCGACCTGGCGTTGGGTGAGCATATCCGATGGAGCGATCTGAGTTAGCCATCGTCATTCCAGCGTTCAATGAGGCGGGCACGATTGAGGAGGTCGTCCGGCAGGTATCGCCTTCAGGCGCCGTGATTGTCGTGGACGACGGCTCGAGCGACTCGACCGCGGAAAGAGCCGCGGCCGGGGGAGCCATCGTGGTGCGCCACCCGGTGAATCGCGGCTACGACGCCGCCCTCAACACAGGATTTGCAGAGGCGGACGCGCGCCGAATCGATTTCGCCCTGACGTTCGATGCCGATGGGCAGCATGACGCCGGCTTGGTCCGTGCCTTCCACCAGAGCCTGACCAGCGGCGCGGATCTCGTGCTCGGCGTCCGTCCTTCCACCGCGCGCCTCGGTGAAGCGATCTTCGCGCTGGTCGGCCGGGCCCTGTGGGGCATGCGTGACCCGATGTGCGGAATGAAGGCGTACCGCATGTCGGTCTATCGCAGCCTCGGATGCTTCGATTCCTACGGCTCCGTCGGCACACAATTGGCGCTCCACGCCATTCGAACCGGCGGCCGAGTGGTCGAAATCGACGTCCCGATCGCCCCCAGAAAGGACGCGCCTCGCTTCGGGCGGATTCTCCGCGCAAATTGGAAGATCCTGCGAGCGCTCCTCCTGGGGCTCGCCTACCGCGGCAACCTCAAGTCCAGAAAACTCTCATGATCAAGCTCTCAGACTATGTGATGCAGTTCCTCGTTCGGCAGGGGGTCAGCAACATCTACCTGGTTTCGGGCGGCGGGGTAATGCACCTGCTCGACTCCGTCGGCCGCACCCCTGGACTGAGCTACATCTGCAACCACCATGAGCAGGCTTCGGGAATCTGCGCCGAGTCGGAGGCACGATTCACCGGAAAAATCGCCGTGGTGCTGGCCACCACCGGCCCGGGTGCCACCAACGCACTCTCCGGCATCTGTGGTGCCTGGTACGACTCAGTCCCTGTTCTGGTGCTCTCCGGCCAGGTCCGAACGCAGATTCTATCCGACTACAGCAAGCTGCGGCAACTCGGCCCGCAGGAGGTCAACATCATCCCGATGGTCCAGCCGGTGACCAAATTCGCCAAGACCGTCCTGCAGCCTGAAACCATCAGGGCCGATCTCGAGCGAGCCTTCGCCTTGGCGCAAAGCGGCCGGCCCGGCCCCGTCTGGTTGGATATCCCGCTCGACGTCCAATCGGCCATGATCGACGAAGACAGGTTGGTCGGGGCGGAGCCGGAAGCAGCCCAGGAATGGGAGGAGCCCCATTACCTCGAGCAGCAGGCCGGGGCCGTGCTCGAACTGCTGCAAAAGGCCAGACGGCCCCTGGCACTCCTGGGCAACGGAGTGCACCTCGGCCGGGCCGAATCGGAGGTGCGTGCCCTCCTCAAAGAGCTGTCCCTGCCTGCGATCGAGACCATCGGCGGCATGGACCTGCTGGCCGAGGAAGACCCGCTGTTCATTGGCCGCTGCGGGCCGTTCGGGCAACGGCGAGCGAACTTCGCCCTGCAAAACTGCGATCTGCTCCTCTGCCTCGGCGCCAGTCTTTCGCTCGCCTCCATGGGCTTCAACGTGCAGGGACTGGCCCCCAGGGCGCGCAAGGTGATGGTCAACATCGACCCCGCCGAAATGACCAAACCGACGCTGACTCCCGACGTCCCGGTGGTGGCGGACGTGCGAGCCTTTGCCGCCACCCTGCGAGCCCTGGCCAGCACGGCGTTGCCGAGCGTCCCGCGGAGGTGGCTGGAGGCGTGCGCCGCCTGGAAGGAGCGCTATCCGGCGGTCACGCCCGACTACTTCGAGGATCAGCAGCACGCCAACAGCTATGTTTTCGCGGACGCGCTGACCGATTTTCTGGACGACGATGAGGTGATCGTAACCGGCAACTCGCTCGACATCGTGAGCCTGTACCAGGCGTTCCGCGTAAAGCTTGGCCAGCGGGTGTATACCAACATCAACTACGGAGCCATGGGCTGGGATCTGCCCGGGGCGATCGGTGCCTGTGTCGGACGAGGCCGGCGGCGCGTGGTGCTGGTCACGGGGGACGGGAGCATTCAGCTGAACCTGCACGAGTTGATGACGATCGCCCACAATCGCTTGCCGATTCCGATCTTCGTTTTCAGCAACGACGGCTATCAGTCCATCCGCGCGACGCAGGACAACTTCTTCCAGAGCTTCTACGTGGGCTCCAGTTCGTCCTCGGGGGTCGGGCTGCCGAGCTTCGAGAAACTCGCCCACGCGTTCGATCTGCCCTATTTCCGCATTCGGACCAACGCAGAAATCCGGACTGGCATTCAACAGACGCTTGCCGTCGACGGGCCCTGCCTCTGCGAGGTTCTGCTCTCTCCGAAGCAAGAGCGCACTCCCCGTGTCCGTTCGTTCCGCCGGGATGACGGCACCCTGGAGTCTCGGCCGCTCGAGGACATGTATCCCTTCCTCCCCCGCGAGGAAGTCCACGAAAACATGCACCTCTTCGACGACGAAAACGGAACGGACGGCCCGCGGGTCAGCAGTTGATCCGCTCGCGTTCGATGACGCGCGGGCGTTTCAGGAGCTGGGTATGCATCGCACCAATGTACTCACCCACGATGCCGATGAAAAACAGCTGCACGGAGGCAAAAAGGAATAACCCGATCACCAAGGGAGCAATCCCGACGGCAAACTCGTTCCAGAAGAGAAGCTTGTAGATCAGATAGAGGAAGGCGACCAGCAGGCTGCCGAGGGAAGAGACAAAACCCAGAATGGCCGCGAGGCGCAGTGGCACCTTGGAAAAGCTGGTGATGCCCAGCATCGCAAAGTCATAGAGCGCGTAGAGATTGTAGCTGGACCGTCCGCTCTTCCGCAGGGGCTGGGTAAAGGGCAGGAGCGCCACAGGATAGCCGAAGTCCGAAATGATCCCGCGCACGTAGGGATAAGGATCCTCTAGTTTGCGAAACTGCTCCATCACGGCGCGATCGTAGAGGCCAAAACCGGTGACGTTCTGGAGGAGAGGCACATCGCTCAGGCGGGCCACCAGCCGGTAGTACGTTCGCCGCAAAAGGAAGATCAGTGCCGATTCCTCGCTGGTTGCCTTGGAAGCCAACACCACCGGAAATCCCGCCTCCCATTTCTGGATGAAGTCGGGAATCATCTCGGGAGGATCCTGCAGGTCCGAGGCGAGGACGATGGCGGCATCTCCATTGCCTTGGAGAAAGCCGTGAAATCCGGAGCGCACCGCTCCGAAGTTTCGCATGTTCAAGATCACCGAGATGCGCGCGTCGGAAGCGGCCAGCTGCCTGAGCTTTTCCGGGGTGCCATCGGTGGAGGCGTTGTCTATGATATAGAAGCGAAAATCGTATTTTTCACGAAACGGCTCCAAGGCCGACCAAACCCGGCGGATCAGTTCATCGATGTTGCCCGCTTCATTGAAGGTTCCGCTGTGCAGCGTGATCAGCCGCTTGCTCGGCGGGACGGCAGTGGGCGGCTCACCTGACATAGCTTGCTAGTAGAGGGTGATGACGCGGTTCGGCAGGCGACGCACCTCGCTGATCTCTTGCTTGATCTCGTCCTGATACTGCTGGGAGGAAATGAGGATGGGCTCCTCAAACGCGGCCAAGGCGTCGGGACCGACAATGGGCGCCCCAGCGAGCGATTGCCCGCCATAGCGGGCATTGGAATCGACGAACGCGACGATTTTTGCCGCGCCGAGTCGGGTGCTCTTGAGCAGTCCCTGCGTATGTGTCCCAGCGCCCCAGACCACGATGCGCTCCTGCCGGGCCACCAGATCCTCGATGACCAACGCGATCCGCTCCAAACGGTCCTGCGATTTTTGCACGTACCGGCGGAGCTCGGGTTCGGTCTCCTCGTCCCGCTCAATGGGAACCGGATCGTTGCCGACGCGGAACATTCCGCGAATCTCGCGCACCACCAATGACCCCAGATATCGGATGTGCGTCTGCCGCATTCCGACGGTGCTGAAGCCATGCTTCCGCCAGAGGTTCTGCAGCGAAACGGGCGAGAAGAAATTCACGTGCTCGACGCTAAATTCCTGAAAGGGAGCGTCATCGAGCAGAGTACAGCGCGTCATGTCCGGCACCTCGATGAAGACGCACCCCCCTGGATTGAGCAAACCTCGAATGCGCGCCACGGTTTCATTCAGTTCCAGCAGGTGCTCCAGGACCGATCCGAAGATCACGAGATCGAATTTGCCGAGTTCTTCAGGCAACCGGGAGAGCGGCGCGGTGTGAACCTCGATCTGGTGGTATCGCTGGGCCGCACGTGCGCAGGCCGCGGAAGGATCGACTCCGACCACTCTTTGGTACCCGATATCCCTCAGTGCGGCCAACATTCCTCCGGTAGCACAGCCGATGTCGAGCACCCTCGACTGACGATCGGGCAGCCATTCGGCCACGATGGCGGCAGCCGCCGGCAGACGCCTTGTGTCGTATTCGGACGGGGCACCGTCGCGCTGGTGGGCCTCGTACTTCGATTGCTCTTCGTAGTAGCGGTCGAACTCCGCCGAACTGGGGAGGTCCTGGGCGAAACAAAATCCGCAATCGACGCAAACCGTTACATCATAGCCCGCCAGGAGGGCTCCGGGCAGGGGTTCAAATCGTCGCTCGTAGATCGAACGGGAACGCCCGCTGCCGCAGATTTCACAGATTCTTGGTCGCATCGGGCGGTATCTTACGGCTCCGAACTCGTGTAGCTGGCAATCATCTTGCGGAGGCCCTCGACCGTCAGCCACTGGTCGTTCGAGTCACTTCGGTACTCGAATCCTTCGGGCACTCGCACTCCGCTTTCCGACTTCCCGCCCTTCCTCTGAAATCCGAACTGCGGGTAGACCACGTAGTGGGTTCCAAGATCGAAGGTGCTGCGGGCCTCATCCTCACCGATCAGGCTTTCATGCAGCTTTTCGCCAGGGCGGATACCCACCACCTTCGTGGTGCATTCGTGGGGTAGCGCTTCCACCAAATCCACCACCTTCATGCTGGGGATCTTCGGGATGAAAACCTCGCCGCCACTCCCCTCCGCGATGGCTCGCAGCACGAGGGCGACACCCTCCTCCAACGTAATCCAAAAGCGGGTCATACGGGGGTCCGTCACCGGAAGTTCCCGGACGCCGCGACGGATGAGTTCGAGGAAGAAGGGGATCACGCTCCCCCGGCTTCCCACCACATTTCCGTATCGCACACCCAGGAACGAAATGTCCCGATGCCGCACGTAGGCGTTGGCTGCGACGATGATCTTCTCCATCGCGAGCTTGGTGGCCCCATAGAGGTTGATCGGGTTGACCGCCTTGTCGGTGGAAAGCGCAACGACCTGACGAACGTTTCGGTCCAGAGCCGCCTCCACGATGTTCTGGGCCCCGAGAATGTTGGTTTTGACCGCTTCGAACGGATTCGCCTCCAGAGCAGGCACCTGTTTCAGCGCCGCCGCGTGCACGACGATGTCGATGTTCGTGAAAGCTCGCTGCAACCGCTCCTTGTCACGAATGTCACCCAGAAAATAGCGTACCGGGAGGTCATCGGGCCGAAACCTCTTGGCCATCTCGGACTGCTTGAACTCGTCTCGGCTGAAGATGACGACCTCTCGGGGTCGGTAGTCGCGAAAAATGGTTTCGGTGAGCTTTTGACCGAAGGAGCCGGTTCCGCCCGTGATGAGAATGCCTTTGCCGTCGAGCATGATGGAATGGGGATGCGATAGGATGCTGAATCCCCATCCGAATGCCACCATTCATTCGCCGAGTGCGAAGCTTGGCGTCCTCGCCCTCGGATCAGTCGGTGCCCGGCGCCCGCAAGTGCCACCGGATGGTCCGCTGGACGGCGTCGTCGAGTTCGACCCACGCCTCCAGTCCGAGTTCCGCCCGCGCGAGAGACACATCGGGAACATACCGAGCCGGCAGCCCGGGCCGAGGTTGCTTCTGGGCGATCTCGACCGGCAGCCCCGGCCGCACGGCCTGCGCGACGCATTCCGCCAACTCTCGAATCGACACCGGAGTTGCTCCCCCGACGTTGTATAGAGCCCCCGACCTTCCTTCCAACAGCATCCGCCAGAGCCAAATGGTCAGGTCGGCCGCGTAGAGGTAGGTCCGCAGGGGAGTGCCATCTCCTGCGATGCGGATCGGTCGGTGGGCCAGCGCGTCGCTTATAAAACTGGTGATCGCCGCGGGCACGTCGAGGCGTTGAAACGGTCCCAGAAAGGCGAAGCACCGAGCGATCGTGTAGTCCGGCCCCCCCTCAGCGCGCACCGCGGCACACATGAGTTCCCCCGCCCGCTTCGCCTCGCCGTACGCCGACTCTGCCAAGACCGTGGAGGGCGCGCCGGACCAGGTTTCCGCCATCGCGCTCAACTCCGGCGGCTGCGGACCATAGGCGGCGCCGGAACTCAGATACAAAAGCCGCTCGCAGCGGCTCTGGCGCGCATACTCCAGGATTCTGCGGGTGCCCAGGAACGCTTCTTCAAACAGCCGCCACGGAGGGGCGTACTCGATGGCCGCGTGGATCAGCAAGTCGGCCGACTGTTCGGGGAAGGCAAAGTCGCTGCAGCGTCCTTCCACGACCCGCAGGTCGCGCCGGTTGGACAATGCTCCCAGGCGTTTGCGAAACGCCGCCGCCTCACGCGTCAAAGCGATCAACTTTCCCTGGAGCCCCAGCTCGTCGGAAATCGCGAAATACGAATGGAGGAGCCATTGCCCGAAGAATCCCGACGCGCCGGTCACGAAGACGGTCTTGCCACGAAGCGACTCCCATTGCCGCCCACCTCGAGACAAAACATGCTCCAGATCGGCCGAGAGCGATTTCATACCCGCGAGCGGCAGAAGTCCGTCACGCTTTCGACCATGTAGTCCAGCATGGCCGGACTCAGGCCGGGATAGACGCCAAGGAAGAGGGCATCATTCATGATCCGGTCGGCGCCTGGCAGTTTTCCGTCCGACGAGACGATCCGGTACGCCGAGTCACCACGGTCGTTACGTAGCTGCAGGAACAGCGGTTGACGCACCAGATTGCCTCCGAAGAAGTTGCGATTGCCAATCTTCCTGGCCTCCAAAGCCCGGGCGAGTTCGGTCCGGCGGAAAGGGGCTCCCGGACGGACCAACAAGAGGAACCCGAACCAGCTGCAATCCGCCCGCGCTCCGGTGGTATCCCAGTCAAAGCCCTGGCCTGCCGTCCACCCCGTCGCGTGGGTGGGCAGCGAGAACTCGAAAAACTCTTCGAGCGGAGCGAGCCCGCGTCTTAACGACTCCCAGTTCCGCTGCCGGGAGGCGGTGAAGGCATCCAACTTCGCCAACTGCTGACGGCCGATGGCTGCCTGCACGTCGAGCGGCTTCAGGTTATAGCCGAAGTGCGAGTAGATATACTTGTGATCGTAGCCCGCCGGCAGATCACCGAGCTGCCACCCAAAGCGCTTGTTGCAGGTGTTGTCGCGGCCGGAGGGGCACCAGCAATCGCGCCCCCAGTCGCGCAGGCTTTCGACGATACTGGCCAGCATCAGGTGACCATTGATGCTGACGGCGCCACCCTCACCCAGCGTGAGATGGTGCGGCGGATAGAACGATTGCGTCGAGAGTTCGCCGAACGTCCCGGTCGCCCGCGGCGTGCCTCCGGGGAGCGTGTAGGTCGAACCCAGCGCGTCGCAATTGTCCTCAATCAGCCAGAGCCCGTGCCGCCGACAGAATTCCGTCACGCGGGTCAGGTCGAAAGGATTCCCCAGCGCGTGGGCAGCCATGAAGGCCTTGGTGCGGCCCGGTCGCAGCGCGGCCTCGAGCAGGGTGAGATCGGCATTGCCCGTCAGCGGATGATTATCGAGAAAGACCGGCACGGCCCCGCATTGTACGATCGGCGCCACGGTCGTCGGGAAGCCGGCCGCACAGGTGATGACTTCGTCGCCGGGGCGCAGGCGTCGCTCCTCCGGCAGCCGATGACTCGTCAGGGCACTCAGGGCGAGGAGGTTGGCGCTCGAACCAGAATTGACGAGTAGCGTCCGCCGGACGCCCACGCGCTGAGCGAAGGACTTCTCGAACGCCTCGCCCTCCGGCCCGAGAGTCAGCCAGAAGTCGAGGACCGACCCGACGGCGGCCTCGACTTCGTCTTCGTCGAAGACCCGACCGGCGTACGGCACCGTCGACACGCCCGGCTCGAAAGCGGCCCGCTCCGCGTCCCGCCCCGGCCGATGGGCACGGTGCACGGCGGCGGAGTATTCGCGGGTCAAGGCCAGGATCTGTGCGCGAAGTTCGGCGGGGGTGCGTGTCATCGGGTCAGGGCTGCGCCCACGAGAGCTGTTGGCGTGCCGCCTCCGCGACGTACGCCGAGATTTGACGAACGGTCCGCTGGACGGAGTCGCCGGGCGCCTCCCAACCCACCGTTTCCGCCACCGCGCGCTCGAAGCTCCAGATCGGTCGCCAGCCGAGTCGCTGGCGCGCCTGATCGATGCTGAGGTGGAGCAGACCGGCCTCGTGCGGCTGCTGCGGGTCGGGTTGCTCTTCGACCGTGCCCGGCCGGTGCTTGAGCAACTCGCGCACGAGTGCCCGCACAGGCTGGTTGGACGAACTCTCCGGGCCGAAGTTCCAGGCCGTGGCGTGAGCGGGCTCGCGCCGGAGCGAGGCGGCCAGGTGCAGGTAGCCCGAGAGCGGTTCCAGCACGTGCTGCCAGGGCCGGGTCGCCCGCGGATTGCGCACTTTCAACGGCTGGCCCGCGGAGAGCGCCCGCAGGAAGTCAGGCACAATCCGGTCTTCCGCCCGGTCGCCGCCGCCGATCACGTTGCCCGCGCGGGCGGTCGCGACGCGAATCGTGGCGTCCGCACCGCCGAGCAGCGAGGCGCGCCAGCTGGACACCACCAACTCGGCCGCCGCCTTGCTGGAGCTGTAAGGATCATGGCCCCCGAGCCGATCCGTCTCCCGGTAGCCATGTACCCACTCCCGGTTCTCGTAGCATTTGTCGGAAGTCACGCAGACCACGGTGCAGGGGCGCTGACGGGCCCGCAGGAGTTCGAGCAACCGGGCGGTGCCGAGCACATTGACGTCCCAGGTGGCGAGCGGCTCCGCGTAGCTACGCCGCACCAGCGCCTGCGCGGCGAGGTGGAAAACGAAGTCCGGTTGGGCAGTCCGTACGGCCGCTTCGAATGTCGCCGGATCCCGCACGTCACCGAGCAGCGAGGTCATTCGCCCGGCCAGACCCAGCTGCTCGTAGAGGGCATCGGGGGTCTCCGGCGCGAGTCCGAATCCGGTGACTTCGGCCCCGAGCTCGAGGAGCCATTGGGCGAGCCAGGCTCCCTTGAAGCCGGTGTGCCCGGTGACCAGGACGCGCGCCTGCCGATAGATTCCGCCGAACCCTGCCATGCTCATGACCAGATCTTCCAGGGTGCATTCCCTTCGGCCCACAGCCGGTTCAGGAGCTGAAACTCCTGGTAGGTGTCCATCGGCTGCCAGAACCCCGCGTGCTGGAAGGCGCGCAGTTCGCCGTCGCGGGAAAGCGAGCGCAGCGGCTCGTGCTCGAACATCGTCTCGTCGGCGGCGGCACCCAGCCTGGCGAAGACTCGCCGCGAGAGGACAAAAAAGCCGCCGTTGATCCAGCCGCCTTCCGTCTGTGGCTTCTCGTTGAACTGCGCGACGCGATCGTCGCCGCCCAGCACGAGTTCGCCAAAGCGGCCGGGCGGATGCACCGCGGTCAGGGTGGCCGCCGCGCCGTGGCTGCGGTGGAAGGCCAGGGCGCGGGTGATGTCCATCGCCCCGACACCGTCGCCGTACGTCAGGAAGAACTCCTCGTCATCGTCGAGATAGCGCTCGATGCGGGCGATACGGCCCGCGGTCAGCGTTTCCTGCCCCGTATCCACCAGCGTGATTCTCCAATCCTCTTCGTCGTGACGGCTGTGGAAGCGCACCGAGGGATGTCGGCCCAGATTCAGGGTGACATCGCTCATCTGCCAGAGATAATTCCGGAAAAAATCTTTAATGATGTCTCCCTTGTAGCCGAGGCAGAGCACGAAATGCCGCACGCCATGCGCGGCGTAGATTTTCATGATGTGCCAGAGAATCGGCCGACCGCCGATCGGCAGCATCGGCTTGGGGCGAAACTCGGTCTCCTCCCGGAGACGGGTGCCTTTGCCTCCGCAAAGGATGACGGCTTTGGGCATGACGGCCGGAGTTTTCACGGTCGGGAAGCAAAAGTCGGATCTTCCTTCACGGTGCCGGTCGCGGGATCGAACAGGAAGCCAAATCGCTCGCTGCCTCGGCTCAGCGACCAACGCGCCGGCCGGAGTCCGTGCAATTCGATCACCCAAGCGGCGGGATTCAATTCTGCCATCCGCTTGGCGTCGGGCGGGAAATAGCAGCCCGAGAAGAAGTAAGGCCGGGGACCGGCTTCTTCCGCCCGCAAGCCGGAGGTGAAAGTGTAGCCGCTGACGGAGACGAAGCCGTAGAGCGAGCCAAACGTATAGCCGCCCAGCAGGCTGAAGGGGATCTCCGGCCGCGCGAGCAGGAGAAAGCGCGGATCGAGGCTCGAGACCACCTGTGGCTTCGGCCCCAGCCGCGCGCGCACCGTGCTCCAGTAGCGCTCGGCTTCGCCGCTGAAGACCAGCGACCGATCAAGCGTGAACGGATACAGCGCCGGCGGCTCGTTCAGGGGCACCAACGCCAGTCCGAGGGCCGAGATGCTCCCGGCCATGATCGCGGGCGCCCGGTGCAGGTGCTGCCAATGCAGCAGCAGCAGGAAGTGACTGATGAACAACAGGAGCCAGATCTCACGGAAGGGCCATTGCAGCGACCGCAACACCGGCAGGTGCGAGATGAGGCCGGCGAGCCACGACGGACGCACGATGAGGAGCGCGGCGAGCAGAAAGCAAACCAGCAGCGGCAGAGTGAGAGGATGGCTGTTTCCCGGGCGGAGGCCCGACGCCGTCGCCGCAATGGCCAGAAGGCCAACGCCCGAGAACGCGATACCCAGATTGAAGACCGGATCCGCTCCGTGCAGTCCGATCCCGCCGAGCCAGCCGGCCGCCAAAGGGCCGAAGAGGTAACTGGAAGCGAGAGGCCAAAGCGCAAGTGTCCCCCGGGCCGCCAGCTCGGACGGCAGCCCCGCACCCCGCGGGGAAGCCTGGAACTGGGCCAGTGTCGGCCAAAGCAGCGGGAGAATACAGAGTGCAGCCAACCCGCCGGCCGCCAGCAGCCGTACGAGCGGCCGCATCGAGCGCAGTCGCCACGCTACCAGCAGACCGAGCAGACCGCTGAACACACTGGCGATGACGAACGTGTGCGCATGGCCGCCGAAGAGCGCGTACAACAAGGCTCCGGCCATCAGCAGAATCGCGCGCCGGTTCGAATCGCTGAAGAGTCCGACGATCACCAGCGGCAAGGTCGCCTGGCCGTTGAGGAACCCGATCCAGGAACTGCCGATGAGCAGGTTATAGGGCGTGAAGGCATAGCTCAGGCTGAGCGCGACGATCAGCCAATCGGGAGCCCGGTGATGCCCGCGTTGGCGCAGCCAGAGTGCCGCCCAGGCGAACGAAAGCGCAATGGCCCAGGAATTGCAGAGGCTCATCACATCGGTGAGCCACAGGCTGGCCGGCGTCAGCGCCAGAAGCGATACGAGCGGTAGCCAGGGGCTGAGCGCACCGAAGACCGACGGATCGGCCAGCATGTTGTACCGGCCCCCGAAGATGTGCTCATTGAGAAACGGATTTTGCCCACTCCACAAGCGCCGGGAGAATTCGTGCATCCCCGGCATGTAACTGGTGAAGTTATCGTCTTCGAGGTAGAACCAAGGTCGCCAGATCTCGAGCAGCAGCGTCACCGCCAGCACGAGAAACCCGACGCGGAACAGGAGCTTTCGCGTCGCGCCGGGCGGGGCGGGATTCGGCTCCATGGTCAATTCAGGCGCTGTGGCTGCAGGCGACCCTTCTCCTGGCCAGACTCGCCGGCTTCGTGGTACTCGGCGTCGGTGTTCACCTTCCAAACGTCCCATTTCTCGCCGGCGAGATTCCGGGCGGCCAGCAAAGCCGTCATCATGGAGTGATCCTGGTTGTTGTATTTGTGCAGACCATTCCGGCCCGCCACCTGCAGGTTCTCGATCTGCGAGAGAGCGCCTCGGATCGTCTCCACATCGTCGGCATAGCCAGGATAGTAGACGGGGTAGGCCTTTTCCATGCGCACCACCGAGCCGTCGAACACATCCTTGGCCGAGACGAGCCCCAGTTGCTCGAGTTCGCGCTTGCCCAGTTCGATCAGGTCCGGGTCGGTCATGTTCCAAAGTCCGTCCCCCTCGAAGCAGAAATACTCGAGGCCCAGGCAGGTGGTCCCCTCCTCCGGCACCATGAACTTGCTCCAATTGTTGAAGTTCTGGATGCGACCCAGCTTCACCGCCGGGTCATGAATGTAGATCCAGTTGTCGGGGAACAGGTCGCTGCCCCGCACCATCAGTGCGACGGTCAGAAAGTCCCGATACTGCAGGCGCTCCGCCGCCGCCACCACCTCGGGGGCCAGGGGCGGGTCGTAGGCCAGCACATGCTCTCGCAAAGGCATCGAAACGACCACCTGGTCCACCGGTCGCACGGTCAATTCCCCGGCCTGATTGACCGAATGAACCTCGCGCACGCGCAAACCCTCCCGCTTCAGCTTGACGGCCCCTTCTCCCATCCGAACTCGCCCGCCCCGAGTTTCCAGGTCGGCGGCGACCTTCTCCCACATCATCCCGGGCCCGTACTTAGGATATTCGAATTCGTCGATCAGCGTCTTTACCAGCGCTGCACCCGCGTCCTTCTTCTGCGGGATAAGGGCGTTTTTGATGGCCGTGAGCAATGAGAGCCCCTTGATCCGCTGCGCGGCCCAGTCGGCGCTGAGCTCCGTGCACGGCATGCCCCAGACCTTTTCAGTGTAGGTTTTGAAGAAAATATTGAACAACCGGTCTCCGAACCGGTTCGACACCCAGTCTGCAAACGAGCGCTCAGGTTGAATGGGGAAGAGCTTCCGCCAGAAGTAACTGCAGACGCAGACGATGCTGGTGAAGATGCCCAGATTGAGCAAGGCATTCATCGCCTTCAACGGATAGTCGAAGTACTTGCCCCGGTAAAAGATCCGGGAAAGGCGGGGCACCTGGATGAAATCCCCCGGTGGCAGATGATCGCGCCACCACTGAGTGATCTCGTTGCTCTTGGAGAAGAAACGGTGACCCCCAATATCAAACCGGTATTGCTTGTAACGGACGGTCCGCGCGATGCCGCCCACATACTCTGGGTCCTTTTCCAGCACTTCCACCTGCTGACCGAGTCGCTGCAGTTCTGCGGCAGCCGTCAATCCGGCCGGGCCTCCCCCGATGACCAGTACTGGAACAGAGCTCGACGGGGCTGGGGATGAAAGTTCAGACATGACGACGCGATCCGCCGACTACGCTCGAAACCTCCGGAACGCAAACCTCAGGCACTCGGAGTCGCGGCTGGGACATCGAGCTTCCACTCCGCTTCGACGTCCGGGGCAGCCCGCGATGCACGACGGGCTTTCGCCTCCGCCTCCGCGGCCAGGGCAGAATCGCCCTCCTCCCGCGCGCAGATGGCCAGCCGCCACCACGCTGCCGCCTGCTCGGGAAAGCGGGCGCAGATCTGCCGGAACTGGCCGATCGCCTCCTTCGGCTGATGCAGATAGGTCAGGACAGCCGTAAGATACTCGCCTTCGAAGCGGAACTCGGGGCGTGTCGCCTCGGCGATATCGACCCGCATGCCTGCCCAGTAGTTCGATTCCCGCCGGAAGAGCAGGTGGGGAACCTTGGACCGGCGAGCCTCGGCCACGGCCGACCAGGCGAGATCAAACTGCTCGCGGGCGAGGTCGAGCTCCCTTTCGTGGAACATCTCCAAGCCCTTCTGCAGAAATGCGTCGACGCGGATCAGGTGCCAACGCACCTCCGCCCGCCGCGCATCAGCCGTGCGCCCCAACTTCTGCAAGGCAGCGATCAGGGCTCCATGGAGTTTCTGATCGCGGAGCCGGTAGCGAATCGCCTCGTCGAGCAGCGGGACCGCCTGGGCTGGTTTGCCGTTGGTGGCGAGCAGAAAGCCGAGTTTACCCCGAGCCTCGCCACGATCAGGGTCCAGCTTGATGGCTGCCCGGAGGTAGGTCTCCCCCACCTCGAGACGGCCCTGGACGATGTGATCTCCTCCCAGGATCTGCATGGCGAAGGCATGGTCGGGTTCCGTTGCCATCGCATTCTCCCAGACGGTGAAGGTGTCGCGCCAAGTCCCGATCTGCGCCCGGGCTTTCCAGGCCAGGCCGAGCAGCGCCGC
Organism: Verrucomicrobiota bacterium; assembly: GCA_018240025.1. Taxonomy (GTDB): domain Bacteria; phylum Verrucomicrobiota; class Verrucomicrobiia; order Chthoniobacterales; family SZAS-18; genus SZAS-18. Next base: position 72,460 of record JAFEGM010000059.1, read on the forward strand.
GAGCACGGCCGTTGCGCCCAAGGGGCGCCACGCGCGACTGGTCAGCCCGAACCGGGTGCGTGCAGCCCACGCCTCGGCTACCAGCCAGACGAAGGCAAAGAGGAAGCCGATCATCGGCAGATAGAGATACCGATCGGCGGTCGCCTGCCGCCCAAAGGAAACCAGTCCGGAGACCGGCAGAAGGAGACCGATAAACCAGAGCCAGCCACTCAGCCCCACGGTCTTCCCACGGCGGGCGAGCCAAAGGCAAAGGCTGGTCACGAGCCCCAAAGTCAGCAGTGCCAGCATCAGGCGCGATGGGTCGATCGAGGCCGGATTGCGCTGGGGATAAAGGATGCACAAATGGAGCGGAAAGAAGATGCGCTCCAGGTAGTCGAGCATCCCCACCGCAGTACTCGCGGCCCGCTGCCCCAGCGTCCCTTCCCAAACGCCCCGCGCCGAGCCAGCGTCCTGCTGCCCGACAAAAGTCACGAAGCCACCGATCAGCGCCAGGGCCAGAAAGGGGAGCTTCTCCAAGGCAGCTTCCGCCCAAGCCCGGAGACGGAACGGCTGCAATCCGATCCGCCCGAGCGGCCACAGGTCGAGGAGAAAAAGCGCGAGGGGCAGACTGATGACAGCGGGCTTCGAAGCCAGTGCCGCCACAAAGCAGACGAGCGCTAAGGAATAGTATCTAGATAGCTTTGTCTGCTGAAAACGGACGTACGCAAGGAGCGTGAGCAGGCTGAAGGTGGCCGCCAGCACATCCTTGCGCAGCGCGATCCAGCCAACCACTTCCGTGTTGAGGGGGTGGATCAAAAAGACCAGCGCCACCATCGCGCTGCGTAGGTTCGCGCCGGTTGCCTGGAAAAGTACGCGATGGACGAGCGCGGCATTGAGGCCGTGCAGCAGGATTCCCTGGAGATGATACCAGCCGCCATCGAGCCCGAACAATTGACTGTCCAACTGCCGGGAGAGCAGGGTGAGTGGCATCCAATATTCCGCCAACCGGTCGACGGAGAACAGATTCGCCGTCAGCGCCCATTTGAAGGCTTCCCAACTCAGGCCCGAAGCCACCCTGGGATTGTCGCGCACGAAGGACGCGTCGTCATAGCTCAGGAAGTCGAAATTGAGCGCTGGTCCGAAAAGCGCCAGAGAGGCACCGAGAGCCAATATCCATGGAGCGAGGACCGCAAGCTTGCGCGCAGACATGCAAAAAGGGCAGGCACGAACATCGTGCCTGCCCGGGAAACTACGGATAGAAGGGGGCCCAGAATTCCGGGCCCACCACATCCGACAGATTGGAATAGGTAGCGTCGTTTAGCTTGGGAACGGTGCCAATTTCGAATCGCTCGTAAGAGTTGCCGAAAACATCGCGTCCACCTGAATCGACCAACCGGCCCTGCTTGAAGTAAGGGGTCAGGGTGGCAAACGTGAGTATACCTCCTGACCGATTGTACTCTAGTGCATACTGGTCGACGGCGGCATCGATGAGTTTCAACTCATTCTTGATCATGACCGCCTGCGAGCGCTTGCGCGCACGAACGAATCCGGGAATCGCGAGAGCCGCCAAAAGCGCGATGATCGCCACCACAATCATGATTTCCACGAGGGTGAAACCCCGTGAAAGCCGCAGATTGGTGGACATAGTGGGTGAGACTAGCCATCGGTGGAAGCACAGCGAGTGTGCGTGCAGCGTTGTCCGGCGCCCGGTTGCCCGGGCGCACGGAGAAATGGAACGCGAGCGCGTTACGGCTGGAACGGCGACCAGAACTCAACACCGATGATGTCGCTGAGCGCATCGAAGGTGTTCTGGTTGATCTTCGGCGGAGTCGAGAGGTTGTTGATCACGTACGCGTTATTGAACAAGTCGGTGCCCGAGGTCGCGGTGGCCAGGCGGGTACCAGGCTTGAAATAAGGCGTCAGATCAGACCAGAGGGGGCTCTGGTTCGACTTGTTGAACTCGATGGCGTACTGATCCTTGGCCGCGTCGATCAGACGCAGGTCGTTTTTCATGGTGGTGCCTTGAGCACGCTTACGCGCACGCAGGAAGCCAGGGACGGCGATCGCCGCCAGGAGAGCGATGATGGCGACCACGATCATGATTTCCACGAGCGTGAAGCCGGAACGATGATGATTGAGTTTCATTATTTTAGTTATGGATGCAATTGCCCGTGAACCGGGCAGGTAGGACATACCAAGCGGAGGCGCTGGTGTCACGCTGAAAATTACGCACCAGAGGACTTTTTCAGAGATCCAGAGCAGCGAGGCGGCACACCCTCCTTGGGGCAAAAAAAATGCGCCCGGTTGCCCGGGCGCATGAAGAAGCGGGGAAGCAAGCGTGTTACGGCTGGAACGGCGACCAGAATTCAACACCGATGATGTCGCTGAGCGCATCGAAGGTGTTCTGGTTGATCTTCGGCGGAGTCGAGAGGTTGTTGATCACGTACGCGTTGTTGAACAGGTCCGTGCCCGAGGTAGCCGTGGCCAGGCGGGTGCCAGGCTTGAAGTACGGCGTCAGGTCGGCCCAGAGGGGGCTCTGGTTCGACTTGTTGAACTCGATGGCGTACTGATCCTTGGCCGCGTCGATCAGACGCAGGTCGTTTTTCATGGTGGTGCCCTGAGCACGCTTACGCGCACGCAGGAAGCCGGGGACGGCGATCGCCGCCAGAAGAGCGATGATGGCGACCACGATCATGATTTCCACGAGCGTGAAGCCGGAACGATGATGATTGAGTTTCATGGAATGAATATGCGGGTTGACCCGCCCATTGGCGGACGGGACCTGCCTCGGAGAAGCAGTTTCGGGGCCGCGGCCGCTCACCTTGGGAAGATTGGCGACGAAATTCGCCCGGACCTTGACGACGGCCTGCCGCCGGGCTCAACAAGGCGCGCTTGCAGACGCACCCTCAGATCCATCTCGGCCGGGCTTTCCTGCTCGCGACAGCGGCGGTTCTGCTCGTCCGGCTATGGGTGTTGCTTCAGCTGGCCGATTCCCCGTTTTTCTCGCAGGACCATGGCGACAGTGCCTATTACCTTCGCTGGGCCGCGCGGGTGGCCGCCGGCCAGTGGACCGACGGCCAGGCTTTTCTGGGGTTGCCCCTCTACCCCTATTTCCTGGCTTGCTTGCAGCTACTCCAGCTGCCCTTTCCCTGGGCCCCGCTCCTCTTCCAGGCTGGTTTCGACGCGCTCACCGGCGGTTTGATCTTCCTCGCTATCGCGGCCACGGCCGAACCGTCCAAACCGCGCTCTACCCTGCTCTGCGCGAGCGTGTCCTGCCTCGGTTGGATCTTCTTCCGGCCTGCCCAGGCATTCGCAGCCACCTTGATGCCGAATCCCCCCGCCACGCTGGCTTTCACAGGTTTCCTGGTTCTCCTGATCGTGCGCTGGCACCAGGGGCACCGTTGGACTGCATTCCAGGCCTTGGGCGTGGGGGGTGCCCTCGGCTTCGTCACGCTGCTTTCCGCCAACCTGCTCTTCCTCCTTCCGCTCCTGGCCGTGGCTCTTTGGCCGCCGCCGGAAGAGCCGCGGTCCCGCCTGGTCAACTGGGTGGGCCGCAGCGGTCTGCTCGTGGTCGGCTTGGCGGCGGGCTCCAGCCCCGCTTGGGTCCACAATCGCTTCGTTGCAGGCGAGCCCGTCGCCCTCTCGGCCCACTCGGGCATTAACTTCTACATCGGCAACAACCCGCTGGCCACCGGCTACCCCAACTTCCCACCCGGGATCCGCGCGAGTCAGGAGGGGCTCCTCGAAGACTCGGCCAGACTGGCCGAAGCCCGACTCGGCCGCCCTCTGAGACGATACGAAGTGAGCGCCTACTGGAATGCCGAGGCCGCCAAATTCATTTCTGAGAACCCCGGGCTATGGGCAAGAATCATTTTTGCAAAAATTCGGAACTATTATAGTAATTTCGAATACGACGACATCTCGGTGATTCGCCCCCTCCGGATGCTCGGTGTAACCACCATGGGTTGGGGGTTCGGGACGCTCGTGGTGGTGGCGGCAGGTGGACTGGTGCTCGGGCGGTCCAGACCCTCCACCCGTTGGGCGGCTGCGGCAGTAGCTCTGCACACCTTGTCCGTGCTCCCGGCGTTCGTGACCGAGCGGTATCGGCTGATGGCCGTCCCCGCCCTGCTGATGGTTGCGGGAACCGGCTGGCTGCATGCCTGGCAAGCGCGCAGCCTTGGGCCCCTGTCTTGGACCGGAGCGGCGGGGGCGATGCTTCTGGCGGGCTGGGTCGTCACCTCCGCACCCCGCCCCGGGGGAGTCGATACCCTGGCAGACTACAATGCAGCGGTCAGGTTGCTGGCGGCAGGAGAACGAGAATTGGCGCTACCGTTGGTGCAAAGGATCGAGCAGAGCGAAGCCGCGAACGCCGAGGTGGCGCTCATGCTGGGGAACTTCTGGCAGGAGGCTGGGGAAAACGCCCGCGCCCTGGACCACTACCGCAGGGCTATCGAGCGCGACCCGCAATTGCTCCGGGCGTGGAACAATGCCGCCGTGCTGGCCATCGCCGAAGCCCACTGGCCCTTGGCCGAGCAACTCGTGGCGCATTTGCAGAAGGCGGCTCCGGCGGACTCCCGGGTGGCGTATTACACGGCCCAGATCGCCTTGGCCCGAAACGACCTCCCCGCAGCCCAGCAGGCGCTCGACCGGGCACTGCAGTTGCGGCCGGACGAGCCGCTCTATCGCGCGCTCGAACAGGAGATCTCGCGTCGCAGGAACCCCTGAAATGAATGCCCTTCGCCGTCCCCTGCTCTTCGCTGCGCTGACGCTGCTGCTGGTCGCCGGGGCCTACGCGCCAGCTCTCCAGAACGGCTTCGTTTGGGACGATTTCGCGCTGATCGGTGCCGATCCCTTCATTCGGAGCTGGCGAAACATCCCGGACGGATGGCTCCAACGGCTCTTTTTCGATCTCACCAGTTCCGAGTTCTTTCGGCCGCTGCAACGCCTGAGCTTCACTCTGGACTATGCGCTCTTCGGCCTGCAGCCGGCCGGCTACCACGCCAGCAGCATTCTCGCTCACCTGGGCGCGATGGTGGCGCTGGCCTGGGGCGCGCAGCCCCTGCTGACTCTTTGGCGGAGGACAACCGCGCTGCCGGAGGGCGCCGAATCGTGGCTCGCCTGGCTGGTCGCGCTCACTTGGGGGCTGCATCCGTTGCTCACCTCGGCCGTGACCTACATTGCCGGGCGCGCCGATCCCCTCGCGGCCCTCTTCACTTGGGCTGCCATCGGCGTGCTCGCCCGGGCCCTCGAGCGGCCCGAAAATCTTCGCTTCTCCGGCTTGGCGGTGGCAGCCATGCTGAGTCTGGCAGCTGCCCTTTCGAAGGAATCTGGGCTGCTGGCGTTTGCCCTTGCCACGTTGGTACTCATGCTCTGGAAGCCCAGCCGGCGCACGTGGCTTACCTGGCTCGGCCTCGCGGCGCTGGCGCTCGCCTTCTACGGCTGGCAGCGGGCGAACCTGCAGGGCCCGAGCCCCGGGCTAGGTCCCTTGGTGCCCCTCGGGCTGCGTCCGAGACTGGGGTTGGAGGCGCTGGCCGAGTATGCGCGCCTCGTCATCGCGCCCGTCGATCTGCTGATGGACCGATGTGGCACGGGTGAGCTGCCCTCGAACCGCGCCGCGCTGCCCGGCTGGGCACTCGCCTCCCTCGGCACTCTCCTCCTGGCGGGAGCCGGCTGGCTGTTGTTCCGCCTGCGCCGACGGCCGCTCGAGCGCGCGCTCTGGCTGGGATCTGCTTTGACGTACCTGCCCATCAGCAATGCCCTTTCCCTCAACGCCAGCTTGGCGGAGCACTGGCTGTATCAGCCGCTGGCTTGGGTCTTCCTGCTGACGGGAGTTCTCCTCGCCCCTCGCTGGGCGCAATGGTCCCCTTTTCTTCGCCGAGCGGCTGCTCTGGGCCTGGCGGTGTGGTTGGCGGCCCTCGGGCTGCGCACTCTGCTCCGACAGACCGACTGGCGCTCGGAGGAGGAGTTTTTCCGTGCGACCATCGCCGCGGGCGGGGATTCGCCGCGCATGTTGGCCAATCTGGCCCGGGTGCGCAGTGCGTCCGATCCGGCAGGAGCCGTCGCCCTCTATGAGGAGGCGCTCCGCCGTCAGCCAAGCTTCGAGGCGGCTCGCATTGCCCTGGCCAGAATCCGCCTCCGCCAAGGTCAGGTCGCCCAAGCCGGAGATCTGCTGACCGGCTGGGAGCCCAACGCCATCAATTACGCCTCCTATTGGCTGACCTTCGGGGAATACCAACGCGCCTCGGGCAAAGGCAACGGGCGCAAGGAGCTCTATCTGGCCATTGCGAAGCATCCGACTTGGCGCACGCAGCGGGCTTTGACGATGTCGCTGGTCGAAGCCGGACAGATGCAGCCAGCCCTCGTGCAGCTCTACCAATACTGCGAAGCAGCGCCTTTCCGCAGCGAGGCCTGGCAACTCCTGGCCGAATTGGCCGCCAAGGCCGATCGACGAGAGTTGGCCGCGCTGGCTCTGCTCAACGCCCGGGAACGTGACGTGCACCTCCAGCGCCGGCAGGAGTCGGTGCCCCGTCCTGACGCATGACCGCCATCCCACCGACGACCCATGCCCGGGGCGAGGGCTGGTTCCTGACTGGTTCGCTGGCACTGTATTTCGTGTTGGCCGCCTTGCTTGCAGCAAGCCAGATGGATCGGCTCAATCCCGACGGCGTGGCCTACCTGCGCCAGGCAGGCTACTGGGCGGAAGGCGTCTGGAGCGGGGCCGTTTCTCTTTACTGGAGCCCTTTGTTTCCCCTGACGATGGCCCCTCTGCGCTGGGCGGGCGTCGATGGCCTCGTAGCCGCGCGCCTCGCCCTGGCTCTGCATGGAGCTTTCCTCCTTTGGGCGACATCCCGCCTCCTGCGAACCTGGAGTCCAGCCCCGCCCTCCATTCATGGGCTGCTCCTGCTCGCATTGGCTCCCGCAGCGGCCTCGCTGCAAATGTTCGTGGTTGCGCCCGATGTGCTGGTCGCCGCTGTGCTCATCTGGAGCTTCGCCATGCTCCCGGCTGCGGCCCGCGCCGACACGCCCCGCAACGCCTTCTGGGTCGGCGCGATTGCGGGGCTCGCCGTCTGGGCCAAAGCCTACGCTCTCCCCTTTGGCTTGCTGCACCTTCCGGCCTCCATCTGGTGGCTTCGGCGGTCGGCGGGCGCCCGCTCGGGGCCGTGGGTGCTATCGGCCGTCGCAGGCCTGCTTCTCGCGGTACTGCCGCTCTGGTGTCTCCTGGGCTGGAAGAACGGCGGTCCGACGATCGGCAAAAGCGGCCCGATTAACCACGCGGTCGTCGGGCCATCGGACAAGGTCCGCTTTCACCCAGTAGTGTGGGGGGTGCCTTCGCCGCCCTATGTGAGCGTCTGGGAAGCACCAGATCGGCTACCTTACCAATTCTGGTCGCCCTTCTCCTCCGAGACCTACTTTCGTCACCAGTTGAATGTCGTGGCGCGCAACACCTACGGCATCGGCCGTGCCCTGCTCCGCCTGGATTTCGGAGGCCTGGGCCTGTCGGCGCTGCTGGCACTCGCCGTGGTCGCCGGGCGCGGGCCGCGCTGGGCGGCGGCGATCCCACGCTCGGCGGCACTTTGGCTGACGGGAACCTGGCTCCTCTACGCCGGAGGCTATCTGCCGGTCGCTTTCGAGCCGCGCTACCTGAATGCGCTGGCCCTGCCGCTGATCCTGCTGGCGGTCGCCTGGTGGACGCAGGTACTGCCGCGGCGCTGGGCTTTGGTAATGCCGGCAGTGCTGGGGCTTTCGCTGCTGCTGCGCTGGGGCCCGCTGCTGCTGCGGGACTACCAGTCACTGCCTGCAGACTACTTCCGCGGCATTGTCGGCGAACTGCAGAAAGCAGGCCTGCGGGGGCCCTTCGCCGCGACCAGTTGGTATCACGGCATCGCACTCGCCTACCACACCGGCGAGGTCCACGCCGGCTTTCCTCCCGAGGCGGAGGTCGACGCGGTGGCGGAGCGGTTGCGGGCGGCCAAGGTGAATTGGATCGTCGTCTTCGACTATCCGGTGCAGCCGCCTCTCCCCGTGCAGGATCTGTATCCTCCCACCCGGCCGAGAGCGATTGCGTTGGTCACGCAGGAAGGGTGGAAAGTGCGGGTCGATCTAAGAGTGCGCCCCGATCCGGCTTCCCCGCTCGAAGTCCGCGTGCTGGCCTTCGAGCGTCCGGGCGAGGCTCAGTGAGCCAGCCAAAGGATGGCTCCAGCCGCGCCCGCCACGACGTAGCTGGTCCGGTCGCGCAACACGAACGGGATGGGATCGCCGGGGATCAGGCCGCGGGAGGAAAGCAGCCACAGACGGTGAAACCAAAAGAGCAGCAGGGGGCCGAGCAGCCAGAGGACCTGCGGCTGCCGATACAGCCGCGCAACCGTTTCGCCGCTCATGTAGAGGATCAGCACCAGCACCGAAACGTAAGCGCTGGCGGCACCGAAAGAGCGGATGGTGTCCGCATCGGACGCTCGGTAGCTGCGCCCCGGCAGCTCGTCATCGCTCGCCCGGACCGGCATGGCCAGCAACTCCCCGTGCCGCTTGAGCAACGAAAGGCTGAGGAAGAAGAAGACCGAGAAGCCGAGCAGCCATTGCGTCACCGGGATGCCGGCGGCGAGTCCGCCGGCGAGGATGCGCAGGGCGTAGAGCCCGGTCAGAAAAACCACGTCGGCCCCGGCGATGCGCTTGAGTTGCAGCGAGTAGGCCACGGTGCCCGCCAGGTAGAGCGCCGCCGCCAGGAGGAACGACCGCGGCAGCAGCGTGGCCAGGCCCAGGGCGACCGCCGGTAGCACCAGCGCCAGGCCGACCCCGGCAACCAGAGCGAGATCGCCCGAGGCCAGCGGACGGCGCGACTTATGCGGATTCTGCCGATCGGCGGCGAGGTCGAACAGATCGTTTAGGCAGTATGCGCCCGAAGCGGCCAGGCTGAAGACGATGAACGCCAGCGCGGAAGCTCCCCAGGCAGAACCGTCCGTCAGCCGATGCGCCAGCAGCAGCGGCAGGAAGACCAGCAGGTTCTTCACCCACTGGTAGACGCGCAGCTGCCGGATCAGGACGGACCAAGTCGAGGGCAGGGGCTGATGGATCTCGGCCCGCGGATGCGAGGCTCGGAGGGCCGCATTCACCGAAGGGCGGGCGTGCCAGGCATGGGCGGTGTGCGCTTCCTTCCAGACCGCCAGGTCGGCGCTGGAGTTGCCGGCATAGTCGAATCCCTGCGCTCCGTGCCGCTCCCGGAGGAAGGCAGCCTTGCGGTGCGAGGTCAGGTTCACGTCGGGCGTGGTGGCAAACACCGCGTCGAAGACGCCGGCCTGGGCCGCCAGCGCCTCGGCGGCCGCCCGGTGCGTGCCGGTGACCAGTTCGATGCGCCGTCCCCGCGCCCGCTCCTGCGCCAGCCACGCCACCAAGTCCGGACAGAGTCGAAAGCTGGCAGGCTCGGGCAGCGCTTCGAGCGTCATGCGCTCCTTCGTGAACCGCTTGCCCCGGATCGCCCAGCCGACGAACCGGAATCCGAAGAGAGGATTCCGCCGCAGGAGGGCAAAGGTCTGCTCCCAGAACGTGTCCCCGCGCAGGAGCGTCCCGTCCAGATCCACGCAGAGTGGCCGCTCCGGCTGGTTGCGCGCGGATTCTTCGGATGATTCGTTCACGGTACATGCACTCAGGAACGCTCGCGCAGCCAAAGTCAATGCGCTCGGACCGCGAGTCATGGTTGCTTTTCCTGCTCAGCACCGCGGCGATCGCCCTCATCTTCGCGACCGACCTGGAGGCCTTTCCCAACTACTTCCTGGCCGACGAGGCCATCCATCCGGTTCAGTTTCAGGCCCTCGCCGCCAACCAATGGCGGGCCATTTACCCGCCCCACGAAGTCCTGCCGGCCTTTTTCCGCAACGTCTTCAAATACAACCTCAGCCTCAGTGTCTACGGACAGGGCCTCTCCGAACTGCTCTTCGGCCGCTCCGTGGCGACCATTCGCGGCACCTCGGTGGCCCTGTGCCTGTCGGCGATGCTGGCAGTCGCGCTCGCGCTGCGGCGGGCGGGCCTGCGGGAGTGGTGGCTGGCAGTTCCCGTCTCGGGCTGCCTGCCGGCCTGGTTCCTCCACAGCCGGACGGGTTTCGAAGTCACCTTTACGGTCGGCTGCTTCGGTTGGTTCCTCTATTTCTACCTCCGCTATCGTCAGGGCGACGGCTGGTGCATTCTCCCCGCCATGCTCGCAGGCGCGGGTACGTTTTACGGATATTCTAATGGCCAGGGCCTCATGCTGGTCTGCGCCGTGATTCTCCTGCTGGCGCATCTGCGCCACCACTGGCAGCTGCGAGGCTGGGCCGCGGCCGGCCTACTCTTTGCCTTGCTGCTCTTCCTGCCCTACCTGCGCTTCCGCTGGCAGCATCCGGAGATGGTGGGCGAACATCTCCGCGACGTGGAATCCTATCTCCACGATCGCACCCTGACTGCCGGAGCCAAGGCGCTGCAATTCCTCAAAATCTACGGCTGGGGCCTGTCTCCGGTGTACTGGTTTCAGCCCGATCTCGAACCGGTCGCCCGGCACCAGGTGCCGACCTACGGCAACGCGCACTTCGCGCTCCTTCCGCTGGTCTTGGCTGGAATGGTGGCGGGCTGGCGCTGGCGCGGGCCGGCCGCACTCGTCTTCGTCGTGGCCTGGCTCGCCGGGCCGGCCACGGCCGCGATCTCCGGCATCTCTTCCAACCGCGTGCTGGCCATGTGCCTGCCGCTGGCCGCCGCCGCCGCCGCCGGCTGGACGCTGCTCAGCCACCCGGTGCGGACGCCCGCATTGCACTCCCTCCTGCGCTGGGGCGGCGGCGGGCTGGTGCTGCTGCTGGCCTGGTCGATTCAGCTCGATGCCCGGGCGCTGGGGGCGCAGCAGACGCGGCACCAGGGCCTCTACGGGATGCAATGGGGCGCCCAGGCCATCTACCGCGAGACGCTCCCGGAACTCGCGTGCCTGCACCCACAGGCCAAGCTGAACGTCACACACGTCTGGGCCAACAACTCCGACGTGTTCCTACCCTATTTCGGTTTCACCCCATTCCCCAACCGACCCGAGCGACAGGTGTCCCTGGTCAATCTGACGGTCCTGGTCAACGAACCGGAACGGGTTCCCGCGGCGGAAGATCTGAACGTCCTGACCGAGAGCGAGTATGGGGAATTGCTGGTGGACCCCGCCGTGGCCAGCCACCGGGTACATCGCCGCCTCCGCGGGCCCGACGGCAGCGTGCACTTCCGTGTCGTCTCCTTCACGCTGAAGCCGGACTGGCCCGCCATCCGACGCGCCGCCAAAATGGCCCTCGCCAAGCCCGTGGAGAGCGTGGAGGAAATCTGCGGTGGCCCCGCCCGGGTTCTCCTCGGCGGAGCCGATGGCTCCACTGCAGCCCGTGTCCTCCGGGCAGGTCCTGGCGTGACACGCTGCTATCCGGACATCCCCCTGACCCTGGTGATCGATTTCGAGCAGCCTCGCGAAGTGGAAGAGATCGCCTTCCATCACTGGGAGAATGGGCACGCCACCATCACCGCCCGCGCGCTGGGAGCCGCGGGCGAGCTCGCGCACTACCACCACGTGGCCGACATCTCCGGCGGTGCACCGCAGCTCGAAACCTGGAAGATCGGCGCCACAGGCGTCACCCGGCTGGAGATCACCGTTTCCGCTCCGCCGCTCGACATTGCCCACCTGCGCTACCTGCTGATCCGCGGGCGCCCCGTTCCTTCCGGCCCCTAAGTGGTCGTCGTCGCGGCCGAGGGCTCGGATTCCGCAACTCGGCTCTCGCCTGTGGCGCGAGTTGCGCAAATAGTCGCGCCCCATGCCCTCCCCGTCAGGTTCCCATGCCGGATCGACCCTGGCCGTGGTCATCCCCTGCCTGAACGAAGCACCGGCCATCAAGGCCGTGGTGGAGGAGTATCGTGCCGTCCTGCCCCACGCCCGCATCCTGGTGGTGGACAATGCCTCGACCGACGGCACGGCCGAGGTGGCGCGAGCCGCCGGCGCGGAAGTGCTTTCCGCGCCGATCCGCGGCAAGGCCCGCGCGATGCTGGTGGCCTTCGAACACGTGCAGGACGACCTTCTGCTCATGGTCGACGGCGATGGCAGCTACCCGGCTGGCGGGGCCGTCGCGCTGCTGGAGTCGTTCCAGCGTGCGCCGGCCGATTTCGTCTCGGGCATTCGTTCGCCCGAACTGGCAGCCGGGCAGGCAGGGCAGGCCACTTTTCGGCCGCTGCACCAATTCGGTACGCGCGTCTTCGAGCGCTTTCTTTGGTGGAGCTTCCGCTATCGCACCCGCGATCTCTTCTCCGGTCTTCGCCTGATGACCAGGAAGTTCTACAAGAATGTCCCCATTCTCTCGCGCGGCTTCGAACTGGAGATCGAATTGACGATCCAGGCCGTGGATAAGGGATTCTCCCTCCATGAGATCCCCGTGCCTTTCCGCGAGCGGGCCGACGGCACGGCTTCCAAGCTCGACACCGTGCGCGACGGCTGGCGCATCCTGCGCGCGCTCTTCGTGCTGCTGCGGGACTATCGGCCGCTGTTCTTTTTCTCGCGCGCCTCGGCCTGTATCCTCGCGCTCGGACTGATGGCCGGATTTTTGCCCGTTTACGAGTACTTCCAGACCTCGCTGGTCGGGCGCTTTCCCCTCGCCATCCTGGCCGCCAGCCTGGTGTCCCTGGCGGTGCTGCTGGGCGTCGCCGGCCTGATTTTGGAGGGCAATCTCCGGCACCACCGCGAGTCCTACCAGGTGAAACTCCGCAACTTCTCGACTCCGGCGGAGCGCCCCCGCGCTGCCGCCCGCGCCACGGATGAATGACACGCTCTATCGCTCGTGCCTGGGCCTGGTCATTCGGCTGGTCAGCCTGCCGGGGCTTTCGCCGCTGCTCGGATTCGGGCTGCGGGTACTCGGCCGGCATCACCGGCTCTTCACGCATTTGCGCGCTTGGCGCTTCGACGGCGTGATCGACGGGGGCGCCAACGTGGGTGAATTCGCCCAGATGGTGCGGCGCGCGCTGCCTGCGGCCGACCTCGTCTGTGTCGAACCGCATCCCGCCTGCGCCGAGCGTCTGCGACGGGCGGGCTTCCGCACGGTCGAGGCGGCACTCTGGGATCGGCCCGCCCGACTGTCGCTCGTGCAACCGAACGCGGCCAGCACCTCCAGTACCTGCCTGGAGGTGTCCGGGGCGAACCATGGGCGCTGGGAAGTCGAGGCCTGCCGTCTGGCCGATCTCGAACTCCGGGGCGAACGCCTCCTGCTCAAGATGGATCTGCAGGGCGCCGAACTGACCGCGCTGGCCGGCATGAGCGAAGAGATGTGGGCGCGCACCGCCGGGGTTCTTCTCGAAATGCGCGTGGCTCCCGGCACCGACCGCGCCGACATCGAGGCCCTGCTGCGCGGGCGCGGCTTTTACGACTATGCCACCCTCAACGAGATCCTCGTGGCGGACCGGATCGAGGAAGTCGACAAGCTCTGGCTCCGGGAGGGACTGAAGCTGCCATGAACATGAAACTCCGGCCGCGGTATGTGGCCGTTCTCCTCGCCATCATGGCCGGCTCCTGGCTGGTCCATCAGCAGACCGCCTATCGCGAGCGCCTGACGATTCGCGTCGACGCCGCTGAGATCACGCTGTTGCTGCATGGACGGGAGATCAAACACCCCTACGCGCTGGGCCGGGTCGAGAGGCTGCGAGTGGCCACGGCCGAAACCTTCGAGCAGTTCGGCGGCGGCTGGCTGAAGCTCCGCCGCCCCGGCCAGCCCGAGGTCTTTCATCCATTCCCGGCGCGCTGGGCCTTCACCGGTGCCGGCCGGGCCCCGCCGGTGGGCGACTGGTGGGTCGATCGAGCCCAAGTGTCGGAGGACCTGACCAAGCTGGCGCTCGGCTGCGAGCCCCCGTTCGAGCTCGAGGCCGAGATCCCGGGCCGCGTACTGCAAGCTTTTCGCTTCGTCTTCGAAGGGAGCGGTCAGCTGGAAGTGTGCATTCGCAGCGGCCTGCTCAACAACGACCTGAGCATTTCCCGCCCGCCCGCGGAGATCCTGGCCGCCTGGTCCATCGGCGGTCCGTGGCAGCGCGACTTGCGCCACAGTGTCGAGCCGCTGGTGAAGGGCGTCTTCATGGCCGCGACCGCGCTATTGTGCTTCGCGTTTCTCGGCTGTCTGCCCGGCCAGTCGCGTGGCCCGGCGTGGTCGTCACCCTGGCAGCTTTCGGTGCTGGCGGTCGGTCTCGTGGTCGCGCGGCTGGCCTTCTCCTGCTGGGTCGCGACCGCCGTCTTCGGCGCCCTGCCGAGCTTTCAAGACGATCTGTGTTACTACCTTCGGGCCCGCTGGCTGCTGGCCGGCCTGCTGGATCTCCCGGAGCCGCCGGTTTCCGATCAGCTCAACATCCCCTTCACCGCTTTCCGCCACGGTCGCTGGTTCACCCCCTACCCGGTCAACTGGTCGCTGCTGCTCAGCGCCGGCATGGCCTTTGGCGTTCCGTGGCTCGTCTCGCCGATTTGTGGCGCCCTCTCGGTCTGGGGACAATACCGCTTCGGCACGGACCTGGCCGGGCAGAAGGTCGGACTTCTCGCGGCCATCCTCCTCGCCACTTCGCCGTTCTGCGTGGTGCTTTCGGGCAGCATGATGAGTCATGCCTCGACCACCATGCTGCTCGTCTTCTTTGCCTGGGGTTTCGTGCGGGCCTGGCCAGACGACGGGAATCCCCGGCTCGCCCTGCTCGTCGCCTCGGGGGCTGCGCTGGGCTTCGCCTTCGGCATCCGCCCGCTCACCGGGGCGGCGGTCGGGCTTCCGACCCTCCTGCTCGGTTTGTGGGAATGGCGCCGCAGCCGCGTCCGGGCCCGCGCTTTCATCGGACTCTGCGGTTTCGCGCTCGGGGTGGGCCTCGGCATGACGACCACCCTGCTCGACAACTGGGTCGTGACCGGCAATCCGCTGCTGTTCGCCTACGCCTACCGGGAACCTTTTCCGGATCTCGCCAGTCGCTTTCCCTTCGGCGCTTTTTGGACCGACAAATCGATGGCGCAGCTGCCCATGCTCATGTCGGGCTGGGGCTGGCCGTGGGTGCGAGGCGAGTGGTGGCTCTGTCTTCCGTTCGCCTTTGCCTTCGTGCCCTTTTTCGCCCGGCAGGCCGGCCGACACGACTGGTTCGCCCTGGGCCTGTTCTTCTCGGTGGTGCTCGCGCACCTGAGCCACAATCACGGCACCATCCACGGCTTCGGCCCGCGGGTGTACATCGACACCCTCTTCGCGCTCTTCTTCCTCACCGCCCGGGGCTTGCAGTGTCTCGCGCGTCCGTCACCGGTGGTCGGCCCCGGTCCGTGGCCGCGGCGGGTGGCGGCCCTGCTGGCGTTCGCCTTGCCGCTCTCGACCATGGCCACGCTCCATCGCCGGATTTCCGGCTATCGCGGCTACAATGAGATCGACCGCACACAGCTGCAGGCCATCGAGCGGCTGGGGACGGCGCGCGGGCTGTTCCTGCTGCGGGCCGATGCTCTCCCCAAGTGGATTCGGGCGGCGCCGCTGCTGCCCCTGGATCCGGTCACCTCGCCCTACGTCTTTGCCGAACTCCGGGAAAAGAACGACGACGTCATCGCTGCCTACGGCAAGGACCGGCCCGTCTTCATTGTCGAGGAAGGCGGCCGCATCATCCCCTATTCCGCGGCCGCCGCCGCCACCCCGTGAACCATGGGTCGCATTCACCTGCTGAACCAGTTCGTCTGGCCGGACGCGGCGCCCACCTCGATCTACTCCGAACAACTGGCGGATGAACTCGTCGCCCTCGGCGAATCTGTCAGCCTGGTTGGCACCAACGGCCACTACCGGCAGCTGGATCGGCCGGCACCGCGCTCTGAGCTGACCCGGCTGCCGATCCGGCGCTTTCCCCGTCATTTCCTCCCCGGGGTCTTCCTCGAGTACGCGCTGACGGCCCGGGTCTTTCGACGTTATCTGCGCGAGCAGGTCCAGCCCGGCGATACCGTCGTGGCCACGAGCGCGCCGCCCTCCACGCCCTGGCTCATCGGCACCATCCGGCGGCGGGGCGCCAAGGCGGTGTATCGCCTGCACGACTACTATCCCGAGCTTGCCCGCGCGGTCTGGCGATATCCTGACTTCGTGCGCCGCGGACTCCGCCGGGCCTGGGATCGCTCGCTTGCCCGTTGGGACGCGGTGTTGAAGGTCGGGGAGAATCTCGGATATCGCGGCGCGAATGCGCGGGTTTTCCCCGATTGGGCACCGTTTCAGTTCACCGAGGCGGAACGCGCCGCTCACCCCGTGCGACCTGGCACAGCCCTTTACGCCGGCAACTTCGGCTACGCCCACGATGTGGACCGCTTCCTGCCCGTCGCCGAACAACTGCGGGCCGAGGGCTATCGCATCGTCGCCCGCGGCGATGGCCCAGGCTTCCGCCGCCTGCCGGAGTGGATCGAATGCGGCCCGGCCTTCCCCGACGAAGCCGGGCTCCGCGCGGCGCTGCTCGAAGCGGAGGTTCACCTGATCGCCGCGCACCCCGATTTTCAGGAGGCGCTCTTTCCGTCGAAGGTCTGGAACTCGCTCGAGGCGGGCCGGCGCTTGGTCAGTTCGGGTTTCGAAGGCGTCATGGCCTCCGAACTGGCCCGCTTCCAGCGCGAGGATCACCGCGGGCATCGCCGGGCTGCCGCCTTGGCGGTGCAGGCGATCGCGCGGGGCTAGATCGCCGGGCTGGCTACTTGGTGCGCCGGCTCCAGATTCCGACCGCGTAGTCGTTCGCCCGGTAGAATTCGTGCCACTGGTAATCGGCCGCGAGCTGCGCGCTCAGCCGGGCCAGGGCCTCCTTGTTGTTGTTGTCGCGGGGCAGCCAGAGAATGTAGCGCACTTCGAAGCCCTTCAGCCAGGCCGCGGGATCGGCCATCTTGCCCTCGTAGAACTCCTTGATCTTCAGGTAACGATCGTAGGTGTCGGTGAGATAATTCCGCCAAAGCTGTTCGTGGGACGCCCAGCCGAGCAGAGTCGGCTGTTGACTGAAGAGTCCGTAGGCCCCGACCTGGCAGAAAGCCATGTTGTCGGGGCTCTCCAAGACGATGCCCTTGGGAGCCTTGGTCAGAAACTCCAGGGCCGTGCGCAGCGGCGGGTCGTGGCGAATCCAGGCCGATCCGTTCAGCTGTCCCACGTGCCAGGTCCCGAGCTTGGCCAGATTGCGAATGGTCCCGAAGTAATATCGGCCCAGCGAGACCGTGTAGGTCAGCAGCAAAGCCAGCACCACGACCGTGGCGTAGCGCCGGAAGGACCGCCCGGCATTGAGGTTCGAAGCCGCCAGGGTGAGCATGGTGCCGTTGAAGACCCACGGCCACCACTTGAGCGTGGTGTTGAAGCGCTCGGCGCTGCCCGCATAGATGTCGTTGACGAAGATCAGCTCGGTCACGAGCAGGGCGGCGAACCAGAAAAACGCGTGCAGCCGCCGCGCCCCCTGCGAGCCGAACATATGAGCGATGCCGACCACGAAGAGCGGCCAGAAGATCATGGCGAACAGAAGCGGCGGCGTCAGAAACTGGGTGCCGAGGCGCAGCGGTACGATTTCCAGGGGCGACTTGTTGCCGATGTTCTTGACCAGAAAGTAGCTGAAGAACGGGTAGAACAGAAAGGCGGTCCCGATCAGCCCGACGAGGAAAGCCTGCCAGTTGACCGGTTCGGGCGGATCTTTGCGTCCGCGGACCACGTGCTCATGCCGGTTCCACCAAAGGAAAGCGACCGCACCAACGGCCATGACCCCTTGAAACGGTAGATTCCAGGTGTTCGTGGCGATGGTCAGCGGAATGCAGGCGCCCAACAGTCCCGCCGCCCACGCATGGGACGGCTTGCGCCAGAGGAGGACCAGCGCCCCCAGCGAGAGGACCTGGATCCAGAAGCCGCCCAGCGGCGCGTGGTAGTCACCGAGTTCCACCACATAGGAGAAGGTCTCCATGGGTACCTCCGGCACCTGTTCGCGATTGGTGTTTGGTTTGTAATGGAGGTGCTTGATCCAGAGTCCGAAGTTGGTCAGGCGGTTGTCGTCGTAGAACGTCGTCCCGCCGGCAAAACGCTGAGAATCGTAGGTCATCTCGTCCTTCACCATGAACGGGGTGAAGACCGAGGCGCCGGTGCCGCCGACCAGGAAGGTCAGCAGGACCATGGCCTGACCCCAGCGGGGCTTGCAGAGCAGCGCCACCAGCTCGTAGGCGGCCGACATCGCCAGCCCGGCCAGGAGCGAATAGGCCATCTGGTAGGCCGTGCCGCCATCGAGTGCGAACCAGCGCCCCAGCAGGCCGGCGCCGTAATGCTGAAACGTGTAGTAGTGGTCGAGCAGATGCGGCGGGTACCAGGGATCCGGAGGCGGCAGCGTCACTCCCTGGAGGTACGCGACCACGAAGCTCAGATCGGGCAGGCGCTCGGTGTTGCCGTCGATATTCGGCAGAGCGTAGCGCCAGGCCAGGACGTAGAAGAAACCGACGCAGAGCCAGAGCACCCCGTGCTTGTATTCTGAGAAATGAGAACGGGTCTTCCAGAGCAATCCGACCGAGGCGACGGTCGAAAAAGGCATCAACCAGCCCAACCGCCCGAGACCGAAGTAGTGCTCGACGAAAAAGAGCACGGCGCAGAGTCCCGCCACCCCGACTCCCTGAGCGAGCCCAAACGGGAGCGGCAGATAGCGGCGGGCCAGCAGCCCCAGGCCCACGGCATTCGTCAGGATCAGGAGGGCCAGGAAGAGATTGAAGATGTGAAGCATGCCTCGACCCGCCACGCGTGGCGCAGGCTGCCGGGGAATGCAAGCGCCGGATCGGTCCGGCAGCTGCATGCGTCCGTCGGCCTACATGCCGGGAGGATCTTCCTGGCGCGGGAATCGCTTGCTGACAGAAGCAGCTCCACGCATTCTGACCCCCTAATGATCTCGTCGCCCTCTGCTCCCGGATTTTCGCGCCTCCGGCGCGTCCCGCGTGGCTTCTCTCTGGTCGAGACCCTGGTGGCAGCCGCGATCCTGGCCATCACGGTGAGTGGATTCTACCTGACCTTCGGGGGAGCGAACGAACTCGCCACCAAGGCCCGGCTCAACACCTCGGCGAAGATTCTTCTCGGCGCGGCCGTGAACGAAGCGCTCAGTTCGCGCTGGACGGCTACGAACGTCCCGGATGTAGCCCGAAATAGTTCCGACACGACCGCGGGAGAACTCTACAACACCGCGAATGAGGGCGTGAATGCCCGGCCCACTGCGAGGCGGGAAGGCCAGGTCGCGTTCTTCACCTCGCCCACGGAGGAGACGGTGGTTATGGGGGAACTGCGCAAGATCACCACCGACTACGTTGAACCGGGTGGGCGGGTCCGCCTCGACATGAAGAAGGTCACTTTCAAGGTCAAGTACACCTACAAAGGGGTCGATTCCCCCTGGTTGGAGGCGAACACCGTCATCACCCGCGATTAATCCGTTTCCATGAGAAAGCTCTCTCCCGCCCTCCAGCAGTTCTGGAAACGCGTCCGCGGCTACACGCTCGTGGAGATCCTCACCGCCGTGGCGGTGCTGGTCGTCATTGGCGGCGTGGTCTTCATCGCGGCCACCGCGGGACTCACGCTCTTTACCAAGAACGTCGCGCTGAATACGGTCCATTCGAACGCCCAGCGCGTCATTGACCGGCTTTCCTTCGACGTCGCGCGGTCGCTCGACGCCCCGATCATGGCCAGCATCGCGCCGGCGACGGGCACCGGGCCGGCTGGCGCAGTCACCATCACGCTTGCCAAGCCCAAGCGCTATCTGGGCACCCTGAACGCCGCGATCGGTAAACCCTCGGGTTCGGCGGCGGTCCGCATCGGTGACTTTTTTCAGGTGACGGAGGCCGGTAGCGTCTTCTTCAAGGACTGCACCGGAGCGCCGAGCGCGGCGGTCAACGACCTCGTCGTCTACACCGGCGGTTCCACCTACGATCCGACCGGCACCGCCGACCCCGCTCCTCCCACCTCGGGGGCAGGGTATGAGGTCATCACCCCCGACAGCAGCAGCCGCTACAACGGCTTCCTGGTTTACCTGCCGGTGGCGGGCGTTCCCTTCGGCCTCGCAGCCCGCCCGGTGGCAAGCAACAAAACCGTCACGCTGCAGGTGATCGCCAACACCGACCGCACCGAACCCGGCCCCTGGTTCGCGGTCGGGGACCGCGTCAGCATGGCCGAACCGTCGCTCGCCGAGGGTGTAGTGACGTCGGTGTCCGGCACCGATGCGACAGCGCGCGCCGCCGGAACGTACACGCTGGTCGTCACTTCCCCCTTCACGCTCGCCGAACGCGACGACTACCCGGTGAATCAGTCGATTCCAGTGCGTCGCCCGATCGTCTTCGGCGTGGCCAACCTGCGTCGTTCGGCCGACACGCAGCTTTCCCTGTTTGCGGTCAGCCAGATGACGTATTCGACCGGTTCGTCGCCGCTCACCGATGTCACGCAGGTGGATGTCTCGGCCGCCAACATGAGCGTGCTTTCGAACATGTTCGCCGTGGCGGAGACCGAAGCCAGTCCGCCGTTTCGCCTGGATCCGAAGAACAGCGGTCTGCTGGTCGAAGCCCGTTTCCGCACCAGCGAGAGCAACCGCTTCCTGGCCTCCAAGCAGGCCGCCAACGAGTTCAACACCTATTACGATGTCCGCACCTCGCTGCGGAGTCGCGGTTCGAGCGGCAATGACAATCGGTACTCCGGTCTGACCGAACCTACGCCGACCCCGCTGCCGACGAGCACGCCGACGCCGGAGTACACGCCGACGCCGACCAGCACGCCGACGAATACGCCGACCCAAACGCCGACCGCGACGGTGACTCCGTCGGTGACGCCGACCAACACTCCGACCGTCACCCCGACGTCCACCCCGCTCCCGACCGCCACGCCGGTCCCGCCGACGGCCACGCCGTCGCCGACCGCCACGGCCACGCCGACGGCAACCAGCACGCCGACCTCCACGCCGACGCCGACCCGCACGCCGACGCGGACTCCGTCGCCGACCAACACGCCGACGCCGTCGCCGACCAATACGCCGACGCCGACCAACACGCCGACGGTCACTCCGACGGCCACGCCGACGAACACGCCGACCATCACGCCGACGCCGACCAATACGCCGACGCGCACGCCGACCCCGACGGCCACGAACACGCCGACGATCACGCCGACGCCGACCATCACGCCGACGCCGACGCCGACCAATACGCCGACCATCACGCCGACGCCGACCAATACGCCGACGCGCACGCCGACCCGCACGCCGACGGCGACCCGCACGCCGACGCCGACCCGCACGCCGACCCCGACGCCGACGATCACGCCGACGCCGACCATCACGCCGACGCCGACGGTCACGCCGACCAACACCCCGACGCCGACGCCGACCAACACGCCGACGATCACGCCGACGCCGACGCCGACC
>JAFEGM010000005.1 GCA_018240025.1 Verrucomicrobiota bacterium
CCACTCCCACTCCCACTCCCGCTCCCGCTCCCACTCCTACTCCCACTCCCGCTCCCGCTCCCACTCCGCCCACTGTCCGCCGCGCGCCCGGGGGCGGTGCCTTCCTCGCCGCAGTCGATCCACCTCCACCCCAAAACGTCATGCTCATCGATCAGCTCCAAACCCTATGTCAGCGCCTCAACGGCCAAGGCTGGGGGCGACTCTTCCAGAACGTCGCCGGCCTGAACATCAACCAGCCCAGCGCGGCCGCCCTCGGCCAGGAACTCGCCCGCGTCCTGCCCGCCATCGATCGTAACATCCCCGGCTTCGAGGACTTCAATCCTGCCGGCCAGCAGGGCATCACCCCAGGCGTGCCCTCGGCCAGTCTGTTCTACCACGCGCTCGCTTCGCCAGGGGTGACGGCCGCCTTCCTCACGGGCTACCCGACGCTGGCCGACCTTGATTTGGTGGAGAATTACATCTTCGCGCTCGTTATGGCCGATCTCGACGCGCTGCGCATCGTGGCGAACGGGCGCCCTCTCGGAGTCGTCACCTTCGCTTACGAATACCGTCCGGCGGTCGATACCGTGCAGGGCGCCTACGCCGACTGGGTCCTCTCGCGTAGCGGCGTCCAGCGCGTCGGCAACACCGCGGCCGCCTACGTTCCCGAACTGCGCGCCTTCACCCCCTGGCAGGCGAACGACGGCGATGCGGTCATCCGCGTGCTCCCGGCCCGGTATGCCGCCTTCATCGCCGTGAAGATGCCAGCCTCGGACAACGGACTGGGTGTCTTTGGCCCGCTCGACCGCGACATGATGGAACGCGTCGTCAGCAATCGGACGCTACGCGAGCTTCTGCCGACCCCGCATCACGAAGGTCCGCGCGACGGGGGGATCGATTTCTGGGTGCCGATTCACAAGCTTTTCTCCGGCCCGGAATGCCTGCGGGATTACGTCGCCGATGAGGGCCTGCACGTCGATTTCGAGGTGGAGCATCGAAACCTCAAGCTGCAGCGCCAGTGGCAGTACCTGGCCTCCATCGGCTACCCGCTCGACTTGGTCGCGAACAATGTGAACGCCGCGCCGTTCGTCCGAACGGATCAGCTCGCCTCCCGCAGTCTGCTCGCGACGGACGGCCCGTGCCTCGTCGTGCCTGCAGTGCACGCGGCCTTCAACGCCCAGGTCAATCTTCCGAACTCGGCGAACCCGCTGCCCTTCCCGGTCATGCCCGACTTCACCGGCCTCGTGCGGAACCTCGAGGGCGACGACGAAGCCTCAGGCTGGCTCTGGTCGAGCATGAACATCCCGACCGATTCGATGCGCGTGGGCGGTCGCTGGAAGATCGCTCATCGCGCGCCGGAATACGTCAACGTCCGCGGACGCATCGAAGCCGACGGGAGAATCACCGACCTCAACCAAACCCCGGATTTAATGGACACGCTCGAGGCCGGCGGCTTCAACGCCCAGACGCTGGAGGACTACTCGGCCGACGGTTGGATCGCGCCGCTGGTGCCGGAGCTCGAGAACGAAATCGATCCCGACGACTTCGTCTCGGCCTACTCGCTCGTCACGGCGCCAGCGTTCTTCCCGTTCGTGCGGCAGCGCGAGCTGATGCTCTGGACAGTCGATCGCTTCTCCCGACCGAATTCTCAGTGGGCCAAGGTCTGGAACATTCTCCCGGTCGCGCTTTGCCACGATCGCATCGCCCCAAACGTCAAGCTGCAGGGCTCCGGTTTCGAGGTGGACGATCTCAGCGCCACGGCCATCGTCAGCCTGCCCGCACCCGCATCGGCGGCGCTTCCCCGCAGTTCAGCCCTGCGGCAGCGGCGCGTCTCGTTCCTGCCCGATGCCGCGGCCGGCACCTACGCGCCCGGCTGGGAGACGAGCTACGACCGCGGGCCCGGCGGCGAGCCATTCCTGGCGGCCTATGGTCTGGGCAGCCCGTTTCCCGAGGATGCCATGATCTGCTCCGCCCTCGGCACTTACTGGCCCGGTCCGGCACCGGACACCTCGCGGCTTTTCGCCTCCATCTGGTACCGCACCGAGGCCCCGCTGACCGATGCGGAAGTCGGCATTCCTGCGCCTGCCACCTCTTGGGATACGGTGCCAGCACCGGTCTTCAACAATGACGGTACCATCACCTTCGCGAACCCGATCTACGTGGATTACACCCGCAACGCCATCCTGCGGGTGAAGCCCTTCATGGACGTCGATACCCGCGAGTACACCAGCCGCGTCCTCGCGATGTACAACGCGCTGAACGCCGTCGGCGTGGAGCCCAACGTCGATACCGTGCCGCAATTCCGCTCCGACGCCCCCGAGTGGCGGGTGGTGCTCTTCAGGCCTAGCAGCGTCCACGATCAGGGTTTTCTGAACGCCTTCCGCGCGGCCAATCCAGGCGGTCGGCCTGCGGGACCCGTATACGAAATGCGCCTGGTGAAGCTCGATGAGGAGCACCTCGTGGGCGAGGACGGCCCTCAAATCACAGGAACCATCCTTCCCGGCGAGGATTACACGCTCTACACCTACTCGGCCGGCGCGCTGTACACGCCGACCGGGCAGGCCAACTGGGACTTCGAACCCGCCGCGCGGTGAAGACGAACGCCACCCGGCGGGCCGCCGTCCCTACCCACGTCGCCGTGGTGGGCGGCGGACCGGCCGGCAGCTGCGCCGCGCTGGCCCTGGCGCAGCAGGGCGCGCGGGTGACGCTCTGCGAAGCTCTCCGCTTCCCGCGTTCGCGGCCGGGGGAATCGCTGCCTCCGGCCATCGAGCCCCTCCTGGCGCAACTCGGTCTGGCCCGGGAACTGGCGGCGGCGGATTTCCCGCGCACCGCTGGCGTGGAGGTGCAATGGGGCGGCCGCAGCGAGCGCCGCCTGGCCGGGCAGGACGCCCGCGGGGTCTGGTGCAACTACCAGGCGGAGCGGAGCCGATTCGATGCGCTCCTGCTGCGGGCGGCCGAACGCGCCGGCGTCGAGGTTCGCGAAGGCGTCCGGCCCAGCGACGTGCTGCATTCGGGCAGGCAGGTGAACGGGCTCGTGCTCGAAGGCCGCGAGCTTCGGACCGACTGGGTGCTCGATGCCACCGGAGGCGCGCATTGGCTGGCCCGTCGGCTCGGCCTGGAGATCGAGCCGCACAGCCCGCCGTTGCATGCGCGCTACGGCTACGTCAGCCAGGTAGTGCACCGAGCTCGACTCGCCGAGCCGCGTCTCGCCTCCGACGATGCGGGCTGGACCTGGCTCGCGCCCTTGGGCGCCGGCCGACTCGCCTGGGTCCGGCTGCGCTGGGACGGCGTGGCCGAGCCGGCCGATTGGCAGCCGGCCGAGCTCGCCGGGTCGCGACCGGAGGGCGGCAGCCGGGGCGCCGATGTGACTTGGCGCTGCGTGACCGAGCCGGCCGGTCCCGGCTATTTCTGCCTCGGCGATGCCGCCTGCGTGCTCGATCCGCTGAGCAGCCACGGCGTCCTGCGGGCCATCATGACCGGGCTGCAGGCCGCGCACCTGATTGGCCAGATCCGGCGGGGAGCCTCGGCCCGCCAAGCGGCCGATGAATACAGCCGCTGGCTGCGCGGTTGGTTCGAGCACGAAGTCGCGGCCCTGCGGTCGTTCTATCGGCAGATCTCCCCCGAAACCGTGGCGGCTGGCGCCTTCTGACCAGCCGGTGCAGCCATTGATGCTCCTGCTTAGGGTCAGGCTTTCTGCACGGAATCTTGCAAAAAGTCGGGGTCGACCGGTCACGGGGCCCCGCACTTCGCGTGGAATTTAGTGAGCTCAATTCCACCTATGAACCCTCACACCCCCGCCGCGAAACGCGCCCCTGATCCCGTTCGGTTCGGAGTACCCTGGTGGCGCCGAGGAGCGCGTGCGGCCTCGCCGCCTGCGTCGGGGACCTGAAAGCAGCGGACGCCCGCGCCGCCCTTCCCTGCCGCCGGATCACGGACGATTCGGCGGTTCGGCAGACGTGCCGAGGGGGCGGCGATCCCGGAATCCGAACCAGTCTGAAATCCGTCCTGCGCGGGACGGTTCCTCTGCCGGCGAGCCCGCCGGACGCAGCGATGCGTCCGCCTCGCTCGGCCTCGATCTGTTTCCGGGCCGCGTGTCCGAGCGTCCCTCGACCCACTGCGCGTCCGAGCACCTGGCCTTCAGAGGCACGTGCACGATCGACTCGCCCAGCCGACCGCGCCGCCCCCTCCGGCTCCGCGCCCGGTCCGCTTTGCCGTGGTGGGTCCGCACCTGCTCACCCGCGAGCTTTTCCGCACCGCCCTGCTGACCGCGAGCCGTCAGTTCCAGCCGGTGCCGCTGACCGCCGAACCCGACTGGACCAGCAGCATCGACCTCCTGATCGTCGATCTCCCCGGCGAGCGCGCGCACGAGTTCGAGGAATTCCATGGCTATCTCCACACGCGCAATCCCTGGGCCGTGCTCGCCGTCACCGAGCCTGCGCTGGCCGGGCTCGTCAGCCCTAACGGCCGCCGCACCGGCCTGGGCTTCCTCTCGCGCGAGAGTTCGGCGGAAACGCTGGTGCACGCCGCCTGGGTGGTCGCGGCCGGCGGGGTCTACTACGACGCCGCCCACAGCAAGATCCTCTCGTTGCAGGGTGGTCCCGTTCCGCTCTCGCCCCGCGAATCCCACGTCCTCCGCCTCATCGCCGAGGGCTACAGCACCAAGGAAGTCTCCGGCATCCTCCATCTCGCCACCAAGACCGTGGAGAAATACCGCATGAGCCTGATGCAGAAGCTCGGCGTGCATGACGTCGTCCGGCTGACCCACCACGCGATCCGGTTGGGACTGCTAAAAGTATGAAGGATGAAGGAAGAAGGATGAAGGGCGCGGGTTCGGTGCACGGAGGCAGTCCAACACACGGTATCCCTTTCACCGCGCCGCCGATGCCTCCATCTTCTGCCCTCCATCGGCAAGACCGCCGCGACCGCGCACTCTCCTTCTTCCTTCTTCCTTCCTCCTTCTTCCTTTCATCCATGTTCGCTCACACGCTGCCCGCCCTGCCCGATCTCGACCGCTTCGACGCGCTGCTCTTCGACTGCGACGGGACGCTAGCGGACACGATGCCGATCCACTATCGAGCCTGGCGCCAGACGCTCGATCCCTTGGGCATCGACTTCCCGCAGGCCACCTTCGACGCCTGGGGCGGCACGCCGGCGCGCGAGATCGTGGCGCGACTGGCGCTATCCCATGGGCTGACGCTCGATGCGCACGAGGTCTCCGAGGGCAAGGAGTCGCTCTATCTCACGATGCTCGAGCGCGTCGCGCGCATCGAAGCCGTCTGCACCGTGGCGGAACAGGCCGCGCGCGAGGGCCGCGTCGTCGCCTGCGTCTCGGGCGGGCGGCGGGCCATCGTCGAGCACACGCTCGAGCTCATCGGCCTGCGGGCACTGATGCGCGTCGTCATCGGGGCCGAGGACTACGCGCGCGGCAAGCCGCATCCGGATCCGTTTCTCGCGGCCGCGACTCGACTGGGCGTCGAACCCGCGCGTTGTCTGGTTTTCGAGGACACCGGCACCGGCGAAGCCGCCGCACACGCGGCCGGCATGACCTGCGTGCTGGTCCAGGCATTGCCGGCGGCAAAGCTGGCGTAGGGGTCGCGAGGCGGGGCTAGGTCCCCGCGATTCACCGCACTTTTCAGCCCTTTGAGCCTACGGTGCCTTTTGAGGTGCCTTCAGGCCATCCGCGCCGCTCAGCACGCGCCTCAGCGCAGCGCCTTCACGTCGGCCGCGCTCCACTTCTCATCCACGCCGGCGAACTTGCGCCGCACGTGCATGACGACCGCAGCCACTTCCTCGTCCGAGAGGTAGTCGAGCGCGGGCATGTAGGCGTTGAGCTTCTGCCCGTTGACCGTGCTGACGCCTCGCTGGCCCTTGAGGATGACCTTGCTCAACTCGGCGGGAGCTGCCGCGACGACCGTCGAACCGCGCAGCGCGGGCATGGCCCGATTGCCCGCGCCGTCGTAGTGGCAGTTGGCACAGTACTCCGCGTAGACTTTGGCGCCTTTGGCGGCGGCCACGGGATCGGACGGCGGCGGCACGGCCACGGGCGTGGGGCTGACCGCAGGCTTGGAGTTGGCCGTGGTGTCGGGTGAGCAACCCGCGAGGGCCAGCAGACTGACGAGCACTGACGCGAGCGAGCCTTGGACAAGACGGCGGAAAGCAGGACGATGCGGGCGATGATCATGCGTATTCATGCTCTCGTGGGACTGGCGGCGTTTGGGCTGACCCTAGCGCATTTTACCGGCTGCGCCCGGGCTCAGGACAACCAATTCGTACGCTCGCAGAAGGCCTCCTTCCGCGTCGTACCCGTGGCTACCGGTCTGCGTAATCCGTGGGGGCTGGTGAAGCTGCCGGACGGACGCTTTCTCGTGACCGAGCGGCCCGGTACGCTGCGGGTGATCGGCGCCGGCGGCCAGCTTCAGCCCGAGCCGGTGCGTGGCATCCCCGCCGTATACGCGCGCGGCCAGGGCGGGCTGCTCGACATTCAACTGCACCCGAAGTACTCGAACAACGGCTGGATCTACCTCGCCTATTCCGATCCCGGCCCCGGCGGCACCGGACTGACCAAGATCATTCGCGGGCGGCTCAAAGCGAACGAATTCGCCGACCAGCAAGTCATCTTCCAGGCCCCGGCGGAAGACTACTCCTCGGGCCCGGTGCACTTCGGCTGTCGCATGACGTTCGATGCGGACGGCTACCTGTTCTTCAGCATCGGCGAACGCGGCGCGATGCTGAACGCGCAGAACCTGGCCAACGTGAAGGGCAAGATCCATCGCCTGCACGACGACGGCCGCGTGCCGGCCGACAATCCGTTCGTCAAGACCGACGGCGCGCGCCCGAGCATCTGGGCCTACGGCAATCGCAATCCGCAGGGCCTGATCATCCATCCCGAGACCGGCGTGCTTTGGGAAACCGAGCACGGCCCGCGCGGCGGCGACGAACTCAACATCATCAAACGCCGCGCCAACTACGGCTGGCCGGTCATCACCTACGGCATCGACTACGACGGCTCCATCATCAGCAAGAAGACCCACGAGCCCGGCATGGAGCAGCCGGTCATCCACTGGACCCCGAGCATCGCGGTGGCCGGGCTCGGCATCTATCTCGGCCAGGGCTTCCCGCAGTGGCGGGGCAATCTCTTCGCCGCGGCGCTCGCGCACATGAAACTCGTGCGCCTGGAAATGCGCGGCAACGAGGTCGCCGGCCAGGAGATCCTGCTCGAGCGCAGCGGCCGCATTCGCGATGTCCGCTGGTTCCCCGGCGACGATGCGTTGTACGTGGTCTACGACGAGCCGGGGAAGGTCGTGAAGCTGATCCCGGCGGAGAAGTGAAGGAAGAAAGATGAAGGATGAAGGATGAAGGGAGTGTTCGCCAGGGCGTCCGAGCTGGGAAACGGGGCGAAGGCGCGTCTGCCTTCCTCCTTCCTCCTTGTGCCTTCTTCCTTTTCTCCTGCGCGTTCCTCCTTCCTTCCGTTCGCGCCCAACCTGCTGCCCCTGGCGTCATTGTCTCCGGCGAAGGTGTGCGCGATGCGGCCGGGCCGGAGAGTGGATTCGCGCGGGAGGTGATCGACCGCGCGGAACTCGCGACGGCACCCTCGGAGCGGCTCGATGCGATTCTGCGCGCGGCGATTCCGGGCTTCGCGCTGTTTCGGCGGGCCGATTCGCGCCTGGCCAATCCGACCGCACAGGGCGTGAGTCTGCGCGGGATCGGCCCAAGCGGCGCGGGTCGCTCGCTCGTGCTGCTTGACGGCCTGCCGCAGAACGATCCCTTCGGCGGCTGGGTCTATTGGAGCCGACTGCCCGCGGGCGCGATCGAATCGGCCGAAGTCACCGCCGGCGCCGGCGCTGGCCTTTGGGGTAATGCGGCGCTGGGCGGGGTGATCGAACTCTTCCGGCGCGTGCCGCGGTCCAACGGCGCGCGGCTGGAGGCAGGCGTCGGAACGGCCGACACGTTCAGCGGCGCGGCCGAAGGCGAGTGGTTCCGCAGTCTCGCGGACGGTCGCGCGCTGTCGCTGAGCGGCCGGCTGGACGGATTCCGCAGTGACGGCTACCCGCTCCTGCGGGCCGATCAGCGCGGGCCCGTGGACGTCCCCGCCCGTTCCGAGGCCGTTTCCGGCAGCGTCGGCATGCGCCTCGGCCTCGCACACGACACCACGCTGAGCCTGCAACTGGCGGGCTTCCGCGAGGAGCGCGGCAACGGCACGCCGTACACGACGAACGCGACCCGCGCTCTCGACGCCAGCGCCGCGCTGGATCTGCCGCTCGGCCCCGGGCGCCTGCGGCTCCAGCTCTACGGGCAATGGCGCGGTTTCCGCAGCACCTTCAGCGCGGTCAACGACGCGCGCACCGCGGAGACGCCGAGCCTCGACCAGTTCGCCGTGCCGGCCCAGGCGCTCGGCGCGAGCGCGGTGTATCGCCTCGCCGTGTCGGCCTCGGCGCAGGCGACCGCCGGGCTCGATCTGCGCGAAGTCAGTGGCGAGACGCGCGAGCGCTTTCGCTTCGTCAACGGCGCCTTCACGCGCCTGCGCGAGGCCGGCGGCCGCCAGCGCTTCGGCGGAGTCTTCGGGGAATTCTCCTGGCGGCCCGATGAACGCACCACACTGACCGCCGCCGCGCGGGTCGATCTCGTCTCCAGCGATCAGGGCCATCGCCGCGAACGCGAGCTGGCCAGCGGCGCGGCGGTGACCGACGCCACCTTTCCCGCCGAGCGCTACGCGGTGGCCACCGGTCGCCTTGGCCTGCGCCGGGAATTCGGGCCCGCCGTCTGGCGCGTCGCCGTCTACAGCGGCTTCCGCCAGCCCACGCTGAACGAACTCTACCGCCCGTTCCGCGTGCGCAACGACGTGACCGAGGCCAACGCCGCGCTGCGTCCCGAGCGGCTCTACGGCGCCGAGACCGGATTCGACCTACGCTTGCACGCGCGGCTGCGCACGAGCGTGACCGCCTTCTACAACGAACTGCACCGCCCGATCGTGAATGTCACCGTGGCCGAGGGACCGGGCACCTTTCCGCTGTTCGGGTTCCTGCCCGCCGGCGGCGTCGGTCGTCAGCGTCAGAATCTCGGCCGCGCCGAGATCGTCGGGGTGCAGTCCGCACTCGACTGGACACCCGCCGATTCCTGGACCTTCGGCGCCCGCCATTTGTATACGCACGGCCTGATCCGTCGCGCGCCCAGTCCCGCACTGCTCGATCGACGCTTCGCCCAGGCGCCGGCCCACACGGCGACCGCCTTTCTGCGCTGGCAGCCGCGCCCGCGCTGGTTCGCCCAGCTTCAAGCGACCCACACCGGCGCGCAGTTCGAGGACGATCTCAACCAGCGCCGCCTGCCCGCGGCCACGACCGTCGATGCCAGCCTCGGCGCGCCGCTCGGCCCGCACTGGAGCCTGCGCGCCGCGGTCGAGAACGCCTTCCAGGCCCGCGTGGAAGCCGGCCGCAGCCCCGAAGGCCTCGTCACCCTCGCCACGCCCCGCACCGCGACGCTCACTTTGCGAGCCGAGTGGTGAGCGGATTTGTCCGAAGGGAATGGTTGGGTTCGTGGGGCGACGCCCCTCGGAGGCGCGTGCTGAGGTCTTGGGCGAATGCGGAGGTTGTGGGCTGCTCGCGGACGCGCTGGAGCGCATCCCTACCAAGCCTTGGGCGAATGCGGATGTCGTGGACTACTCGCGGACGCGCAGGAGCGCATCCCTACCAAGTCGTGGATGAATGCGGAGGTCGTGGGCGACTCGCGGACGCGCAGGAGCGCGTCCCTACCAAGTCATGGGCGCATGCTTAGTCGGGGGCGACTCGCGGACGCGCTGGAGCGCATCCCCACCAAGTCGTGGACGAATGCGGAGGTCGTGGGCTGCTCGCGGACGCGCAGGAGCGCATCCCTACCAAGTCATGGGCGAACGCGGTGGTCGTGGGCTGCTCGCGGACGCGCAGGAGCGCGTCCCTACCGGGGTCCTTCATCCTTCATCCTTCATCCTTCATCCTTCATCCTTCATCCTTCTTCCTTCTTCCCTCCCCCACCGCCAGCACCAGGTTCATCGCCCAGGCGCTCGCGGCGAACAGAAACGCTCCGGCGGCGGCCATCACGATCCATTCGCCGGCGCCGACGCTGCGGAGCTGGAGCGTGGCCACACCAAACACTGCCGGGGAGAACACGAGAGCCCAGTTTTCGGGCACGTAGGTGAAGGGCACCTGTCGGAGTCGATGCCGCCAATACCCGGCCGCCAGCAGCAGCGGCAGCCAGGCGCAGCCGAGGAGCCAGAACAGGACCACCGCACTGCTCAGCAAGGCGTTCAGCCGCGCGGGGGCCTGCCCGGCGAGTTGCGCGGCGGAGAGCGCCGAGATGCCCATGGCGCCGAGATTGATCCACTGGCTCGGGCCGAAGGTCTGCGGCTCGATCGGGCCGAGCAGCCAGCGCGCGGCCAGCGCGACGGCGGCTCCGCTGACCAGCACGCTCGCCGCCAGAAACACGGCCAGGGCGAAAAAGCTCCGGCCGGCCGCGGGTTCGAGCGCCAGGCGCAGCAGCAGCAGGGCGTGCAGCGCCGCCCCCGGCAGCAGCCAGCCGGGCGTGACCGATTGCCACGACCACGCGGGCTTGGGCCGCAGGCAAAGTCCGATCGCGCCGCCGAGCGCGAGGGCGAGCCAGGCCGCGCTGGCCGCCAGCCACATTCCGCCCAGCCACTCGCTGGTGTCCGGAAAATAGGTGCCGAGGCCGAGCCCAAGCACGGCGGGGCAGAGCACGACAAAGAACATCGCGCCGCCGCGCGCGGGGTCGAAGAACTCGGCGGTCAGCTGCGCCCGCTCGCGCCAGAGCCGACGCACGCCGACCACGAGCAGCAGGGCGAATCCGAGGGTCGCGGCCAGCACGAATCCGCCCAGCACGGGATGCGCATCGGAAGGCAGATCCGCCCGCGGCAGGGCCAGAAAATGCGCGAGCAGCGCCAGCCCGGTCGTGCCGAGCATGGCGCCGAGATGCCCGGGAAACCACCAGGAGAGAGGACGCATGCGGATCGCCACCGAAGCGCAGCACGGGCCGATTTCCAATCCGGAACCGCGCCGAATCGGGTCCCCGCGAATGCGCTGGCCAGGCGGGTCGACGCACCCTAGACGTTCGTGCCATGCACCGCAGGCTGCTCGCCCTGGCCCTCCCGGCTCTCCTCCTTCTCGGAGCCGCCGCTGGCTGCCAAAGCACGCCCTATGATGTCTGGGGCGACGAGTATGCCCGGCTGCGACGCGCCAGCCTCCGCGCGCAGTCGGTTCTCGCGGCCCACGGCTTCGTGCCCGACGGGCCGGCCCAGACGACCGCCGATGCCACCGTCGGACCGCCCGTCGCCTTGCGCGAAGTCTACCGCTATCAGCCCACCGCATCCGGCGAGCCTCGGCTGAACGTCACCACGCGTCGGAACCTCACGCTCCATCTCGACTGCCGGGGCCTCCCGCGCGCAAAGTGGCCCCCGGAGGTGGAGGCCGCCATGCGAGCGCTGACGCGGGAACTCGGCCGGCAAGGCTTTGTCTTCCGCGAGCCGCGGTAGCGTACGGCTTACAGGTCGCGGTCGAGGTCCACCAGGATCTCACGGCCCTTCGCGCCGCCATCGGGCCCGAGAATGCCGCGGGCCTCGAGGATGTCCACGACCCGTGCCGCCCGCGTGTAACCGAGGCGCAGGCGACGCTGCAGCATGCTCGTGCTGGCCTTGCGCTCCTGCCGGATGATCTCCAGGCAGCGCTGGACCAGCTCCTCGTCCTCCGGCGTAACATCCTCCTCGGCGTCGTCGCCGTCGCTCTCCAGCTGGCGCTGAATGCTGACTTCGAAGTTCGGCTTGCCCTGGTCGCCCGCGAATTTCACCAGGCGGTGGATTTCCTCGTCGGTCACGAACACGCCCTGCGCGCGGGTCATGCGGCTGGTGCCCGGCGGCAGGTAGAGCATGTCGCCCTGGCCCAGCAACCGCTCGGCGCCGTTCTCGTCGAGGATGACGCGGCTGTCGATCTTCGAGGCGACCTGGAAGGCGATGCGGCTGGGGATGTTGGCCTTGATGATGCCGGTGACCACGTCGGCCCGCGGCGTTTGCGTGGCCACGATCATGTGGATGCCGGCCGCCCGCGCCATCTGGGTGATGCGGGCAATGGCGGCCTCGACGTCGGCCGGCGCTGTCTGCATCAGGTCGGCCAGCTCGTCCACGATGACCACGATGTAGGGCATCTTCTCCGGCAGCTCGAAGTCCTCGTCGCGCGAGTTCCGCTGGCTCGGCGGCGTGATCTGCGCCGGCCGGTCCATGGCCATGAGCTCGGCCGTCACGCCGTCCACGCCCGCATCGTCCATCTCCGGATCGATGCGCGTCGGGCCGGTGTCGCCCCGCGCCGGCGCGTCGCCATCGAGCGAAACGTGCATCTTCACGTAATGTCGCTGCGAGGTGACCGGGCTGGCCATCTCCTCCTCCACCGCCTCGGGCGCCAGCACGACCGGCTCCGTCTCGCGCTGTGCCGCGCGTCCGGCCGGGGCGGGCACCGCCGCCGTGGCGCGGGCCGCGGGCGCGGCGGCGGCGGCCTTGCCGGCCTCGGCGTCGAGCTCGGCCTGCGATTTCGGCCGCGGCCGCGAGTTGTAGCCGGTGATGTTGCGCACGCCGGCCTTGGCGAAGATCTGGTAGCGCTTCTCCATTTCCCCGACCACCCAGCCGAGCGCGAGCAGGACCTTCTTCGGGTCGGTCACGACGGGGACGGCGAGATGCGGCAGCTCGTTGTAATGCTGCATCTCGACCACCTTCGGATCGATCATGATGAAGCGCAGCTGCTCGGGCGAGAAGCGGTAGAGCAGCGAGGCGATGATCGAATTGATGCAGACGCTCTTGCCCGAGCCCGTGGTGCCGGCCACCAGCAGATGCGGCATGGCGGCGAGGTCGGCGATGATGGTCTTGCCGTAGATGTCCTTGCCCAGCGCGAGCGGGATGCGGTGCGTTTCCTTGGCCTTCTCCCAATCGTCGCTCTCGAGCAGTTCGCGCAGCGCGACCTTCACCTTGCGCGAGTTGGCGATCTCGATGCCGACCGTGTCCTTGCCCGGGATGGGCGCGAGGATGTTGATGCGCTCGGCGCGGGTGGCGCGGGCGATGTCGCGTTCGAGGGCCACGATGCGGTCGACCCGCACGCCCTTCGACGGGTAGACCTCGTAGCGCGTGATGGTCGGACCGCGGGTGATGTCGCCCGCGCTGACCTTGATGCCGAAATGGTCGAGGCACTCGACGATCTGCCCCTGGATGCGGAGCAGTTCCTCCGGGTCGAGCTGCGGTCGATTCTGCAGATCCGGCGCGTCGAGCAGTTCGGTCGAAGGCAGGGCGTAGTTCGCGAAACGGACATCGCCCGCGCCGGTCGCGCCGAGCGCGCCTTCGCGGGCGCCCTTGCCACGGCCCAGCACCTCGGCCAGCGACGGTTTGCGCGTGGCGGGTGTGACCGCGTTCGAGTCGATGATCTGCGGCTTGGGCCGCGCCACGGTCTCCTCGGCCGGCTCTTCCTCCTCCGCTTCGGCCGGCGGCGGCACCCCGGCCGCGGCGCTGCCGCCCGCGGCCCGACGCGCGGCTTTCTCGAGCCGGCGCTGCTCGCGCTCGAGGCGGAGCCGCTCGAGTTCCATGCGCTCGGCTGCCGTTGCCGCCTCCTCGGCCGCGATGCGGCGCTGCTCGCGCCATTCGCCGAAGGCAGTCACGATCCGACGCATGACCGCGATCGGATGGAGCCCGAAGAGCAACACCACGCTGCAGAGATAGACCGCACCGAGGGCGATGCCCGAACCGACTGTGCCGAGCAGTCGATCGCGCAGAAGTTTCTCGCCCAGCCAATGGCCCGTGAATCCGCCCGGACCGTCGATATTGAAGCGTGCCTTCCAGTCGGTCAGGAACCAGGGCTGCAGATGCACCAGGCAGGCCGCCGCCACGATCGAAAGCAGCATCCAACCGACCCTCCCTGGGGTGAGTCGCAGCGTGGTGGTGAAGACCCGCGAAGCGCCGAAGACGACCCCGAACACCGCCACGAGATAGCCCGCCGCGCCGATCAGGAAGTAGGTCGTGCCCGCCAGAATGGCCCCGATCGGGCCGATGAAGTTCCGCGCCGGCGAGTTCGGCGTGGAGGTCCCGCCGATCGTCATCCAGGGCGGCAGGTCGCCCGGATCGTACGAGACCAGCGAGAGAAAGAGGATCAGCCCCAGGAAAAAGATCGCAATGGCCGGCGCCTCGCTCCAGCTGCTCGGGGGCGGAGCGGGTCGGTTGCGGGGCGAGGGCTTCGGCATGTGAGGGTCTCGCTACATTCGAAACGTGGAAATTCCAACGCCGAATCTCGCCTCAAGGCGCCCGGGCGGAGGGCTGGTGTGTTCGCACCTCCGCACCTCACAGCGTGGAGCGCGGCCGGCCCTTGCTCCAGACCCATCGCTGGGCTCGCTGAGAGCATCCACCCGCCGGTTCCTCACACACTGCCCTTCGCCGGGCCGGTGAGATGCATTACGATCGCGATCCACTCCTCAGGTGATTGAAACGACTTCCACCTGCAGATCGCGCATCGTGCGCAGTCCCGGCGCATCCAGCCCGCGCAACGGCCGCGCCCCGGTCTTGCGCTTCGGGCCGAACCACGTTCGCCGCAGCGCGAAGAGCGATTCGATCCACGCCTTCTCGCCCAGCGCCACCCCGTCGCTGAAGTAGCGCACCCGGCAGCGCAGCATTTGCCAGCGGCTCAGCTTCCCGCCTTTCGCGCGCACCTCGGCCACCTTGGCGGGGTCGATGCCCACGCGACCCACCGGGCCGATCGTGCCTTCCTCGTCGATCAGGCCCTCCCGCTGCTCGCCCTTACCGAAGAGCCACACCCGGTAGTTCTCCAGCGTCCCCTGCTCCGTCTGCGGCCATTCCACGTGCGCCTCGCGGGCTTGGTCGATCACCCGCAGGCCGGCCAACGCCTCCGTGTCGCCCGCCATGGCCGCCGCGTAGCCGCACCAGCGGTAGTAATCGTCCACGTCGTCGACCATCTTCGCGCGCACCGGGTTCAGGTCGATATAGGCCGCCATCGTGGCCAGCGCCTCCCCGGCCGACTGCACCAGCACGCTCTTGAAGCGCTCCTCCCAGAGCGTGCCCTTGCGCCGATGTTCCCGGTTGAACCACTGCGTGAAGCGCTGCTTGACCAGCTTCATGAAGGTCGAGACGTCCCACATCCGCGCCAGGAACTCCTCCTTGTATTCCTCGATCCGCCGCTCGGCCGCCTCGGGCTCAAGCTGCTCCCGGAAACGTGCCAGCATCTGCCGCGCATCGACGCTGATGCGCTCCCGCCCCAGCGCATCGAGCCGCGCCAGGAATTCCGCGTCGCTCATCGAGCCCGCTGGCCGCTGCGGCACCTCGACCAGGATGTGGAAGTGGTTGCTCATCACACAGTAGGTGACGGCCCGCACCCCGCAGAAGCGCGCGTACTGCCGCATGGTGCGCACGAAGTGCTCCTTCTCCGACGGCCCAAAGACGAAGTCCCGGTTCACGACGCGGGAGACACAGTGGTAGAAGACCGCCGGAGACTCCGGGTCAGGGGTAGCAAAGGCCGTCAAAAGAGGCAAGCGCCTTTTCGATAAAAGGTCTATCCCTCTGTTTGGCCCTATCGCCGGCAAAGACCTGCCAGGGAGCGAGTTCGGCAAAGGCGCTCAGCGGGTCGGCGACGTGGAGGCGCAGGGAGCGGCAGAGCTCGTTGTTGGAGGTGCGCAGAAGTTGGCAGCGGCGGTCGCTTTGGAGCGAAGCGAAGAAAAGAGAGCGAGAAGGAACGGCGCCGGGTAGGAGAGCGTCGATGGCTTGGAGGAAGTCGCGTCCCGAGGAGAAGAGATGGAGCGAGCGAAAGACGCCGGCTTGGAGCCAAGAATCGTCGGGCAGAGAAGAGCAGCGACGAGAGAAGGCGGAGACGGAGGGGGAAGAAAGAGCAGAGAAAAGAGGTTGAAAGAAGCGCTCGGAGAGAGTAGAAGAGAAGCAGGATAGGGGCATAAAAATTTTTTAGCCCGGGGCGGTGAAGTCAAGTGCGAGAGAGCAGAAAAGAGCGTGTAAACGATTTGCAGGCAAAGGAGGGTTTTTTGGAGGTCGCAAAAGCGGAGGTCAGGACCGGGCG
Source organism: Verrucomicrobiota bacterium (assembly GCA_018240025.1). GTDB lineage: Bacteria > Verrucomicrobiota > Verrucomicrobiia > Chthoniobacterales > SZAS-18 > SZAS-18. The sequence continues at coordinate 16,065 of JAFEGM010000005.1, forward strand.
CTGAGAGCGAGGGCGGAGGCTTCCGTCAGGGAAAAAAGACGCTAGTTTTGGACACCGTTGGGCAACGCGTGTGCCTGCGTACTCCCGATCTCCCGCGATTACCGCGGCGCGGGACACGAGGAGCCGCCTCGAAAACCCCCAAACGCGACCGATCACCAAAGTGCTACCGAGTTGCTTCCGACATTCAGACTTTTTGTCGTAACGAACTCAGCAGCACCTCGTCGTTTCAGGCGGAATACCGCCTTGTAGTGCGCGCCGGATTTGAGAGTTCCAGTCTTGAAAGCGAATCGCCCGTGCTTGTCCGAAGTAGCGACTCCGATTCTCTGGAAGAAGGGCGTTTGCTCAAACAAGCCCGAATTCTTCCCAGTTTGCATCAAGAGCTCCACCCTTACTCCGCCAAGAGGCTTCCCACCGCCAAGGACCACACCTGAGATTGGTTGCGTCTCAGCCGAAGCGATCTGAGCTATCGCTGACAGCACGAGAACCTGAACAAGGAGTGCAAGTTTCATGTTACGGAACAATAGGGGTCGCTCTATTGAAGAAGATATAAGGAATATTCTCGTGGCGAACGTCTAGGTAGCGAACGCCTTGCGGAGTGTTCACCGCAGCTGGCGCGCGGTCATCCTGTTTGCTCCCAGCGGTGTCTCGCGTCGTGGGCGTGCCGGGAAAATCCATAATCCCCATCCTGCTACCGCTCTGCCAAAAATTGGTGAACGCCTTTACGTTGCCAGGAATCGGAAGTGGGTTTCCCATTCGGTCATAGGGCAGTCGGACTGGGTCCAAAAGGGTCAAATTGTCGACTCCAATCCCTTCCTTCCCAAGCGCATTTGCAACTTGGATAGCAGCGTAGGCTCCTCTGCTATACCCAAAGAGATTTACGACATTGTCCCCGCCAGCCCTAGCATCCCGAATAGCCTTCAGGATCGCCTTCTGCTCATTGCGCGAGAAGATTTTCGCTTCAGGATCTACCCCCTTCACTCCGCGAGCAAATACTTCATTACTGTAGTTTCCGCCACGATCACGTTGACCTGGACCATACCCGACGATGCCGATTGTGATCAGTCCGCTCGGATCGGTGTGGTTAACCGGATCATTGTGGCAATACCGATAAAGGTTGTAGTCCCCCGCTCCGAAATGCTTCGGATCCGGCTGGACGAACCGGCCCATGCCGGGATGGTACTGGCGGTGGCGGTAGTCGTAGACGCCCCAGTCGGTCAGCCACTCGCGGCCGGTGAACAGGAAGCGGTTGCCGATGGCTGAGGCGGGGCGGCCGTTGACCAAGGTCAGCTGGGCGCCGGCGGCGGTGTAGAGGTAGGGCCAGCCGAAGGCGTCGTATTGATACTGCTCGGCCACGGCGGCGTTGTTCGTGGTCACCACCTGGCAGTGTGTGCGGCCGTCGTAGTGGTGGAAGTACCACTTCGCATCGGCGTAGCGGTAGCGGGCCACGATCTCGTCCACGCGGGCGCCGTGCAGGTAGATCTGGGCGAGGGTGGCGTTGCCGTCGGCTTCTTCGATCAAACTCCAGCCTTCGTAATAGAAATAGGTGGCCGGGTTGTTCGCGACTGCTGCGCCAGTCGGGTTGTTGAGCGCATACCAGCGCTTCACGCAGCGGCCCAGCGGGTCGTAGGCGTAGAAGTTGGCGTAGCCTTGGGGTGTCGCCGTCGTGGCCGACCACATGGGCTGGTTGAGCGCGTTGTACCAAGCCGTGAAATTTCCGTCCTGGATCAGGTTGCCGTTAGGAATGTTCCAGTTGCTGTCGTAGTTGGCGGGCAGACCGCCCAGCCAGCTTTGCACCTGATTGAGGCCGTTGTCGCGGCGCGTCCAGGCGAGCCAGCCGGGTTGGAAGGCCAGCCAGTCGTTCGCCTTGCGATTACCGAGCTGATCGTAGACGAAGTGATCCTCTCGCGCCTGGCCGCTGACCGGGCCGCTGGCGTACTGCGCGTCGTAGTAGGCGTCGGTCAGCTGCCCTTCGGCGTCGTAGACGAACCGGTCGCTGCGGCCGTTCTCGAGCGAGTTGCCGCTGACGGTGCCTTTGCTGGCGGCCACGATCCGGTCGCGGTTGTCGCGTGAGTAATCGCGACGCGCCACGCTGCCAGCCATCTGGCCTGCGGTGTTGCTGTGCCACTTCGTCTGCCAGCCTCCGGCGTAGACCACCAGATTGCCGTCCTCCTGGAAGACGAACTGCGCGCCCGGATTGCCCTGCGTCCAGGTGGCCCAGGCGGCGCTGCCGCCCGCGGTGTAGAGCACCAGATTGCCGTCGGTCTGCATGACCAGCTGCGCGCCGTTGTTCGTGCCCGTGGCCCACCGCGGGACACCGTTCTCGTAGAGCACGAGATTGCCGTCGCCCTGCAGGGTGAAGTAGTAGCGGCCGCGCGTCAGCGCCTGACCCGCCGTCAGCACCGTGCTGCCCCCGGCGTAGTAGAAGCCGCCCAAGGCCTGGAAGTGTTCGCTGACACTCAGGTTGCCCTTGCCGTCGTAGAAATACCGGCTGCTGGCCCCGTTGCCGCGATTGGTCCACGAGGGCTTGCCGTCGGCGTAGTAGAAGAACTCGGCCGCGGTCCAGCTCCAGCTGGGGTTGCCCGGACTCACCTGCACCAACGAGATCAGCTCGCCCCGCGCGTTGTAGTTGCGCTGGAACCAGGTTCCACACGGATAGCCCAGGCGGCTGACCGCCCCGTTGCCGTAGCGATGGTAGGTCTGCGTGCGGCCTCCGCTCGGCCCGCCCGCGATGTTGTTATTCTCCGTCCACACCTGCCCGGCCGCGTCGTAAGAGTAGGTGATGGTCGAGACATCGTTGGAGATGCTCGTCAGCCGGTTCGCCTTATCCCACACCTTGACGACCGGCTGCAGCCCGGCCTGCGCCGCGTTGTCCCAACTACTGCCCGTTTCCCGCGCGCGGGCGTCGCGCGTGAACGTCTGCCAAAGACCTCTCCGTACCCGGTGACTGGAGAGCTCTCCGCCCAAATTGTAGTAGTTTTCCTCCCAGGTTCCGTCGGGGAACCACCGCTTCCATTCGCGTCCCATCCCGTCGTATTGGAACGTGGTGACCTGATTCTCCGTCCCGCCCGCGTCCTTGTCGCGGTAGGTGATGACGGTGGCCAGCTTCTTCATGGGACCCCACTGATACGTCAGGTCGGTTGGATTGTTGCGCTCGTCAATCGTGCGCCAGGCCTGGCCAAACGCATCATAGAGCTGGAACTGCTGCGTCTTGCCGTCGTGGAAGGTGATCAGCGTCTTGTTGCCACACAAGTCGTAGCTCGTGGTCGTCGTTTGCAAGAGCGGATCGGTCACCGTGACCGGCCGGTTGCGCAAGTCATAGGTCATGCTCGTGACCCGGCCCAGCGGATCCGTCGTGCTCGTCTTGTTGCCCTGGGCGTCGTACGCCGCGTAACTCGTGGCCATTTCGGGCTCGGCGATCCAATTGCCGCCGGCGGCATTCGACGTCCATCCAGTCTGGACGGCCGTCACCCGGTCATTGGCATCGAAATAGTGCACTGTCATGCGCCGCCGTCCCGCCGCATTGAAGCTCGGCTCGATCTGCACCCGCCATTGCTTCGACGTGTGCAGCAACGGGTTAGGGTAATTCACGCGGTCGTAAATCCAGTTCCAAAACCTCGAGGCCACCGTCGGGCCTCCGTCGTAGCCGGGCGCGTCGAGCTGCTCTTCCATCTGCGTGCAGCGGCCATATTCGTCGTATTGGAACCTCTTCCAATGCCCGAGTTCGTCGATGATCTGCGTACAATTCCCGTAATCATCGTATTGGTAGGCCACGAATGGATTCGCGCCTGCCTCGGTGGCCGGATAGGTCACCTTGGTGATGCGGTGACTCGAATCGTACTCGAACTGGGCCGCGAAGGCCACATTGGCAGCGCGCGAGCGGGCTGTGCTGACGGTTTTGAGCAGGTCTGCATAACCGCCCGCCTCCCCATAGGTGTAGTAGGTGTACTGCAGGCCGGCGGTCGCGCCATCCTGGCTATTCCAGACGCCGGACAGCAGATGGCGCGGACCATAGGTCTTGGTCTCCACCGTACCGCTGGGCAGCGTGTGGCTCAACTCCTTGAATTTGATCGCGACCAGTTCGGTGCCCATGGCATTGGTCACAGGGTTGCGTTTCGCCATCAGCACCGAGTCGCCGTCATAGGTGTAGTGCTCCTCGATCGGAACTCCGGCCACTTGAGCGGGATGAATCACCTTCGTCACCAGGCGCTGGCCATCGCGCACGTAGGTGGTCGCGCGGCCGAGTTCGTCCGTTTTGGAGAACACCCAGTGGTCCATCCAATTCTGCATGATGTCGGGGGCCAGTCCAAGCGATGCCCCCGGCGTCGAGTAGTCGAAGAGCAACTTGCTGCCATCTGCGCCGTAGCGCCAAAGCTCCGTCACCTTTCTGGTGGTCAGGCTGTATTGCAGTCGCGATTCAGTGCCACGATGGTCCCAGGTGTGGCTGGGCGGATTGGAGCCGATCTGCTTGGCCGCGCTGGCTGGATTGTTGGTGTAGTCGGTCGCCTTGTAGAGCACCCAGGACGTCGCGCCGTTCGGCGGCTGCACCTCCGCGCGCGAGCCGTAATAGAAGGTTCTCTGCTGGTTCAGACCGGTCGTTTCGAAGCGCAGGCCGGTAGTGATCAGGCCATTGCACGGAATCTCCAGGCGAGCGACCATCGTCCCATCGAAGGTTTGCTCCTCCTCCACCGCATGGTACGCGGGCCGGTAGTTGCTCGATTTCGAGTTATCGAAGGGCGAGTTGGGATTCCCCGCCGGGCATTCCCCCGTCTGGCCGCGATACCGGTAGCGGATGCGCTGCATGGGGCCGGCAAAGCGCGGGTCATCGGCGGTGTACAAACTAGCCTGCGGATACTCTGTCGTGCTGCTGGGAGTGTGAAAGCGGTAGGTATAAGCGGCGGCTCTGGTGTCTCCGGTCGTCGAGGCGCTGGCCAGGACCGTGCGGGTATGGATGACGGCGGAAACGGCATCCGGAACCGTCGAGCCGTAGCCGTAGTTCACCGTCTGCACGGGATTCGGATCCGAGGGCGTCAGGTGCCAGGAGACCGCGGTCAGGACCAATTCCGCGTTCGTCGGGGTGCCCCAAGTGAAGCGCAACGTCCGACCCGCAGCTTCGGTCGCCGAAACCAGGCGATCGCCATTGTAGGTTAGCCGGGTCGGCACGCCGTGGGGATCACGGATTTCCGTGGCGCGGAAGGACCCGACATTCTTAGAGTCCGGACCGGGAGCGCCGGGAGCAAGTTCGTAGAGGATGGCGCCGCCATCCTTGCACATGAGCCAGAACCAAAGGCCATTGGGGTGAATAGCGCCGATGTAGTCCCCTGCATGCGCTTGGCTCCAGGTTTCCACATAGCTGGCCGGCAGCGTGCCGGGCGGGTGGCCGAGGAAGGGAGGATCGGCATGGACCCCGTTTGGGAAATTGGCGGCCAGGCGCTTGATGTTGAACCTCAGTACCCTCCCATCGCGGGTGTTGAGGGTCAGCGTGATGAGGATGTATGGATTGGGATCGTCGGTGGTGTTGTAGTCCCAGCTCCACGCTGCCTCCAACGCCCAGTTGTTGGTCCAGCCCCCGTGTGCGTAGGGCATGTGCAGACCCGTGTCCTGCTGCTGCGCATAGCGCAGCGATTCCCAATAGCGTACCACATTGAGCCCGTAGTCTCCCACTGCGCCGGGGACTTTGAGGTCCTCGATCATGCGTGAAGCGTTGCCGCTGTGTGGATCGATGGATCCAGCGGAATTGATGGTCGGCTTGAAAACCCCGGTGTCCCCTTCCGGGTTGGGCTCGAAGCCGGCTGCGGGGCAGCCCAGGGCGGCGAGAATGAGGGCAAAGACCAGCCCCAACGTGTCGAGAAGACGCATGGAACGAGTTCGTTAGAGACCCATCTGGCTGGCGATGACGGGATGGGCTCGCAACCGTTGCTGTTCCTCGGCGGTAAGCGCGATGAAAGGCACCTCGGTCACGTAGCCATGGACCTGCAGGCGCACACTGCCGCGCTTGGAAGCCGGAGGACGGCGAAGCAAGAAGGTGGCGCGGCCGTTGGCACCCACCAGCACCGTCCGACCGCCCTCCAGCACACTGCCGTCCTCATCAAAGCGTGCGGCCTCAACCACCCAATCTTCCGAAGGTAGAATCGTACAGCCACTCCCCGCCATGGCCGGATGGAAAGTCAGGCGCACGAGGACCGCCTCATCGGCGGCATCGAGAACGACCTGCGCGTAGCGGCGTGGGTGTAACAGCTTCGGCAGGCGAGCCTGCTGCGCCCCAGAGCGCCAGACTGCGACCGACGGCACGCAGTCCCTGGCGCGCGCTTTCTCTGCGGCGATGGCGGCGCTGGAGCCCTCACCCGTCGAGGGCGAGACCGAAGACTGGGCGGATAGTTTCGCGGCAAGTAGCGAGACGAGAAGAAACGGAAGAAAACGCATGAATCTGGAGTGTCAGACCGGACGTCGGTGTTGCTGAAAACGTCAATATTGAAAACCATAGGCGGGATCGGAGGCAATCAAAATGCGGAACTTCCGCGATAATATGTTCATTCCCTGTGAATAATCGCTCGCACCAAGATTCCGGCCGCTCTTTGATGACACCTAAGCAAGCGCCAGCCGCAGAGGGTTCGCAGAGCTTTGCCAAGTTCGAAGCGAAAGGGCGCCGGTCGATTGTCCCGACCTCACGAAGAGGCGGAGGCGGCGGCAAAGACACGTTCGCCGAGCGCGACATTCCGGCCTGTTCCTGGCAACCCGAAGGCCCACAAAAGGTCAAGGCGAGGCGACATCGTCGAATCGCTCTGCACGTCGCGGGGTAGGCGAACTTGGTTCAGCGCCACGCGAAGAAGCGGCGCGCTGCCGTGGCGCGGGCTGGATGCTTCGGGTTGCGGACTGGCGAGATCTGCGGGTGAGCGCCGTCCGCGCAAGGAGACGTCAGAGAAGATTGCGCCCCCGGCCAAACCCGCCGGCGGCTAGGCCGCGACCGCCACCCGCGCTCCGATCGCTCGCACGGGCGCAGGCGCGGCGGCTAAGACACGTTCGCCGGGCGCGAAAATCCGGCACGTTCCTTGCAATCCGGGAGGCCAACTCTACGATTTGGGTCGTACAATTTTTGCTGATTCCAAAAAATCCAAAATTTTCCTGAGTCGATGGGCCGGTTGGCCCGTCGAATCCGTAATCCGATACATTCCTAGATGATGAATAATTTCACCCCTCGTGCGCAGCAGGTCCTCGCCCTGGCCCGCAAGGAGGCGGACCGGTTCAACCACAACTACGTCGGCACGGAGCACCTCCTGCTCGGATTGATCAAGCTCGGCCAAGGCGTGGCAGTCAACGTGCTCCAGAAGATGAGCCTGGACCTGGAGACGGTCCGGCAGGAGGTCGAGAAGCAGGTCGGCAGCGGCCCGGAGACCCAGATGGTGGGGAACATTCCCTACACCCCGCGGGTCAAGAAGGTGCTGGCGCTGGCCGGCAAGGAGGCCAAGAGCCTGAACCACTCGTACGTGGGCACGGAGCACATCCTGCTTGGCCTGCTGCGGGAGGGCGAAGGCGTGGCCGCCAAGGTCCTCAAGACGCTCGAGATCGACATCGAGCGGACCCGCAACGAAATCCTCAAGGAGCTCGATCCGAACTACGCCTCCAACGAGGGCGCGGAACAGGAGTCGTCCGGCGAAGGCGAAAAGCAGGCGGCCGGCGGCGGCGCTTCGGCCAAGAAGGACAGCAAGACGCCGGCGCTGAAGGCGTTCGGCCGCGACCTGACGGAGCTGGCCAAGAAGGGCGATCTCGACCCGGTCATCGGCCGCAAGAACGAGATCGAGCGGGTCATCCAGATCCTCTGCCGCCGCACCAAGAACAACCCG
>JAFEGM010000060.1:0-44667 GCA_018240025.1 Verrucomicrobiota bacterium
CGATTAATGTCCGGCAAACACACCGCCTCTTTCTGTGGCTGCAGTCACCGAACTACCCACCGCGCGCAGCCATAAAGTCTCGGCAGTAGAAGAACCATTTTTTTCCACGAACCGGTGTTTCACGGCACGACGAAAACAACCACAAAAATTATGGGATCATGGGGCACCGCACCTTGGGACAACGACGCCGCAGCCGATTGGTTTGCGCAGATGTTTGAAAAGACCAAGCTTGCAAAGTACGTCGAGAAATCTTTGAAGAAGGATCCAGAAGATGAGCCAGAGGAGGTTCGTGCGGCCGCCTACATGTTGGTGGCCTTGGGTCGCAATTTCATCTGGCCTATCGACGACATCGACCGGCAGTTAAAGCTAGCGATCTCTAAGCTCGAGGCGGTCCGAGAAGTCTACAGCGAGGCAGCACCAGAACTCGTCGCGCAGCTTGAGGTCGAGATCGCCGCGCTTAGATCGCACATGACGCCCAGTGATTAGGCCCCTCGCTGACCTTGGCGTTCGGCAACATACAAAATGCACTCGCAATTCAGCCTCATACTATGAGTGACTCAGAAAAGAGATATGTTAAAATTGATTCGCAGCGTTTCGATTACCTCCAGATTCGAGTTCTAATCGAAATCGCGAGAGATTTGAAGCCTGCCCTCGAGGGGGCAGGCATTGAGGGCGAAAACTACGCGGATTGACAGAGGACCTGACATTCGGAATTGCCGCCATCATCGATGGCAGTCGCGTCATGGATCTCGATGGGTCTCCTGTTTGCCCCGTCCTGACCTTCGCAACCAAAGAAGAAGGAGCCGAGCTTTTGGGTGCTGATGGTGGCTCTTGGATGCACGAATACGCGGTCGGTAGGGTAGAGGCACTGTTTGAAGGCCCCTCACTTAGTCCAAGTCGCTTCGAGGAAGAGGACAAAGGATGAAACGACTTCTCGCCCTCCTTTCAAAATGGACGAGTCCGCAGAACAGCCTCATCCCGTCGCTCCCACCTGCTGGCGTTCGCCCGCCCGCTCACTTTCAGCCCGCCTATGAAGTTAGATTATCGCCAACCAAAGAGCCGACACTGGATCAGATTCGCTACATACGCGAGCAATTTCCTCATATCGGCAATTTCCTGGACATTAGGAAAACGCTGATTGAAGGAGGCTTGGGATTCGGTCCAGCATTGGAGGAGAAGATCAAGATATTGAGTCTGGAGTTGAGTCGGCTGGACCTGACCTTTGAATTGTATCCTTCGCGAGCATGGTTTGACACCCGCAACGAGAGCTTCACCTACCAGTGGCACATGGAGCCCTGAGCCGGCCGAACCAGACAGTGGAGCCAACTCCGCCATACGGCACGCCTCCTCCGCTTCCTGCGCTCATCCTTAAGGAGTCGCGCCACATGGCTCCGTGACTGAACTCGGCGTTTGCTGAAAAGGCAGAATGCGCACTTCGCGCCAGCTATGAAACGCCTTCGCCGTAAGCCCAGTCGGACGCCATGCGAGGTTTAAACGGTGTTGCTCCCAAACTTCGACGATGCACACTGACCAGGATCCGAGCCCCCAAGAAATACCAATGCCGGCACTTATATTGAAAGGCTCGGCGATATTGTCTTGCCTCTTGTTCGCAGTGGTTTCTTTAGTCCTCACCTACGAAGTGTTTACCCGGCCCACGCCGCCTCCGCGCGAAGCATACCCGGGTTGGGGCTCCCCTGGCCACCGGATGCGTTCCTTGGTCGTCGCGCTCGCCTCGACTGTTTGCTTCGGTATCTCCGTCGCGCCCAATCGTTGGTTCGTGACGAATCCTTTCTTCTTTTATTGCGTGCTTGCGGTTTCAGCGGTGCCACTCATTCGAGTGCTATACCTTTTACTCACGAGTCCACTCTCGTCGCAAGACATCGGCGCTTCGCTGCTCATGGGGACGGTCTGGCTGGCACTCATCGCCTGTCTTCCTTGCTCGCTCCTCCGAGCCTACCGGCATTTCTCTCTCACAGGCCGCACCGGATACTTCTGAGTGCCCGCCCTCAACAGTTGCGCATGCCCCACCTCAGCCATTCCGTTAGCGGTGCTTTCCGGACCTTTTCGTTCTGGATCGCCAACGGCACGATCGGGCAGCCGCTTCTGGAAGGGATCGACTACTCGTGCATCTTCGAAGAGCCGAGCGCCTTGGAGCGGGTGTACGGGATTTTTGCCAACGTGCTGGAAGTGGATGGGAACGGGGAGGTTTTGAATGCACGGGAAGCTGAGAAAAGGGCCGCCGAGTTCATTCTCGCGTACGTCACGGGCCGGGAGCCCGAACCGCCCTTCGAAGATTGGGAGCTTGCCCTGCACTAGTCACCTCCGTGGAAGCGTTCCAGCAGGTGGAGGTCCGACCGAGGGACCCGGAAGTCCGATTGGGGATCACCCGCGACTTGCTCGGCGCAAATCCGAAGAACACCCGCTTCGTCGATCCCGCCTCGGTGACCGTGAACGCGCGCGGGGAAATGCTCGACGCTTTCGGCCATCCGTATTTCTTCCACGCCATCTCGGGTACGCGGATGGAGATACGTTCAGCCGGTCCGGACGGACGGCTTTTCACGGAGGATGACATCGTGAAGTAGTCCTGCATCGGTCCTGCGCCCGATGAGCCTCTCGCCTTCGGGGGTTCGACCAAGCCGCGACCTTACCCACTGACATGTCCATCGAAGTCCGTCTCGACGATCTCTCCTCGCCGGAAGTCCAGGCGCTCGTGGCCGAGCATTTGGCCGGCATGCGCGGCAGTTCGCCGCCGGGGAGTGTCTACGCTCTGGCCATCGAGGGCCTCCAGCGGCCGACGGTCACATTCTTTTCGGCCTGGCTGGGCTCGGCGCTTTGCGGCTGCGGGGCGCTGCAGGAGCTCGACGCCTGGTCGGGCGAGGTCAAGTCGATGCGCACCCGCCCCGCCTACCTCCGCCAAGGCGTGGGCCAGGCCGTCTTGGACCGGATCGTCCAAACTGCGCGGGACCGAGGTTATCGATCGCTCCACCTCGAAACCGGGACCGGTCCGGCCTTCGAGGCGGCCCATGCGCTGTATCTGCGCAATGGCTTCGTCTGGAGCGAACGCTTCGGGGACTACGAGGCGTCGGACTTCAACGTCTTCATGCGCAAGAGCCTCGGTGCGTGAAGACTCTACGCGGGCCGCACGGCCGATCCTTTCTCGTTGCCAAGTAAGGTCTTTGCGATTGCCCTTCCTCATGCCCGAACTCCACGAAGACCTGCAAGGCGATGTCCGAGACTATTTGGAGAGACAAGTGCGGTCCGGCTTTGCCGATCTCGAAGCGCTGGCGGAGTCGGCCGGCGAATACTTCGCCAATGAGGCGGATCGTGCGGTGGTCGAGGCTTTCGCCCGCACCTCGCTGCAGGACCTCCTGCTCGCTCTGCGGAACGAGCAGCAGCACTGGCCGAGCACCACGGACTGCGACCGCCTCGACGCTGCGTTCGCCGAGTTGGAGACCAATGGCATCGTCGCTCGCCAGAACTTCTGGTGCTGCGGTACGTGCGGGCTCGCCGCGATCGGCGAGGAGATCGAGCAGGCCCAAGCCGAGGGAGTGCGCGTGCGCGGATACACGTTCTATCACGAGCAAGACACGGAAGCCGCCGTCGAGGGCCAGGGGATCTTTCTGTACTACGGTGCGCTCGAGAATGAAGAACCGCAGGCGCTCGAAATCGCCCGGGAGGTGCAGCTGACGTTGGAATCCCACGGACTTGCCACCGAGTGGAATGGGACCTTGGGCCAGCGGATTGGGGTGACACTGGATTGGAAGCGGCGGCTCGACCTTTCCACCTGATCCATGGACTCCGCTCGCTCGATCAAGTCCTGGAGACCGGAACCTTCGCGGAGGTGGACGATTTCGCCGACTCCCAGACCTGTGCACTCATCGATTGGCGGGCTGAGCCCGAGGAGGTCGTGGAAGCTCTCCAAGCGTTCCTACCCGACGACTTTCTTCGCCTGGCGGAGGCCGACGAGTCGTCGCTTACGGTGGTCATGGCTTCACGGAGAACCAAGGTCGAGTTGCAGCCGGAACTCCCGGCGATTCCACTGGCGGACGAGCTGGTAAAGCTGCTGCCGCCTGAGCACTTCGGTTTTCTGCTCCGCAGCAGTCTCCATTCGGACACGGCGGCCTACGTTGTCAGGCCAGCGGCGTGGTGGCATCGTTTCCAGCGCCTTCGTCGCGACCGGTTTGGCCAGCTCTTCACCGAAGACCGGCGCTGTTGAGTCAATCAACGGATCTAGACGGCCGCCACCCCCACCCCGCGTACTCCGCCATTCTTGCGGGTCCCGCGCTGGAGTCTCGCGCTTTCGCGGGAATCGCCCAAAGATGCGCGCAACGCCCTCCCCTGCCCCATGCTCCCGACCGAAAAAGAAGCCCACGCCATCCTGCAAAAGGTCCTGTCCTACTCGAAGTCGGACGAATGCGAGGCGGCGCTGAACGGCGCGCAGGAAGGCAACGTGCGCTTCGCCCGCAATGCGGTTTCGACCAGCGGGCGTTCGCGGACGGTCACGTTGGTGGTGCAGTCGAGCTTCGGGCAGAAGACGGGCGTCGCGACGATCAACGAGTTCGACGACGCCTCGCTGGAGAAGGTCGTCCGACGCTCGGAGGATCTGGCGCGGCTGGCGCCGGAGAATCCGGAATACGTGGAGTTTCTTGGGCCGCAGAAGTACAGCGATCCTAAGACCTGGTACGAATCGACCGCGGGCATCGAGCCGGCTGCGCGGGCCAAGGGGGCCGGCGCGAGCATCGACCTTTGCCGCGCGGCCAAGGTGACGGCGGCGGGCTTTCTCAACGACAGTCACGTGGTCGCGGCGGTCGCCAACACGCGCGGTCTGCGGGCTTGGCATCGCGCGACCTATGCCGACTTCTCGGTCTCGGTGCGCACGAAGGACGAGCGGGGCGCGGGCTACGGGGTGTCCGATGCGAACGACGTCACCAAGCTCGACACGAAAGGCCCGACCGAGATCGCCATCCGCAAGGCCCGCGCCTCGGTCGAGACCAAAGCGCTGGAGCCCGGCAAATACACCGTCATCCTCGAACCGGCCGCGACCATCACGCTGATCGGCGCGCTGACCAACTCGCTCGATGCGCGCCAGGCGGACGAAGGGCGCAGCTTCATGACCAAGGCTGGAGGTGGCACGCGGGTCGGCGAGAAGATGATGGACGAGCGCGTGCACATCTATTCCGACCCGCTGGATCCCGCCGCGCCGAGCACGCCCTGGGCCGGCGACATGCGGCCGCGCCAGCGGGTCGACTGGGTGAAGGGCGGTGTGGTCACCAATCTCGCCTACAGCCGCTATTGGGGCCGCAAGAGCAAGCAGCCCAACGAGGGCGTGCCGGGTATCGACTTCGGCATCCGCCCGCAGATGATGTCGTCCCCCACCCCGCCGGGCGTGTTCATGGCGGGCACGAACACGTCGCTCGAGGACCTGATCAAGGGCGTGAAGCGCGGCATCCTCGTGACCCGCCTGTGGTATCTCGGCGAGCTCGATCCGCAGACCCTCCTCTACACCGGCCTGACGCGCGACGGCACGTTCTACGTCGAGAACGGCAAGATCCAATACGCGGTCAAAAACTTCCGCTTCAACGAGAGCCCGGTCATCATGCTGAACAACCTGGAAGCGCTGGGCAAACCGCAGCGCATCCATGGCTGCCTGATCCCGCCGATGGTGGTGCGGGATTTCACGTTCTCGAGCCTTTCCGACGCCGTCTGAAAAGACCGCCAACAACGATTCCCAGCCTCATCAACTCAGACCCACCTAGAATTCTCCCTTCAGATTTCTTTGCGTTCTCTGAGTTCTTTGAGGCCAAGAAACCTCCGCGAATCGCCGCCATCCGCACCAGCCGCTACTTCGCACCCAACCCGAACAGCACGACGGGGATCGTGCGGAAGAGGATCTTGATGTCGAGCCAGAGCGACCACTCGTCGATATAGGCAAGGTCGAGCCGCACCCATTCCTCGAAGCTGGTGATCTCGTTCCGGCCGCTGATCTGCCACAGGCAGGTGAGCCCCGGCGGCACGCTCAGGCGGCGGCGCTGCGCGCGCGATTCGAAGCGCTCGACCTCGTAGAGCGGCAGCGGGCGCGGACCGACCAGGCTCATCTCGCCGCGCAGGACGTTCCAGAACTGGGGCAGCTCGTCGAGCGAGGTCTTGCGCAGCCAGCGGCCGAGCGGCGTGACGCGCGGATCGTCCTCGATCTTGAAGACCGGGCCCTGCATTTCGTTGTGCGCATCCAGCTCCTCTTTCCGGGCTTCGGCGTCGGCCACCATCGAGCGGAACTTCAGCATCGTGAACGGACGCCCGTGCAGGCCACCGCGCTGCTGTCGGAAGAGCACCGGACCGCGCGAGGTGGCCTTGATCGCGACGGCGATGGTGAACAGCACGGGCGAGAGAATGACCAGCGCACAGAACGCGCCGACCACGTCCATGACGCGCTTGGCCAGCAATTCCCAGGACGCGTCCGAGGTCGTGCGGAAGACGAGCATCGGCCGATCGCCCAGGGTGTCGAAGGCGGGACGCGCGATCGCGGTGCGGATGAAGTCGGCCATCAGCCAGGCTTCCACGCCTTCGATTTCGCAGGCTTCGATCGCCTCCTGCACCCGTTCGAGCTGGCCGTGCTCGGCGGCGAAAATCACACGGGTGACCGAGTGGGTGTGCAGCGCTTCGACCAGATCGGCCAGCGGCTGCGTGGTGATGTCGATGCGCTGCACGATGCGCAGTTGCAGACGCAGCGCTTGGGTGAACGAATCCTCGAGCCGCCGGATGTCCTCCGGCAACCCCGCCAAAATGACCGGCTCGCTGAGTTCGCCATGCGCCGCGAGGTGGCTGGCGCGCAGACGCAGGATGTAGTCCTTCGCGAGCAGCAGCAGCGTGCCACCGACGACGAAGAGGATCAGCACGGAGCGGCTGGGCAGCTCGACGCGCAGGAACATCACGCAGACGCCGACCAGCAGTCCCAGCCAGATCTGCGCGCGCAGGATCTGGCCCAGCGAGCGCGCCGGGTGTTTCTGCAGCGGATGCTGATAGAAGCCCTGCATTTCCAGCAGCAGCGGGCCGAACGGCATGATGATCAGGATCATCCACAGATGCTGCCGGAAGGCCGGGATCTGCACGTCGAGCATGAACCACGACGTGGAGGCCGTACGGAGCGCGTGCGCCCCCCAGAAGGCGAGGAGGAGCAGAAAGGCGTCCAGGAATTGCTGGAGCTGGTTGCTGATCTCCTGGCGTCGGCGCAACATCGGGCGCCACCAATGCACGCCGCACGCGAAAAGACAACGCCGGGCCCGACCTCGGGAGCCGATCCCGCTCCGCTCGTCGTCGGCCCGGTGCACGATGCCGCGTCGCTGGCGGCCGCCTGCCGCCGACGCCTGGAGACGCCCGCGCCCGACGTCTTTGAGATCCGGCTGGACCGCCTCGTGCCGCCGCCCGCCGCCTGGGACCTGCTGCTCCGCCGACAGATCATCCTGACCGCGCGGCATCCGCTGGAAGGCGGGCCGAAAGGCCTCGACGCCGCCCAGCGCCGGCGGCTCCTGCTCGAACACCTCGAGGTGGCCGATGCGATCGATCTCGAGCTGCGCTCCCTGCCCGGCTTCCGCGACGTGGCCGCCGCGGCGGCGCAGGCCGGCGCCGCGCGCATCGTCTCGTTCCACGATTTCCGCGGCACTCCTTCGGTCGAGCGTCTGCGCGAGATCGCCGAGCGCGCGGCCGAGGCCGGCGCCGACATCGTCAAGATCGCCACGACCACCAACACCCCGGCGGAGTTGGCCCGTCTCTTCGCCTTCGCCGCCGAGCCCGCGGCCGTGCCGCTTGCCTGCATGGGCATGGGCGCGCTGGGTCGGCTCTCGCGGCTGCTCCTCGCTTCGACCGGCAGTGCGCTCGTCTACTGCGCGCTCGGCGAGGCGAATGCGGTCGGGCAGTGGCCGGTGGCGGAGTTCCGCGCCGCGCTCGGGCAGCTCGCGGGCGGAAGCAAGAAGCCGCGCCGATGACGCCCGATCCGACGCTCGCCCAGGCGATGCAGGACGCCCGACAGGGGCGGCTGTCGCAGGCGATTCAGAACGTGCGCCGCGTCGTGCAGCGACAGCCGAAAAACGCCGACGCCCTGCAGGTGCTTGCCTTCCTCCTGACCCAGGCCGGCCAGGCGCAGCAGGCGCTGCATTTCCTCCAGCAGGCGATTCAGGTGGCTCCGGAAGTACCGGCCTTCCGCAACAACCTCGGCACCGCGCTCGTGCAGCTGGGTCGCTTCGCCGAGGCGCGGCCGCATTTCGAGAAGGCGATCGAACTCGACCTAAAGTACCCGATGCCCTATCTCGGACTGAGCTTCGTCTGCACCACCGCGCAGGACAGTGCCGCGGCGCTGCGTCTGAGCGAGCTCGGTCTGCAGCTGCGCCCCGGTTGGCCGGAGCTGATGCAGGTTCGCGCCAGCGCGCTGGAGGCGGCGGATCGGCTGGACGAGGCGCTGGCCACGCTCGACGAACTCATCCGCCTCAGGCCGTCCGACCCCGCGCTGCGGCCGAATCGGCTGATGGCGCTGAACTACACCTGCCGCCCTGCGCGCGAACTCTTCGCCGCGGCGCGGGAATACCACGCGCTCTGCCCGCCGGCACCTGCCTGGCCGGTCGAGGAGTCGGCGCGCGAGCGACCGCTCCGCGTCGGCGTGCTCTCCTCGGATCTGCGCACGCATTCGGTCGCGTTCTTCCTCGAGGCGCTGCTGCACAGCCGGCCGAACCGCTGGACGCTGATCGCGTTCTCGAACTCCACCCCAAGCCCGAAAGATCCGCTCACCCAGCGCCTGCGACCGCGCTTCGACGAATGGATCGAGACCGTCGCGCTCGACGACGCCGCGCTCGACGAGGCCATCCGCGGTCGACGCATCGATGTGCTGCTCGAGCTCAACGGCCACACCACCGGCGGCCGTCTGAGCGCCCTGCAGCGCAAGCCGGCGCCGCTGATCGTCAGCGCGCTGGGCTATCCGAATACGACCGGCCATCCCGCGGTCGACCTGCGGCTGGTCGATTCGATCACCGATCCGCCCGGCGCCGAGGCCTTCTGCACGGAGCGGCTGCTGCGGGTCGACCCCTGCTTCCTCTGCTACACGCCGCCGGCTGACGCGCCCGCCCCGGCCCTGCCGCCGGAGGACGCGCCCCTCACGTTCGGCTCCTTCAACTTCACGGCCAAGCTCAGCGCGCCGACCATCGCGCTCTGGGCGCAATGCCTCGCGGCCGCGCCGGGTTCACGCCTCTTGCTGAAGGCGAAATCGACCGCCGATCCGAGCCACCGCGAGCACCTGCTTGCGCGGCTGGAGGCCGGCGGCATCGACCCTGCGCGCGTGGAGCTGCTGGCCTACACGCGCACGATGACCGAGCACCTTGGGCTCTACGGACGCGTCCACGTGGCGCTCGATCCCACTCCGTACAACGGCACCACCACGACCTGCGAGGCGCTCTGGATGGGCGTGCCCGTCGTCACCCTGGCGGGCGATCGCCACGCGGCGCGGGTCGGAGCCAGTCTGCTGCACGCACTCGGACGCGAAGAGTGGGTCGCGTCCGACGCCTCCGGCTACATCGGCACCGCCGTGCGGCTCGCCACCGACCGCGCAGAACTGGCGCGTCTCCGGACTGCGCTGCGCCCGCAAATGGCCGCCTCGCCGCTGACCGACGCGGCGGCCTACAGCGCGCGGGTCTTCGCCGCGTTGGCGGAGGCTTGGAGATCGCGCAGCGCCTAGGCGCCGAGCTCCGCCTTCACCTCGGCGAACGCATTGACCGCCGCCTCGAGATCGGCGCGGGAATGCGCGGCCGAGATCTGGGTGCGAATGCGGGCCTGGCCTTGGGGCACGACCGGATAGAAGAAGCCGATGACGTACACACCCTTCTCCAGCATGCGCGCGGCGAAGCGCTGCGAGAGCGCGGCATCGCCCAGCATGACCGGCGTGATCGGATGTGTGCCGGACTTGATGCTCAGGCCGCGTTCCTGGATGGCGGCGCGGAAGAAACGCGTGTTCTCCTCCAGGCGGTCGCGCAGCTCGGTCGATTTCGTGAGCAGCTCCAGCGCCTTGATCGAAGCCGCAGCCACGGCCGGGGCGATGGTGTTCGAGAAGAGATACGGCCGCGAACGCTGCCGCAGCAGGTCGACGATCTCGCGCCGCCCGCTGGTATAGCCGCCGCTGCCGCCGCCCAGCGCCTTGCCGTAGGTGCCGGTGGTCACGGCGATGCGCGACATGTCCACGCCGCAATGCTCCATCGTCCCGCGCCCGGTTTTGCCGAGGAAGCCGGTGGCGTGGCAGTCGTCGAAGTGCACGAGCGCACCGTAGCGCTCGGCCAGGTCGCAGATGCCCTTGAGGTCGGCGATGTAGCCGTCCATCGAGAAGACGCCGTCGGTCGAGATGAGCTTGAAGCGCGCGCCCTTCGCATCGGCCTCCTTCAGCTTGGCCTCGAGGTCGTTCAGGTCGTTGTTCTTGTATCGATAGCGCGCCGCCTTGCAGAGGCGGATGCCGTCGATGATCGAGGCGTGGTTCAGCTCGTCGCTGATGACCGCATCCTCCGGTCCGAGGAGGGTTTCGAACAAGCCTCCGTTGGCATCGAAGCAGGACGGATAGAGAATGGTGTCCTCCGTCCCGAGGAACTCCGACGTGCGCGCCTCCAGCTCCTTGTGGATGGCCTGCGTCCCGCAGATGAAGCGCACGCTGGCCAGTCCGAAGCCCCAGCGGTCGATGGCCTCCTTCGCCGCCGCCTTGATTTCCGGGTGATCGGCGAGGCCAAGGTAGTTGTTGGCGCAGAAGTTCAGCACCTCGCGCCCTGCGGAAGTCGTGGCGATGTGGGCGGACTGCGGCGTGGTGATGACGCGCTCGCGTTTGTAGAGGCCGGCGTCCTCGATGGATTGGAGCGTGCTGCGGAGGTGGGCGTAGAAATCGGTGGGCATGGCGCGGGGCAAGGGAGCAGGATGTTGGATGCGGTCCGGCCGCGGGTAAATGGGCATCGCGCCGGAACGCGCGTCAGTGCGGCGGGAAGCCGCACCAGAGCAAGGCGCCGACGAATGGGCGTGAATGCTGACGCTGGCCTCGCGGCCGAATTCTGTTGCAGCCGCCCGCCGCGCTCCCCGCCACAGCCACTCGCCGCGCCCTTCGCCTCAACGGTTCAGCCCACGCACCGCGATGTGGCTCACCCAGCCGAGTGATTCCTCCCGGCTTCTTCTCATCTTCGCCTCCTTCGCAGCTTCGCGTGAACCTTCGGTGCCGCGCCGACGAGGGTCTGATCCCCCGCTTTACACCCTCCCGCCCAGTCCGATGCTCCCCTCCATGAACGGCAGTATGATGATGACCGCCCCGCCCGCCGCCAGTGACGTGGTGCTGATCGACGGAGAGCCCTTTTCCGAGAGCGACTATCTCGAGATGAATCCCGATGTGCGCGCCGCGGTGCGCAACAAGGTCTTCAAGTCGGGGCGGCAGCACTACGATCTGCACGGCCGCGCCGAGGGCCGGCTGGGCGTGTCGCCCTTCGGCGAGCACGCCACCGAGTTCTTCGGCGAGGTGCCGGTCGACCTCTCGCTCATGGGTTCGCTGCGGGCGGACAAATTCCCCTACGCCGGCCCCTACCCCTGGCTCGACCGGCCGGATGCGCTGGCGCAGATCGAGGCCCGCGTGCAGGCGGGCACGCTTTCGACGGCCGACGCAGAGCAATGCCGCAAGTGGGTGCGCGACGGCTACATCATCCTCGAAGGCTGCGTCAGTCCCGCGGAGGCCGATCGCGCCTGGGAGGCTTACGAACAGGCCTGGCGCGAAGGCTCCGTCACGCTGAGCCCCGACAAGATCAGCCCCGACGATCCCTGGCCCGGCCGCCTGCTCGATGCGCATCAGAAGGTGCCCGCCTTTTGTCCCATCATGCGGCATCCCGAAATCCTGCGCTGGGTGCAGTTGCTGATGGATCGCGAACCCGCGCCCTTCCAAACGATCGCCTCGCACAAAGGCACCCAGCAGGCCGCGCATTCGGACACCATCCACATGACCACCTATCCGATGGGTTACCTCACCGCCGCCTGGGTGGCGCTGGAGGACATCCATCCGGACAGCGGACCGCTCGTCTACTACCCCGGCAGCCACCGCCTGCCGTATGTGCTGTGCAAGGAAATCGGCCTGACCGAGGAGGACTTCCAGCGCGACGGCTATCAGGCCTACGTGAACAAGTACGAGTCGAAGATCGCGCAGGTCCTGGCCGAGCACGATTTCGACACGCGCCACTTCTGCGCCAAGAAGGGCGACGTGCTCATCTGGCACGCCAACCTCATCCACGGCGGCTCCCCGCGGAACGACGTGCGGCATTCCCGCAAGGCGCTGGTCAGCCACTACTTCGTACGCGGCGCCGTCACCTACCATGAGCTGTCCGCCCAGCGCGCCCGCGCGCACTCCGGCACCTGCCTGGTGGCGGATCGGCGGAGCTGAGGCTGCACCCGCTGCGCGAACCGTAGCGTTCCCGGCAAAAGGAAAGGCCAGCCTCGCGGCTGGCCTTTGCTGGAACTGCTTTCGGAGCGGACGGCTCAGGCGTTGGCGGCCTCGGCCTTCTTCGCGTCCGGATCGACGATGACCGAGTCATCGGCGACGGCGGGCTGGTCGACCCACTCGAGGAAGGCCATCTGGGCGCTGTCGCTGGGCCGCGGCCCGAGCTTCACCACGCGGGTGTAGCCGCCGTTGCGGGAGGCGTTGAGGGGCGCGATCTCCTCGAAGAGGCGGCGCACCATGTCCTTCTGCTGCAGGCGCGCGATGGCGATGCGGCGGGCGTGGAGCGTGCCCTTCTTGGCGAAGGTCACCATGCGCTCCGCGAACGGACGCGCGGCCTTGGCCTTGGCCAGGGTCGTCTTGATGCGGCCGTGGCGGATGAGTTCGCAGACGAGGCCCTGGAGGATGGCCTTCGTGTGCGCCGCGTCGCGGCCGACTTTCTTCACTTTGTCTCCGTGTCTCATGGGAATCTGATGCTGAAATGTTCTGCTGGGGGCTGCCCGAAGCGTCGAACCTCGACCTTCGAGCGGCCGACGGGCTTAGGCGGCCGCGCCGGCGGTGGGGTCGATCAGCCCCGCCTCGAACTTCATGCCGAGGGTAAGGCCGAGGCCCTGGAGCTTTTCCTTGATCTCGTTGAGCGACTTCTTGCCGAAGTTGCGGTACTTCAGCATCTCCGCCTCGGTCTTCATGGCCAGCTGGCCGACCGTGGTGATGTTCGCGTTGTTGAGGCAGTTGGCCGCGCGGACGGAGAGCTCGATCTCGTTGACGCTCATGTTGAGCAGCTTCTTGAGCTTGAGATTCTCCTGGCTGGTCTCCTGCGTGGTCTGGTCGATCTCGATCAGGTTGTCGTTGTAGTCGACGAACGGATCCAGGTGCTTGCGCAGAATGGCGCTGGCCTGCTGGAGCGCGCTCTCCGGGCTCACGCGACCGTCGGTCGTGATCTCGAGGATGAGCTTGTCGTAATCCGTGCGCTGACCGACGCGGGTGTTCTCGACCGTGTACTTCACCTTGGTGACCGGCGAGAAGATGGAGTCGATCGGGATGACGCCGATGGGCGTGTCGGGACGCTTGTTCTCGTCACCCGTAGCGAAGCCGCGGCCGACGCGCACGTCCATCTCCATCTCGAACTTCCCCTTCTTGTCGAGGGTGCAGATGTGCTGGTCCTTGTTCAGCACCTCGACGCCCGTGACTTCCTGGATGTCGGCCGCGGTCACCGGGCCGTCCTTGTTCACGTTGATCGAGAGCGTGCGGACCTCGTGATCGTGGGCGAGGAACTTGATCTTCTTCAGGTTGAGCACGATGTCCGTGACGTCCTCGACCACGTTGGGGAGGGTCTGGAACTCGTGCGCAGCGCCAGTGATACGGACGCTGATGATGGCCGCGCCCTCCAGCGAGGAGAGCAGCACCCGGCGCAGGGAATTGCCGATGGTGTGGCCGTAACCGCTTTCAAACGGCTCCGCCGTGAACACGGCGAAATTGGGATTGGTGGCCGACTCCTCCTTGTGGAGGGACTTCGGCATTTCGAATCTTCCGAGACGAATAGGCATGTTTTGACTGCAATGGCACCGGGTTTCCCCTGACGAGTCCGCCACACCCCTTTATTTTTCGGGACGCAGCGCAGGGACCAACGGGCGTGTTTGGAGCTCGCTTTTGTTTCCCACCCTCGCCCGAGGGTCGGGCGAAAGAGGGCCGATAAGCTGGAGAGGCCCGGGGGAAATGCAAGCGGAACCACGCTGAGCCGGACCGATTCTGCCGAGCACGGCCGGCCCGAACTCCGCCGCCAGCCTACTGGAACGAGAGCAGCGTCGGCGGCCGCGGGGTCAGAATGTCATCCATCCGCACCTTCACCCCGGCTTTCGTCATGTCGTGGGTGACGATGTAGAACTGGTTCTGCTCGAACGCCTCGAAGACCTGGCGCGCGACCTCCGCGGGCGAGATGCCGGTTTCCACCGCCTTGACGATCGCCCCGCGGATCTGGGCCACGACCGGATCGCACTGCTCGGCCGCGGCGCGCTGCAGATCGTCGGGCAGGTAGCGGGTGGAGTCGTGGATCCGCGTCTGCACCCAGGCCGGGCAGAGGACGTGGGCGTGCAGCTTGGTGCGCCGCAGGGTGAGATCGTGGTGCAGGCCTTCGGTCAACGTCACGACGGCGAACTTGCTCACATTGTACGAAGCCATCGAGGGCGCGGTCAGCAGTCCGGCGGCGGAGGCGGTGTTGACGATGTGGCCTTCCTCGCCCCCCGCCAGCATGCGCGGCACGAAGCTGCGCAGCCCGTGGATGACGCCGTAGAGATTGACCCCGAGCACCCACTCCCATTCGGAGAGCGAGGTCTCCCAGGAAGTGTTGCCCACGCCGATGCCGGCGTTGTTGGCCAGCACGTGCACGGCGCCGAACGCACGGTAGGCCTTCTCGGCCAGGGCCTCGACCTGGTCGGCCTTGGACACGTCGAGTTGGTGCGTGACAACCTCGGCGCCCTCGGCCGCGAACTCGGCCGCGGTCTTCTCCAGCGTGGCCGCATTGAGGTCGGCCAGCACTAGTTTCATCCGGCGCGCGGCGGCCACGGTGGCGAGGGCTTTGCCGATGCCCTCGGCGGCTCCGGTGATGACGGCGACCTTGTTTTTGAAGTCCTGCATGATTCGGGGGGAAGATGTCGAGGAGCGCGAAAAATCAGGCGATGAGATAGCCGCCGTCGACCGTGATGCACGAGCCAGTCGTGTAGCTGGAGGCCGGCGAGGCGAGGTAAAGGATGGCGCCCGCGATCTCCTCCGGCTGGGCCACGCGGTTCATCGGCACGTGGGCGAGCACGTGACCGAGCACGGCCGGATTTTTGACCAGCGCGGAGGCGAACTTGGTGTCGGTCAC
The DNA here is from genome assembly GCA_018240025.1 of Verrucomicrobiota bacterium. Classification (GTDB taxonomy): domain Bacteria; phylum Verrucomicrobiota; class Verrucomicrobiia; order Chthoniobacterales; family SZAS-18; genus SZAS-18. The sequence continues at coordinate 15,342 of JAFEGM010000060.1, forward strand.
GCCGGGCAACACCGCATTCACCCGCACGCCCTTGGTGGCGCATTCCTTCGCGAACGCCTCGGTCATCGAGATGATGGCCGCCTTGGTGATCGAGTAGATGCCCTGCAGCGCGCCCGGAATAACGCCGTTCACCGACGCCACATTCACGATGCTGCCGCCGCCGTGGCGCAGCATCAGCTTCGCGCCGAGGGCGCACATGAAGAAGTAGCCGCGGATGTTCACGTCGACCGTCTTTTGGAAGGCGCCGAGGTCCGTGTCGACGATCGGTCCGTAGTAGGGATTGGCCGCGGCGTTGTTGATCAGGATGTCGAGCCGGCCGTGCTTCGCCTCCAGCGCGGACATCGTCGCCTGGATCTGCTCCATCTCGCCGATGTGGCAGGCCAGCACCTCGGCGCTGCCGCCGGCCTCGCGGATGGAAGCGGCGACCGGCTCGCAGGCGTCCGCCTTGCGGCTGCTGACGATAACGTGGGCGCCGTGCCGGGCGAGCAGCCGGGCGGCCGCTTCGCCGATGCCGCGGCTGGCTCCGGTGACGAGGGCGATTTTGCCGGTGAGGTCGAAGGACATGGAAGAGAAGGAGGAAAGAAGAAGGAAGAAGGCGAAAGGCGCCCGGCGGCGAGCGGATCAGAGCTTCGAGGCTTCGATCAGGCGCAGACAGCGCTGCTCGAGGTAGAGGCACATTTTGCCGAAGCCGGCGAACTGGGGGTTCGTGGTCTGGCGGTGGAAGAAACGGTACCAGATCTGCTGCACGATGACCACGAGGCGGAAGAGGCCATAGACCGCGTAGAAATCGAAGTTGTCCACGCGGCGGCCGGTGCGCTCGGCGTAGTAGTCGAGCACCTCGGCGCGCGTCAGCATGCCGGGCGCGTTCGTCGGCTGACGGCGGGTGTGCTGGAAGACCGCGTCGTCGTCGGTCTGGACCCAGTAGGCGAGCGTGTTGCCGAGATCCATGAGGGGATCGCCCAGCGTGGCCATCTCCCAATCGAGCACGCCGATGACCTGCAGCGGATCGGTCGGGTCGAGCACCACGTTGTCGAAGCGGAAGTCGCCGTGGATCACGCAGGTGGCGGAATCGGACGCCGGCATCTTCGCCTGCAGCCAGGCGATGACCGCCTCGCAATCGCCCACGTCCGGCGTGCGGGCCTTGCGGTAGCGATCGCTCCAGCCGCCGATCTGCCGCTGCACGTAGCCTTCGCCCTTGCCGAGACTTTGCAGCTCGGTGCCCCGCCATTCGACCGCGTGGAGCTCGATGAGCTTGTCGATCACATTCAGGCAGAGCTGCCGCGTGCGGGCCGCGTCCAGTCCGAGCCGCGGTGGAAAGTCCTGGCGCGGAATGATCCCGGCGAGGCGCTCCATGACGAAGAAGTCGACGCCGAGCACGGCCGGATTGTCGCAGACCGCCACGACCTGCGGCACCTGCGGATAGACCGGGCGCAGCGCGCGCAGCACCCGCGCCTCGCGCAGCATGTCGTGGGCCGACTTCGCTTTCTGCCCGGCCGGCGGCCGGCGCAGGACGAGATCGCGGCAGGGGTAATGCAGGCGGTAGGTCAGATTCGACGCGCCGCCTGGGAACTGCGTGACCTCGGGCAGATCGGGGCTGAGCTCGGGCAACTGCGCGCGCAGGAATGCATGCACCGAGGCGACGTCGAATTCGTCGCCGGAGCGAACAGGTTTGGCGTGGTCGATCATGAAGGTTCGCGCTCGGGTCAATGGACGCTGAGTAGCAGCCCGCGTCCGCTTTGCGCCGTCTCGTGCACAAACCGGCGCAGTTCGGTAAAATGCTGCAGCAGGTAGCCGAGCGTGTCGTCCTCTGCCGGGGCGCGATCCCAGATGCGCGGATAAATGTCGAGTTCGACCATGCGCTCCGGCGCGAATCGCGCCCGCAGCATGTCCGGCGTCAACCCGCCCAGCCAAGCGTCGATCGCAGCCACCTGCTTCGTTCCGTAGGTGCGGGCCGAGTCGTCCTCGTCCCCCAACTCTTGGCCGCCGAGGAGCAGAAAACTCTGCGGGAAAGCGCCCTCCGACACGGTGCCGGTGAAAAGGAAATGCAGGCCGTGCCACGCTTTGTCGATCCAGCAGTGCGGCCCGGTATTCTCCCCGTCCTCCTCCTCCTCGAATTCGAGCAGGTCCAGCTCGCCGCTCTCCAGCCGCTTGCGCACGTCTTCGTCGATGGCCGTCAGGATACAGGTCATTCCCATGGCGCGAGGATCAGTGAGCGAACGGTGCGGGCAAGTGCTTGCGCAATTCGAGCTTGCCGACCAGCGCGCGGTGCACCGCGTCGGGACCGTCCACGATCCGGAGCACCCGGGCGTAGGCATAGAGCGCGGCCAGCGGGAAGTCGTCGCTGACGCCAGCGCCACCGTGCATCTGGATCGCTTCGTCGATCACATCGCAGGCCACCTGCGGGACCACGACCTTGATCTGCGAGATCTCGCTCATCGCGTGCTTCGCGCCGACGCGGTCGATCAGCCAGGCGGTCTTGAGCGTGAGCAGCCGGGCCTGTTCGAGGGCGATGCGCGCATTCGCGATGCGGTCGACATTGCCGCCGAGTCGCGCCAGCGGCTGCCCGAAGGCCACCCGGCGGATGGACCGTTGGCACATCAGCTCGAGCGCCCGTTCGGCCGCGCCCAGCGCCCGCATGCAGTGGTGAATGCGGCCCGGCCCGAGGCGTCCCTGCGCGATCTCGAAGCCGCGGCCTGGCCCGAGCAGCAGGTTGCTGGCCGGCACGCGCACGTCGCGGAAGACGACCTCGCCGTGGCCGGACGGCTCGTCGAAACCGCCGAAGACCGGCAGCATGCGCACGATCTCCACTCCGGGGGCGTCGATCGGCACCAGGACCATCGAATGCCGCTGGTGCTTGTCGGCCTGCGGATCGGTGACGCCCATGAAGATGAGCAGGCGGCAATGCGGATGGCCGAGCCCGGTGCTCCACCATTTGCGGCCGTTGAGCACGATCTCGTCGCCGTCCAACACCGCTGTGGCGCGCATGTTGGTGGCATCGGACGAGGCGACCTCCGGCTCGGTCATGCAGAAGGCCGAGCGGATGCGCCCGTCGAGCAGCGGCTGCAGCCATTCTTCCTGCTGCGCGGGCGTGCCGTAGTTGGCCAGGACCTCCATGTTCCCCGTGTCCGGCGCGTTGCAGTTGCAGACTTCGGGTGCGAGGAACGAGCGGCCCATCTCTTCCGCCAGCGGCGCGTAGTCGGCGTTGCTCAGCCCCGAGCCGCCGTGCGCCGTGCCGGGCAGGAAAAGGTTCCACAAGCCGGCCGCCCGGGCGCGGGCCTTCATCTCCTCCATGATGGCCGGCTGCCGCCAGCGCCGCCAGTCGCCCCCGCCCTGGGAGAGTTGTTCGTGATACACCCGCTCGGCGGGCTGCACGTGTTCGCGCAGGAAGGCCTTCAGTTGTTCGAGCTTTTCGCGCGCCGCCAGCGAGGGGGAGAAATCCATGTGCCGCAACCTGCTGCGCCCGCCCCGTCCCGCAAGCGCGGGCGCGGAGGGTCTGGTTCCGCCGCGCGCAGCTTCGCCGAGGGCCGCTGCCCTCCCTCGCGGACGGCATTCCCATTCGTCCTGGTTGAGTGCAATCTCGCGCAGGGGCGAAAGACGCGTCGGCGCGGGCCTGTGCCTCCCATCGTTCCAAGAATCTGCGCCTAATCCCATTGAATCTGCGGATCAGCTCCACCCGTCCCCCGATGGAACCCGCCGGCACGGAAATACGGCATAATTTACCGAGTCGCCATTGCCTTTCGGAAAAGGGTCTCCGAGCTTCCCGAATGTTTCGCTCTTTCGCTTGCACGGCGTTGGGTCTCGTGGCGGTCGCCCTCTCCTCGCTCTCCGCGGCCTCCGGGACGGACCCGGCCTTCGTCGCCAGCTTCGCGGGACCGGCGGCGGTTCGCTCGGTGCTGCCGCTGGCCGATGGCGGGGCGCTGGTCTTCGGCGATTTCGAGCAATTCGAAGGCGTGCCCCGGAATCGCGTCGCGCGGGTCGGCGCAGACGGCGCCGTCCTCGCGCTGACCGGGGCGAGCGGGGCGCAGCCGGCGCCGCCGACGCAGATCCAGGAGGTCGGCGACGGCTCGGCGCTCCTGGCGGGCGAATTCGTCAGCTACGACGGACAACCCGCGCTGGGCCTCGTGCGCGTGAACCTCGCCACCGGCGCGGTCCTCGAGACGTTCCCCGGCCCGGTCGGAGGGGGCGTCTACAAGTATTTCCTCCCCGGCAATGGCTACATCTACCGTGTCCGCGCCGACGGGTTCGCCTCGACCCGCCCGCTGGAGCGGCTGCTGCCCAACCGGCAGCCCGATCCGGCGTTCGTCTGCAGCGTCTATGCGCCACGCACCGTTTTTGCTGGCCCAGGCGGAACGCTGGTCGTCCACGACACCAACTTCGGCCAGAACGACCGTTTGCGACGGGTACTGTCCGATGGCTCGGCGGACGTCGCCTTTCCGGTGCAGAGCTATCCCTCTCAGAGCATCCGGCTTGGCGCGTTCCCGGACGGCCGATTCCTGCTTTGGGAGTCCGGGCCTATCACGATGCCTCAGCGCCTGACGCGCCGCCTCGCGGCGGACGGCGCGGTCGACCCCGCCTTCGCCCAGCTCGAGTTCGACGTCTCGTTCCTGCCGCTCCAACTCGCCCTTGCGGCGGACGGCTCCGCCATCCTCAGCGGCTACTCGTACAACCCCTCCGTCAATAACCCGCTTCCGCTCGGTTACGGAACCCTCCGCGCGAGCGCCGCCGGAGCGGTTACGGTGCTGGCCCGGGGATTCGCCTCGGACTCCACGGTGGAGCTGCGCGCCGCCTCCGCGGTCGACGGCCGGCTCTGGATCTGGGGCGAGTTTTCGGGCTGCAATGGCGTAGCCGCCGGCGGACTCGTGCGCCTCGCTGCGAATCTCGCGCCCGGGCCGGAAAGGACCTTTCGCGCCACCGGCACCACGGGAAGCGCGAACCTGTTCGCCCTCGCCCCGGCGTCCCAGGCAGGCACCTTCGTGGGCGGCAACTTCCTGCTCGTGGGCGGATTGCCGGCGGGCCATTTCGCCCGGCTCGATGCCACCGGCGGCCCGCTCGGACCGGTGGCCAGCTTCGACGGCCCGATCCAAGGTCTGAGGCGCGGCGCCGACGGCCGACTCCTCGTCTGGGGGCAGTTCCGCGCCGTCGAAGGCGTGACTTCACCGCGCGTCGCCGTGCTGCTGCCGAGCGGCCAGCGCGACAGCTCCTTCACCAGCGTGCTCGACCCCGCCGAAGTCGGTCAAGTCGTGGCCGCCTTCGATGCGAGCGGGCGGGTGCTGATCGGGGGCGATTTCCGCAGCGTCGGCGGCGTCTCGCGCATCGCGGTCGCGCGTCTGCTCGCCAGCGGCGCGCTCGATCTCTCCTTCGACGCCGGCCTGACCCTGGCCTTCGGCGGGCCCGACGTGCGGGTGCTCCGGGTGGACGCCAATGGCCGCGTCTATGTGGGCGGAGGAGTGGGGGCGGCATTTACCGCCTTGCTGCAGCCGAGTGCGTCCTCATTGGCCAACGGTGGCCCGCGCAGCACTTGTGTGGTCCGGCTACAGTCTGGCGGAACGCCGGACGCGACCTTCATTTCACCGATCGCGCCGAGTTCGCAGTATCAACAGTCGGTGACCGATCTCTACCCGGAGGCAGACGGCAGCGTCTACCTGGCCGGTTCCGCTCAACTGTTTCGCATCGACGCGGACACTCGCCTCCGGCGTGAGTACCTCGTCCGTCTCCTCCGGGGCGGCAGCCTCGACCGCTCGGTCGCGTCCGACCTCATCCTGACCGATGGCGGGGCCTACTCCGACTCCCTGACCCCGACCGATGGTGGCCGTTTCTGGCTCTTCACCACCGATCTCTTCGGCCAAGGCGAGCCGCCGGCCGTCACGCGTGTGTTTTGGAATGGGCAGCGCGACACGACTTGGGGAGGAAGCGGCAGCGTGGTGCCGACCGGCGCCCTCACTTGCCGCACCGATGGTCGCGTCGTCTTCGTCGGTCAGTCCGGCGGATTGAACTCCGTCTTCCTCGGCGCCGCCGATGATGGCGGCGCACCCGTCATCGCCGCGCAGCCGGTGGCGGTCCGCGCCAATGCCGGTCAGCCCGCGGTGCTGCGGGCCAGCGCCAGCGGAGCGCCGGGCATCGTTTTCGCCTGGTTCCACGACGGCAATCCGGTGGCGGGCGGTACCGATGGCCGCCTGGCGCTTCCGCCGGTCACCCCGACCGAACTGGGGCAATACTATGCCGTGGCCAGCAACTCCGTCGGCTCCGCCACGACCGACACGGTCAGTGTGACCTTCAACACGCCACCGACCCTGACGTTGCCCGGGGCCCAGAGCGTGCCGCAGCTCACGGGCGTCCCGCTCGATCCGCCGATCTCCTTCGGCGATGCCGAGAGCGTGGTCGACCTGCGAGTGTGGGGATCGCCCAGCGGCGTTACCGGCAACGTCCCACTCAACGGGTTGACCTTTGCGCCGGGCATTCCGGTCAGCCTGCAGGCACCGCCGCTCACGCCGGTGGCGGCACCGTGGCAATACCGGCTGGTCGTGCGGGCCGAGGACCAGGACGGCGCCTCGGTCACCTCCGAAGTCGTGCTGCAGGTCCGAGACAGCACCTACGCCGAATGGTCGCTCGGCTACTTCACGCCCGCCGAGTTGGCTGATCCGAATATCAGCGGGCCCAACGCCGATCCTAACCGCGACGGACTTCCGAACCTCCTCGCCTTCGCCTTCGGGCTCGATCCCCGCGTCTCGAGCGCGGTCGCGAGCCCTGCCCTGCCCAAGATTCAGCCGGACGGACTGGGCGGGTTCCAGCTGACTTACCGCGCGCCCAACCTCCCCGTCGGCGGCGTCGGCGTCGACCTCCTCGGCAGCAACGACCTGCAAACGTGGCAACCGGTCGCACCCAACATCCTCAGCCGCACCCTGCTCCCCGACCAACGCACCGTCGAGATCCAGGCCCGTGTCCCGTTCGGCAGCGGTCCATTCTACCGTGTCCGCGCCACCGAGCAATAAGCGGCCGATCTCCGGGATCTACCCTGTCCTCGATCGCGAGCCGCTGCGAGTGGTAACAAAAGGGCGAGAAGACCAAAGAACGAGAACGAGAGTTCAGATCCCCGATCTCCGCTCGCAAATCTGTCTCCGCTCTCGTTCCTCCGCTCCTCCGCTCCTCCGCTCCTCCGCTCCTCCGCTCCTCCGCTCCTCCGCTCCTCCGCTCCTCCGCTCACATTTCGGATTGAGCCCTTGCCCAGCTCCGGGAAGGATGCGGCTCCGATGTCGCGCCGTCTCTTTCAAGCCAGCCTCGTTCTCTTCGTCCTTGCCTGCATCCTGCCGGCGCTGCACTTCCGCAACGTCACCCCGACCGGCGCGGGCGCGCTGAATTCGCAGCACGGCGGCGCGGTGCTGCTGATGGGCTGGCTGAGCCTTTTCGTCGGCCAGACCGCCTGGCTGGCCAATCCCTGCTTCGTGCTCGGCTCGATCCTGCAAGGCGTCGGCCGGCGCCTTGGCGCGCGGATCTGCCTGGCCCTCGCCGCCCTGCTCGCCGCCACGACTGCGAAGCTGCCCGGTGCGGTCATTCCCGCCGACGAAGCCGGCGTGAACAAGATGCAGCTCGACAGCTTTGGCCCCGGCGCCTGGGCCTGGTTCGCCGCCATCGGCCTTGGCCTGCTCGCGGCCTTCCTTCCCGCCCCGACTCCCCCCCAGCTCCCGTCCGGCCCACCCAACCTGCCGAAGTAGAACGCCGCTCCTCCGCTCCTCCGCTGCTCAGCCGGCCGGATCTTCCGTGCCGAGTCCCTCCTCGCCAGCGTCGAAATCTTCCTTCCGGTGCCAGCGAAGGTGAGCGACCTGCGGCAGTTCTGAGATCGCCGCATGCATGGCGGCCACGCTGTCCGACAGGACGTCACGATCGCGGCCGCCGAAGAGCGAGCCGAGGAATCCGACCTTCCGCTCGAGCCAGCCGACCCACATGGCCGGTTCTTCCTCATCCGCCGGTCGCAGACCGAGGAAGAATTGGTAATCCGTCTCGCCGACGCGAAACCCGAAGTATCCGCCGAAGTCCTCTTCGCGTGGTTCGACTTCCGTCGCCACGCCCTGCGCGCGCAGCCGCTCGATCAGCGCTCGCGCCAGGCGCAAGGGATCGGCCGCCGACTCCGACGGGTCCGGTAGCTGAGCTTGAAAAGTGACGAGCGTGCGGAGCGCTTCCATGGCGGAGTGTCGTTCGTCTCGAGGCCTCGAGGAAGCAAAGGCGTGCGGGAGCGTTTTCTCGCCGGTCAATCTCACCTGCCGGATCTGCCGAATCGTCCGTTCACTCCCCGGCTTGACGGCTTTTCTCGCTTCACGGCAGCAAGCGGCGCACACTGCGCCGCATCTCGCCCGCGATTTCACCCAACTCGGCGGGCGGGGCGGCCGCACTCGGAGATTGCGGACTACCTGCCCCCGCTCTCCCATAGTTCTAGTACGCTGGCCTTCTCGCCTTTTTGTAATTCTCATGCGTGCTCCGCCAACGGAAGCACTCGTCTCAGCCGATCACGCGCCCACCCGCGAATAACACTTGGACCCGCCGCCGATGTCGCGGAGGCTTCTCCGCTTTCCCGCTCCACCATGCGCAAACAGCTCATCGTCGGCGCCACTGCCGTCCTCGCCGCCGTGCTGGGAACCGCCTACTACGGGTTCCAGACGGTCAAGGACATCACCCAGCTGCTGAAGGAGAACCAGGAGCTGAAGGCGTCCATCGCCCGCCTGACCAGCGAGCAGGAGATCGGCATCGCCCAGGTCACGGCGCAGGAACGCGGCGCCGACGGTCAGCTGCGCACGACCGTCCGCTTCGTGGAACTGCCGCTCAATGCCGGCCGCATCGACACCGAGTACACCTTCAGCGGCGACGTCCTCTACTTCGAGGCCCTGGTGGTGAAATTCGAGGAACCTCTCGTGGCCAGGGGCGAGGAGCGCGCCCTTTACGTCTGGCGGCGGCTCTACGCCGAGAAGGTCGCCCCCGCCGACGGCAAGATCCTCCAGCCCGAGCGCACCGAACCCGCCCGCTACGAAGCCACCTTCGCCAAGCTCAAGCTGGCCGAGCGCACCACCTTCTGGAACGCCATCTGGGACCTCGCCCATGACACCCAGCGTCTGCGCAGCCTCGGAGTCCGCGCCATCAGCGGCAAGGCGCCGAGCTACCAGATGCGGCCCGGCTACCGCTACTACCTCAAGATCAGCGCCACCGGCGAGCTGAACATCGAGCCCGAGGCCGACCCGTTGGCCGCGAAGCCGGCGGTGCCGACGCCCACGCCAGGAAAGTGAGCGGTGACCGGGTGACAGAGCGAAGAGCAATCGCGAGGTCAGCCGAAGAATTCGGACCGCACTCGCCGTCGCTCCCCTAACGGGCGCGCTGGTTTGCCGTATCCAGCTTCCGCTGGGCGAGGTATCCGCGCGAGACCCCTGCTCCCCCGCTCCCCTGCTCGTCCGCTCCTAGGCATTTTTCCCGCCGCCCGGTCTCGGAGATCGCCAGACGCGCCAGGGGACGTTACAACGGTCCACTCGCGGCTCCGCGTTTCCCATGCCTTCTGCCTCGCACTCTCAACTCCTGGCCGGGCTCGCCTTGGGCATCCTGGCGGCTTCGCTCCCGGCTCAGACCATTCGCACCTGGAATGGGACGAATGCCACCTGGCAGAACTCGGCTTCCTGGGTCGGCGGGAACATCCCGGGCGCGACCGAGGTGGCCAGCTTCACGGCCGCGCCGACCGCGGGCCCGAACCCTGCCCATCCCGTCTTCGCGAACACCTCGGATGTCACGGTCCGCGGAATCGTCTTTGCCCACGACGCCACCGGTGGTGTCTACGACCTGCAGGGCAATGGGCGCAATCTGACGCTGGCCACCGGCACCGGCCAGGTGCAGCGCGCGGCCTGGACCGTGCGGGGCTGGAACCCGGTGCGGCGGGAGCCGGGCCGCTTTAGTTTCCTCCCTTTTCCGCCCGACGCGATCCCCTTCACGGTGCAGGCGGTGTCCCTCCTGCGGATCGGCACGCTCGCCAATCCGACGCCGGGCACGGGGCTGGACCTCGGGCACAACGCCGCCTTCGGAATCGCCAACGCCGTGGTCGACCTGACGAGCGAGGCCTTCGTCAACCATGGCGGGACACTCCACGTCTCGCGGGTGAACGGCGGCACCGCCACGTTTGCGGCCGCGTCGGTGCGGATCGAGGGCGGCTATAATCTCCTCACCTTCGACGGCCCCGCCGCCACCGGGGTCAATGCCACCTTCGCGGTGACCACGGGTCCGTTACGGATCGCGTCCGGAGTGGCGGTGGTGCAGGTCTTGCCCCGCGGTGGCAACGTGACGGCGCAATTCGGCCGCCTCGAATTGCAGGACGGCGCAGGCGCAGTGCGCTTCGACCTCCGCTCCGACGGCCCGCGGAGCGCGAGCGCGGTCTTCACGCTCGCCCCCGCCCTGACCGACGGCGTCATCGCCAGCGCGGTGCGCAGCCCGAACCTCGGCTGGGCCATCGTCTCGACTCCGCAGGCCGACGGCGTGCCGGGCGACTTCTTCGCTGGCTACGCTGGCGGCGTGGTGGCCGTCGCGCCGCAGGCGGTGGGCGATCCGAACAACTCACCCGGCCCGGTGCTGGCCAACCCGGCGATCGCGACGTCGGCCCACCTCGATCTCGTCGGCCACGCGAACGTGGCGGACGGTACGACGCTGCAGATCGACACGCTGCGCCTTTCCGCGCCGGGCGGCACGCTCCAGCTTGGCTCCGGAGCGCAGTTGAATTGCGTGGCGTTTCTGCTGCCCAACTACCAACCGACTTCCGGCGGCGGCGCCATGCGCATCGAAGGCGGCGCCATCACGGGCGGCGCGACCCGCTATTTTCACATCGAGCACCCGGCAGACGGCCGCAGCGGCCCGCCGCTCCATCTCCAGCTCGCCTCCGATCTCGCGCTCCCGCCCGATGGATTCCCCAGCCCGTTCGGCCTGGTGAAGAGCGGGCGCGGCTTCCTCGAACTGGTGGGCGACTCCGACCAGGTGAACCTCGGTCAAGCGGGCAGTGCCATCACCCTGTCGGCCGGCACGCTCCGGGCCCGCGTCACGAGCGGACCGGTTCTCCTGCAGAATTTCGGCTCGAACAATCTCCTGCAGTTCCGCGGCGGGGTGCTGGAAGCGGACAGTTCGGGCGCGCCCTTTGACCCCGTGCTTCAGGTCCAGCGGAGCGACTTCAACCGCAGCCTCGGCGAAGGCCTCGGGCAGGTGAACTGGTCGCGCATCAACGTCAACGGGGACGGCGGCGGCAGCGGCGGATTCGGCGCGGCGGGCGGGGCTCTGCAGGTGAACCTGGCCGTGGGCAACGTCCCGGGCGCCACGCTGCAGTGGGACTTCACGCCCGGATTTCTGAAGGACGGCCATGCGCTCGTGACGGGCTCGGTCCGGCAGTCGCCAAACTCCCCCGTGCTCTGGCTCAATCCCATCGCCCTCGACTCCGGGACCGCCTCGACGCTGGCTCGGGTGCGTGAGTTCGAAGTGCTCGGGACGCACTACTTCGTCGGCGGCACGAGCCTCGTGTTCGAGCCGTCGGTGCTACGGGTGCAGGCGCCCATCGGCGGCAGCAGCAGCACGGACCTGCTGAAGACCGGTTACGGCCGGCTGGAGCTCACGGTGCCGAACACCTACGCCGGCCAGACCATCGTGCGGGGCGGAACCTTGCGCGCCGCGCCCCGGCAAGTCGGCGACGCGGTCCTGGTATTCACCAGCCGGATCGTCGTGCATGGAGCTCCCTCGATTGCGCCGTCGGGCGAGCGGCTCGCCGACGGCTCGCGGCTCGAGTTGGCTGCCGGCCGACAGATCGCCGACCCGACTCCGCTCGTGCTGGCGGACGGCGGCACCTTCGCCACCGGGGGCTTCGACGAGACGCTGGGCACGCTGACCGTGGCCGATGCCAGCGGAACGCTGGGCGTGACCAACAGCGCGAAAGCAGTGCTCGACCTGCGCTCGCTCGACGGCACTTCGCCGCACGCCTCGAAGCTGCGCTTCGCCAACAGCGCCGCCCTGACGTGGACCGGTGGCCTGGAAGTGTGGAATTGGACCGGCAGCACCCAGGGCGGCGGCGGCGATCAGGTTCTTTTCGGCAGCGACTCGACCGGGCTGACCGGAGCCCAGGTGAATGTGATCGATTTCTACAGTGACGGCGGGCTCACCTACCTCGGCCGCGCCCGCCTGTTGCCGACCGGAGAGATCGTGCCGGATGTGGTCACACCCTCGCTGGCCGTCGAACCACAGTCCGGCAACACCCTCAAGATCACCTGGGCGAACACCCCGGCCGGATTCGTGCTGGAACGCTGCGACAGCCTGGAGTCCGGCGGGATCTGGACGCCCGATCCGAATCCGCCCGTGGCGAACGGGACCAACTTCGAGGTGGTCGAACCCATCGACGCATCCCGACGTTTTTTCCGCCTCCGACGCTGAGTGGAGACGCGAGACGCGAGACGGGACACTGGGGAGGGACCTTCACTCAACGCCAATCTCCAATCTCCAATCTCCAATCTCCAATAGAGCGAGCGGACTCAGCAAAAACGGGCGTCGGCTCGCGCCGACGCCCGTTTGGGGAATGAACTGACTTAGGCCAAGCGCAGGCTTGCGGCGCCGCGCTTACGGATTCGTCACGCGCAGGCGGAGGAACCGGCGCGGGTTGGCCACGGTCGGCGGGACGGGGACGGTGTCGCGGACCTCGGTGGTGAAGGTCGGCGGGCCGCCGGCATCGCTCACCACCACACCGCCGCTGGCCACCATCGGGCCGCCGGCGGAGCTGCGCGCGAGTTCGGTCCAGGCGCCGGTGATGTCGTCGCTGGCCTCGACGATGTACGTGAGGTCGGTCGCGACGGCCGAGCGATTGAACCGGATCGAGTAGTAGTTCGTGCCGCCGTAGTTGCGGATCGTGCCCTGGTCGAAGGCGCCGGCATTCGCCACCGGGCTCAGACCGAGGGCGTAGGCCAGCATGTTGGTCACGCCGTCGCCGTTCGGATCGGCGCCGGGGAGGGCGTCGTTACCGGTCAGGCCGAAGCTGGCGATGTAGTTGGCCGAGCGCGTCACGGCGGTCAGGGTGAACGTCTGCGTGGCGGGCGGGTTGTTGCCGTTGCTGGCCGTGACCGTGATGCCGCTGAACGTGCCCGAGCCGGCCGAGGTGGCGGTGCCCGAAAGCACGCCCCCGGGGCTGAGCGTCAGGCCGGACGGGAGCGTGCCGGCGGTGACCGCGAAGGTCGGCGCCGGCGAGCCGCTGGCCGTGAACGTGTGCGTGAACGGCGTGCCCACGATGACCGGACCGGCCGGGGCGCCGCTGGTGATGCTGGGCGGAGTGCCGCCGCACGGGCCCGTGCCCGAGGTGCAGACGCCGAGGGTGGCGGTGAGCTTGGTGCCCGAGCTGATCCCGGCCGTATTGAGCAGGAACTGGGTGAACCCGGTGCCCGTGGTGGCGGACTGGATGCCGATGGTGGCGCCGCTGCCGGAAGCGCCGGCGGCGTTCTGATAGATCAGGTCGAAGGTCGACGACCCCTCGCGGAAGACGACCGCGCAATTGACCGCATTCGAGCCACTGAACGTGACCCCGCGCCAGATGACCGTGAAGGTGCGGTTGGGCGCAGTTCCGGACGTCAGCGTGTACACGCCGTTCGTGGCTGTGGTCGAGGGCAGGTTCAGGTCATCCCAGTAGACGAAGATCGTCGGCAGGTTGGCCGGGAACGTGCCGGTCACGCCGGTGCCCGTGGTCGTGGAGACCGGCAGGGCGGCGTTGGCATACGCGTTCGTGCTGGCCGCACCCACGGCGATGGTGCCGTTGGTGCTGACCGTCATGCTCGAACCGCTGGCGATGGCCGTGCCGTAGAGGCTGAAGGCGAACGGCACCGTGATGTTCGCCACGGCGTCGTCGGTCTGCGTGCCGGTGACGAGCGTGCCGCCCGTCGGGACGGTCGCGCCGGTGGTGGCGGCGAACGTGTAGGCCGGCACCTGGCCGATCGGCAGGCTGAAGTTCGAGACCACCGGCGAGCCGCCGCCCGTGTAGGTCACGGTGAGCGTGAAGTCGGCGACGGTCCCGCAGGCGATGCCCGCGGCGGTGCTGACCTGATAGGCGGTCGCGTTGTTGACCGCCGGACCGCCGGCCACGAGGTCGGCGTAGGTCGAGCTCGCCTGGGTCACTGTGACGTTTGGCGTGGAGGTCGAGAGGACCGCCGAGACCGCGGTGGCGTTGACGTTGCCCGTATTGCTGAGCGGGATCGTCAGCGTGTTGCATTCGTTCGGACGCAGGATGCCGGTCTGGCCGAGCACCGGCGTACCGGCGCCGACCACCGGCGCGCTGGAGGGCGTGCCGTTGTAAACGATCAGGGCGAAGTCCTGATTGTTGCCCGTGACAGTCGGGTCGGCCTGCCCGGCGATATTCGTGGCCGTGACGGTCACGACGAAGTTGCCGGTGGTGCCGGCCGGGAGGAAGACGCTCTCCACATTGTTGCGCGCATCCGCCGTGCCGCCGGTGGCCGAGAGGCCGCCGGTGGTGTTGAACACATTGCCGCGGTAGGTGTTGCCGCCCGCGGTGACGGTCAGGTCCAGGTTGTTGACGTAGGCATTTCCGGTGGTCGGGCCGGACTTGTCGGTCCAGGCCAGCGTAACGCGGAAGGGTTTGGAGTTGTCCGTGACCGTGCCGATGAACGTGCGGCTCTGGCCCGAGGCGGTGAAGCGATCGCCCGGGACTTGGTCGCGGATGATGCGCCCGACGCCGTCGAAGGCCATCCCGAGGTTGCCGTGGCCCATGCCCTGGTTGTTGGAGGGCAGCTTGTCGTTGGCGCTCACGCCCGTCATGTAGCGGGTCGAGTTCATCAGGTAACCCTTGACCAGAGCCGGGCTGGGCGGGGCCGAGCCGGCCGGGGCGCGGTTCGTGCCGAGGTAGGCCGGATTGTTGATGAACTGCTGGAAGACCAACGCGGCCGCACCGGCGATGGCCGGCGTGGAATGGCTGGTGCCCGAGGAGGTGCTCCACCACTGCTGCGCCTGATTGTAGGGCGCGGCGCCGGAGTTCTGAGTCGGGAAGAAGTCGGCCAACTGGCCGGTGGCGGCCGTATTGCCGGTCAGACCGCAGACACCGTCGGCGCGATACGTGGTCGCGGCCGTCCCGTTCAGGGTCGAGGTGGCGGTCACGAAGGTCATGCCGGTGATGTGCGTGCCACCGGCCACGATGTCGGGCTTCACCCGGCTGTCCGTGCAAGGGCCGCGGCTGGAGAACCCGACGATGTCGTTGGCCGAGTTGGCCTCGGCGTCCGGCGTGGCGCAGCCGTCGTTGCCGGCCGCATCGAGACCGCCGGCGGCAGTGGCATGGCTGCGCACACCCTCGGCGGCGCCGACGGTGATCACGTTCTTGGCCGTGCCGGGAGAGCCCATGGTCGAGGCGCCCGAGCCGTCATTGCCGGCGGCGAAGACGACCACCATCTGCTGGTTGCCCGTGGTGCCGGTCTGGGAGTCGCGCACGAGGTTGTCGTAGGACTGCGCGTCGGAGTCGTAGGCGCCGTTCACGCCGGCGCCCCAGCTGTTCGAGGAGACGCGAGCGCCCGCGTTGTACGCGTTGCTGAGCAGCGTGGCGTAGTTCGGGTTGGTGAAGTTCGGATCGAAGATGGTCGAGTTGCCGAGCTTCACGAAGGGCGCGATGCCGAGGCCGTAGCGGAAGCCCTGGGCGTCGGCATGCGGGAAGGTCGTGGTGGTCGTGGTGTTCCCGTTGACCGTAACCGACGTGTTCGGGACGAAGCCGCCGATGATGGAGGCATTGAGCTGCCCGTGGCCGCTGCGGCCCTGGCCGGCGTCGGTGCCCGCGGTGCCCGCGGTGGTGCGATAGACCAGGCGCGAGGTGCTGGTCTTGTCGCCGTTGCGGTAGAGGACGAAGTGGTTGGGCGTGGTCGTGCCGTTGTCCACGCCGTCGTCGGAGACGTCGACCGCGAGATTGGAGGCGTCGAACTGCGCCTGGGTGAAGCCCCAGTTGGCCAGCGTGGTGAAGTAGTTGCCGGCATTGGGCGCATTGCCGGTCAGATTGCCGGCCAGAACCATGGCCTGGGCTTCGTCCTTCTTCTTCGGCTCGGCCCAGCGGTGGACGGAGACGACATCGGGACGCGACGTCAGGACGTCCAGCTTCGCGGGATCGAGCTGGAGGGTGAAATTGACGTAGCCGGGCGCGGTCCACGGCTCGCGCAGCAGATAGCCGCCCGCAGCCTGCAGAGCGGCCAGCGTGGCGTCATTGGCTTCCTTGTCGGCCACGAGCTGCACATTGACCACCGCGGCGGCGCCGCGGTCGGCCTTGGCGTCGGCCAGCACGCGCGGGGCGACCTTCCAGCGGTCCTCGAAGGCGCCTTCCCACTGCACCGCGGAGGTGGCGGCATTGGTGGTCACGCGGGACTGCATGCGGCCGAGCGCCTTGGCGTCGCCATAGACGAGGTAGGCGTTGCTCGGGATGTAAGTGACGATCTGCAGGCCGTCGGCCAGGAGCGCATCGACCCACTCCTGCTTGATGGGTCCGGAGAACTGCACCAGGTGCAGACGCTTGCCGGCGAAGGCGGCCACCGGACGGCGCAGCGCCTTCACTTCGGCCTTGGTCGTGTCGACCCGCTCGGCGTTGAGGAGAATGACGTCGGCGTCCTCCAGGACTTCGCCCGCGCCCGAGGCGACGAGCGAAGCGGCCGTGGCGGCGTCCACGTCGACGACACGGAATTGATCATACTCGAGGCCCGGGAAGGCCAGCGAGCGGGTGACGGCGGAGTCGCGATTCAGGCGAACCTTGGCGGCCGGCAGCGTGGCCGGGGCCAGCGCGCAAAGCGCCAGCAGAAGGGCGGAGCGCGACAGCGCGCTCCCGGAAGGAGGTACGGACATAAGGATTCTAACGGATGGCTGGGGGAAGAGGCGGTGCTGTTGCGCCGACGAATGCCAGCGCCCCACAAGCACTGCTCTTTGCGGGATTAAGACACTGGAATCCGGCTGCGCAACTCGGTCCTGCCGCCCGGCTGCGCGGCGACGGCGAACTCTCGTGTCGGGTGTGGCCTGACAGCGAGACAGCCCAATTCAGGGTAGCGGACTAGTCCGCGGACCTCCCTGAGGGCCCGACGCGGCTTGCTTCCGCCAGAGCCCGTCGCTAATAGCCGGCATGCCCGCGCAGGTTCTCGCCTTCCTCAATTTCAAGGGAGGTGTGGGCAAGACGACCTCGGTGGTCAATCTGGGCGCCGGGCTCGGCTACTTCAAAAACAAGCGCGTGCTGGTGGTCGATCTTGACGCGCAGTGCAACTCGACCTTCTGGCTGCTGCGGCCGGACCATTTCGCGGCGCTCGAGCCGACCGAGTTCGAAGGCGCCGGCTCGGCCCGGACGAGCTGGCAGATCTTCCGCGACGCGGTGTATGGCACCAGCCTGTTTCAACCCACGCAGGCCATTATCCGCGGCGTGCCGCGCTCGGAGGCGGGGTACGAGCTGATCCCGAACCTGCACCTGCTGCCGGGGTCGCTCGATCTCATCGACGTCGATTTCGAGGCCGACACCAAGGTGGTCGGACGCATGCGCGCGGCGCTGCGCGAGGCACTGGAACCGCTCCGGGCCCACTACGACTACATCCTGCTCGATTGCCCGCCGCATCTGCACTACGTCACGCAATCGGCCCTCTTGGCGGCCGATCACGTGGTCCTGCCCTACAATCCGGACTATCTCTCGCTTTCCGGCCTCTACACGCTCAGCCAGCTGCTCGATCGCATCGATGTCGTCTTCGCCCAGCAGCGCGCCGGCCAGCGCCGCGCCAACATTGCGGCGGTCGTGATCTGCCGGCACCAGCTGGTCGGGCGCGCTTACGGCACGGCCATCGCCGAGCTGAAAAGCCGGCTCGATCTCCTGCGACACCATCGCCTGGTGCATCCGCAATGCGCGCTGCTCGAACCGTATGTGCGCCACGATGTCAGCGTGGCGGAAGCGGCGTCCGAACACTTGCCCGTGCTGCTGCATCGGCCGAATTCGAACGCGACCATCGACTACAAACTGCTCAGCAACGCCTTCGTGGCCCACTTCAATTCCCTGCGATGAGCTACCCCGAACTCGCCCAACGGCTCCAGGCCGTCGCCACCCAGCTCGCCCGCCACGCCGCCGCCCTCAAGGGCCCTGAGCCCGCGCGCGTGGCCGCCGCGCTCGGCACGCAGCTCAGCAAGCTGGAGAAGCTGCTGGCCGCGGGCGCCAGCCACGACACTCCCGAGATGCGGCGGCTGGGCGATCTGCTGACCGAGTGGTCGGCCGAGGTCCCGGCCAACGCTTGGGCGGCGCTGGCGAAGCAGTTGGCCCTCAAGCTGCCGAAGACCGCCTCGGCCGCGGCGCGGCAGGAGAAATTCCTCGAGGCTGTGGCGAAGTCGGGCAATGCCGCCGCCGCGGTCGCCTGGTTCGAGCATTTTGCGCTCCTCAAGCGACGCCCAGTGGCCGTACTGGAGACCGAGGAAGAGACGCGCGCCGAGATCCGCCGGCTCGGTGCCGGCACGCCCGAGCAGATCGAGCTGGAGCTGGAGACCTCTTTCAGCGACGCCCAGGTCCGCGCCTTGGCCGCCGCCGCGGGCCTGCGCGTGACGCCGAAGACGACGCGCAAGAAGCTCCTGCCCGACCTCGTGCACTACCTGCGCCGACACCACCTGAATACGGTCGGCGCCGGGAGGTAGTCCGCATTCTCCGCGTGCGGTTTGGTCGCGAAAGCGGCGCGTCGGACGACCGGAGGAAATCGCCTGCAGCCCAAGCGCGGCTGTTCGCCGTCCTGCCGACGGCACCTTTCCGACTTCGAGTTCCCGGGCGGCCAATGCGCTCGACCGACCCGACTCGGTCGCGACAACCCCCGGGCCGGCTTGACCAAGCCCGGTGCAGTCGAGTTGGGCCGCGGGGCGATGTTCTGATACGACCAGGCGCGGTCCCGGTCGAACCCATGAACCCCAACGCCCTCCGGCTCCGCCCCGCGCTCATCGCGGCGGCGCTCACCCTCCTGCTGTGGTTTGTCGTGCCCGTGCCCACCGGCGTGAAGCCGAATGCGTGGCATCTGCTCGCGCTCTTCATCGGCACCATCGCGGCCATCATCGGCAAGGCCATGCCGATCGGTGCCATCTCGGTCCTCGCCATCGCGCTCGTCGCGCTGACCGGCGTGACCAGCGAGCAGCCCGGCCCGGCCATCGCGGATGCTCTGAGCGGCTTTGCCAATCCGCTCATCTGGCTCATCGGCCTCTCGATCATGATCTCGCGCGGTCTGCTCAAGACGGGCTTGGGCGCGCGCATCGGCTACTACTTCATCTCGCTCTTCGGCCGCCGCACGCTCGGCGTGGCCTACGCGCTCGGGCTCTCGGAGCTGGTGCTGGCCCCGGTCACGCCCAGCAATACGGCGCGCGGCGGCGGCATCATGCATCCCATCATGCGCTCGATCGCCCACAGCTTCGGCTCGGAGCCGAACGACGGCACGGCGGGCAAGATCGGACGCTACCTCGCGTTGGTGAACTACCAGTCGAATCCAATCACCTCGGCCATGTTCATCACCGCCACCGCGCCCAATCCGCTGGTGGTGAAGTTCGTGGCGGAGGCCACCGGGGCGAAGATCAGCCTGACCTGGACGACGTGGGCGCTGGCCATGTTCCTGCCCGGGCTGGCGGCCATGCTGTTGATGCCGCTGGTCCTCTACTGGCTCTATCCGCCCGAGATCAAGGACACCCACAACGCGCGCGATTTCGCCCGGGAGAAGCTGCATGCGCTCGGGCCCATCAAGCGCAGCGAGAAGATTCTGCTCGGCGTTTTCGCCTATCTCCTGCTGCTCTGGGCCGGCGTGCCCGAGTGGATCTTCGGCAGCAAGTACGCCGTCGATCCGACCGCCGCGGCGCTCTCGGGCCTCGGCCTGCTGCTGCTCACCGGCGTGCTCGAGTGGGACGACATCCTGGCCGAGAAGAGCGCCTGGGACACGATCGTCTGGTTCTCGGCCCTCGTCATGATGGCCACCTACCTCAACAAACTCGGCCTCATCGGCTGGTTCTCGAAGACCCTCCAGGGCGGCATCGTCCACCTCGGGCTCGGCTGGGTCGGCGCCGTCGCGCTGCTCATCGTGGTCTATCTCTACGCGCACTACTTCTTCGCCAGCACGACCGCTCACATCACCGCCATGTTTGGCGCCTTCTATGCCGCGGGCATCGCGCTGGGCGCGCCGCCGATGTTCTACGCGCTGCTGCTGGCGGCGGTTTCGTCGATCATGATGACGCTGACGCATTACGCCACCGGCACCTCGCCGATCATCTTCGGCTCGGGCTACGTCACCCTCGGCCAGTGGTGGACCGCCGGTTTCGTGCTCAGCGTGGTGAATCTCCTCGTCTGGCTCCTCGTCGGCGGCGTGTGGTGGAAGCTGCTCGGGTATTGGTGAAGCGCCACCTGATCTGCTGCACGACGAACCAGCCGCCCTCGGCGACGGCGGATACTACGGTCGCTGGAAAAGCACCGCGCGCTCGCCGGGGATGAAGGCGACCACCTTGTAGCCTTGGTCGTACTCGTAGAGCAGGAGCGAGACGTAGTATTCGCCGTCGGGCGGCGGGGTGAACTTCGCCGTGTGGGTTTGGTTGGCGTACATGTTGCCGTGCTTCAAAGCCGGCTTGTCGATGGTCGCGATGCGGTGGCCGTTGTGCATCGGGCCGCCATTCCAGTAGATCGGCGAGGCCCAGAGCTCCACGCGCAGCGAGCCGGTGTCGCCGCGGCGGGTGTGGGTGATCTTGCCGAAGCTGAAGTCGACCGTGCCGCCCGGGTAGCTCGACTTCCACGTCCACGGACCCTGCAGGGTAAAGAGCTTGGCCGGTCCGAGCGCTTTCGGCTGCGGCAGGTTGCCCCACGACACGATGTGGTAGCCGCCGTTCCGGTACTCCGAAACCGTCAGGCACAAAGAGTAGGTGCCGGCCCGCGGTGGCGCTTGGTATGCCACGGTCTTCGACAAATTCGAATACTGGCGACCGCCCGCCAGGCCCTCCAGCGGGAACGAGGCGAGTACGTAGCCGTTCAGCGTACCGCCGTCGTAGGGCCCTTCCATGGCCCAAAGCTTGACCATCAGATTCCCGGTCGCGTTCTGAGGGTCGGTGTTGAAGAGACGTTCCACGCCGATGTTCACGTGGGTGCCGTTCGGGTCGAATTGGTAGCGATAGTTCCCACTCATCTTCGGCGCGGCCTGGACCGACGCGGCGAGTACGAGCGAGAGCAGGAGCAGACGAAGCGATGCGCGCATTTCCACGATTCCTACCCGTTTGGGTCGCGGACGAGTAGCGGCATGTGACCAACTGTCCCGACGCCGTGACGAACGGTCCATCCCCCTCCTTCGCCGGAGCGTTCGTCACCAGATTCGGGGCGTTCGTCACAACCCACTCGCGGGGTGGATGGGAGCGCGGAAAGGTTCCTCCATGCGTGCAATTTCACGTTTTCTTCTGCCGGCGAGTGCCGGCATGGTGCTGGCGCTGAGCCTCCCCGTCACGGCCTCGCCGGACGCGCCGCAGCGCGGGCGTTACTCGGCGGAGGAAGCCTTCGAGCCCCAGGCGAGCGACCGCCCGGAGGCAGGATCGCAGGAGCGTGAAATGCGCGAACCTCCCGCCATGCCGACTCCGACGACTCCGCCGCGCCCTCATCCGCCGATGCCTCCCCGGCAAGATCGCTGATCTGCGGCGGATGGGCGCCGCCTACCAAACGATTCGTTCGTAGAGCGCGAGCAGTCTGGCGGCCGAGGCCGGATGCGTGGCGAGCGCGTGTGCCACCCGGCCGCGCAAATGCGCCGCGAAATCCGGGAGGTTCGCGCGGTTCTGCGACGCAGGTCCGTGGCGCACGCAATTCGTCAGGATGGCCTTCAGCCGGTCACGTTCGCGCCGGGGCAGTCCAGGGCGTTCGTTGAGCACCAGACCCGCGGCGCGCTGACAGACACTGCGCGGCAGGACACGAGTTTTGCGATGAGCCACGGTCAGGCCCAGCTCGAGGAGGATCGCGCCGACCCGCACTTCACAGCGGCGCGCGCTGCGGGCAAAGCCGGCGTCACCGCTGAAAAGGAGATCGTCGGCATAGCGCGTGAAGGTGGCGCCAAAACGCCGGGCCAGACCGGCGAGCCGCGCATCGACGCCAAACGCACAAAGGTTCGCCAGCGCGGGCGAAGTCGGCGCGCCTTGCGGCAGATGCCGCGAACGGAGCGCCACTCGCAACTGCGCGGCCCGCGCCGAAATCGGCGCGGCCAGCGGGCGGAGGACCTCTGCCGGAGTGGCCGTGGTGCAGAGGTCGGCCAGCAGCGTTGCCACCGGCTCAGGGTAACCGGCAGTCAGGAAGATCCGCACGATCCGTCCTCGTCGCAGGCTCGGAAAGAAGTCCTGTACATCCATCCGCAGGACGCAGGCCCGCCCGGTGTGGGTCGAGGTGTACGAGAGAATGTTGCAGCCGCGGCGGAAGCCATGCGCCGCCGCGTGCGGGGGGATGTGGTCGAGAATTCCCCGCAGAATGCGCCGCTGCACCCACTTCAACCGCGCCTTGGGTACCTCCAGCAAGCGCGGCGGTCCGTGGCGGCGGGGGTGCCACGCGTAGTGGTAGTGGCGCACGCGGGGCTCGCTGGGAAGTCGCTCGCGCCAGCGCGCCGCCAGAAAGAGCAGTTCCTCCGGCGAGAGCCGCAACCAGGCCGCAAGTTCCCCCGGTGTCGTCAAGGGCGGGACCGGCCACTGCTGCGGAGCCCCCGCGGCTGGGCGCATCGTCGGCGGGGCGGCTGCGCCGGCCGCTGCGGAACCGCGACATTGGCGACGGAACATTCGATTCCCCGCCAGCAGACGGGCTACGTCGCGCCAGCGCGGCCGAAGGACGCCGCCGAACTGCCGGACGATCTGCCGAGCCAGTGGTCGGGCGCGCCGCAGCCTGAGGCCGCCGGTCTCGACCAGAGCCTCGGTCACCGCCGCCGGCTCGATGGTTCCGGCGACAATTCTCCGAGCCACGAGAGCGGCGGCGAGATCGGGGCGATTCATCGAAGAGGTGGGCTCGTGCTCCGGCGACGCGGGTCCGGCGCGGAAACTCATGCGACGCAGGCGCATCGCCTTCCGCGCGGTGGATTTGCAATGCGGATATCCCCCGGGGTAGCCCCGGAGAGAAGGAGGCGCACGCCTCGGAGGAGACGTTCGCTTCTTCGGCCCGGAGCACGGCCCGCAGGTCCGATAGCTGCCCGGCGGAGGTTGTCGAGGAAATCGTCGCCGGCGGAGCGCGGTTGCTTGCCTGACCCGGGTATTGCACTCTCATGTTGCATGCGTCGCGCCGTTCTCGGGTTTCTTTCCGGTCTGCTTCTCGCGCTTCCGCTCAGCGCTTTGGCGGCGCCGACGTCCGAGACCCCACTCGATCCATCCAAAGCATCAGCCGGCCGCTACCGTCTGCCGTTCCCTGATTACCCCGTCGCAGCGCGTCGGAAGGGCGCGGAGGCGCTGATGATCGTCGATCTGCAGGTCGATGCGACCGGTCGCATCGTGGACGCGCAGGTGCGCGACTACGTCGGGGACCGCAGCTTGACCGAGCACGCGGCGCGGTTCGCCCGCACGCGCTGGAGGGCGATCGTGCGTACACGGGCAGGCCGGCCAGTGCCGTATCGCGTCGGCGTGCCGGTGGTTTTCGTGCTCAACAGCGTCGACCGAGTGAACGCGCTGGTGCGGAAATCGAAGAACCCGCGCCTGCGCGAGATTCCGTTCGCGAGGTCCGCGGGACGCCGTTCCTGAGCGGTCGCCCCTACGAAAAAGGCCGAGCCGGGAGCCCCCGACTCGGCCGAGCCACGAACGGGACGATTACTTCGCCGCGTTCGTCACCATCTTCGTGGTCGCCGCCGAGAAGCGCTGCGACAGCTCGGTGTAGCGCTTCACCTGCTCGGCCGACCAGGGCTGCGAGCTTTGCATCGAGGCAGCCTTCTGCCCGAGTTCCGCGGCCTGCTGGCCGAGCGCCTGCACGTCGGCGGCGGTCGGTTTGCCGTTGGCCTTGGCCTCGGTGCTGACGACCATCTTTTCGAAATCGGAAATGAAGGCGTCCGCGGCCTTGTTGCCGCCACCGCAGGCGGCCAGACCGAGACAGAGGAGGAGCGTGAGAGCGAGAGAGCGAAGCGTATGCATCATGGAATGAGGGTTGTCTGACGCCGCCCCGCGAGCGCTGGGCAAGCTGGGGCGGCAGAGACATCTACGCGTCGGCACGACGAAAGGATTCGCCCGAATTTGCACCGTCCCGACCCCGCAACGGCGTTGCCGATGGACATGGGGACGAGCCTGAGCGAAAACGGAAACCCATGCCTGCCCCTCGCCCGATCCGTCGCGTGCTCGAGAAGATCGCCAACGCCCGCAGCGAGCACGAGGAGCGGCATCGGCCCAGCGGATTTGGCTTCGCGCTGGCGGAGCAGATCGACTGCCTCGACGCCGAGCGCTGGGACCGGGTCACGCGCGAGGCGGGCTTCTTCCTCAGCCGCCGCTGGCTGCGCACGCTCGAGTCCGCCGGCCCCGACAATCTGTCGCCGCGCTACGCGCTCGTACTGCGCGGCACGGAGCCGGTCGCGGCGGTGGTCATGCAGGTGGTCGAGGTCTCGGGCGATCGCCTGCTGCAGCAGACTGGCGCGATCGGCGAGGGTAAGACGAAGACGCGCTTCTCTGTCCGCCGGGCGCTGCGGCCGGCCCTGGAGAAAGTCAGCCGACAACTGCGGGAGCGGCTGCTCATCTGCGGCAATCTCCTCTCCTGGGGCCTGCACGGAGTGGCCTTCGCGCCGGGCGAGAATGCCGCCGAATTGTGGCCCGCGGTGACCGAGGCGTTATACCGCGTGCGCCGGGCGGAGCGGCTGAATGGCACGGCGGATTTCCTGCTCGTGAAGGACATTCCGCCGGCGCATCTCGGGTCGGCCCGCACGCTGCAGCGCTTTCACTATCGGCCCCTCGAGACGATGCCAAACATGGTGCTGGAATTTCGTCCGGCCTGGCGCAGCTACGAGGACTATCTCGCCAGTCTCGACGCGAAGTACCGCAAGTCCGCCCAGCAGATCGCGCGCAAGGTCGGTGAAGCCGGCGGCGTAGTGGAACGCCTCACCGCTGGCGAGATCGCCGCCGAGGCCGGCCGCTTGCACGAACTCTACCTGCAGGTTCACGCCCACAGCGCGGTGCGGCTCTGCACGCTTCCGCCCACGCTCCTGCCCGCACTGGCCCAGACGGCGGGCGACGATTTCTCCTGCGTGGCGGTGCGGCGCGGGCGCGAGATCGTGGGCTTCGTCACGATCCTGCGCGACGGCGAAACCGCCGTCGGCTGGTACATGGGGTTCGATCGCGCCGCCGCCGCCGAGATGCCGCTCTACGTACGCCTCCTCCACGCCGTCATCGCCGAGTCCCTGCGCCTCGGCTGCCGCCGACTCTCGCTCGGCCGCACCGCTCTCGAACCCAAGGCCCGCCTCGGCGCCCGACCGGAGCCGCTGCAGGTCTGGCTGCGGCATCGCGTGCCGGCGCTCGGTCAATTGCTCGGCAGCGTGCTGGCGGCAGTGCCGCAGGAAGAGGCGCCGGAGCGGAATCCGTTCAAAGAGGAGCGTTCGGTGACGGAGTGACGGGGTGATGGGGTGACGGGGTGACGGGGTGATGGGGTGATGGGGTGACCGTCAGGCACGAAACGTCGCGATTGCCCGCTCCAATGTTCCTCAATTCCCTTCGCGCCTTCGCCTCCTTAGCGCCTTCGCGTGAACCCTCTGCAGGCTTTCTCGTGAACCCTCTGCCGTCCTTCGCGTGAACCCCCTGCCGTTCCCTACCGGGCGGAAGCGGTGGCCGCGTACTCGAACTCCACCACTGCGTTGTAGCGTGAGGACGGCGCGACGTTCACGAAATACACGTCGCAGTCGCCGACGCGATACAGCAGGGTGCGGTTCTCGCCGATCCCGAGGCGCAGTTCGCGCGTTTCCTGGCCGTATTTGTGGCGGGCGAAATTCACCTCGGTCTGACTGATCTCGAGAATCTTCAGCTCGCCGGGCGGCCCCCCGACCTTGGGCAGAATCGTCAGCTCGCCGAGGCGGATCTCGGCGCGCACCACCCGCGGTTTCGGGCCGGAGGTCGGCGTGGGCACGGGCGAAGGCGCAGCCGCCGCCTGGCGCGCCGCTTCCGCTGCCGCCACGGCGCGACGTTCGGCGGCCTGCTGCTCCAGCAACTCCGCGCGGCGGGCGTCGAAAGGATAGCGCCAGCGGATCTCGTCCGGCATGCGCTGCCAGGGGATCGTGCTCAGGCCCTCGGCATGCTCCACCTCGAACTTCACGCCGTCGAAGCGCAGGATGCGCGCCTCGCGCAACGGCTGCCCGGTGGCATCGACGATCGACGCAAGCCCCGCCGGTCCCGGATGGGACGGCTCGGCATCCTGAGCGGCGGCGCCGAGCGGCAGCAGAGCAACGACGCCGACCAGGGCGAAAGACAAGCGCATCGCGGGAGACAAGGCGGAATCCGCCGCCGCGCAATTCCACTCGCGCGACCGGGACCTTGTGGGAGTTTTGCGGTTTCCGCTCCACGTCCATGCACGTCCTTTCGCTCCGGTGGTTCGCGCTCCTGCTCGGCGCAGCCTTCCTCCTTGTCTCCGCCGCTCCGGCCCAAAAGGCGCCGCAGCCTTCCGCCGACCAGATCGCCAAATGGCTCGAAAGCCTGCAGCCGAAGACCGGCACGATCCTGCTCGGCTCCGGGCTGGCCACCGTGAAGGTGCCCGATTCCTTCGGCTACCTCGACGCCGCGCAGTCCCACACGCTGCTGGAGAAGATCTGGGGCAATCCCCCGGGGCCGGACGCGCTCGGCATGCTCGTGCCGAAGGGTTTCAATCCACTCAGCGAGGACAGTTGGGCCGTGACCATCCGGTTCGAGCCCGAGGGCTACGTGAAGGACGACGACGCCGAGAAGATCAATTACCAGGACCTGCTCAAGCAGATGCAGGAGGGCACCCGCGAGGCGAACAAGGAGCGGGAGGCACGGGGCTATCCGCCGCTCGAACTCGTTGGCTGGGCTGCGCCGCCGCGCTACGACAAGGCGGCCAAGAAACTCTACTGGGCCAAGGAGCTGAAGTTCGGCGGCTCGACCGAGCACACGCTCAACTACAACATCCGTATTCTCGGCCGGCGCGGATACCTGGTGCTCAACGCGATCGGCGGGATGTCGCAGCTGAAGAACATCGAGTCCGCCTCCCCGCAGTTGCTGGCCATGGTCGATTTCAACGAGGGGCATCGCTACGCCGACTTCAATGCCTCGACCGACAAGATCGCGGAGTACGGCATCGCGGGCCTGGTGGCCGGTGGCGTGGCGGCCAAGCTGGGCTTTTTCAAGTGGCTCTGGGTGGCCCTGCTCAGCATGAAGAAGCTGCTCGTCATGATCGTGGTCGCCCTCGGCGCCGGCCTCGTGAAGCTCTTCAGCTGGCTGACCGGCGGCTCGCGCCGGCGCATCGGCGAAGGCGAACCGCCGGCAGCCTGAGTGCGCGGGCCGATTCCCCCTTCCCTCCCCTCATGATCTTCGGCATCACCGGCGGCATCGCCTCGGGCAAGAGCACGGCGAGTGCACGTTTCTGCGAGGTGCTGCAGGCGCAGCTCTTCGACGCGGACGCGGAGGCGCGTCGCCTGCTGGACGAAGACCCGCAGGTGCAGCGCGACGTCATCTCGGCCTTCGGCCGACAGGTCATCGGCCGCGACGGCCGGGCCGACCGCCCGCTCCTGCGCCAGTTGGTCTTCGCCGACGCCGGCCGGCGGCGCGCGCTCGAGGAGATTCTCCACCCACGGGTCCGACTCGCCTGGCAACTCCTTGCGAGAGATCATTTGCAAAAGCCGGGAGGGTCGCCGTTAATCCTCGACATCCCGCTGCTCTACGAGACTGGCGCGGATGCCCACATCGACCGCGTGGTCGTGGTCGGCTGCCTCCCTGAGACGCAGCTTCAGCGCCTGATCGCGTATCGGCGCCTCGATGAACCCACGGCCAGGCGCATCATTTCCGCTCAACTTCCCCTCTCCGAGAAAGCCGCCCGCGCCACCCACCTCCTTTGGAACGACGGCTCCCCCACGGCGTTTCAGCTCCAGATCGACCTCCTGGCCGTCCACCTGCAAGCCCTGGCGGCCGCCGATTTCGCCTCATGTCCACCGTCGTAGCCGAAGAAGAAACGCTTTCCCCAGCCGCCCCCGAGGCGCCTGAGGCCGCGCCCAGCGCGGCCGCTCCCGCCAGCCCCGCCCTCGCTGAAAATCCCGCTCCCGCCCCGGCCGAAGCCGCGGGCGCACCGGAGCCGAATGCCTCCGCAACCACCGCCGAGCCCGAGGCGGAGGAGGAGCGCGAACCCGAAGTCGAGGCCGAGCCGATCCAGTTCGAGCCGAAGACCGCGCAGTCGCCCTTCGGCGAGACGGTCGATCTGGCCGAGATCCAGGCCGCGCCCATGCCGCAGCTGATGGCCTGGGCCGAGCAGGCGCGGGTGAAGAATTTCCCGCCCCGCACCCGGCATCAGCTGGTGGCCGATCTCGCGCGAGTCCAGCTTTCGGCCGGCCGGAAGCTGATCGCCACGGGCGTGGTCGACCTGCCCAGCGACAACCCCAAGGTGCACGGCGTGCTGCGCTGGCCGCGCTTCAATTTCGTCCCCTGCCCCGAGGATGCGACCATCCCGTCGTACCTCGTGCAGGAACTCGGCCTGCGCCCCGGCCTCAAGCTGAGCGTCGTGCTGCGCGGCGGTCGCGGTGGCGGCGAGAAGGCGCTCACGGTCGGCGAAGTGACGCACCTCGAGGGCATTCCGCTGGCCGAGTGGAAGCCGCCGACCCCGTTCGATGCGCTCACCCCGCTGCATCCGAATCGTCGTCTGGTCCTGGAGAGCGGAAAGTTCAAGTCGACCACTGTGCGCGCCATCGACCTCGTGGCCACGCTCGGCTGCGGCCAGCGCTCGCTCATCCTGGCCCCGCCGCGCGTCGGCAAGACGGTCATGCTCAAGGACATCGCCAAGGCCTTGCGCGCCGGCAGTCCGGACGTGAAGCTGCTCGTGCTGCTGATCGACGAGCGGCCNNGAGCGGCCCGAGGAAGTGACCGACTTCCGCCGCGAGCTCGACCCGGGCACGGAGATCTACGCCTCCACGTTCGACGAGCCCTCGACCCGGCATTCGCAGGTGGCCGACTTGGTCAGCGAGCGCGCTCGTCGCCTGGTCGAGCTGGGCCACCCGGTCGTCCTCCTGCTCGATTCCCTGACGCGTCTGGCCCGAGGCTTCAACAATCTGCAGGGCGGCAAGGGCCGGACCATGAGCGGCGGTCTCGATGCGAAGGCGCTGCTCAAGCCGAAGAAGTTCTTCGGCGCCGCCCGCAACACCGAGGAAGGCGGCAGCCTGACCAT
>JAFEGM010000060.1:44693-47385 GCA_018240025.1 Verrucomicrobiota bacterium
TCGACACCGGCAGCCGCATGGACGAGGTCATTTTCGAGGAGTTCAAAGGCACCGGCAACATGGAGATCCATCTGGATCGTTCGTTGTCCGACAAGCGCCTCTGGCCGGCCATCCACGCCACGGCCTCGGGGACGCGCAACGAAGACCTCCTTTTCCACCCGCAGGAATACACCTTCGTCGCCGCCCTCCGGAAGCAACTCGCGCAGTTGCCGGCCGTCGAGGCGATGGAGATGCTCATCCGCAACATCCAACTCACCCAAAACAACGCCGAGTTGCTGCTCAAGGGGCTCCGGGACGTCTGATCAATGGTTCATCACGCCGAAGAACTCCTCTCCATCCTGCCGATCATCGAGGCGGCGCCGCGCGTCGCTCTCGACACCGAAGCGGACAGCCTGCATTGCTATCGGGAAAAGCTTTGCCTCATCCAGGTGGCGGTGCCCGGGCTGGAGGATGGACGGCTGATCGATCCTCTGGCGGGCTACGACCTCACGCCGTTCTACACGGTCATCGCGCACAAGCCGCTCGTCCTGCACGGGGCCGACTACGATCTGCGGCTCTTCAAGCGCTCGGCCAATTTCGTGCCGGTCGATCTCTTCGACACCATGATCGCGGCGCGGCTCGTCGGCCGGCGCGAGTTCAGCCTCGCGGCGCTCGTGAAAGCCGAGTTCGGCTTCGAAATGGCCAAGGGCTCGCAGAAGGCCAACTGGGCCCGGCGTCCGCTGACCGAGCAGATGCTGACCTACGCGCGCAACGACACGCGTTATCTTTTCGAGATCGCCGACCGGCTGACCAACGCCCTGCACGAGAAGGGCCGGTGGGAGTGGTTCATCCAATCCTGCCAGCGCCTGCTCGCCAACGTCGCGGAGACGGAAGGCGAGAAGAATCGGGACGAGAACTGGCGCATCCAGGGCGCCGGCAGCTTCCGCGGTCGCAGCGCCGCCGTGCTGCGAGCGCTCTGGTGGTGGCGCGATGCCGAGGCCGCTCGCGCGGATCGGCCGCCGTTCCACATCCTGCGCAACGAGGACCTGCTCATCATCACGAAGGCGCTGGAGACGAACGGACGCATTCCCACATTCCGCCACATCCAGGGCCCGCGGCAGCGCCGGCTGCAGCAGGCGGTGGAGGACGCGCAGGCCCTGCCGGAATCGGAGTGGCCGGCCCGCCCGCGGCATCGCTTTCCGCGACCGACCGCCGCGATGGACGCGAAGGTGACCGAGCTGAAGACCAAGCGAGACAAGGTCGCGGCCGAGCTCGACCTCGATCCGTCGCTCATCGCCTCGCGCGGCATCATCGAGGGCATCGCCTACCGGAACGAAAAGCCGGAGGATCTGCTGATGCCCTGGCAGCGGGAACTGCTCAAGCTCTGAGCGGGATCAGCTCTTCTTCCAGCAGAGGAAACGCTGATTCTCCGTGCAACTCATGGCGGCAATGACCGCCTGGTGATCGAAGCCGGGGAGTTCCTGCAGTCGGTCGAACAACTCCGCCTCGCCCGTCGCCCCCTGCGGCACCACGCAGCCGGCGCCCTGGGTGCCGACCAGAATCCAAAAGACGTCGGCGCTGAAAGGTCCGGCGTCGGTCGTCTCGAGCACCACGCCCTGCAGATCGTCCCAGCGCACGGCCTCGCGGTGGCCGCCGGGACGCAGGCATTCGACGCCGGCCTCGTCCCACCGCACCACGATTTCGGCCTCGGGCTGCAGCATCACGCCGAGTGCGGATGGAACACCAGCGCAGCCGAGTTCAGGCAGTAGCGCAGCCCCTCCGGCGGCGGACCGTCGGGGAAGACGTGGCCGAGATGGGCATCGCACCGCGCGCAGACGACTTCCTCGCGCACCATGCCGTGGCTGCGATCGACGTGCACCTCGATGTTCTCCGCCGCCACCGGGCGCTGGAAGCTGGGCCAGCCCGTGCCGCTGTCGAACTTCGCGCCCGCCTCGAAAAGCGGGAGACCGCAGCAGACGCAGTCGTAGCGGCCGGGCTTCTTGTGGTCGTAGAACACGCCGCAGAACGCCCGCTCCGTGCCGGCCTGGCGGGTGATGCGGTATTGCTCCGGCGTCAGCTGGGCGCGCCATTCCTCGTCGGTTTTGCGGATCTTCTCCATGCGCCAGTTCTCGCCGCTGCCGGGCGCAGCGGCAAGCCCGGGGCCTGTCAGCCGGGCCGCAAGACCGCGCCGATTTCCGATTTCACCGGCCGGATTTCAGGTATCCTTGCGCCCCGCATGCTCGCCGCCACGCCAGATTACAAGGTCAAGCTCGAGGCCTTCGAGGGCCCGCTCGACCTGCTGCTCTTCCTGGTGCGGAAGGAGGAGGTCGAACTCTGGGACATTCCCATCGAGCGCATCACGCAGCAGTTCCTCGACTACATGGCGGCCTGCGAGGAGCTCGACATTCACCTGGCCGGCGACTTCATCGTCATGGCCGCCACGCTCATCTACATCAAGAGCCGCCGCCTGCTGCCGGACGATCCGACGCCCGAGAATGAGGACGGCGACGAGGAACAGATGGATCCGCGCTTCGAGCTGATCCGCCGGCTGATCGAGTACAAGCGCTTCAAGGAAGCCGCCGCGCATCTCCAGACCCGGCAGGCGGCGCGGCTCGATGTCTTCCTGCGCCCGCCGACCAAGCCCGCGCTCGATGTCAGCACCCAGCCGCTGCGCCTGGCGGAGATCGGCCTGCTCGATCTGCTGCAGGCCTTC
>JAFEGM010000060.1:47479-58042 GCA_018240025.1 Verrucomicrobiota bacterium
GCCGACGCCGCCTCGCGCGAGGAGGTCGTGGTCACCTTCCTCGCCCTGCTCGAATTGATGCGCCTCAAGCGCCTGCGTGTGCTGCAGGACGCGCCGTTCGCCAGCATCCGCATTTTCCGCGCCCGCGTGCTGGCGGCCATCGACCTCCCACCGTTGCCGGGTGCCTCCGAACCTGCCTGACCGTGCTCGCCCTCGTCCTCGAAGCCCTGCTCTTTGCCTCGCCGCGACCGCTGCCGGCGAAGGAGATCGCCGCCCTGCTGAAATCGGCCGCCGAACACGAACCGGAGAACGGCGACTGCGTGGCCCTCGGCGGCTTGAAGGAGGACGAAGTCCAGACCGCGCTCCTCGCGCTGCAGGCGCGTTTGAAGGAGGAGCAGCGTGGCCTCCGCGCCGAGGAGACGACCGGCGGCTGGCAGCTCACGAGCGCACCGGAGTTCGGCAGTTGGGTGCGTGAGCTCTTCCCCGGCGAACGCCCGGCCCGCCTCTCGCCGGCGGCGCTGGAGACCCTGGCGATCGTGGCCTACCGCCAGCCCATCACCCGCGCCGAGATGGAGGCGGTGCGCGGCGTGGCCGTCGACAGCATCGTGCAGACGCTGCAGGAGCGCAGCCTGATCAAGATCGTCGGACGCGCCGAGGTGCCCGGCCGACCGCTGCTCTACGGCACGACCCAGTTCTTCCTCGATCACTTCGGCATTCGCGAAATCGCCGAGCTGCCCAACGCCGAGGAACTGCGCCGCGTGCCACTCAAGCCCGCCGCGCCCGGCACGCCGGTGGCCGAGACTTCGCCCGCGCCCGCGCCGGTCGAGCCCGCGGCTGCGCCTACTCCGGCAGCACCCGAGCCGGCGGCGCCGGCGGCCGACGCTGCTCCGGCGGACTGAGCTGATCGACGCGCAGGAGCACGCCGTCCTCCGCGAAATCGACGATCGTGTTCGGGCAGGCCGCGTGGACGCGCTGCCGGAACTCCGCCAGCCGATCCAGCCGCGCCGCGGCGTAGTGCGTGAGGGCAAAGCGGTGGGTCGAATGCCGGCGCAGGAAGTCGAAGAGCTCGCCATCCTCCATGTGCGTGGCCTCGCAGATGGTCAGCGAGGTCGGCTTGGCCAGCGGCTCGTCGAGATCGCGCAGCGCGCCGATGTCGCCCGAATGCACGAGCCGCAAATCGCCGGCCTGGAGCACGAAGCCGTAAGCGTTGAACCAAGGATCGGCCGCTCCGGGCAGCTGCGGCCGGTACATGTCGAGATGCGTGGTGCGGAAGGCGCGCACCCGCCACGGTCCGCATTGCTTCTTCTCGGACGCCTCCCAGGTCTCGAAAACGAGGGGAAAACGCACCAGTTCCGAAGTTAGGAACAGCGCCTCCAGCCAGGCCTGCAGCGCGGGCGAGATCGAAGCCGGCGTGACGATCGTCAGCGGGGTCTGGCGTTTTTCGAGATAGCAGCCCTGCAGAAAGAGCGGCAGCCCGCCAACGTGATCGGCATGGCCGTGGGTGATGAGGACATGCGAGATCGAAGCCAGCGGCACGCCCAGTTGGCGCAGTCGGGTCGAACAGGGCTCACCGGCATCGAGCAAGACCCGGCTGTCGTCCCGCTCCAGCAGAATGGACGCATGCGCGCTGCCCGCGCGCGGCTGGCCGGGAGCGGTGCCGAGAAACGTGACCGCGGTCATGGCGTGCTTGGGCGGGCAAAGCCGCCGCTCAGGACTGCTGATCTTCGTCGAACCGGCTCTTCACCAGCGCCTCGAGTTCATCGAGCGCCTTCTCGGCGTCGGGCCCCTCGGCGGTGACCTTGAGCACGGCGCCGTGTTCGGCGGCCAGCATCATGAGCCCCATGATGCTCTTGCCGTTCACCCGTTCGCCATCTTTCTCGACCCAGATTTCGCTCCGATAGCGGCTCGTCACCTTGACGAAGCGGGCGCTGGGTCGCGCGTGCATGCCGAGCCGGTTCTCGATCGTGAATTCGCGCGTGAGCTTGGGCCCGGAGGCCGGCGCGGATCCAGATTTGCGATTCAGCAGCGACATGGTGGGAAACTGGGAATGTCGAGGAGAGCGCCTTTTCCTTCCCTCGCCTCCGCCACCGAAGCAAGCTCCGAATCTTTCACCAACGGGTGATTGTCGGATTTCCCCGTGCCCCTCGCGCGGGCGGGTCGGTCAACCCTTCTTGGCCTTGCGGCCGCGGTCCCCCGCTTCGCGCCGTCCCTGCTGCGCGATCCGCTTGCGCTTCTGCTCGGCCATCGACTCGAGCAGACGCCGATTGAACTCGGCCGCGCCGTCGTAGCCGTGGCTCTTCAGCTTTTGGTCGAGCGCCGCGACCTCGACGAGGCGCGCCATGTCGCGACCCGGGCGCACCGGGATGGTGATGTGCGGCACCGCGATGTCGAGAATCGTGTAGTGATCGTGATCCAGACCGACGCGCTCGATGTCGAGGCATTCCTCCCAGTCCTTCAGCGTGACGACCAGATCGAGCTGCTTGAGGTCGCGGATCGCGCCCACGCCGAAGATCGCCTGCACATTGATCACCCCGACGCCGCGGATCTCCATGTGATGTTTGGTCAGCGGCGGCGAAGAGCCCATCAGATCGCGATGCTCGATGGCGCGGAAACGCGTCACGTCATCGGCCACCAGGCTGTGCCCGCGTTCGATCAATCCGAGGACCGCCTCGCTCTTGCCGATGCCGCTGGCGCCGCGGATGAGCGTGCCGACGCCGAGGATGTCGACCATGCTGCCATGCTCCGTGTGGGTCGGCGCGAAGTCGTTCTCCAGCGCGATGGTGGCGGCATTGACGAAATGTTTCGTGACCATCGGCGTGCGGAAGACCGCCACGCGTGCCTCGCGCGATTCCTCCAGGATGGCCGGCGGGATGACCGCGGAACGCGAGAAGACGCTGCAGGGAATGTGCTGCCGGCAGAGCGCGCGGTAGCGGGCCCGCATCTCCGACTCCGGCAGCGTCTTGAGATACGCCACTTCCGCGCTGCCGAAGACCTGGATGCGCTTCCACGCGAAATAGCGCAGGAAGCTG
Organism: Verrucomicrobiota bacterium; assembly: GCA_018240025.1. Lineage (GTDB taxonomy): Bacteria > Verrucomicrobiota > Verrucomicrobiia > Chthoniobacterales > SZAS-18 > SZAS-18. Next base: position 50,488 of record JAFEGM010000060.1, read on the forward strand.
GCCAGCGCGAGGCCGGGGCGGTTGATGGTCGCCTCGCGGATCTTGCGTTCGAAGCCGGTCGGCTTGCCGACCAGCTGCATCTGCAGCTCCTGCCCGTGCGTGCGGAAGAAGTCACCGACCGTGATCCCACCCGGTCCGCTGGCGCTGGCCTCCGGGCTCATGCGACGGTCAGAGCGGCGCGTTGCCGACGCCCTCGCCCACGTAGTTGGCGGTGAAGGTCGGGAACTTGATGGCCGAATTGACCGGCGGCGGATTGACCAGGTCGTACGCGGTATTGCCGACGAACGACTGCGTCTGCGTGTCCCAGCTCATGCAGGTCGCCTTGCCCTTCGAGCCGGCCGAAGGCTTGGTCACGATGCAGACGTAGCGCCGCGCCTTCACCCGCTGGCTCTGCTCGGGCTTGAGCGAGGCGAGATAGGCGAGCACCCGCTGCCGCGCCACCGCGGTCTGCTCGGGCGTGGCTACCTGCTTGCCGGCGATGAGCACCGCGCCGATGGGCGGATTCGGCTGATCCAGCGGCACGGCGAGGAAGAGCACATTGCCGGTCAGGGCGGCGGCTGCCCCGCCCGGCGCGGGATCGGAGGCACAGGCGCCGAGCGAGAGCAGCGCCGCGACGGCGCCGACAGAGAGGAGATGACGGCAGATCATGGGGCGACTTATGCCCGGGCGCCCGGCCCGGAGAAAGGAAATTCGGGCGACGGTGCGTCAGCGGGTCGGCTTCAGCGCGGCCACCAACGGGCGGACGAATTCCCCCACCCGCGCGGCGAGATCCGGGACGTCGCCCCACTCGCCGATCCGCTTCACGATCGCGCTGCCCACCACCACGGCGTCGGCGTGCTCGGCCGCGGCGCGGACCTGCTCCGGCGTGGAGATGCCGAAGCCGATGGCCAGCGGCAGGTCGGTCTGCGCGCGAATGCCGGCCGCCTGCTCGCCCAGCCCGGTGGCCAGCTCGGTCCGTTCGCCGGTCACGCCTTCGCGCGAGACGACGTAGAGGAAGCCGGAGCCGGTCGCCGCGATCTCCCGAATGCGCTCGGGCGGGGTGGTCGGAGCGACCAGCCGGATCATGGCCAGAGCGCCGTCGCGCCCGGCCAGTTCGGTGTGATGCGGCGCTTCGTCGGGCGGCAGATCGAGGAAGAGCACGCCGTCCACCCCCGCCGCGGAGGCCTCGTGCAGGAAGCGCTCGAAGCCGAAAGCGTAGATCGGATTCAGGTAGGTGAAGATGACGAGCGGCAGCTCCGAGCGACGGCGGAGTTCGCGCACCATCTCGAGAATGCGCGGCACGCTCGCGCCGGCCGTCAGCGCGCGGTTGGCGGCCTGCTGATTGACCGCGCCATCGGCCAGCGGATCGGAGAACGGGACGCCCAGTTCGAGGAAGTCGACCCCCGCCTGCTCCAACGCCAGCGCGATCTCCACGGTGCGCTCGAGCGACGGGTCGCCGGCGGCAATGTAGGCGACGAAGCCTTTCCGGCCAGCGGCCTGCAATTCGGTGAATCGGGCGGTGATGCGATTGATGGTTCCCACGGGCCTCCCTCCGATTTTTCCGGCGCTTCGGCAACCCCCCGAATTCCAGAGTAGGACACGCATTGCGACGATTTCGTCACCCGCCCGGCGTTTGCCCTTTTCTGTTTTGGGCAGATACTACGGCGTTCTTTGTCTGCTTAATGGTCCCGTTCCATCCGGGATCAGCGGGGGACCCAAATCCCGTGTCCGGCTCACGCAAGTGAGACGGATGCTCCGGGGCGAACGGCGCAGCGGCGCCGGGAAGACTGATCGCTTCCAGCCCGACAGCTAACTCCGTCAGCACCATCACCAGATCAGGGCAAGGGACGGCATGTTCCCCCGACCGCAGCGCGGTTCGGGGTCCGGCGCCGCCCCCCATCCGGCGGCAGTCATGGGACGCAACCGCCGCGCTCCGCCAGGGCGCGGCTTCGGAACATCGCAAACAGATGAGCAACACGTTCATGGTCACCGCGGGCATCCTCGCGGTCCTCCTCGTCGTGGGCATCTGGCTCTGTGGCATTCGCTACATCCCCCACAATCGCGTCGGCATCGTCGAAAAACTCTGGTCGCCCAAGGGCTCGCTCACGGGCGGCCGCATCATCGCCCCGGACGGCGAGGCCGGCTTCCAGACGCGCCTGCTGCGCGGCGGCATCCAGTTCGGGTTCTACCCGTGGCAATACCGCATCCACGCGCAACCGCTCGTGACGGTGGGCGAAGGCAAGATCGGCTACGTCTACGCCCGCGACGGCGAGCCGCTGCCGGCCACGCAGACGCTGGGCCGCGCGGTCGAATGCAACCGCTTCCAGGACGCCCAGACGTTCCTCACCACCGGCGGTCAGCGCGGCCGCCAGCGCGAAATCCTGCGTGAAGGTGTCTACGCCATCAATACGGCCCTCTTCGTGGTCATCACGGAGGAGCAGGTCTACGCCGGCCCGGGCTCGGATGCCGAGCGGGCGAAGTTCAACGAATGGCAGTGCGAACTGGCCGTCGGCGACGGCTTCGCGCCGGTCGTGATCGGCGCCCACGGCGAATCGCACCGCGGCCAGCCGCCGGCTCTCCCTGCGGGCGACGCTGCGCAGGTGCAGCTGGTGCCGGGCGACAGCATCGGCGTGGTTTCGGTGCACGATGGCCCGCCCATCCCCAGCGGCGAGATCATCGCGCCGGAGGTCAACGAATCGCCGAACCGCGGCAGTCACCTGTATTTCCAGGACCCCGAAGCGTTCCTGGCGCTCGGCGGCCACCGCGGCAAGCAGCTGCAGGTGCTGACTGACGGCACCTTCTTCATCAACCGCTGGTTCGCCACGGTCGAGGTGCAGCCGAAGACGCTTATCCCGATCGGCTACGTGGGCGTGGTCGTGAGCTATCACGGCACGCTGGGTGACGATTCCACCGGCGACCAGTTCCGCTACGGCGAGCAGGTCGACCCCGGCCAGCGCGGTGTCTGGAATCGCGCCCTGCCGCCCGGCAAATATGCGCTGAACCCCTATGCGCTGCGGGTCGAGCTCGTGCCGACTGTGAACTTCGTCCTGCGCTGGATCAGCGGGCAGAGCGAGGCGCATCGCTACGACACGGAGCTCGCCAGCCTCGAGCTCATCACCGCCGACGGCTACGAGCCGATGCTGCCGCTCTCGCTCGTGCTGCACATCGACTACCAAAAGGCGTCGAGCGTGGTGCAGCGCTTCGGCGACGTGAAGCGACTCATCTCGCAGACGCTCGATCCCATCCTGACCGCCTACTTCCGCGACGTGGCGCAGGCGTCGTCGATGCTCGACCTGCTGACCAAGCGCGAGGAAATCCAGGCCCGCGCGACGGCCGAACTCGGCCGCCGTTTCGGCGCCTACGACATCAACTGCGTGGCCGTGCTCATCGGCCGCCCGGAGTCGCAGATCGCGGCGGGTTCGGGTCGCGAAGATCCGATCGAGCGCCTCTTCGATCAGCTGCGCGTGCGCCGTCTGGCCGAGGAGCAGAAGGCGACCTTCGCCAAGCAGGAGGAGGCCGCGCAGCGCCTGCAGCAGCTGAATGAGGCGAATGCGGCCGCGGAGAAGCAGCGCGAACTGACGCAGACGCGCATCGACATCGAGGTGGCCGGCAACCGCGGCGCCGCCCAGCTCGCCGAGGCCGAGAGCCTGGCCAAGCGCGACATCGCGCGCGCCGAAGGCGAGAGCCGCGCCAAGCAGCTGCTCGGCGCAGGTGAAGCCAGCCGCATCGCCCAGATCGGTCAGGCCGAGGCCGACGTGAACCAGCAGAAGATCGCGGCCTATGGCGACCCGCGTCTGTTCGCCCTCAGCCTGCTGGGCGAACAGCTCGCGCACAGCCAGCAGCCGCTCGTCCCGCAGCAGCTCTTCGCGCTCGGCGAGGGGCAGAACGGTGGTGCCAGCGGCAGCCTCCTCACGCAGCTGCTCGGACTGCTGGTCGGCGAAAAAGCGGCGGCGCTGAAGGCAGCCCGCCCGGCCCCAACCACGGGCGGCAGCGCGACCAAGCCGACGGCGTAAGGCGGAGCGGGTAAGCACTCCGGGCGCGGCGGCTGCGGCCGCCGCGCCTTGGCGTTTTGCCCGATGCGGGCAGCTTCCGCTGCATTCTGCGCGATCGAATCCGGACCTCACTCTGGACGGACCGGCGGCCCACCTTCTGCGCAGACGCAGGGCATGCACGCTTCCCCTCATGCACCCCCGGCCGCCGATCCCGGCGCAGCCTACGCCTCCTACCTCGCTCATATTCTCGTCGGCGAAGACACCGCCGCCGCGCAGGCCAAAGGCCAGCGTCTGCAAGGCGCCTTCCCCGGCGTCCGCTTCAATCTCGTCGCCGGTGGCCCCTGCAGCCGCTGCGAAGAGGTCGAGGGACCCGACCCCGAAAAGGTGAAACAGATCCGGCTCTGGCTGAACACGACCGATTGACGGGCCGAAAGCGCGCGGTCAGCTCTGCGCGTGTCTTCCCCGCGAGCGACTGTCTGGGCCGCCGGCGCGATGCTGGCAGCGCTGGCCGTGGCTGCTGTCGCGCTTTGGCGTGAATCGGCGGAGCCGAGTCCCGGGCTGGGACCTTCGTGGCACCTTCATCCGCCGGCCTACGTCGGCGCAAAGTCGTTCCTGGCGCTCGGCGATTCCTACACCATCGGAGAAGGCGTGCCGCGCGCACAAGGCTGGCCCTACCAGCTGGCCGCCGCGCTGCGCACGCGAGGGATCGATCTCTCGGATCCGCATCTGCTGGCCAAAACCGGCTGGACCTGCTCCCAAGTCACGTCCGCGTTGGAATCGCACCTACCCGCCTCCGATCCACGCGTTTTCGACCTCGTGACCGTGCTGATCGGCGTGAACGACCAATACGCTGGCCGCAGCGCCGCTGATTTTCGCTCCTGCCTCGAACGCATACTCGACGCCGCCGAGAGGCGGGCCGCGGGTCGGCGCGAGCGGGTCCTCGTGGTGAGCATTCCCGATTGGAGCGTCACTCCGTTTGGCGCCAACCACCCTCGCGCGGCCGCCACGCCACAGGAAATCGCGGCCTTCAACGCCGTGCTTGCGGAGGTTTGTCGCGCCCGCGAACTGGTCTTCGTGGAGGTGACCGACCTCAGCCGGGACTCTGCCCAGGCGGTGGTGGCCGATGGCCTGCATCCGTCCGCTGCTCAATACGCCGAGTGGCTCAGCCGCCTTCGGCCCGCCGCCGAGGCCGCTCTGGCGCGCTGAGGCCCTCTTTCATCGCTCCGGTCCCTCCGCTCGTTCCAACAAGCGGCCGAGAAACTGCGCCTCCGGCTCCACCTGGGCCAGCTCCAGGGCGCGTCGGAGGCTGGCAGCCGCCGCGCGACGATCCTCCAGCCGCAGCTGCAACTCGCCGACGACCGCATGGAGCAGGTAGTGCGATTCGACTTTCTCGCGCTGCGGCAGCCGCTCGATCTCCGCGAGGCCGGCCCGCGGGCCCCGCAGCTGCGCCACCACGACGGCCCGATTCAGCGCCACGATCGGCGATGGCCTTCGCCGCAGCAGCTCGTCGTAGTGCGCGAGGATGCGGGCCCAGTCCGTCGAGGCGTAGTCGGTCGCGGTGCAATGCAGGGCCGCGATGCCCGCAAGAAGATGGTATTCGCTCAGCTCCGGGCCCGTCGCCGAGGCCGCCAGATGCTGCAGCCCGCGCGCGATCAGCGCCTGGTTCCACTTCGAGCGATCCTGGTCGTCGAGTCGCAGCAGCGCGCCGTCCTCAGCGAGCCGCGACGGAAAGCGCGCCGCGGTCAGCAGCATGAGCGCGAGCAGCGCCTCCGCGCGCGGCGTCCGACCCGCGGGATGCTGCGTCAGGAGCGCGGTCAGGCGGATCGCTTCCTGGCAGAGTTCCTCGCGCAGCAGGCGCTCGCCAGCCGACGCCTTGTAGCCTTCGTTGAAGAGCAGATAGAGCGTGGCCAGCACGCCATCGAGCCGCTCGGCCAGCGCCGGGCCGGGCGGGATCTCGAACTGCGCGCCCGACTCGCGAATCCGCTGTTTCGTGCGTGTGAGCTGCTTTTCGATCGCCGCTTCCGAGCTGAAGAAGGCGCGCGCGATCTCCCCGTTGCTGAAGCCGCAGAGGATCTTCAGCGCGAGGACGACCTGCGCATCCGGCGCGAGCGAGGGATGACAGCAGACGAACATCAGCCGCAGCGCATCGTCGCGAAACTCCGCCTCGCTCCCGCCGCTCCCCGCCGCATCGGGCAGCCGCAGTTCGAAGTGGTGGGCGATGCCGTCCTGCTTCGAGAGCGCCATGCGCTCGTGCCGCAAGGCATCGCGGGCCAGATTCATGGCCACCCGGGTGATCCAGGCCGACGGGTTGTCGGGGATGCCGCCCATGGACCAGGCGCGCATCGCCCGAACCAGGGCCTCCTGCGCCACATCCTCCGCCAGCTGGAAATGCTGCACGCCGACCAGCCGCAGCAGCGCGCCGTGCAGACGTCCCGCCTCGTGCCGGAAGAAGTGTTCGACCAGCTGCTCGGCCCGCGCGCTCATGACTGCTGCCGCGTGTTGACGCCGAGGTGGCAATGCTCGGTCAGCTGCCGGATCTCGATGTGCAGCCCGAATTCGAGCCCCGGATGCCGCCGCGCGATCTCCGTCGCCTCCTCCAGCCCGCTGACCATCAGCACGACGTAGCCGCCCACGGCCTCCTTGGCCTCCGGATAAGGACCGTCGACCACCCGCTCTCCCCCTGGCCCCGAGACCGAGCGCGAGCCGAGTTCCAGCGGCTGCCCGACCGTTGCCTTGCCGCTCGCTGCCAGCTTGTCGAACCAGTCGTTCCAGCGCGTGACGAGCCGCTGACGCTCCTCCGGCGAGAGATGCGCATGATTCTCCGCACCGGAATTGCGGAAGAGCAGCATGTAGGGAACGGCAGGCGCGGGCGGCAGAGGCATGGGAAGAAAGGAGGAAGGAGGAAGGAGGAAGGAGGAAGGGAACTCGCCACCAGATGCTTCGACGGATCGCGGATTTGGGGACGGACAAGAATCGGAATTTTCCCCTACGATGTCCGCGTCGGGCAGCTTCGCCCGTCGTCCCATTAACCCTCCTTCATCCTTCATCCTTCATCCTTCACCTTTCATCCTTCTCTTCCCATGTCCCAATACGTCGACGGCTTCGTACTCCCTGTGCTCACCAAGAACCTTGCCGCCTACCGCGAGATGGCCGCCAAGGCCGCCCTCCTCTTCCGCGAGCACGGCGCGCTCGAGGTGCGCGAGTGCTTCTGCGAAGATCCCAGCGGATCGTTTGCCCTGTCTTTCCACAAGGGCATCCAGGCCCGCGAGGACGAGACGGTTGTGTTCTCCTGGATCTCCTACGCCTCCCGCGAGCAGCGCGACGCCGTGAACGCCAAGATCATGGCCGATCCGCGCATGCAGGGCCTCTGCGGGGAGGGAAAGGAGTCCCCCTTCGATTGCACCCGTATGTTGTACGGCGGCTTCGAAGTGGTGGTCGCCGCGTGACACGGCGGGTGGGCCGGAGCGCCCGCCAAGCCTGAAACTCACTCGGACCGCAAGCCGGACCCGACGCGAATCGACGGCAGCAAGCTGCCTGGGTGACGGCTCCAGCAAGCTGGAGCACTCGTGCGCCGCGGAGGCGCA
>JAFEGM010000061.1 GCA_018240025.1 Verrucomicrobiota bacterium
TGACGCCTGCGGCAGCCCTCCCCCGGCAGCCTGCTGCCCCCGTCCCTGGACTGCTGACGCCTGCGGCAGCCCTCTACCAGGCAGCCTGCTGCCCTTCGTCCCCCGAAAGCCCGCTGCCATCTCCTTCCGGCCGGTGCCGTCAAGATCACTCTCCATCTGCCGCCGCCACCCGATCGTACCTGAACGAATAGACGGTCTTGGCCCGCGCAGGCTCGACCGACCGTTCGAACTCGGCCGCGCTTGACCACTTCCACTGCCATGCCTTGGCGACGAGGCCGTGGTGGACGGCATTCGCATGCACATAGTGCAGGCGCGCGAAATACGACGTCTCGTGGGTTAACCAGGTCTCCCGAAAATTGTGCCAGAGCCGTCCGCGTCCCGGACACCCGTCGCGGCGGTTCCGTTCTTTGGTGGCGAGGGAATGCAGCTTTCCGAGCCAACGACCCAAGTTGGTAGCCGCTCCGTCGCAGTGTGCCACGAGGTGATAGTGGTTCGAAAGCACGCACCAAGCCTCCAGCCGCCAGTCGAACTCAACGGCTAATTCTCGCAGAAGGGCGGCGAAGAAGTCCTTCATCGAATCCGGGTCGAACAGCGGCCAGCCCCCGGTGGTCCTGGCGGTCACAAAGTACGTCCCGGCCTCGGCCAACCGATGCGGAGGGGCGTGGGGCCAATCTCGCCAACCGTCGGAGAGTCCGTTCTGCATGCGGTAGGTTGCTTGCGATTAATAAATTTGTCAACTATATTTCTAACGGCAGCAGGCTGCCTGAGGGAGGGCTGCCGCAGGCGGCAGCAGTCCAGAGTCTTCCCCTACCTTCGCCAGACCAGCGGCTCGAGTCGGAATGGCAGCCCGCCGGGACGGCCCGCGTCGTAGGCCTCGCTCACCTCCCAGCGCGCGGGCAGTCCGCGGGCGTGGCCGGTCGCATCGAGCCAATAAATGCGGACGTGGAGATGCGGGCCGCTCGAGAAGCCGGTGTTGCCGGAATGGCCGAGCAAGGCGCCGGTCTCGACCCGCTGGCCGGGGCGCACGCTGACGCCGTAGGGGCGCAGATGGACGTACTCGGCCAGCGTCCCGTCGGGATGCTCGACCACGATGAAGTTGGCGCGGTCGCGGAAGCCGGGCGCGCGGCCGCCGCCGACCTGATTCTGCCGGATGGCCACGACGCGACCGCCGCGCGCAGCCAGCACCTGCGTGCCTTCGGGCATGGGCCAGTCGATGGAATACTCCAGCGGCGTCCCCGGTTGGTGGCTGAAGCTGCCGCCATAGCCCTGGCCGACGCGGAAAGGCGTCACGCTGGCGAAGGGACGCCGGTAGAGATGCGTCGTCTCGGGCCGCGCCCGGCGTCCTCCGGGCTGATACCGCGTGGTGAAGTTGAAGCTCCAGCGCTGGCCCGGCGCGATGGGTCGCAGCGTGGTCAAGAGCGTGCGCGCCTGGGTCAGATCCACCGTCAGCGGCAGCGGCACGGCACTGCGCAGGTTGGTCAGCTCGACCCGCAGCGTCAGGCAGGCCGCGGTGCAATCCTGCAGCAGCGCCACCAGATGCACCTCGTCCCCGCGTCGCTCGCTGACCACCCGGACGAGCGGCCGCAACGGCGGCAACTCCTCCGCCCGGAGCGCGGGCGCCAGCAGCGCGCAGGCCGCCAGCCAGCGCAGAAGCAGCGCGATCCGGAAGGCAGGCCGCGGCATGGTCAACGCCCCGCTCCCGGTTCGCGCAGGAAGCGCAGCGGATCGAGTCGGAATGGCAATTCGCCGAACTTCCGCGGCGCCTCGTAGCGATCGCGCGTGTCCCAGCGGACCGGCAGGCCTTCGTCCCGACCCGGCGCGTAGATGCGGTAGATCCGCACCTGCAACTGCGGCTCCCGGGCATAGCCGGTCGCTCCGGAAAAACCGAGCAGATCGCCCGCCGCGACCTTCTGCCCGAGCTTCACCGCCACGCCGCCCGGCCGCAGGTGCAGATACTCGGCCAGCGTGCCGTCGGGATGCTCCACGACGACGAGATTGACCCGATCGTGAAACTCCTCGGTCGGCCCACCCGCGGTCTGGTCCGCACGAAACGCGACCACCGTGCCATCCCGCGCCGCCAAGACCTGCGTGCCTTCGGGCATGGCCCAATCGACCGCGAACTCCATCGGCGAGCCCGGGTCGTGCGAGAAATTGCCCGCATAGCCCTGGCTGAGGCGAAAGCGCGCCACGGGCGGAAAGGGGACCCGATAGACGTGGCCGTAGTCCGGCCGCGACCCGCTTCGGCCGACGAAGAACCGCGCCGCAAACGTGTAGTTCGATTTCTTCCCTTTTTCCGCCGGCCGCAGCGTCGTCAGTGTGGTGCGTGCCTCCGTCACGTCGCGCTGCACCGGCACCGGCGGCGTGGCCCGCATGTTGGTCAATTCAGCCGTGATTTCCGCGCTGACGCAAAGGCAGTCCTGCAGCTTCCCGACCAGCACCACCTCCCCGCCCCGCGCCTCCGGCGTGACCGCCAGAAACGGCTTCGGCGCCGGCGGCTCCGCCGCCCCGGCCATCGAGCCCAGCATTGCGAGCCACCAAATCCAGCGCATCGCTCCAGCCTAGTTTTCCCGCCCCCGCCCCCGCAAGCCGCATTGCGCACCACGCCTTCCCAACCCAAATTGACCACAGTCACGGCCGCGCGGGCCCATCCGCCTTCTTCTTTCAGCTTTCCTCCTTTTCCTCCCCGTCCCCGTAGCTCAACTGGATAGAGCAGCGGTCTTCTAAACCGCAGGTTGCTGGTTCGATCCCAGCCGGGGATGCCATGGCTTCAACGCTCTTGAAGATCTACGCGTAGATACTCTGGTACCGGCACCGGCCGCCAGGCCCGTTTTCCCTGCTTCGCGGGACCTCCGGTCGACTCATCGGCCCCCCAACTCCCATCCTCCATCTCCCACCTCCCTCCCTTCTTCGCGCCTTCGCGTCTTCGCGTGCGCCTCCCCGCCCGCCGAAAAACCGAATGCACTCCGCGGTTCGAGGGCGTTGATTGCGCCATGCTCCCGACCCTCCTTTCCCGCCGCGCCGGCTGGCTCTGGCTCGTTTGTCTGGCCCTCCTCCTCCCTGGCTGCGGGGACAAGGAGCCGGACGAGCGGAAGGCGTTCATGGCGTTTCTGCAGACGCGCATTCTCGACAAGACGGGCGTCCGCGTGCCGAAGCCGACGCCGGAGGAACGCACCGCCTGGGGGCGCTATGCGGCGCATTACGACGTGATTCTGAACTTCCACCAGGCGATGGACGAGAAGGTCGCCAAGCCGATGAGCACGGAGATGCAGCGGGGCCGGCTGCAGAACATGCAGGATCTGATGGATCGGGTGGCCGAGACGAAGGCGGTCTACACCAATCTCCAGCGCTTCGAGCCGCTGCTGAACGAAGAACTGACCCGCGCCGACCAGGCGCGCCAGGTCCTGCCGCAGCCGGCCGACCTCAAGGCGGTCTTCGATGCCGCGTTCGAGCGCAATGTGCGCGCGCCGTCGGCGGCCATGAAGGAGTCGCTGCCGCCGGCGGTGGCGACGCTGAAAGCCGCGCTGGAGCTGGGCGAATTCCTCAACGCCAACCGCAGCCGGATCAAGATCCAGGGCGCGCTCGTCGAGACGGCCGACCCCGCATTGCAGCGCGAATTGCAGACCCGACTGAGCGCCGTGCAGGATCTGCAGCGCAAGGCGCAGGAGGCGCAGCGGCGGTTGCAGGGCCAGATTCGGGGAAGTTGACGTTTGGGGGCAGCGCGCGGGCGAGGGGATCGCGGCCTGGCAGCACCGCGGAAAACGCAGAGGTCGCAGCACAGGAATCGCAAGGCACCCTCCCGCCGGCGGCCAAGCGTCGGCCAGTTCTGGCCAAGCGGCGGCGAGCCCTGCCGGCGCGCGACCCGCATGCTGACGTGGAATGATGCTCGCGCGGCTGCTCCTCGCCGGCCTGCTCGCCGGGTCGCTCGGCGCGGCGGGCGCGACGCCGGGTCGCGCGGTCGAACCGTTCACCGGCCGGTTGCAGCCGGGGGACTATGTCTGGCGCCCGGAGGTGTCGCCGGCCGGACCGGTCGTGGTGCTCATTCGGCTGGATCAGCAGACGCTCTACGTCTTCCGCAATGGCGTGCGCATTGGTCGCTCCACCGTCAGCACCGGGCAGCCGGGTCATCGCACGCCGACGGGCGCATTCACCGTGCTCGAAAAGCAGGTGCATCATGTCTCCAGCATCTACCGGGGCGCGCAGATGCCCTACATGCAACGGCTGACCTGGCGCGGCGTGGCGCTGCACGCGGGGCACCTGCCCGGGCGACCGGCCTCGCACGGCTGCATTCGCCTACCCTACGCTTTCGCGCAGAAGCTCTACGCCGTCACCGGCCGCGGCACGACCGTGCTCATCGCGGCCGGCGACGCCCGGGCCGGCATCAGCACCCGGCCGGGCCTGCTCTTCCAGCCGGGCGGGCCGCCGCTGCCGCCGGGCAGCTTCGAATGGCAGCCGACGCGCGCGCCCGAGGGCCCCGTCACGCTCGTGGTCAGCTCGGCCGATGGCGAAGTGCGGGTGCTGCGCGGCGGCGTGCCGATCGGCCGGGCAGCGTTCGCGCCGCAGTCCGGGTTGGTGTGCGGGACGCAGGTGTTCACGGCGCTCGACCGCCGCGAGCCCGACGGCCGACGCAGCTGGCTCGCCACCGTCAGCCTGGGCCGCGGGCGCGCCGTCGAGGTCGCGGAGCTCGCACGCCAGCTGCCGCTGCCCGAAGCCTTCCGCGCCCATGTGCGCGAGGTGATTGCGCCCGGCACCACGCTGGTGGTCACCGACCGCCCGGCCGGCCCGCGCGCGCTCGAGCCCCGAGACTTGCTGCAGGCGCAGCCGAATCCGATCCGGCGACGTTGAGACGATCGCCGACCTCTCGGCCTCTCTCCTCCGCTCCTCCGCTCCTCCGCTCCTCCGCTCCTCCGCTCCCTCCTCCTCTTCTCCTCCGCCCGCCACGAGCCGCACTCGGAGAGTGCGGACTACCTGCCGTATTCTATCCGCTACTTCTTCCGCGGCGTGCGGGCCTCGAAGGTATCGGCGGTCAGCCAGTGCCGCTGGCGGATTTCGCTGAAGGGCAGCGCGACGGTCGTGAAGGCCTCGGTGCGGATGGGGCGCAGCAGGCGGTCGCCGCCGGTCGCGGGCAGTGTCGAGTAGGTGAAACGCAGCTCGGTGATGCGTGCGATGATCCAGAAAAGTCGGTAGGTCGCACGCAGCGCGGCGGTTGCTTTGACTACGACCATGTCGTCTCGATTCACGAAGAGCTGACCGCCCAACTGGCCCAGGAATCGCTCCTCCCGGCCTTTCGCTTTCATGCCGGGTCGCGGTTCGAAGGCGAGGACGTGAACCCGTTCCCCGCCGATGGTGGTATCGGGCAGCCGAGTCCAAAGGTATCGCTCCCGCAAGTTATACTTCTTGACCGCGGCGGCGATCGAACCCGGCTGGTCCTTGGCGTCCTTCCCCTCCTCACCGCCCTTGTCGCCGTCCTTGCCGCGCCTGCCTTTGCCGCCCTCGGGCTTGTCCTCCACGAAGGTTACCTTGCCTTCCTTCGATTCGAATACGTATTCGATCGGATCCTTCTCGCCGGGGCGCACGATGCTCCGCCATTCGGCCTTGCCCACGATGTTGCCCTCCTTGTCGAACTGATAGGTCCGCAAGCGCTGGTGATACTGCATTTTCTTCAGCAGGGCGGTGCGCTCCTCCAGCCGCGCCATCACGGCGTCAAAGATCTCCAGGGCGGACTTCGAGTCCTGCGCCGCCAGGCTGCCCACTCCCAGGAAGCCGACGAGCAGAAGGTGCAAGAGCCAAGAGCCAAGCAACAAGGAAGGGGCAAGCGGCAAGGTCGAAGGAAGGAGGCCTGGCGCGCCGCCAAGGCCAGAACGAGCGCGGGGCCGAAAGGACATGAGAAAGGAAGACGACATCTTCTCGGAATGAAACGGAGCACCGGCGAGCCGGGGCTGCCAGATCCTTCGGTTGCTCTGGCCTTTTGGCCTTCTGGTTCGAACCGCTGCGACTTCCCCGCGCCTACGAGCCCTTGGCCGGACGCTTCAGTACGATCTCCTGGCCCTCGCGGGCGGCATCCACTTCCAGCGGCTGACCGCTGTCGGCGGCGATCTTCTTCGCGCGCTCGACCATCGATTCGATCTTCGCGTCGTCGTGGTCGGGGTCGTGGTGGAAGAGGCAGAGCCGTTTGACCCGCGCATCCAGCGCCAGCTGGACGGTGTCGTCCATGCAGGTGTGGCCCCAGCCGAGGCGGCTCGGGTACTCGGCCTCGTCATACTGACTGTCGCAGATCAGCACGTCCGCCCCCTGGATGAACTTGGCCATCTTCTCGTCCTCGCGGCGGGCGAAATCGAGCGCGGCCTGGTTGACCTTGCCGCCTTTCTCCTGGGTCAGCCGCTCCTGGCGGAGATAGACTTCGTGGTCGGACATGTACACCACCGAGCCGCCCGGCGTGGTCAGCCGGTAGGCCAGGCAGATGCCGGGGTGGTTGGAGAAGACCGAATGCACCGCCACGGGGCCGATCTGGAAGCGCATGTCCTCCAGCTCCTCGAAGACCACGCGGCCGGCCATCTGCGAGAGGCTGATGGGGAAATAGGCCGTCTCCATCTGCTCGAAGAGCGCGGTCCGCAGGCCGCCCACCGCGCTCTCGTAGCCGAGGATGCGCAGCTTGTTCATCGGGTTGTAGGCCGGTCCGAAGAACGGGAAGCCCTGGATGTGGTCCCAATGCGTGTGGGTGATGAGAATGGTGAGATTCATCTCCCGCCCCTTGAACTCCTTGGCCAGCGAGCCGCCGAGGGCGCGGATGCCGGTGCCGGCATCGAGGATGATGATCTGATCGCCGCAGCGGAACTCCACGCAGGACGTGTTGCCGCCGGTCTTGACCGTGCCGGGACCCGGCGTGGGGATCGAACCGCGCACGCCCCAGAATCGGACCGTGGTGACGAGATCGGCCCGCTCGGGCGCAAAGGTGTGGCCGGTGCCGAAGAGGCCGGTGTTCTTGAGTTCGACCGCCTGGGAGGGTCGATGCGCCGGCGGCGACTCGAGCTGGCCGTTGGACGGCGGGTCGGACGGCAGATCCGGCAGGACGCGCGAGAGATCGTGCGGCAGGACCGGCTTGACCAGATACTCGTCCGCGCCGGCGGCGAGCGCATTGAGCCGATCGTTGCCGAAGCGCGAGCCGGTCGTGACGATGATCTTGGTCCCGGCGAGTTCCGGCGTGCCGCGGAGGAGCCGGCAGACCTGGAAGCCGTTGCGCCGCGGAATGTGCAGGTCGCAGAGCACGGCGGCTGGGCGGTTCTGCTGGACGAGACCGACCCCCGATTCGCCGTCCTCGGCTTCGAGCACGCGCCAGCCTTCGCGGCGGAGCTGCTGCTGCAGCAGCGCCCGCGTGATGGCGTCGTCCTCGATGACTACGATGGTTTTCATCAGGCGGGTTGCGCGAGGCGCGGAAGTTTGAGCCAGAAGACGCTGCCGCCGCCGGAACGGGCGGAGTAGCCGGTTTCGCCACCCCACTTGGAGATGGTGATGCGGCAGAAGTACAAGCCGAGCCCGACCTTGCCGCGGCCGACGGCCCCTTGCTGGAACTTCTGGAAGAGCTGGGCCTGCAGCTGCGGCGCGACGCCCTGGCCTTCGTCCTCGACCTGCAGCGTAAGCCACTCGTCGTCGAAGGCAGCCCGCAGCGTGACCGTGCCGCCCCCCGGGCTGTGGCGGAGCGCGTTGCCGAGCAGATTGCCCAGGACCCGCTCGAGGTGATCCTCGTCGCCCGGCACCGGCTGCCGCCCGGGGCCGACGTTGCCCGCATCGAAGACCAGCGTGACGTTCTGCTGCGCAAAGAGCGGCCGGTGGAGATCGACCGCGCGCTGGGCCGTGCCGCAGATGTCGAGTCCCGGCCAGAGACCGCCCTCGGCCCCGAAGAGCGAGCGCAGTTCGGCCGAGTACGTATGGAGGACGTTGTCGATCAGCACCTCCTGGCGCTTGCCCGCCTGCAGACCGAGCTGAACCATGCCGCGCACGTCCGGGGCGAGGATCTCGCTGTCGAGCATCGAGAGCGCCATCATCATGTTCTGCAGCGGCGAACACATGTCGTGGATGATGCAGTGCAGCAGCACCTCCTTGCGCTGGATCTCGGAATTGAGCCGTTCGTAGGCCAGCATTTTCTCCCGGGCGATCTGCAGCATTTCGCGCCGCTCGTCATAGCTGGCGCCGAGGTCCTCCAGCAGCAGGATGGCGTCGCCGCCGACCGTGAGAGCCGTGGCCTCGAGATTGACCGGCATGCCGTCCGGATTCTGCTCCACCCAGGGCCCCGAGTAGGCGCGACCGGGCTTGCCGGATTTCCAATGCGCGGCCGCATCGACCAGGAAATTGTCGAGGTAGGGCGAGACCTCCAGCACGCTCTCCATCACGCCGGAACGGGCCACCTGCGGCCAAAGGCGCGAGAGCCATTGCGGGGGTCGGCCGACGAGTTGCAGAGCGTCCGCCTCCTCCCGCCGGAAAACAGCGAGGTCCAGACTCTGGACTACGTCGGCGAGGTCAGGCGTGGGCATGGGAAAACTACGGACTCGTGCTTACGCGTGAAGGAGCCGGGAGGCCAAGTCCAAAAATGTCTCCTCGACGCCTTGAGCTAGCTTTGCGCTGGTCTTGCGGGCTGACCAACCCTCCGCGGTCAACGCCGCCAGCCGGTCCTCGCCGAGTTCCCACTGGGCCGCGAGGTCGGCTTTGTTCAACGCCAACACACTGGGGAAATGCCCCACTTCGCGGCGCACGCGGCGGTCGATATCCAGCACGGCATCCAGCGAAGCGGCTCGCGTGCCATCGGCCACATAGATGAATCCGGCCGAGCCGCGGAGCAAGCTCATGTTCAGCTTCTGGTAGTCGTCGTCGCCCGCCAGATCCCAGACCATCAGCGTCAAATCCTGCCCGCCCACCTGCACGACCTTCTTGTCCACCTTCACTCCCACGGTCGTCAGGTATTTCTCGGAAAACGTGCTCTGCACGAAGCGCGCGACCATGCTCGTCTTGCCCACAGAGAAGGAGCCGAGCATGCAGATTTTCTTGGTCACCATGGAAGGGGAAGAATGACACCAGATGGGCCGGGCGAAGGGAAGAGGAAATCGGCGTCCGGCGGGGGATCAGAAGAAGGGGCGGCGGCAGACCGCGCGGCCTAGGGCGCCAGGCGTTCGATGCGCCAGCCGCCCGCCGGGTCCGGCGTGTATTGGAAGCGATCGTGCAGGCGATTCGGTCGACCCTGCCAGAACTCGAAGCGCGTGGGCCGGACGAGGTAGCCGCCCCAGAAATCCGGCAGCGGCGGCTCCTGGCCGGCGTATTTGGTTTCCAGCTCCTGCAGCAAGGCCTCCAGATGGGCGCGATCCGGCACCACGCTGCTCTGGCGCGAGACCATGGCGCCGAGCCGACTGCCGCGCGGGCGGCGATTGAAGTACTCCTGCGATTCTTCGCGGCTGGTCCGCTCGGCCCGGCCCTGGATGTTCACCTGCCGCTCCTGCGCATACCAATGGAAGGTGAGCGAGACGTGCGAATTCCCCGCCAGCTCCCGCCCCTTGCGACTCTCGTAATTGGTGAAGAAGCGGAAGCCGTCGCGGTCGGCGCCTTTGAGAAGGACGGTGCGCGAGGACGGCGCCCCGTCCGGGCCGACGGTGCAGAGGGTCATGGCGTTGGGCTCACCCGAGGGTTGGCGGGCATTGAGCTCGAACCAAAGCCGGAACTGCTCGAAGGGGTCCTCCACGAGGTCGCAGCGGTCGAGACCGGCGAGCGCGTATTCACGGCGAAGATCGGCGATTTCCATATAGGGAAACGCCAACAAACTGCGGAGGGCGGAGGTTGTCGAGGGGGCCGATGTGCAATGCTCGCCGTCGGTTGGCGGGTGCGGCCGCCCCGGACCGCCTCGGATTCGTCGGCCTGGTGACGGGCGCGCAGAGCGGCCTCCCTTGTCTCCCTTCCCCACCGGGCTAGGCTGCGGCCCCCTCCCCATGTCCTGCTTCGTCGAAGTCGCTCCCGACTCCCATTTTTCGCTCCAGAATCTCCCCTTCGGCGTCTTCCGCCCGCGCACCGGCGGGCCGGCACGGGTCGGCTCACGCATCGGCGATTTCGTGCTCGATCTCGCCGCGCTCGAAGCGGCCGGGCATTTCCGCTCGCCCGAGTTCGGCGACGCGCAGCCCTTCGCGTCCGATTCCCTGAACGCCTTCATGGCCCTCGACCGCCCCGCCTGGCGCCACGCACGGGCCGTCCTGCAGCGCCTGTTGACCGGCGAGCGTTCGGCCCTGCCGGCAGACGCCCTGCGGCCGCTCGCCGAGGTCGAGATGCTCCTGCCGGCGCGCATCGGGGATTACACCGATTTCTACGCCTCCTACCACCACGCGCACAATGTCGGCACCATGCTGCGCGGGGCGGAGAATGCGCTGATGCCGAACTGGCTGCACCTGCCGGTCGGCTACCACGGCCGCGCCTCGTCCATCGTGCTCGACGGCACGCCGGTGCGCCGCCCGCGCGGACAGATCAAGCCGCCCGACGCGCCCGCACCGATCTTCGGGCCGACCCGCAGCCTCGACTACGAGCTCGAGGTGGCCTTCTTCGTCGGGCCGGGCAATGCGCTCGGCCAGCCCGTACCGATCGAGCGCGCCGAGGAGCACATCTTCGGTTTCGTGCTCATGAACGACTGGAGCGCACGCGACGTGCAGGCTTGGGAATACCAGCCGCTCGGGCCGTTCCTGGCCAAGAACTTCTGCACCAGCATCTCGCCCTGGGTGGTCACGCTGGAGGCGCTGGAGCCCTTCCGCCGCCCGCTGCCCGCGCAGAGCCCCGAGCCGCTGCCGTATCTGCGCGGCGGCTCGACCTACGATCTAGTCCTCGAAGCCCATCTGCAGGCGCCCGGAGCAGAACCGTTCGCCGTCACGCGGACCAATTTCCAAAACCTCTATTGGAGCGCAGCGCAGATGCTGGCGCACCACACCTGCGGCGGCTGCAATCTCCAGCCGGGGGATCTGCTCGGCAGTGGCACGGTCAGCGGGCCGACCGAGGAATCGCGCGGCTGCCTGCTCGAACGCACCTGGCGCGGTGCCCATCCGCTGACGCTCTCGAACGGCGCGACGCGCAAGCAGCTGGAGGACGGCGACACGCTCACGCTGACTGGCTGGGCGCAGGGCGACGGCTTCCGGGTCGGCTTCGGCGAGGTCGGCGGCACCATTCTTCCGGCTCACGACGCGCCATGAAGCCGCGTTCGCTGCCCGGCACCGTCGTCGTCACCCGCCGGGTGCATTTCAACGCCGCGCACCGGCTGCACAATCCGGACTGCGACGCGGACTGGAACGCCGCGACCTTCGGGCCGTGCAACCATCCGAACTGGCACGGCCACAACTACGAGCTCGAGGTGTCGGTCGTCGGCCAGCCCGATCCGCGCACGGGCTACGTCATGAACCTCGGCGATCTGAAGCAGATCCTGGAGGAGCGCATTGTGCGGAAATGCGACCATCGGAACCTGAACCTGGATGTCGATTTCCTGCACGGCCTGATCCCGAGCACTGAGAACCTAGTCATCGCGTTCTGGAACGAGATCGCCCCGCACGTCGCGCCCGCCCGGCTGCAGCGCGTGCGGCTGTACGAGTCGCCGCGCAATTTCGCCGACTATTACGGCGAGAGCGGAGAAACGTGCGCGGTGAGAGATTGATCGGCTCGCCCTCTTCACCATGGCTGCATCCGCTCCCGCACGAACCGGCCGCCCTCGGAGTGGGCGGACTACGCCGCTCGTACTCATCACTGGCGCCTCGCAGGGCATCGGCGCCGACATCGCCCTGGCCTTCGCGCGCGAGGCTGGGGCGCGACTCGTACTGGTGGCGCGCAACGCCGCCAATCTCGCGAAGGTGGCCACGCGGGCGAAGAAGGCCGGGGCCAAAAGCGCCGATTGCTTCGCCTGCGACGTCACCGACGCCGAGGCGGTCGATCTGCTCGGCTCGACCGTGCTGGCGCGCTACGGACAGCCTCCGGACGTGCTGATCAACAACGCCGGCTGGTTCCAGCCCGATGCGCTCACGCAGATGGAGCCTGCGGCCTTCGACGCCGTGCTGGCCGCGAACCTGCACAGCGCCTTCTACGTCACCCGGGCTCTTGCGCCGGCCATGGCGAAACGGAAACGCGGGGATCTCTTCTTCACGGCCTCGGTGGCCAGCCTGCGCGCCTTCCCGCAAGGCGGGGCCTACGTCGCCGCCAAGCACGGGCTGCTTGGGCTCGCGCGAGCCTGGCGGGAGGAATTGCGGCCGAAGGGCATCCGCGTGATCACGGTCCTCCCGGGCGCGACGATCTCTCCGTCCTGGGAGGGCGCGAGCGTCAAGCCCGAACGCCTGATGGCCAGCGAGGACGTGGCCGAGGTGTTCGTCGACGCCTGGCGGAAGTCGGACCGGACTGTGATCGAAGAAATCGTGCTGCGGCCGCCGCTGGGGGATCTGTAGCCAGCTCCTCGAGCGCGTCGGGTCGTCGCGCGCTTACCGTTTCTTTCTTCCGATTTCTTCTTCGCGCTTTCGCGGCTTCGCGCGGGCCCCCTCAGGGCAGTGCCGTCGGCGCGCCCCACGTCAGTACTTCGATGAGCACCCCATTGGGATCGGCCACGAGGAAGAGGCGTTCGCCCCAGGGCTCCTCGCGGATCGGCAGGACGAATCGCACCCCGGCCGCGCGCAAACGCCGTTCCTCGGACTCGAGGTCGTCGACCGTGAAGGCCAGGATGGTGCCCGCCACCCGCTCATCGCGAAATCCGGGCGGCAGCACCTCGCAGCCGCAGCGCACGAAGACCACCGAGAGCGCGGTCTCCGGGTGGCTGAGGGAAGCGTAGTTGCCCTCGGCATCGGCGTGGTTCTGCCGGAAACCGAAGTGCTCCACGAGGAAGCGGCTGGAGACAGCGACATCGGGAACGTTCAACGAAAGCGTCGAGGCGGTGATTTTCATGGCCCCGACCTCGCTGCGTTCCGAGCCGTTGCCAGCGCCGTTTTGGACGTGGGTTGGAGAAATTCAGACAGCCCGTCGACCAAAAAAAAGCGCCAGCGGCGAACCGCTGGCGCTGAATTCTCGAAGGAACTGAGGTCAGGGGCCGCCTTACGGATTCGGCTTCTTCTGCTTCTTCTGCGCCGGGGCGGGCGCGACTTTCGGAGCCTTCGGTGCGGCGATACGCGGCGCGCGAGCCTGCGGGGCCACGCGGGGCGCCCGGGCCTGCGGCGCAACGCGCGGAGCGCGCACCTGCGGAGCCCGCGGGGTCACCACCGGGCGGTTCACCCGGGCGTTGCGCACCGCAGCAGCGCGGTTCTCGCGCGCCTGACGGGCGGCGTTCAGGCGGGCCGCATTGGCCTCGCGGGCCGCATTCACTTTGGCGGCGCGATCCGCCCGGAGCTGGGCGTTGCGGGCGGCGAGCGCGTCCCGATTCTGCTTCATCTGCGCGGCGCGAGCCTCCTTGGCCTGCTTGGCGGCATTGAGCCGGGCGGCCTGCGCCTCGCGGGCCGCGGCGATCCGCGCTTCACGGGTATTAACGCCAGGGGCCGTGCCGCCGGGGACGAAGCCCGGCTGACCCGGGCGCAGGGCACTGCCCGGGACGAACCCGGGCTGACCCGGACGCACGCTGCCCGGGACGAAGCCGGCCTGACCGGGAAGGCGGGCGGCACCAGGACGAACCACGCCCGCGCGGGCGGCAGCAGCGGCGCGCTGATTGAAGATGGCGCTCGGACGGCGGACATTCGCCGGATTCCAGCGGACCACGCCGGCGGCAGGACGACCAGCCACGAAGCCGGGGCCGGCGCCGTAGCCGATGCCGCGACGCCAGTAGCCGGGGCGGTAGTAGCCGACATAACGGCTGCGCCAGTCGAAGCCGTAGTAGAGCCACGCGCCCAGCGCGAGGGGCGCGCCGTAGGTGATGTAGGGCGAGACCGGGCTATAGTCGCGGTAATAGACGACCTCGGGATCGTAGACCGGGACGTAGAAGTAGTCGGGATCGACCGGTTCGACGCGGATGAGCGAGTCCTCCACCACGACCTTCTGCTTCGGGCTCGTGCGGAGATTGCCCCGATCGTAGGCGGCCTTGCGCAGCTCCTGAATGACTTCCATCACCTCGGCCTGCTGGTAGGTGAAGGCTTCACCGATTTGCGTGGTGCGTTCGAGATCGGCATCGAGCTTCTTCAGCACGTCCGGATAGCGCACGAGCGTCTTGATGCTCTGGTCCCAGGGTTGGGAATCGACCGCCGCGGCGCTCTTGCCGGAATCGAGGTAGCGCTTGGCCAGCACGATATCGGGCGGCATGGTGCAGGCCGTCAGCACGGGCGCCAACAGCGCGTCGGGGTACAGGGCGATGGGCGCGAGCAGCTTTTTCAGCTCTTCGCGGGACTTGGCCGGGGGCTGACCGGGATCGGCGGCGAGCGCAGGGTCGCCCTGTTCAGCGGTGGCCGGGCCGGGAGGCGGAGTGTCCTGGGCGCGCGCCGCGAGCGGCAGCAGCGTCAGCATGAGGGCGGGGACGAGTTTCTTCATAGGGTGGGGATCAGGCAGTCAAAATGCCGGAGGGAGCGTTTTCGACACTTCGCTCCAAATTGGACAGTTGGAGGGTCGGAAAAATTCACCTTTTCAGAAGCCGGGGGTGAGAATTCGTGGAAACGGTGCCGGCCGCAGCCCAATATCCGTCCCCGCCGACCAGACAGACGCCAGGATGACGCATCTCGATTCCCTCGAAGCCGAAAGCATCTACGTACTCCGCGAGGCGGCCCACCACTTCCAAAAGCTCGGCATGCTTTGGAGCATCGGGAAGGACTCCTGCGCCATGCTCAATCTGGTGCGGAAGGCGTTCCTCGGCCGCGTGCCGTTCCCGCTGGTGCACATCGACACCAGCTTCAAGCCGCCCGAGATGATCGAATTCCGCGACCGCCTCGTGCGCGAGTGGGGTCTGCAGTTGATCGTCGGGCGCAACGAACCCGCCCTGACCGCGGCCGACACGTTTCCGGCGGGTCGCCGGACGCGGGTGGAATGCTGCGGGCTGCTCAAAACCGAGCCGCTGCGGGCCACGCTGGCCGCGCAGGGGTTCGATGCCGTCATCGCAGGCATCCGGCGCGACGAGGAAGGCACGCGGGCCAAGGAGCGCTTCTTCTCGCCGCGGGGCGTGGCCAACGATTGGAACGTGAAGCAGCAGCCGCCCGAATTCTGGGGGCAGTTCCAGACCGATTTCGGCCCCGGCACGCACGTCCGAGTGCATCCGTTGCTGCACTGGACCGAGCTGAACATCTGGGAGTACATCGAGCGGGAGGGCATCGAGGTCGTCTCGCTCTACTTTGCCAAGGACGGCCGACGGCACCGCAGCCTCGGCTGCTGGCCGTGCACCGGCACGTTCGAGTCGCAGGCAACGACCGTCCCGGAGATCGTGGCCGAACTGCGCGCCACCCGCCTGAGCGAACGCGCCGGGCGCGCGCAGGATGCCGAGAGCGAAGGCGCCTTCGAGGCGCTGCGGGCCAGCGGCTACATGTAGGCCGCACTTCGCCCACCCCCGATTCCATCGTCGTATGCCGTCCGCCCCGCCTGCCTCCGCCGCCCCGCTCCGCCTCGTCATCTGCGGCAGCGTCGATCACGGCAAGAGCACGCTCGTCGGCCGATTGCTGGCCGAGACCGGCACGCTGCCGGAGGGCAAGGTGGAGAGTGTCCGCGCCGCCTGCGCACGGCGGGGGGTCGATTTCGAATGGGCCTTTCTGACCGATGCGCTGCAGGCCGAGCGCGATCAGAACGTGACCATCGATAGCGCGCAGATCGTGCTGAAGGCGCCGGGTCGCGACATCGTCCTGATCGATGCTCCCGGCCACGAGGAGTTCCTGCGTAACATGATCACCGGCGCCGCCACGGCCGAGGCCGCGCTGCTGCTGGTGGCCGCGGACGAAGGCTGGCGGGCGCAGAGCCGGCGGCACGCCTTCCTGCTCGGGCTGCTCGGCCTGCGCCGCGTGGCCGTGGTTGTGACCAAAATGGACCGGGTCGACTACAGCGCGCAGGTCTTCCGCGACCTCCGGGCCGAGGGCGAGGTCCTGCTCGGCGCACTCGGGCTGGAGCCGTTTGCCTGGGTCGGCGTGAGCGCCCGCAGCGGTGCCGGGGTGACCTCGGCGGGGCCCGAGATGCCCTGGCAGAATGCGACCGTGCTGGCCACGCTGACCGCCTGCGCTCCGGGCGCGGCGGCGGCCGAGGCGGCCCTGCGCTTCGTGGTGCAGGACGTCTATCGCCAGGACGGACGGCGTCTGGTCGCCGGGCGGGTGGAATCGGGGCGCGTCTCGGCCGGCGACGCCATCGTGCTCTGGCCGTTTCACAAGGACGCGACGGTAGCCTCGATCGAACGCTGGCCGCAGCCGGGCGCGCAGACCGCAGGCGTGGGCGAGTCGATCGCCCTGACGCTGGCCGAGCCGGTTTTCGTCGAGCGCGGTTACGTTCTCTCGCATCCGAGCGCACCGCCGGCGGTCTCGAACCAGCTGCACGCCTCCATTTTCTGGATCGCCCCCACCCCCCTCGCGCTCGGCGCGGAGGTGCGAGTCAAGCTCGGCACGCAGCAAGTGGCGGCGCGCGTCGCCAGTCTCGGACGGGCCTTCGATCCGGGCCGTGAAATGCCCGAGCAGGCCAGCGCCGCCGAGGTACCGCCGAACGGCGCGGCCGAGGTGGTGCTGCAACTGCACGCGCCGCTCGTCTTCGATCGGCACGACCACATCGCGGCGCTCGGACGCTTCGTGTTGCTGCTCGGCGCTCGCATCGGCGGCGGGGGCATCGTCACGCAGGCCGAGCCAGCCGTGCGGCTCGCGACCAAGAGCGCCAACATCACCGAATCGGCCGGGAGCATCACCGCCGCCGAGCGCACCCGGCGACACGGGCATCGCGGCGCGGTGGTCTGGCTGACGGGGCTTTCCGGCGCCGGCAAGTCGACCCTCGCACGCGGGGTCGAGCGGGAGCTGTTCGCACGCGGCTCGCTCGTCACGGTGCTGGACGGCGACAACCTGCGCCGCGGACTCAACTCCGATCTCGGCTTCGCCCCGGCGGATCGGGTGGAGAACATCCGCCGCGCCGCCGAGGCCGCCCGCCTGCTGGCCGAGGCGGGCTGCATCGTCCTGGTGGCGCTGATCTCGCCGTATCGCGCCGACCGCGCCGCCGCCCGCCGCATCGCGCTCGAAGGCGGCTGCGACTTCGCCGAGGTCTTCGTCCGCGCGCCGCTGGCGGTCTGCGAGCAGCGCGATCCGAAGCAGCTCTACCGCAAGGCCCGCGCCGGCCTGATCAAGCAGTTCACCGGCATCGACGCGCCCTACGAGGAGCCCGAGGACGCGGAGATCGTGGTGCGGACGGACGAGGTCGGTGTGGGCGAAGCGACCGAACTCCTGGTGGCCGAGATCGTCCGCCGCACCCGGGCCTGAGGCCGCGCAAAAGTCCTTCCCCCGTTCACGGAATCCGCTCCATGGTGGGTCAGCCGTGACCTCCGATTTCTCCGTCCCCACGCGTCCGGCCGATGCCGCGCGCCTGACCCTGTCCCGATTCCGCGTCGAGGACGGTGTGCCGCTGGCGACCGTCTTCGAGCGGGTGACCGAGGAGTCCGCCGAGGTGCTCGGCGTGGAGCGCGTCGGCGTCTGGCTTTTCGTGGAGGAGCGCAAGGCGCTGCGCTGCGTCAATCTCTTCGAGCGCTCGCGCCGCGAACATTCCGCCGGCACCACGCTGCAGACCCAGGAGTTCCCCGCCTACTTCGAGGCGCTCGCCCAGCGCAAGACCGTGCCGGCGGAGGATGCGCGGCACGACGCCCGCACCGGCGGCCTGGCCGAGGCGTATCTCGAGCCTCTCGGCATCGCGGCGCTGCTCGATGCACCCATCAGCCTCGGCGGCGAGATCGTGGGCGTGCTCTGCCACGAGCACATCGGCCACCCGCGCGAGTGGACCACCGAAGAGCGCGACTTCGCCGGCTCGATGGCCGACCTGCTGGCGCTGAAAATGAAGGCCGCGGAGCTGGAGGAGCTGCGCGCCACCGTGCAGGCCCAGACCGCGCAACTGGCGGAGGCGCGGCACCTCTCGGAACTGGCGGAGACGGCGGCGGGCATCGCCCACGACTTCAACAACATCCTCGGCGTGGTGCTGGGCAATGCCGAGCTCATCCGCAGCGACTCCGCCTGTCCGCCGCACCTGGCCGAGCTCACGCAGCAGATCGTGGCCGCCGGCCGGCGCGGCTGCGCGCTGGCCGCCGAGCTGACCGACTTCGCGCGGCCCCGCCGCCGGGCCTCGCGCATGGTCCGCCCCGCCGAGGTGGTGGCGGCGCAGCGTCCGCTGCTCGAGAAGGCGGCGGGCGAGCGCCACACGCTGGAGTTCGAGCTTGGCTCCGGGGCCGATCGCGTGCTGATCGACCCGCTGCAGCTGGAGCGCGTGGTGCTGAATCTGGTGGTCAATGCCCGCGATGCAATGCCGGGCGGCGGACGCATTCGCGTTTCGGTCGCCTGCCGTCTCGAACGCGACGAGGCCGGCCAAACCGGACATTTTGTCGTAATCTCGGTCGCCGATGAAGGCTGCGGCATCGCGCCCCATCTGCGCACTCGGATCTTCACCCCGTTCTTCACCACCAAGCCGCGCGGCCAGGGCACCGGGGTCGGCCTGGCGGTTGTACAGCAGGTCACCCGCTATGCCGGCGGCTTCGTGCGGGTGGAGTCGGAAGAGGGCCGCGGCTCGACCTTCCGGGTTTTCCTCCCACGCGCCAGCGCGGGCTGAAGCGCCGAAGTCGCGGTCTACGTAGTTCCCGCAGGCGGGGTTCGCGCGGAGTCAGGCGAGAATGCGGCATGACCAAGACTCGCATCCTCATCGTCGACGACGACCCAAACCTCGCCCGTCTCTCCAGCCTCATCCTCGAGCGCGCCGGGGCGTTCGAAACCCGGATCGAAAACCTGCCCGGCCGCGCGCTGCAGACGGTGCGCGACTTCCGCCCGGACGTCATCCTCATGGATGTCGACATGCCCGGCCGCAACGGCGCCGAGGTGGCCGCGCAGATCCGGGCCGAGCCCGGGCTGCCGCAGCCGCGCATCCTCTACTTCACCGCCCTCGTCTCGCGCCAGGAATGTCCCAGCAAGCCGCTGCAGCGCGGGGGCGAGGAGTACCTGGCCAAGCCGGTCGATCCCGACCTGCTCGTCGAGATCGTCGAGCAAATGACGCGCCCCGCCCAAAGCCCGCTCTTCGCCTGATCCGCGCCATGCAAACGCAGAACGACCTGCGCGATGCGCGCATCCTCATCGTCGATGACGAGGTCGGCATGTCCTGCCTCGTCTCGGGCTTTCTCGACCGGCTCGGCTACCGCCATGTCCGCCGGGTGAACAAGGCCCCGCAGGTCTTCGTCGAGCTGGAGGCGTTCCAGCCCGATCTCATGCTGCTCGACCTCATGATGCCCGGGCTGAACGGCTTCCAGGTGCTCGACAAGCTCCGCCGCGGCAAGGATTGGGAGCGCGCGCTGCCGGTCCTCGTGCTGACCGGCGAGACCGCGGCCGAGCACAAGCGGCGCGCGCTGAGCTGCGGCGCCACCGACCTGCTCGGCAAGCCGTTCGATCCCTCGGAATTCGCCATGCGGGTGCGGAATCTCCTCGAGGCGCACTTCACCCGCCACGCCCTGGCGGTGCACAACCAAAAGCTGGAGGAGCGCGTGGCCGAGCGCACCCGGCAACTCGAGCGGGCCCTCGAAGATCTGCGCGCTGCCCAGCAGCGGATGATCGGGCAGCAGCGCCTGCACGCCTTCGGGGAAATGGCTGGCGGCGTGGTGCACGACTTCGGCAACACCCTCATGTCCATCGTCGGTTACAGCGAACTGCTCGTGCGCGATCCCAGCCTGCTGGAGCAGAAGGAGGTCGCGCTCGACTACCTCCGCACCATCAACACCGCCGGCCGCGACGCCGGACAGATCGTGGCCCGGCTGCGCGACTTCTACCGGCCGCGCGAGGAGCACGAGGTTTTCGATCCGGTCGACCTCAATCGCATCGCCGAGGAGACCATCGCCCTGACCCAGCCGAAGTGGGGCGCCCAGGCCATGGCCGCGGGCAAGTCGCTGGTCGTCCAGCCGGAGCTGACTCGCATCCCGCGCATCAGTGGCGTGGCGGCGGAACTGCGCGAGGCGCTGACGAACCTGATCTTCAATGCGGTCGACGCCACCCAGTCGGGCAGCATTACCCTGCGCACCCTGCGGGAGGATGCGCACGTCGTCCTCGAGGTCTGCGACACGGGGTCCGGCATGACGCCCGAAGTGCGCGAGCGCTGCCTCGAGCCGTTCTTCTCGACGAAGGGCGAGCACGGCACGGGCTTGGGTCTTTCGATGGTCTTCGGCGTGGTCAAACGCCACGACGGCACCGTGGAGGTGGAGAGCACCCCCGGCTGCGGGACGACGTTCCGCCTGCGCTTCCCCAGCCTCGTGCCGCGGCTGCCGATGCAACCGACCCCGACCGCACCACCCCCCGGCGGCCGCTCGCTTCAGACGCTGGTCGTGGACGATCAGGAGGTGACGCGCAACGTGCTCGAGCGCTACCTCCAGAACGATGGCCACCGCGTGGCCACCGCGAGCAACGGCCACGAAGCCCTGCGCTGCTGCGAGACTCAGGCCTTCGACATCATTCTGACCGATTTGAACATGCCCGGCCTGAACGGCGCCCAGTTCGGAGCCTTGGCCAAGCGCCGACGGCCCGGGCAGAAAGTCATCCTGCTCACCGGTAACCGCGATCTCGCGGGCGGCCCCGGCAACCAGACGCTGCCGCCGGAGGGAGTCGACCTGGTGCTGCACAAGCCGGTTTCGCAAAGCGATCTCAGTCGCGGCATCGCCAGCCTGCTCAGCGGATGAAAACCTTACGCAATTGTAATTCAATAAATAGCTCGGTTGCCGGCCCGGGTGAGGTAGAATGTTCTGCCAAACTAGACGCAGCGGCGCCCGGTGCGCCGGTGCGTTCCGCCCACGTCTCCACGCGCCTCGTGCCCGGTCGAAAGATCAGAAAGTCCGGCGTTCCGCCCCCACAGTCCGTCGGAGCGGAAGAGGCCGCAGCGTTGCGCGCCCACGCGGCGGACGAGCGCAACCGGCGAGACGAGCGGGCGCGGAGTCTGGTGCAGAACGCGAACGACGCCGTCATCTTCCTGGGCCCGGACGACACCCTGACCTACGCGAGCCCGGCAGCGGTCAAATTGCTCGCCCGCGACCCCAAGGGCTGCCTCGGCGTGGTGTGGGACAGCCTGGTGCATCCCGCCGATCGCGACGATTGCGCCGCCCAATTGGCCGAGGCGCGCCGCCGGCCTGGCATCGGGGTACCGTTTCGCGGCCGCCTGGCGCAAGCCGACGCCTGGCTGCCGGCGGAGGGAGCGTTCACGAACCTGCTGAACGATCCGAACGTCGGCGCGCTGGTGCTCTGCTGCCACGCCGCTTCCACGTCTTCCGCTCCCGAAGACTGGCTGCGCGTCTTCGAGGCCGCGCCGGGCATGGCGGCGGTCTTCGAACTCGACGGCACCGTCCAGCGGCTGAATCCCGCCTTTGCCCGCCTGCTCGGACTCGCGCCCGGCGCGACGGCCGGAGCGCTCGCCTTCCTGCACCGGGCCGATCGTCAAGGGGCCCGTCTGGCGCTCCGCCAGCTGCGGGCAGGGCGCGAGGTGCAGGGCGTCGAAACGCGCTGGCGCAGCCACGATGGCGCCGTGCGCTGGATCTCCTGGAGTGCGCGCCGCATCCCGGGCGAAGGGCTGATCCTCGCGCTCGGTCACGACATCACCACACAGCAGGAGTCGACCGAATCGCTCCGTCGCAGCGAGAGCCTTTTTCGGCAACTGGCCGACGCCATGCCGCAAATCGTCTGGACCATGGGTCCCGATGGCCGGCCGAATTACGTGAACGGATTTTGGCAGCGCTATACCGGCATGAGCGAGACCGCCTCGCTCGCTCTCGGTCCGGCCGCAGCCACGCATCCCGACGACGCCGCACGTTCGGTCGAACTATGGAACCAGGCCTTTCGCAGCGGGGAGCCGTACGAAATGGAAGTCCGGCTGCGTCGCGTCGACGGCTCCTACCGCTGGCACCTGGCCCGTGCGGTCTGCGTGCGCGACGCGGACGGACGGGTCACCCGCTGGCTTGGCACGGGCACCGACATCCACGAGCAGAAGCGCGTCGAGGAACAGCAGGCCGAAGCGCAGCGCATCGCCCGGCTGGGCAGCTGGCACTACGAGGTCGCGACCGACCAGATGGCCTGGTCGGGCGAGCTCTACCGCATTTTCGGACTCGATCAGACGCAATCCAAGCTGACCTACGCGAATGTCGCCAATCTGCTCGGTGCCGGCGCCGGCGATCTCGTCCAGACCGCGCGCGGGCAGGGACCCGGCACGCACGCCGTCGAGCGACAGCAGAGCATCGAGCGGCCCGATGGCACCACCCGCGAATGCCGCTTTCATACCCTGGTGGAGACCGGCCCCGACGGCTTGGTGGTCCGACTGGCCGGCATCGTGCAGGACCAGACTCATCTGCGCGAGAAGGAGCGCGAAATTGCCCGCCAGGCCGAACTGCTGAACCAGACGCTCGATGCCATCATCGTGCGCGACCTCGATGATCGGGTCGAGTTCTGGAACCACGGCGCCGAGCGCATTCTCGGCTGGAGCGCGGAGGAGACGCTGGGGCACGACATCTTCGAGTTCCTCAGCGACGAGGAAGGCGGCGAGGATGCGGCCACGCAGCACCTGCTGGCTCACAACGAGTGGTCGGGCGAATTCCGCTATCGGACCAAGGCGGACGCCGTCGTCATCCTACTCTGCCACTGGACGCTGGTGCGGGACGAAGCCGCACGGCCGCGGGCCATCCTGGCCGTCTGCACCGACGTGACCGAGCAGCGCCGGCTGGCCGCACAGTCGCTGCGCGCCCAGCGCCTCGAAAGCGTCGGTACGCTGGCCAGCGGCGTGGCCCACGATTTGAACAACATCCTCGCGCCCATCCTCATGGCCGCGCCGATGCTGCGCGAAACGGCCAGCGCGGAGCAGCAGGAGTCGTTCATCTCGCTGATCGAAACCAGCGCCCGCCGCGGCGCGGCCATCGTGCGGCAGGTGCTGACCTTCGCCCGCGGAGCCGAGGGCGAGCGCATTCTCATCCAGCCGAAGCACCTGCTCGCCGATGTGGTGAAGATCTCGGACGAGACGTTCCCGAAATCGATCCAAATCGAGTCCGAGTTTCCGGATCGCCTGTGGACCATCCAAGGCGACCCCACCCAGCTGCATCAGGTTTTGCTGAATCTCTCCGTCAACGCTCGCGATGCGATGCCCGACGGCGGTACGCTCACGCTCCGGGCCGAGAACTTCCTGGTCGACGAGTCCTACGCCAGCATGTCGCTCGAGGCCAAGCCCGGCCCGCACGTCCTCATCGAGGTACGCGACACCGGCACCGGCATCGCTCCCGAAGTGCAGGGCAAGATCTTCGAGCCTTTCTTCACCACCAAGGAGCAGGGGAAGGGGACGGGCCTCGGGCTGTCCACGGCGCTCGGCCTGGTCCGCGGCCATGGCGGTTTCATCAATGTCTACAGCGAGCGCGGGCGCGGCACCGTCTTCAAGGTTTTCCTGCCCGCCATCCCCGGCGAAGAGCTCGAGGAAGATTCGGAGGCCACGCCGCCGGAGGCCCTGCGGGGCAACGGCGAGTTGATCCTCCTGGTCGACGACGAACCGGGTCTGCTGTCCGTCTGCGCCACGCTCCTCACCAACTCGGGCTTTCGGGTGCTGACCGCGCCGGACGGACCTGGCGCCATCGCGATCTTCGCGCAGCAGATGGAGGATGTGCGGGTGCTGGTCACGGATCTGATGATGCCCCTGATGGACGGCGTGACCCTGATCCACGCCATCCGCCGGATGAAGCCCGAGGTCGGCATCATCGCCTCCACCGGAGGCAGCGGCGCCGAGTCGCGAGCCCGCGATCTGGCTGCGTTGAACGTGACGGCCTGCCTGACCAAGCCCTATGATCGCACGCGCCTGATCGGAGCCATTCTCGAAGCATTGAATCCTCGCCTCCCATGAAGCGACTTCGCATTCTCATCGCCGACGATCACGAAGTCGTTCGCCAGGGTGCCCGCGCTCTGATCGAGCGCGAGCCCGGTTGGGAGATCTGCGCGGTGGCCCAGGACGGCCGTCAAGCCGTCGAACTCGCCCGCGAGTTGGCGCCGGACGTGGTGGTCATGGACGCTGGCATGCCGTTGCTCAACGGGCTCGAGGCGACGCGCCAGATTCGGCGCGACCGGCAGGAGACGGAGGTCGTCATCTTCAGCGGGGACGAAACCGATGCCTTCGTCCAACGCGCCTTCGAGGCCGGCGCGCGCAGCCTCATTGCCAAGACGCAGGCGGCCGAGGAACTGGTGGCGGCGATCCGGGCGGTCAGCGAACACAAGAGCTACTTCACGCCGCAGGTTTCGCGGGTCGTCTTCGCCCGCTTCGAACGTCCGCGGGCTGCCGGGGAATCGGCCGCCGAGCGCCGCCAGCGCCTGACCCCGCGCGAGCGGGAGCTGACGCAGTTGCTGGCGGAGGGCCGGAGCAACAAGGAGGCGGCCGAAGTGCTGGGCATCAGCGTGCGCACGGTCGAGACCCATCGCGCTGCGCTGCTCCGCAAGCTGGGCATCACGTCTGTCGCGGAGCTCGTACGCTATGCGGTGAAGAACGGGCTGATCCGGCCGTAGTCGGAAGGTCTGGAGCGATTTGAGAACTTCGTCGCCGCCCGAAGGACGCTGAGCCGTTGAGATATAAGCAGGCGAGAAGGCCAGAGTACGAGAGACGGTCTGGAATCTCGGTTCTTTAGCCCTCGTGACGCCTGATGCTGTTACCGCACGACACTAAGGAAGGCCAGCGGGCTGCGTCGGCTCACGCGCGCGGCAGCTCGACGAAAAAGGTCGCCCCCTTCCCCAACTCCGAGCGGCAGCCGATCTTCCCGTCCATCATCTCCACCCACGCTTTGACCAGCGCCAAGCCCAGGCCGCAGGACGGTTCGCCATCGGTCGGGCGGGCGCTGAGGCGGGTGTAGCGCTGGAAAAGTCGCTGCTGGTCGTCGGCGGAAATGCCCGGGCCTTCGTCGCTGACGGTCAGGCGGACCCGCCGCTCGGCCGCCAGATCCTCGACCCGCAGGGCGATGCGCGTGCCCTTGGGCGAGAACTTGGAGGCGTTGTCGAGCAGATTGGCCACGATCTGATCGAGCAGCACACGATCGGCCAACGCCCGGCAGGGTTCGTCGGGGACCGCCAGAGCGAGCGTCTGCTGCTTGCGCTTGCGGGTGGGCCCGGTGATGTCGCCGGCCTTGCGGGCGAGGTCGGCCACATCGGTCTGCACCAGCGCCGGCGTGTGCAGACCGGCCTGGGCGGCCTGGGCATCGAGAAAATGCTCGATGATGCGTTCCATGCGCATGGCCGCCGCGCCGATGTCGCCGGCCACCTGCCGTGTCGCCTCGGGCCGGTCGCTGCCCATCTCCAGAATGCTGGCGTAGCCGGTGATAACGGTCAGCGGCGAGCGCAGATCGTGCGCTGCGATGGCCAGGAACTCCGCTTTCTCGCGGGCCAGTTCCTGCAGACTCTCGTTCATCAGCGTCAGTTCCTTCGTGCGCTCCTTCACCCGGCCTTCGAGCCGGTCGCGCTCGGCCGCCAGCCGGCGCTGCCGGGCGCGGGACCAGAACAGCACGAAGAGGAGGCCCGCGGCGCTCAAGCCGGCCACGGACAGGGCGCGCGCCGGCGTCCAGAAAGCCGGCGGCGCGACGATTCGAAGGTCCAGTTGATTGCGCAGCAGGACGACGGGCAGCGGTTCGACCAGCAGCGTGGATTGGACCGCCACCTTGACGCCGACGAGCTCGATGATCGAGGCCCGCTCGATCGGCGGCAGCGCCACCCAGTGCTCACGACGCAGCCGGGCTTCGAAGAGACCGTGGTCGTGCCGGAGAAAGATGATGACCTCCTTGTCGCGCTCGCCCGTCTCCAGGAATTCGCCGCGCACGCGCACCAGCCGGCCATTGCCCTCCGCCGCGCGGATCTGGGCGTGGGAATTGATCGGCAGCGGCTCGGGCGCGGTGCCACGGTCGCGCGAGAGCAGCACCGCATCCTCGCAGCGCGCGATGCCGATCGCGTCCTCGCTGCGCGACATCGTGTCGGCCACCACCGGGAAGGCCGTGAACCACAGGTCTTCGCCGGGCACCACCACGACCGTCTCCGCCGGAATCACGTGCACGCCGACCGCCCCGTCCTGCACGAAGAAGGAGCCATCACCCCGCTGCAGCGTGACGATGCCGCGGGTCCGCACGCGGCCGTTGTGACGGGAGTTCGGATCGAAAGTCAGGAGGTCGTTGAGCGACTTGGCCGGGAGAAACTCGGCCCCGAGGTTCGCGGCGATGACGCTGACTTCCTCAGGGCTGGTCACGTAGAGCCGCAGGCCGGACATGCGGCCGTCGGGCGTGAGATCGGTCCCGACCACGCCAGTCACCCGCAGGCCGGCGCCGATCCAATGCTGCGGCAGGGCCGGCGGACGTTCACGCATCGGGATGAGCACCCGCACCCGGCCGGCCGCGGAGTCGAGTTGTAGTTCCAGTTCGCCATTCTCCCAGGTTACGCGGCGGCCGAAGCCCTCGGCAAAAACGCGCCGGCAGTCGTGCTGCATGTTCAGTACCAGTTCCCGCGTGAGCGCGGCGGCCGGCGGCAGCGGGACCTGCCCGAGGATCTTCAGCGAGCGCGGGTCGCCGATGATTTTCGGCGCAAACTTCCCGGCGTCGGTGTCACCCTCGACCTCGATGAGCGTGCCGGGCACGAGCGGCAGATCGGTGTCGGGATGATACAGGCAGATGCCATCCCCGCCCGACTGGAGGTAGAGGTCCCCGGTGACCGGATTCGCAAAGGTGACAATACCTTGCACCCGCACCGGCAACCGACGGCCGGCCAAGCGGCGGGACATGCGCACGATCTGGTCGATGCGGCTGAGCGTATAGTCGGTCCCCCCAGCCGACGCCGGCACGGCGGCCGCAGCTGGGGTCGATTCCGGTGCCGGCTCCTGGGCGGACAGCATCGAGACCCCTGCCCCGAGCAGTCCACACGCGAGGGCCTTGCGTAGCATGGCGACTTTCCTCGCACAGTCGGGGGTCGTGGCCAACCCGTTTCCGTACCGCGGCGCGGAACGCAGGCTGGCCCGCCCGGGTCGCTCCCGCGCGCGACAATCGCTTGACACTGCCCCGCCTGCTCCTATTCTCCCCGCCCCGCACTCGCCGGAGTGTGGCGTTTGGCTTGATCACTTTCCGCACATGAAACGCACTCTGCAGCCCTCCAAGCGTTGCCGCACCCGTCAGTTCGGCTTTCGCGCCCGCATGAAGACCGCCAATGGGCGGGAGACGCTGAACCGCCGTCGCCGCCATGGCCGCAAGCGCCTGCTCCCGAAGGGTGCCGACATGGAGTATCGCCGGCACAATCATTCCAATCGCCCGGATCTCGCCGGCGGCTTCCAGGCCGAAGGCTACCGCAAGCGTCGCGCCCGCTCGGCCGCCCGCCGTGCCCTGCGCAACGAGGCCAAGTTCGGGGTCAAGCCGACGACCAAGGCGGCTCTGGCCAAGACGCGTCTGGAGCGCCGCAAGGCCGCGCGGGCTCGCTAAGGCTCGCTAAGGCTCGCTCAGGCTCGCCATAGACGATAGGCAATAGACAATAGGCGATAGTCGCCTTGTTCACCGGCGCCGATGGCGACGGAACCTGAATTTTCCGAACCGCGCCCTGTCAGGGCGCGGTTTCGTTTTCCCAAGGCGGCTCACCTGTTTCGGGCGAGCGAGTTCAAGGCGGTGCGCGAGGGAGGCGCGCTGCAGAGGGGAAAATGGCTGTTCGTGAGTGTGCTGACGGGGCGCGAGGCGGGGCGGTCACGGTTTGGATTGATCACCTCCCGGCGCGTGGGCCCGGCGGTGGAGCGCAATGCGGTCCGGCGCCGCCTGCGCGAAATCGTCCGGCATTCGCGGGACCGCCTGATCGACGGCGCCTGGTTCGTGCTCACCGCCCGTCCCGGCGCCGCGCGGGCCACGCTGGCCCAGTTGCAGCAGGAATGGGAGCGCTTGGTCGGCCGGCTCCGGGCTTGGCGCGAGCCGTCGGAGCCGAAGTCCGCTCCGCCAGCGCCACCCGCGTCCTAAGCCTTTCGTGCGGCTCGATGCTGGCTTGATTGCGGCCTCCCGATGAACTGGCTCCTGCGCATGCTGATCCGCTTC
The DNA here is from genome assembly GCA_018240025.1 of Verrucomicrobiota bacterium. Taxonomy (GTDB): domain Bacteria; phylum Verrucomicrobiota; class Verrucomicrobiia; order Chthoniobacterales; family SZAS-18; genus SZAS-18. The sequence continues at coordinate 28,175 of JAFEGM010000061.1, forward strand.
TACCAGCGGTTCATCTCGCCGCCTCTGCACTGGCTGACGGGGCCGAGCTGCCGCTATCTCCCGACCTGCTCGCAGTATGCGCTCGAGGCGCTGCAAAAGCACGGCACCCTGCGCGGTCTCAGTCTCGGCGCGCGGCGCATCTGCCGCTGCCATCCCTGGGGCGGGAGCGGGTACGATCCAGTGCCGGAGGGGGAAAACTCGAAGCTCGAAGTTCGTAGTTCGAAGGAAGCTCAAAACTCGAAGTTCGAAGAGTGACCCGGCTGCGCCGGGTAGTCAGCGTCAGCAGCTGCTCGCGCGCACGATCACTGCGCAGCTCTTTCGAGTTTCGAACTTCCTTCGAACTTCGAACTTCGAGTTTAGAACTTCCCGCGCAGCGGACGCTATTCGACCCCCGCCATTTCCTTCGCGCTGGCCAAGGCGTAGTCGCGGTTCATCCGGGCGATGTAGGCGACGCTGATTTCCTTCGGACAGGCGGCCTCGCACTCGTACTGGTTGGTGCAGTTGCCGAAGCCTTCGGAGTCGTGCTGCCGCACCATGGCGAGCGCGCGCCGGCTGCGCTCGGCCTGCCCCTGCGGGAGGTAGCTGAGGTGACCCATCTTGGCGCTCATGAAGAGCATGCCGGAGGCGTTGCGACAGGCGGCCACGCAGGCGCCGCAGCCGATGCACTGGGCCGCGTCCATGGCGAGATCGGCGTTCTGCTTCGGCACCGGCAGGGCGTTGGCATCGGGCGTGCCGCCGGTGCGGACGCTGATGTAGCCGCCGGCCTGGATGATGCGATCGAAGGAAGAGCGGTCGACGATCAGGTCGCGCACGACCGGGAACGGCTTGGCGCGCCAGGGCTCGATCGTCACCACCTGGCCTTCCTGGAAATAGCGCATGTGCAGCTGGCAGACCGTGGTGCCGGGCTGGCCGCCGTGCGGCAGGCCGTCGATGACCATGGAGCAGGTGCCGCAGATGCCCTCGCGGCAATCCGACTCGAAGTGGATCGGCTCGATGCCCTTCGAGATCAGGTCCTCGTTGACCACATCCAGCATCTCGAGGAACGAGGCGTGGGTGGAAATGTTGCGCGCCTCGTAGGTCTCGAACTTGCCGGGAGACTTCGCGTCCTTCTGCCGCCAGACTTTCAGAGTAAGATTCATGGGGATTCGGGGTTTGGATCGCTGCAGGGGCGGTTACTTGTAGTTGCGCACGGCCAGGTGAGCCTTCTTGAACTCGAGCATCTCCTTGTGCAGATACGGGTTCTGCCCGGTGCCCTTGTATTCCCAGGCGGCCACGTAGGCGAAATTCTCGTCGTCGCGGGCGGCCTCGCCGTCCTCGGTCTGATACTCCTCGCGAAAATGCCCGCCGCAGCTCTCCTCGCGGTGAAGCGCGTCGAAGCACATCAGCTCGCCGAACTCGAGGTAGTCCTCCACCCGCCCGGCGATCTCGAGCGCGGCATTGGCCCCGCCGCCCTCGCCGGTCACGTTGAGGTTCTGGTAGAACTCCTCGCGCAGCTCGGGGAAGCGCTTGAGCGCGGCCTGCAGACCGTCGCGGTTGCGGGCCATGCCGCACTTGTCCCACATCATGAGGCCGATCTCGCGGTGGAACGAACTCGGCGTCCGCTTCCCCTTGATCGAGGTCAGCCGCTTGATGCGGTCCTCCACTTCCTTCCGGACCGTGCCGATGGTCGGGTGATCCGCCGGCGGCAGCTTCTTGCCCGCCTCGCTCGAGAGGTAGACGCCGATCGTGTAGGGCAGGATGAAGTAGCCGTCGGCCAGCCCCTGCATCAGCGCGCTGGCGCCGAGGCGGTTGGCGCCGTGGTCGGAGAAGTTCGCTTCGCCGATGACGTGCAGGCCAGGCAGATTCGACATCAAATTGTAGTCCACCCACAGGCCGCCCATCGTGTAATGGACCGCCGGGAAAATGCGCATCGGCTGCTGGTACGCGTTCTCGCCGGTGATCTTCTCGTACATGTCGAAGAGATTGCCGTAGCGCTCGCGGATGACCGGCTCGCCGAGGCGCTTGATGGCGTCGCCGAAGTCGAGGTAAACGCCGAGTCCGGATTCGCCGATGCCGCGGCCGTCGTCGCACGCCTCCTTGGCGGCGCGGGAAGAGATGTCGCGGGGGGCGAGGTTGCCGTAGCTCGGATACTTCCGCTCGAGGTAATAATCGCGCTCGTCCTCCGGGATCTGCTGCGGCGGCCGTTTGTCGCCCTGCTTCTTCGGCGCCCAGACGCGGCCGTCGTTGCGCAGTGACTCCGACATGAGCGTCAACTTGCTTTGGTAGTCGCCGCTGACCGGGATGCAGGTCGGGTGAATCTGCGTGTAGCAGGGATTGGCGAAGAACGCACCCCGCTTGTGGGCCCGGTAGGTGGCCGTGACGTTGCAGCCGCGGGCGTTGGTCGAGAGGTAGAAAACGTTCCCGTAGCCGCCGGTCGCGAGGACCACCGTGTTGGCCATGTGCGTGCTGATTTCACCGGTCCAGAGATCGCGCACCACGATGCCCTTGGCGTGGCCGTCGACGACGATCAGATCGAGCATCTCCGTGTGCGGGAACATCTTCACCCCGCCGGCGCGGATCTGCGCCGAAAGCGCCTGGTAGGCACCCAGCAGCAGCTGCTGCCCGGTCTGACCGCGGGCGTAGAAGGTGCGGCTGACCTGCGCGCCGCCGAAGGAGCGGTTGGCCAGCAGCCCGCCGTACTCGCGGGCGAAGGGCACCCCCTGCGCCACGCATTGATCGATGATGTTGCGTGAAACCTCCGCCAGACGCCAGACGTTGGCCTCGCGGGCGCGGAAGTCGCCGCCCTTGATGGTGTCGTAGAACAGCCGGTAGACCGAGTCGCCGTCGTTCTGGTAGTTCTTGGCCGCATTGATGCCGCCCTGCGCCGCGATCGAGTGGGCCCGACGGGGGCTGTCCTGATAGCAGAAGCACTTCACCTGGTAGCCCAGTTCGGACAGCGTGGCCGCGGCCGAACCGCCGGCCAGGCCGCTGCCTACCACGATGACCTGGTACTTCCGTTTGTTGGCGGGGTTGATGAGCTTGATCTCCGCCTTGTAATGATCCCAGTGCGACTCGATCGGTCCGCCGGGACATTTGCCGTCGAGGGTGCCGTTGGCGCCGTTGGTGCCGGGCCGTTGGGTCGTCGGTGCAGGGGCTGTGGTGGTAGCCATGGCAAGAAAAGGGGAAAAGGATGGAGGGAAGCCTTACTTCACGAGACCGAAGAGAATGGCGAGGACGATGGCCGCATTGCCGAGGAAGAGGAACCAGCCCAGGCCATTGCTGAGCAGATTGAGCGGCCCGGAGAGTCGACGCGTGCGCAAACCGATGGTCTGGAAAACGCTCTGAAAACCATGCGAGATGTGCATGCAGAGCAGCCCCATCGAGATGAGGTAGAAGATGGAGACGAGCGGATTCTGGAAGCCGCCCACCACCATGCGGTAGACGTCGTGCCGCCCCAGCGGATCGAGCACGTGGATGTCCTTGGTCGGGATGACCGTGAGCGTGAAGTGCAGCAGGTGGAAGACGATGAAGGCGAGCAGGATGAGCCCGCTGATGATCATGGTCAGCGAGGCCTTGCTGGCCGCCTTCTTGCGTTCGACCGCATACGCTTCCGGCCGGGCCGCGGCGCTGCGCTGGCGCAGCTGGATGGTGTTGACCACGTGCAGCACGAAGATGCCGAGCAGACCGAAGCGGATGATCCAGAGCAGCGGTCCCAGGTCCTTCAACTTCTTGGCGTAGGTGTTGATGTAATCGGGTGGGAGGAAGATCTGCAGGTTGCCCAGCAGGTGTCCGATGACGAAGCCGATGAGGCCGAGGCCCGTCAGGGCCACGATCCACTTCTTGCCGATGGTGGAGGCGTAGAAGGCGGCCAGGGGGTTGGGTCGGCTCGGCGCGGCGGCGGCGGCAGTGCTCATGGTCGGAGGAAAAGGGGTGGGAGAATCGACGGCCGGAAACCTCTCCGTCGACGTGATGAACTATTAGATTTGCTAATGGACGTCAACAAATGGTGACGGAAATTCCGCGCGTTTGTGTACGCATTCCTGGCTGCCCGGTCTGCCACCGCCGGCTGTGCGGCGTTCCGCGTCCACCCCGCGTGCGCATTGCCCGCCGCCAGTAAAGACGGACTCCGTGGACCGCCGAAGGCTCCCGCGCACATGACCGGGCAGGAACGGTTGCGGCAGCCCCAATGATCATTGATACCTGTCTCAGCTTCCTCCTCATGAAATTGTCACGGCGCGCCTTTGCGCTTCTCCTCTGCGCTTTGCTGCAAGTCCTGACGTTGCGCTCGAACAGCCTGGCCGCTCCGCCGGACGCGCGGCCGGAGGGTCGTTTCCTGTTCCAGCCCAAACTCGTCTGGGCCAACGGTAGTGTCACTTATCAGGGCACGGGGTTCTTGCTGCGTGCGGGTGAGCGCTATTTCGGCGCGACCAGTCTTCATTTCATGAACTTCGCGGCCGGCGGGCTGCTCGAGGCGGTGTGGTTGGACATCGTCAACGAGTCCACGGTGGCCAGCTTTAAGGACGGTTTCGGACTCCCGGCCGTGTCGAAGTTTGAAACCGAAGCCGAGATCGAGCACGATTTTCTGCTCATGCCGATGCCCGCGCTGCCCAAGGGCACGACGGCATTGCAGCTCGATGAGACGGACTCGTTTGCGGCGGGCATGGAACTGTGGTTTCCGGACAAGACGCCCACCGAAAAATCGGGCTACCGCTGGATCCGCGCCGTCGTCGTTGCAGACGAGGGACACGTCCTCAGGATTCGGTTGCTCGACCCCGTCAAACTGCAATCTCAGAGCGGCAGCCCAGCCATCGCCAAAGCGTCCGGCAAGGTCATTGGTCTGCTTTTCAGAGGCAGCGAGCGGGAGCTTCTGCTCTGTCCGGCCCGCAGTCTAACCCGACGACTGTCCGCCCCGCTGCCCGCTGTACCTCTGGCGGAGAGCATCAAGCAGGACACCGTCCGACGGCGCTGAGGATTGGCCCCCAGCCCCCCTCTCATCGCGATCTAGACCGCTCCCGAGAAGATCTCCAAGCCGCGGTCGATCTCCGCCGCGGTCACGTTCAGGGGCGGCAGGAAGCGAATGACCTTGGTGCCGGCGGCCACCAGCACGAGACCGGCCTCGGCGAGTTTCTTGACCACGTCGCCGGCACGCTCGTCCTCGAAGACCACGCCGATCATGCCGCCGAAGCCGCGCACGGCCACGATCCCGCTGCGCCCGATGAGCGGGCGCAGGCCGGTCAGGAGCTGCTCGCCGCGGGCGCGGATGTTGGCCACGAGGCCGTCGCGCTCGATCACATCGAGCACCACGTTGCCGGCCGCACCGGCCAGCGGGCCGCCGCCGTAGGTCGTGTTGTGCGAGCCCGGCCCCATCAGCGGGGCGAACTCATCGCTGATCCAGGCCGCGCCCATGGGGAAGCCGCCGCCGAGGGACTTGGCCATCGAGAGCGCATCCGGGCGGAAGTCCCCGCCCCCGCTCACGCCCTCGAGGGTGCGCATGTAGCTCTGGTAGCAGCCGGTGCGGAAATGCCCGCATTGCACCGCATCGAAGAGCAGCAGCATGCCGCGCTCGCGGGTCAGTTTGCGCAGGCCGAGCAGGTATTCGGCAGAGGCGGGCGTGATCCCGCCTTCGCCCTGGATGCCTTCGATCATGACCGCGATCGTCCGCGGCGTCAGCGCCGCCTCGACCGCCGCGAGATCATTGTACGGCACGTGCACGAAGCCCGGCAGCATCGGCTCGAAGCCCTGCTTCATCTTCTCCTGCCCGGTGGCCGCGATGCCGGCGAACGTGCGCCCGTGGAAGGAATTGAGCGCCGTGATGATCTCGTAGCGTCCGGTCGCATTACCGGCCTTGCGCGCGACCTTGAGAATGCACTCGTTCGACTCGGCGCCGCTGTTGGTGAAGAAGATCTTGCCGGAGCCACCCATGAAGCCGACCAGCCGCTCGGCCAGGCGCGCCGCGGGCTCGGAGTAGTAGAAATTCGAGGTGTGGATCAGCCGGCCGGCCTGCTCGGAGAGCGCGCGCAGCATGTCGGGATGCGCGTGGCCGAGACAGTTGACCGCGATGCCGCCGCCGAGGTCGAGATACTCCCGGCCGTCCGCGTCCCAGACCTTGGCGCCTTCGCCTCGCGCGAGCACGAGCGAGCGGCGGGCGGTGTTGAGGATGCAGCGCTGATAGGTTTCCGGGACGTTCATGGCAGAGGATGGCGGGTTCTTCTTCGGGTCGCAAGGCGCCGGGCGGCGCGGGGGGACGCTTTGACAAAGACGACGCGTCAAAGAGGGGTAAAATCCTGCTGCGAATCCGCCCTCCCACAAGCCCACATCCCCGTGAATCTGACCCGCACCGCCTACGGCACCTGGAACGGTGGCCGCTACATGAACTTCGGCGAAGCTCTCGATGAGCCCCGCTACGAGGCCGCTCTCCGCCTGGCCTACGACTCCGGCATCCGCACGTTCCTGACGGCCGATGTGTACGCCAGCGGCGCCGGCGACGAAGCGCTGGGCCGCGCGCTGGCCGGGGTGCCGCGCGATTCCTACTGCCTCGTCGGCATGATCGGGCACGATTTCTACAGCGGCCTGCGCGACGGCCAGAAGGGCTTCCCGCGCTTCACCGATCCGCGCCTGCGCCAGCCGCGCGACTACGCCGACTACATCCGCATGGCCACGGAGAAGTCGCTCGAACGCTGCCGCACGTCGCACTTCGACTGCCTGATGCTGCACAATCCCGATCGCACGGGCTACTCGCAGGACAGCGTCTGGAACGGCCTGCAGCGCGTGCAGGACGAGAAGCTCGCCACGATGCTGGGCGTGGCGCCGGGGCCGGCGAATGGTTTCACGCTGGATCTTCTTTTGTGCTTCGAGCGCTTCGGCGCGCTGTTCGACTGGGCCATGATCATCCTGAATCCCTTCGAGCCCTGGCCTGGCCAGATGGTGCTGGAGAGCGCGGTGCGTGAGGACATCTCGATCCTGACGCGCGTGGTCGATTACGGCGGCATCTTCCACGACGACGTGCGCCCTGGGCACGCGTTCGGCCCGCGGGATCACCGTACCTTCCGCCCGGCGGGGTGGGTCGAGGCGGCGACCCAAAAATTGGAGGCGATCCGCCCGATCGCCCAGCGCCACGGCCTGACCATGCTGCAGCTCGCCTGCCTGTGGAATCTGGGCCACGCGCCGGTGCGCAGCGTGGTTCCCACGCTCATCCAGGAGGTCGCGCAGACGAACGGCGTGGCCGCGAAGTCGATCGAGGACAAGATCCGCGAACTCGCCGCGCTGCCCGAGGTGCAGCTCACCTCGGACGAACTGGCGCAGATCCTCGAGGTCGGAAATAACAAGGGCTGCATGGCGCTCAAGGGCGGCAGCCCGGTGTACGAAGGTGAGCCGGTGGCGGACCAGTGGCCGCTCAATCCCGAGCTCGTCGACGTGGCCCAACGCTGGAAGATCGAACCGACGCGCGACCTGACGTTGACCCATCGGGCCGCGTGAGCCTCGCTGAGCCTCGCTGAGGCTCGGCATAGGCGATAGGCGATAGGCGATAGGCGACAAAAATTGGCCAGGAGCAGATCGCGGGCTGGGCCGGATCCGCTCCTGGCGGAGGTCACTGGGCCCGGCGCAGGAACAAGTCCCACTCCGGGATGTTGTGCTGATTGCGCAGGCCGACCGAGGCCGGCCTTTCCGGCGGAGCTGCGGGAGCGCGGAGCAGGCGCAGGCCGGCTTCCTCGGGCAGCTTGTCGGCCTTCCGCGAATTCACGTCGGTCGCGGCCAGGACGCAGTTCGTCCACGAGGTGGCGCCGCCGCGCGAACGCGGCAGGACGTGGTCGATGTTGCCCTCGCCCGGGCGCAGCGGACGGCCTGTGTATTGACACTTGCCGCCGTCGCGCTCCCAGACCGCCCGCAGCGAGAAGCGCGGACGTTTGCGCGGGACCTTGGCGTAGCGGGCCAGGACGATGACCGTCGGCAGTCGGACCGGGCCGCGCGCAGTCGAGACCGACGCGTCGCCCTCGCGGATGGGCAGCTGCAGCCACTCGCTCCAGCGGACCGGCGTCATGCGTCCTTCCTCGATGTCGAGGCCGATCGCACCATCGGTCGCCATCATGCAGAAAGCCTGCTGCGGCGTCTTGGTGTCGATGGCCTGCCACGAGCGGTTCAGGACCAGCACGGTATTCAGTTCGAGACGGTTCATGATTCTTCCTCCTGCGTCTTCTCCTCTCCCGGGGTGTTCATCCATTCGGTGAAATGCGGATCGCGGAGGACATGCTCCTCAACCACGGCGTTGGCCGTCGTCCCATGCCTTAGCAGTGCAGGCCGGCGCGCTGGTCCGGTGCACGATCCAGAAATTTCGGCAGGCGCAGCCGGAGGTGGGGTTGAACCACCGCGAGCGGTGTCAGAGACCGCCATGCTCCCATTACATCATCCGGCTTCTGCGGCGCGCCCCCTGACCGACTCGAACGGTCACCCTGCGGTTTCAAAGACCGAGGTGCTGCCTTACACCAAGGGGGCCAAATGGCGTTCCCGGCTGGATTTGCACCAGCAACCTCCGCCTTCGCACGGCGGCGCGCGTCTTCTTGCGCCTCAGGAACAGAAAACTTCAGGCGACGCGCGCGGAGAGATCCCCCTCGCACGCGCGCCGCACAATAACTACCCGGAGCGGGTCTCGCACCCGCACTGTCTGCGCTCTCGACGCAGTGCCTCTTCCTTGGGCTACCCGGGCCAAAAAATGGTCGCGCTTCGGCCCGTCGCCGGCCTCAGCCGGAGTTTCGCGAGGAGGGCAAAACTCCGCCTGAGGCCGCCGACGAAGTCAGGGCCGAAGTCTGCGCCGTCAGGACGGCAGGACCGCCCCTGGCCGCGGCAGCGGCCGCGGTTCGACGGCCGGTTTCGGTTCGCTCGCCAGCAGAGCGCGTTTGACGATCAGTCGGGCGCGCCAGCGCAGGACGAGGTGCGAAGCGATAATGCCGGCGAGGGCCAGCGCGAAGAGAATCAGGACTGCGTGATGGGGATACATGGGTCATGGGGGTTGGAGTGATGTTGGTGGTGGAGATATTCGGATCGCGGAGGTCCTGCCCCCCAAGCCTCTCGGCTCTGGCCGTTTTCGAAACGGCTCCGGCGCGCTCGTCCGGTTCACGACCCAGGATAGAGAAAAGGCAAAGCGGTCCCGGGAGCCGTCGCCTGCGTCAGGTCGACGGCTCCCGTCCGAGATGGTGGGGCTGCAGGGAGTCTCACCCTGACCGAACCGGTTAAAAGCCGGCTGTGCTGTATGTCTGACACTCCAGCCCCTCAAATGGTGTCCCCGCCCGGATTCGCACCGGGACCAACCGGGTAAGAGCCGGTTGCTCTGCGTGTTGAGCTACGGAGACGGAAAATCGCCCGGGTTGGATTTGCACCAACGATCGGCCGCGCGTCGGGCGGCTGCTCTGCTGCTGAGCTACCGAGCGGAAAGCTGGCTGCCCGGGATGGATTCGAACCATCAACCGGCCGCTTAACAGGCGGCTGCTCTACCGTTGAGCTACCGGACAAATGGTCGCGCACGGCACCCTTCGGAGTGCGGCTGGAAGCGGCGAGCTTCGAGCGAGCCGCGCCCTGCCGCTTTGGCGCGAGAGTCCGCTCGCGACGGGCGCTCGAACGCGGCCGAAGCTGGTTCCCAGGCCGTGGCCGCCGTCGAATGCCGCCCGGGGTCTGGACGCGTCTGGCCGTGACAACCAGGCCGCACCGGACTCGGTGTGGGGACGCCTTCGGCCGCAGACGTCTGGCGCGAAAGCGGCAGCGCGCGAGTCGCTCGAAGCTCCTCGCTTCCTGCCGCACTCCGAAGGGTTACCGCGCGAAAAATGGTCGGCTCGGGGAGACTTGCACTCCCAAGGCTCTCCGTTTCTGAGACGGAGGGGTCTGCTATTCCCGCTGAACCACGAGCCGAAAATGAGCGCCTGGCGGACGCTCGGAAATGGACACACGCCCCGGGCTCGCACCGGGTAAGAGCTGGGTTGCAATCAGCCGCCTCGCCTGCTTCGGCATGCGTGTGATCTGACGATCGAAATGGTGGGGCGTGCCGGTGATGCTCCGGCCCCGCGAACTTCACAGGTTCGAATGCTCCTGCTACACTACCGCCCCGAAAGTGGATCCCCCGGCCGGATTCGCACCGGCATGGTCCGATTTACGAGATCGGCGCATTCCTGTCTCTGCCACAGGGGAATCGAAAAACCTGACCCGGCCGTTGCGCGATGCCGGAATTGCACCGGCGCGAGCTGTTTGGAAGACAGCCATGCTCCTGCTACATCAATCGCACGGTCGGACGAAATGGCCGCTGCTGCCGGAGTTGCACCGGCTCCTCTGCGCCTTCAGGGCAGCGCTCTTCTGCATGAGCTAGACAGCGTCGGATGAATGAAAATGGTCCCTTCGCGCGGTATCGCGCCGCGGTCTGTCGGTTATCGGCCGACGGCTCTGCTTTTGAGCTACGAAGGGGGGCGGGCCTCGCGTGGCCCCGCTGAAGCTCGGCATAGGCCATAGGCCATAGGCGATAGGCCATAGGCGATAGGCAATAGGCGATGCTCCGTTCGCGGGGCCGCGTGCGACCGAGATCGGCACGCGGCCCCGCCGGCAAAACGGGGCCTGGGGAAATTCTCGCCCGAGGAGGAATTGCACCTCCATCCTCCGGGTGTGGGCCGGAGATGTTGCTGTTACACCATTGGGCGGTGCTGCGGCGCCCGAGGGCGCCCGAAACTCGCACCCTTGGCCGGACTCCCACCGGCTACGCTGCGGTTGAAATCCGCATCGCTCGAGTCTTTGCATTCAAGGGCAGACGCGCCTCCGGCATGCTGCGCACGTGCCTCGGCGGGGCTGAGCGCCTGCTCGGCCACCCACCTCGGCTCGCACTCGAGCCACGGAGACGAAAATGTGGGCCGCCAAGGATTTGCACCCTGACGACGGGGTTCGAAGCCCCGCATGCGATTCTCTTACATCAGCGGCCCAAAAAATGGTCGCGCGCCCCGGTGCTGCCCCGGGTATCCCCTGATCCCAAGTCAGGTGGGTTCGCTGTCTCCCTCGCGCGCGAAGAAAAGGATGAAGGATAAAGGAGGAAGGAGGAAGGGCTTGAGCCCGCGCTCGGAGCCTTTTCCTTTTTATCCTTCCTCCTTCATCCTTCCAAAAACGCGGTCCGTGCGGGCATTGCTCCCGCGACCCTCCGCTCGACAGGCGGGCGCTCTTCATGGCTGAGCTAACGGACCGAAAACTTGGTGGAAGCGGTCGGTAACGCTCCGACGCTGGCCGCTCTCGGCGGCGGCTGTTCTACAGACAGCACCGGATCTTTACCGGTCTACACTTCCGAAATGACACTCACGACAGTCTCCGTCACGGAGATCATGGAAAGATACCTCTTTGGCTGGATCCGAAAGTCCTCCCCTCCCTTCGCGCCTTCGCCCCCTTCGCTGCTTCGCGTGAACTTCAGGACCCCGCACCATCGACCTGGAGACGACGGGACTTGCACCCGCCACATGCTGCTTGCAAGGCAGCCTCGCCCCTCTGGAACATGCGCCCCCGTTTGCGGTCGTGAAGGCCGGCAGAGGCTTCTTCGTCGAGCCTTCCTCCTTCTTCCTTTTCTTGAAATGGTCGCGGGACACGGATTCGAACCGTGCGGGACGCGGCTTATGAGACCGGTCCGCCCCCAGGGCTTCCCGCAGTGAAAATCCCGGCTGGGAAGGAGCCAGGCGCGGACGCGACGACGGAGCGACTCCGAAACAGCCTCTTCGCCTGTGCGCCAGTCCTGACCCCTTCCCAGCCGGAGTGGAGCAAGGATGGAGGCGGTCATCGAGCCGCTGGCCCGATCCGTTGATCTCTCCATCCTTGCTCCGGTTTCCCCCTGCAAAATTCACGGCGTGTAGGTGCTGCCCCCACCGGGCTGGATTTTGGAGATCCTGCTGCACAGCTGGTGCCCGCCGTATGGTGCGATCGCCCGGTGCCGCCCCGGGATTTGCGCCTTGGCATGGCGCTGTCGTGCTGTTGGACCACGATCGCGTGTTGCGCTCTGCCGTGACGGTCGTGCTCGACCGCCGCAGCGGTGCGGGGGATGCCGGTCTTACGCGGCCTGCTCCCGCACTCGTGAGCGCTGAAAGAACTTTTGAGCCGGCGGCGGATGGACCAGCACGCCGGGTCAAAAAATGGATGAACACCCCTGCTCCTCTTCCGAGGACCAGCCCGCAGGTTTTTCACGGCGGCTGTTTGGGTGTTTCAGGCACACCTCCCGAGAGAAGCCTTTGATCTGGAGATTAATGAGACCATCTCCGCGGGCTTCTAACATCAGAACAAGGCGCACACTACATCACGCTAATTCGCGTGATTTGACTTTCCGTTTCCAGCGCCTAACATATGGGGTGGCGCAGAAACAGGGGCCTGCCGGTCCGTGGTTGAAGCGTCCGATTCCGCCCCGGGTCAGTTGCCGCTGATCCGGGGCTTTCTCATTCGCGGGGTCGATGGGGAGTCACTGCATTCGTTTGAAAGTCGGTCGAAGAAATCTGAGAAACAAAAAACCCTGTCGCCGGGTGGCTGACAGGGTGCTCAGGAAACCTGATGAACAGTAGGATTACGTTCGTATGCACCCTGGCGGAGCCAGATTACGCGGCTTGCGAATCGCAAAGGACCAATCGCTGGTCCGGCCGGTAAGGACGTGGGTATCTCCCATGGGGACCTCACAGCCCAACCCGACGGCGACTCGCACGCTCGTCGCGTGGCTCGTGGCCTGTTTGAGTTGGTAGTTCGTGTTCATGGATGACGTGGAAAGTTGTAGGGGCTCAGACGCGGAGGGTCAACAAAAAATTCTAACATTCTGCAAAATTGTTTCCTCTACTCTGGAAATTGAGGTCGTTCCCAACTCCAGATAGGCACACGAAGGCACGAAGCCACAAAGGCAGCAGTACGGAGAAAGTCCGCGAGGAATACCTCCATGGTCTCAGGCCTTTGCGCCTTCGTGCCTTCGTGTGCTCCTCCGATCGCGAAGGACGGCCTGCAGCGCTCACCGTCCCTCAGGCCCGCTGTAACTCGAACCAGGTGACTTCCGGACGGGTGTTGAAGCGCAGTCGGAGGGCGTAACCGACGCCCCGGCTGATGTAGAGCCGCCGACCGCCGTCGAGCCCGATCTCCCCGCTGCTGTAGCGCCGATTCTGCACTGGCAGAAGCGGCGGCGGCAGGAACGGCGAGCGGCACTGGCCGCCGTGGGTGTGCCCAGCCAGGATCCAGCCGCGGAAGCGCTCCCAGCCGGGGCGGTCGACAGCGTCGGGATTGTGCACCAGCGCGAGCGAAGGCAACACGGGATCGAGCTGTGCAAAGGTCCGACGCGGATCGCAGCGGCGCGCCCACAGATCGTCGAGCCCGGCAATCTGCAGGCCACCCAGCTGCACCACCTCGTTGCGCAGGATGCAAATACCGCGTTCCGCCAGGCGCTGGCAGAGATTTGCGGCCGCGTGGTGATCGCGCCAGCGCACGCCATAATCGTGATTTCCCAGCACGCCAAAGGTCCCCAGGCGGCCCAGCGGCGCTCGCTCGAAGAGAACCGCCGCGTGCTCGACGTAGCGGGCCTGATCCACGAAATCGCCCGTGTAGACGACGAGATCCGGCTGCATCGAGCGCACTCTGGCGAAGACGTGTTGCAAATACGTGTCGGCGACCGGGCCGACGTGCAGGTCGGTCAGGAAGGCGACGCGCAGGCCGCACCAGGCCACTGGCAGGCGCTCGACCGGCAGCGGGCGTTCGACGAAGTCCAGCCAATGCGGCTCGCAGCCCCAGCCGTACAGCAGGCTGCCGAAGGCGCCGGCGCCGAGTGCGCGGAAGGCACCGCGGAGAAAATCGCGTCGGGTCATGACGTGCACGGAGAGGTCAGATGAGCGGGCTCTCGGCCGGAAGCGGCGGCGGCTGCAGCGGTTCGGGCGGATGCGTCCGCGGCGACGGGGTGAAGATCTTCTCCCAATCCGTCTTGACCGTCAGCCGCATGAGCAGCGCGAGGGTCGCGATGGCGCCGATCGTGATCGTCAGTCCGGTCAGCCCTTCGAAGAAGAAGGTGTAGCTGAAGAGCACGAGATAGGCGAACTGCGCCAGGATGGCGAAGCGGGCGAAGGCCCAGCCGGACAGCGCCTGGATGTAGCCGCCGACGAGCACCAGCGAAACGATGGAGGCCAGCACGAAGGCGAGATGCAGCGGCACCAGGTCCACGAGGTAGGCGAAGAGCAGCTGGAAGGCGAAGAAGCCGGCCGCGAAGAAGAAATAGTGCATCGGGTGGTAGTTGATCCCGCGGACCATTCCGACCAGCACCAGCACGGCGAAGAAGAAGAGCAGCGACACCGGGGCGAAGAACGTGATCCGCTGGGCCACCGGCGCCGGATTGAGGAGCGACGGCATGCTCATGCCGATATCTCGCGCATTAATCACGTCGGGATATTTCCAATCGAGCCGCCAGCCGCGCTCGGCGCGCTCTCGCTGGGTCGGCGAGCCGGTGCCCGCCGGGAAGTCGATCTCGGTGAAGTCGGTGAAGAGCGTCAGGCTGAAGTTCCGCACGCGCGACGCCTCGCCGAACGCATACTGCCAGCGATCCACGCCGCGCGTGGTGTAGGCCACCTTCACCGGCACGCTCGCGCCGGGGGCCAGCGTGACTGCCTCGACGATCCCCTTGGCCGCGCTGGCGGCGTTGTTCGAGACGCGGTCGCCGACCATGAAGGTGAAGCTCTCGTAGCTGTTGTTCCCGGCCGGGAAGCCGAACGCAACGGTCATCGTTTGGGTGATGGGCGTCGGGTTTTCGATCCGATACTCCGCCCGGAACTGCGCCCGGTAGGTGCGATAGCGGAACAGTCCGCGGGACTTCGGCTCGTATTCGAGCCGCACCTGCACGTCGCTGGCGGCGGGCTGGATCTGCTTGCGTCCGTTCGGGCTGGTCGGCGACGCGTAGGAGACGACGGGATGCGGCTGCTGCATGGGCGGACCCCAGCCATCGGCGATGGAGGATTCGAATTCGCCGCCGCGCCCGCTGGTGCGGGATTGCAGCGCACCGCCGAGGATGGCCCAGCCAAGCGAAGTGCAGACGAAGATGAGGGCGATGAGGATGAGTCGGGCGAGTTTCATGACAGGATCTGGATGGGTACTGCGAGCGCGGCTTAGAGAGCTCGTTTTTGATAGAAGATGGCGACCGAGGGCGTCTCGCCGCGGGTAAGCTCCTTGCGCAGCCGCACCACGCCGGACTCGGGCGCGGCGATGCCGGAGGCGAACTGCACATTGCCCTCCGCGGCCGTCAGCTCGTAGGCGGCCGGCATGACGACCTCCCAACTCAACGTCGTGGTGAAGAGATCGACCTGCGGCAGCGAAAGCGCGAGTTCGCCCGAGACGGCGCCGAACTCCTTCTGCCGATGGGTGTAGGAGAATTCGATCGCACTCTGCCGATTCGGTCGCGCCGGCAGGAGCAATTCGAAGGCCCCGGGCGCCGTCTGCACCGGACTGGCCGCCGCCCCGTCGAGCGCGCAGGTCAGCAGCGCCGCGCCCGCCGGCAGTTGAATGCGGACGGCCTGGGCGCGCTCGTGCCGGACCATCAGCTTGGCATTCGTGCGTCCCGCGCCGTCGGTCACCACGCGGGTCTGATACGACGCCTCCTCGATCGTGGCCGAGGCGGTGGCCGCGAGCTGCCGCGCCTTGGCGGTGGCGCGTGCACCGGGCTCCGCGGGATCGCATTCGACCGCCACGAACCGACCGGTGCCGATGATCCCAGCCAGCGCGCCGGGCACGGCGGTTTCCGGCTGCGCGCGTTCGGCACTCAAGTCCGTGGCCTCACCGGGCACCAGATACGCGAGCCGGCGTTCCTGTTCGGCCCGTTGCACCTGCGGCACTGCCACGTTCCATTCGCCCGTGATCGGCGGAGGCGGCAGCTCGTAGGCGACCGTCACAAGTCGGCGGGTCTCCTCGGGACGCTTGAACTTCACCGTGACGCGTCGGGTGCGTCCGTCTTCGGCACGCACGCCCTCCCAGCGCTCCAACTGGTCGGCCTGCACGCTGCGCACGCTCGCCTGCGCCGGGAGCTGAAACGTGAGGCTGGGCACATCGCCGGCGGTCTGGGTGGCCGTGATCAACGCGGTGGCTTCGAGCCGACCGTCATTCACCACGGCCGCGGCCACGGTCGACACCTGCCAGGTCGCCGCGACCGGCTCGGTGCGGGGCTTCGCGACCTGCGGCGCCACCAGCTGGAACGCCAGGCTGTCGGTGGCCGAGAGCAGAAAGCGGAGCGGGCCCGCGGCCGTCGACGTTTGCCGCAGTCCGCGCTGCAGCTCGATCTCGCGCCCGGCCGGCACGCCCGCAAAGGTCACCTCGCCCGCGGCCGCGGGCGTGGCCGGCACCTCGAAACCGCCTCCGGGCCGCGCCCGCAGCGAGTAGCGCAGCGTGACCGCCTTACGGCCTGGCGAGGTCACGTAGAGCGCGTGGAAGCCGTTCGCCGGCAGGACGGAACCGCCCTCCGCATTCACCTCCGCCAACGCGGCGTCGACGCCCAGCAGCGGCACCAGCGTCGGCTTCGTGCTGAGCACCTGAATCTCGAACTTCGCCACGCCTTCCGCGGCCGATTGCGCGGCATTCAGCTCCAACGCGTGTCGGACCTGCGTGATGGCATAGGGGACCGGCGGCTCCGGCGCCGCAGGCGGAGGAGTGGGCTTCGGCTGAGCGGCCTCCCAGAGCGCGCGCAGTTCGGCATAAGGGATGGTGACGGTGGCCGCCTTGAGGTCCGGGATGGCCGGCGCGGGCGCAGGCGCGGCAAAGGGCTCCGGAGCCGCCGGGAGCGGCGCGGCGAGGACGCTGGCGAGGGCGAGGCAGAGCAGGGCTCGATTCATGCCGGCACGCTGCCGGGCCCGCGTGAAACGCTGATGAGCGGTTTGTGAAGAATCGATGAATTCGTCCGCGGGCCGCGCCGCCAGCGTTGCAGCGAAGGCGTTCGCCGCGCAGCCTGCGGCATGGACTCCCGCTGGCACATCCTGGTCGTCGAGGACGACCCGCCGATCGCCGAGGTCATCGAGTACGCGCTCACCTCCGGCGGCTTCGGGGTCGAGCGCACCGATCGCGGCGCCGCGGCCATCGCGCGCTGCCGGCGGGAGGATGCGCCCGACGCGGTCATTCTCGACGTCGGCCTGCCCGACGTGGACGGCTTCGAGGTCTGCCGCGAGATCCGCCGTCACTCCGCCGTGCCCATCCTGTTTCTCACCTCGCGGGCCGATGAGATCAACCGCGTGGTCGGGCTCGAGTTGGGCGGCGACGACTACCTCGCGAAGCCCTTCAGCCCGCGCGAATTGGTCGCGCGCCTGCGGGCCATCCGGCGTCGCGTGGCTTCGTCGACTGCGCCCGCCTCGGCCTGTCTGCGGCATGGGCCCTTCGAGCTCGACCCCGAACGCGTTCGCCTGCTGGTGGCGGGCGCGGAGATCGAACTCACCCGGCAAGAGTTTCGCCTCCTCGAGGCCCTCCTCTCCTCGTCCGGGCGCGTCTTCAGCCGCTCCGGCCTGCTCGATCGCGCGTGGGAGGAAGGCGGCGCGGTGACCGATCGCACCATCGATGCGCACGTGAAGACCCTGCGCCGCAAGCTCGGCGCCGAGGCGGCGGAGTGGATCGAAACGGTGCGCGGCATCGGCTACCGCCTGCGCGAGCACTGAGGTTTATCGCCATGCTGCCCGGTCTGCACTCGCTCCACTGGAAGGTTTTCCTCTTCCATCTGGCGGTGCTGCTGATTCCGGTCGGCTACCTCGCCTGGCAGGTGCGGCAGAACCTTGAGACGACTACCCTGCGGACGACCGAGGACGGGATGATCGATACGGCAACCATCGTGGCCGAGCTGTATCAACGCGTGGCGAAGGAGGCCGAGCTCGATCCGCCGCGCATGAAGGAGGTGCTGGCCTCCATCTTCGCCGATTTCGAAGGCACCCGCGCCACCCGCGCCAAGCTGTTCAATTTCTCGCGCGACGACGCCGACACGCGCCTGATCTTCTACGATCGGACCGGCGCCCTTCTTCACGACACCCAGCGGCATGGCGACGCCTCGCCCGGGCTCGACGTGCAGCGGGCCTTGCGCGGGCGCTACGGCAGCCGCTGGGAGCTCGACGGCAAAAGCGGCACCGTGAACCTCTACAGCACGGTGCCGGTCTGGCTCGACGGCGATCTCATCGGCGCGGTCAGCATGGTCAAGCCGACCGTTTCCAGCCGCCGGCTCATCGTGCGCGCGCTGCGCGACCTCATCCTGCCGGGCCTCGCCGCGGTCGCGGCGGCGACGCTGATGGCCTACCTGCTCTCCGGCTACGTCACCGGCATCGTGGCCGATCTCGCCAGCCGGGCCGATCGGATCGCCAAGGGCGAGTCGGGCGTGGAGCTGAGCACCTGGACACGCAGCGAGCTCGGCGTGCTCGCGCGGGCGGTCGAGCGCATGCGCCGGGCGCTCGAGGGCAAGGAATACGTGGCCGAAACCGTCACGCATCTCTCGCACGAGCTGAAGACACCGCTGGCCGCCATCCGCGGCGCGGCCGAATTGCTCGAGGACGGCGCGGTGGCCGACCCCGCCGCGCGCGCGAAGTTCCTCGGCAGCATCCAGGCCGAAGCGGGCCGCCTCAGCCGGTTGGTCGATGACCTGCTGCAGCTCGCGCGGGTGGAGTCGGCCCCGGCCGCGGCCGTGCCTGCCCCGCTCGAGCTCTGCGCCGCGGTGCGGGAACTCTGCGACCAGGTGCACCGCCCACGGGCCGAACAGCTCAGCCTCCGGCTCGTCTGCGAAACGCGCGGCGAAGCTCATGGCCGGATCGAGCGCGCGACGCTCGAGCTGATGCTCGGCAATCTCGTGGCCAATGCGCTGCAATTCACCCCCGCGGGGCGCAGCGTCACCATCTCCGCTGGAGTCAGCGACGAGCCCGGACGGATCGAGCTTCGTGTACGCGACGAAGGCCCTGGGATCGAGCCGGCGCTGCAGGGACGCGTCTTCGAGCGCTTCTTCACCACGGTAAATCCGCGCACCGGACAGCGCGGCACGGGCCTCGGGCTGACGCTCGTGCGCACGCTGGCCGAGCGGCACCGCGGATCGGTCACCGTCCACAGCGAACCCGGCGCGGGCGCCGAATTTGTCGTCACCCTCCCCGACGCGTACGTGGCCAGCGTCTATGCCCGTCGCGGGGCCACGGAATGACGTTGCGGAGGCCTGCGACCCTGGCCAGATGCCGCATGCGCTACGCTCGCCTCGTTGCATTCGTCACCCTCTGGCTCCTCGGCACGTTGGACGCCGCCGCGGAGAACCGCTGGAAAGTCGAGCTGCGCGCGACCGCGGCTGGCACGGTCGTCCAGGTCGCACCCGTCGCCGATCCCAAGCGCGCGACCGACGTCTGCGAAGTGGCCGCCGGCCTGCGGGCCAGCGCGTACCTGTCGCCGACCGACGACGTCCTGATCGTCCAATCCACTGGCGCGAGCCTCGGCACCAGCCTGCGCGTGTTCCTCCTGACCGAAGGCACCGAGTTCCTCGAGCTGACGGATTGGAAGCTCGACGACGCCATCGAGAAGGCGCGGGCGAGGGCCAAGGCACCGCCGCTGAGCCGGCCGCGCCTGGGCTTCGTGGCCTGGTCGGCCGACGGCTCGGCGGCGCTGCTCTGCTCGGGAGCGGACGGGGAGGCGTTCTACGTCGTGGCCGATTTCTCCAAACGCCAACTCAGCGCCGCCGCCCTCGATCGCCTGAATCGGCGCGCGCCGGGCGCTCGATAACCCTCGGCTGGCAGGATTAGCAGCCTTCCCGGGCTGGTTGCCATCTTCGATCTTCCGGAGGCCGGCTGAATCCGCATGCTGCCGGCATGCGTTCCATCGCCTTTTTCACCCTCTTGGTGGCCCTCGCCTCGTCCATGGTCCGGGCGGAGGAGCCCGCGCCGCAAAATCTGGCCGAAGCCCTGCGTGCCGGCGCGAAGAGCTGGTCGCTCGAGCAAGGCCGGCTCAGCGGGCCGGGCGGCGAGGCGATTCTCGAGGCGGCCCGCGCCGCGCAGTTCGTCCTGCTCGGCGAGGGCCACGGCTTCGCGGATCCGCCCGAATTCGCCGGTGCCCTGCAGCTCAGCCTCGGGGAGAAGCGGTTCGATTATTTCGTCACCGAGACCGGCTTTCACGCCGTGCGCGAATTGGAGTCGCTGCTGCGCGGACCCAGGGGCTGGGACGCGGCGGTCGACCTCTGCCGGCGGCATCCGCACGCGCTGGCCTTCCTCTTCTTCGAGGAGGATCTGCGCCTGGCCGAATCGTTCGTGAAACTCGGCCCGGGAGCGCGCGTGTGGGGGATCGATCAGGAAATGCTGATGGCGCCGGCCCTCAATCTCGAGCTGATCGAGCGCCGGGCCGCCCGGGCCGACGCGGCCGCGCGCAAGGAGCTGAGCGAACTAACGGCACGTCTGCGTCGGCGCACGCAGGAGATGATCGCGAGCAAGAAGTACGCTTCGCCAATGGCGGAGCTGAAGGACGCGGATTTCGCCCTGCTGCGCGCCGCCTTTCCCGCGCCCGACGAAGCCCGCGAGATCGTGGATGACCTGGCGCTCAGCGCCGAGATCTACCGACTGCAGGAAGTCAGCGGCTACCGCTCGAACCGACTGCGCTCGCTGCTCATGAAGCGCTATTTCATGAAGCACTATCGCACCGCCGCCGCGCAGGGCGGGACGCCGCGGGCGCTATTCAAGATGGGTGCCTACCACGCGGGGCGCGGCCGGTCGGCCACGAATCAGTTCGACATCGGCAACCTCGCTTCCGAGCTGGCGGAGTCGAACGGCTTCGAAAGCACCCACATCCTCATCGTCTCCCCCGGGGGCGAGCAGAACCGCTGGTTCCCCTGGTCGGCCGACCGAGCCGAGCGCCGGAAGGCGTATCCGCCCGGCGAGTTGGATGAGGTCCTGGGCACCAAGCCCTTCTTCGAGGCCGCGGCCGCGCGCGGTGGTCCGACGGTTTTCGATCTGCGGCCGCTGCGACAGCGCCGCGCGTTCCGGGCCGGAGCGAGTCCGGTGACCGAGACGCTGGTCTTCCAGTACGACTTCCTGGTTGTGACCGGTCCGGCGCGGCCGGCCACCATCGTGGAGTGAGCGGCCGCGCGGGCGCTGGCTTTACGCCGCGAAGGCCGAGCGCAGCCAAGCCCAGGTCGTGGTCGCGGGCTGCCCACCGAGCCGCACCAGCTTGATCCAGAGGAGCGTCAGATGCTCGAGATGCAACGCCGCCGAGGCATCGCCGGCTTCGAGCGGCTCCCAGCCGGCCGACGCCACGAGACGTCCGACCTCCTGGCGCGCTCCCGCATCGTCGCCGGCGAGCAGCATGACCGGCGGTCGACCGACCACGGTCCGCGGATCGGTGGCGAAGTTCTCGAAGCCGTAGATGCTGAAGGCTTTCACGAAGCGGGCCTTGGGGAAGCGCGCCTGCCACTGTGCCGTGCCGGAGCCGCGATTCTCGAGTCCGTGCGTCAGGCCGGGACCGACCGGATTGGTGCAGTCGACCACCAGGCGGCCGTCGAGACGGGAGCCCAGCGCTTGCAGCGCCTCGCCAGCCGCGGCGAACGGCGTGCAGAGGAAAACGACCGCCGCGGGATCCAGCCCCTCGCCGGAGCTCAACACCTCGAGGGCCGGGCAGGCCGCGCGTGCCCGCGCGACCGACGCGCTCTGCGGCGAACGCGCGACGACGGAGACGCGATGCCCGAGGTCGGCATAGCGGCGCGCCAGCCCGAGGCCCACGCTGCCGACACCAAGGAAAGCGAGCGGGAGACGCGGGGCAGCCGGGAAGGTCTGACGGTCGTCGAAATCGAGCCAGTCGAACACCGTGGTGGTGGCGGCGGGCAATCCGGTCGCCTCCAGCACCTTGCCGATGTAGGCCTGCCGATCCGGATCGTCCTTGGCCAGCAGCTGGGTCCAATTCGACGACCAGGCCTGCACTTCCTCCGCCGAGTGGGCGGCCCCGGTTTGACGGATCCAGCGCAGCAGGACGCCGTCATCGGCGCCGGCGCGCACGATCGCCAGGAGCGGTTCGAGCCCGATCCCGAGAAACTCGAGCAGGCGACGGTCGAGCACGGAATCCGGGCCGAGTTTGTAGGCGCCAAGCGTTCCGGCGACCTGCGCGCGGGCCTTGTCGAGGAAGCGGGGCAGCAGGACGAATCCGCCGAGCGTGGCCCGCGGACTGCGCGGGGGATGTTGGGTGAGATCCATGGGGAATGTGGTGGAGGGCTCGAATCTCTCCGCCCGCTCGCCTGGCAGAAATCCAATCATGCGATTGCCATGATCGCGTTTGGCGATCATGCTGTCGCGTGATCGAACACCGCTGGCTGCGTTCCTTTCTGGCGGTGGCGGAGGAGCTGCACTTCTCCCGCGCCGCCCGCCGACTGCATCTCGCCCAACCCGCGCTGACCGCGCAGATCCGGCAACTGGAGGCGGCGCTGGGGACGCCGCTGCTGCGCCGGACGAATCGCGTCGAGGGCCTCACTCCCGCGGGCGAGGCGCTGCTGCCCGAGGCGCGCGAGCTCGTCGGGCGGGCGGAGGGCCTGGGGCGCAAACTGCAACGCGCCGCGGCGGGCGAGGCGGGCCGGCTGCGGCTCGGACTCATTCCCCCGGCCGCCATCGAGCCCCTCGCCGAGGCGGCGCGCGCCTTCGCCCTGGCGGAACCTGCGGTGCAGGTCTCCTTGCGCCAGGATTCCCAGGCGGCGTTGCTCGGAGCGCTGCGCGCGGGCGATCTGGATCTCGCCATCTGCCGGCCGCCGGAATCCGAGCCTGGCCTCTCGTCGCGGCGAGTGCTGACCGAAGAGCAGGGCCTGCTGCTCCGAGCGGACCATCCTCTCGCCGGAGCTGCCTCGATCCCGCTGGCCCGGCTCGGCGGCGCCGTCCTCCTGCTCCTGGAAGGCAACGCCTACTTCGGCCAGCACCTGCTGTCCCACGCCGCGCGCCACCGGGTGGCGCTGCGAGCGCAGCATGCGGCGGTCGATTTCCCTTCGCTGCACTGGATGGTGCGCGCCGGGCTGGGCGTGGCACCGTGCAGCCTCTGGCTCGCCCCCACCCTGGCCGCCGGGCTCGTGGCGCGTCGCCTGCGGCCAGCTCCGGCGCGGCTTTCGTTGCATGCCTGCTGGCGCGGCGAGCAACCACCGGCGGCCGCAGCGCGCTGGCTGCAGCACGTCCGGCGGGAGCTGGAGCGATCGGACGGCTAGGCGCCGCGCGGCCGCTGCTCGTAGCGCATCGCGCCGACCTCGTTGCCTTCCGGGTCGCGGAAGCGGATCAGATCGCCCACGGTGGGAATGCTGTTTTTGGGCAGGGTGATCAGGCCGCCCGCCTGCACCACGGCCGCCGCCACCGCGTCCACATCCTCGACCGCGAAGGTGCATTCGAAGCCACCGAAGCCGTCGCGGTTGTGCGGCTTCATCCGGGCATGCAGCAGCCCCATGACGCCGGGCTGCGCGTCGGTGCCGGTGTGGATGAGATAAAAATCGGGCGGGCCCCAGGGCTCAAAGCGCCACCCAAAGACCGCCTCGTAGAAGCGGCGGGCGCGGGTGACGTCGTCGGCGTGAACGGAGAAGGAAGCGAGGTTGGCGGGCATGGCGCGATCCTGTGCTTGCCGGCGAATGTCGCAATAGCGCTAGATCGACAATGAATGTCGCCACCGCGCCACACCCCCGCGGACGAAGAGTTCTTCGTCGTGCGGTCGCTCGCCGTCGGACATTCGGCCGGTGCCGAGGTGGCGGCCCACACTCATGGCTGGCATCAACTCATCTACGCGGTGGCCGGCGTCATGACCGTCTGGACTGCCCAAGGCTCGTGGGTCACCCCGCCGCACTGGGCCATCTGGGTGCCGGCCGGGGTGCACCACGCGCTTCGGTTCGCGGGTGCGACGTCCCTCCGCACGCTCTATTTCCGACCCGAGGCGCGGTCGCGACAGACGCTGCCAGCGGCCTGCGGGGTGATCGGAGTGTCGCCGCTGCTGCGGGAGTTGGTGCTGCGCACGATCGAAATCGGCCAACTCGATCGGCGTCGTGCCGAGCATCGCGCACTCGCCCAGCTGCTGAGGACCTCGCTTCTCGCGCGACCGAAGCCGCCCTTCGAGCTGCCGAGACCGCAATCGCCGGCCCTGCAGCGCCTCACGCACCGGCTCGAAACGCAGCCGGCCGACCAGGCAACCTCGAGCGCGCTGGCCGCGCAGGCGGGCCTCGGACTGCGCACGCTGGAACGTCGATTCCGGGCCGAATGCGGCCTGTCCTTCGACCACTGGCGGCGGCGGGCCCGGTTCGCCCACGCCCTGCGCGAGCTGGCCGCGGGCCGCGCGGTCAAGGTCGTGGCCGAGGAATGCGGCTACCGCAGCGCCAGCGCGTTCGTGGCCGCCTTCCGCGCAGAGTTCGGCCAGACGCCGGGGGCCTATTTCGGATCCTGAACGGCCAAGGCAGGCGGGCGGGCAGCGTCGGCGCTCCTCGAGCGACAAAAAAACGGCGGCCTCGCGGCCGCCGTTTCGAAGTTCAGTCTGGGAGCGACGCCTCAGGCGAGGTCGATCTTGTCGCCCTCCTTGAGGGTGACGATCGCCTTCTTCCAATGCGGGCGGCGGCCGAAGCTCGGCTGACGCTCGCGCTTCTTCTTGCCGGCGTAGTTGGCCGTGTTCACGGCCGTGACGCTCTTCTTGAAGAGGAATTCGATGGCCTTCTTGATCTGCGGCTTGGTGGCGCGCGGAGCGACGCGGAAGACGTACTGATTGCGCGTCTCGGAGAGCAGCGTGGCCTTCTCCGTCAGGCAGATGGTTTGAATGAGATCCGTGGGTTCGTTCATACGTTCGACGGGTTAGGCTTTGGCGGCCTGTTCGCGACGCTCCGGACGGATGGTGCGCTTGGCCAGGGTTTCGAGGGCGCCCTTGGTGACGATGATCTTCTCGGTGTTGAGGAGATCCTCGGCGTTGCAGTCCATGTCGGTGACGAGCTGCACAGGGCTGTGGTTGCGGCCGGCCAGGTAGGTCTGCTCGCTGAAGGTGCCGCTGACGATGAGCACCTTGCGGGCATCGGTCAGGGCCTTGACGGCCTTGATGAACTCGTTGGTCTTGGGCGCGCCGACGTTGAAGTCTTCCACGATCAGGACGTTGCCGTCGATGATCTGGGCGCTCAGCGCCTTGCGCAGGGCGAGGCGCTTGACGTTCTTGTTCGTCTTCTTGGAGTAATCGCGCGGATGCGGGCCGAAGACCACGCCACCGCCGCGGCGGATGGGCGAGGACATGTAGCCGGCGCGGGCGCGGCCGGTGCCCTTCTGGCGATAGGGCTTCTTGCCGGAGCCGGAGACGGTCGCCTTGGTCTTGGTCGAGGCGGTGCCGGCGCGGCGGTTGGCGCGATAGGCCACGATCGTCTCGTGCAGGGCCTGCATGCCCTTGGAGGCGTCGTCAATGACATCGAGGTGGGCCGCCTTGGCCGCCTCGACCGTGAGAACAGTAGCACTCATGGAATGTGAGAAATGGGGGTTCGGATTGGAACGACCGACGCCTTACTTGGCGGCCGGGAGAGGACGCTTCTTGGCCGGGCGGACGACGACGTAGCCGCCCTTGCTGCCGGGCACCGCGCCGCTGACCAGGATGGCGTTGTCTTCCTCGCGGACCTGCACCACGGCCAGATTCTGGACCGTCATGCGCTCATCGCCCATGTGACCGGGCATGCCGATGTTCTTCCAGGGACGACCCGGCGTGGAGCGGTTGCCGATGGCGCCGTTGCGGCGATGCATCTTCGAACCGTGGGCGTCGCCCTGGCCGGCGAAGTTGTGCTTCTTCATGACACCCTGGAAGCCCTTGCCCTTCGACTGGCCGATCACGTCGACGAACTGGCCGACGCTGAACTGGTTGACCGTGAGAACTTCCGGAGCCGCCTTGACGGCTTCGTCGTCCTTGAGGCGCACCTCGCGCACCTTCTTCTTCGCGCCGAGGCCGGCCTTCTTGAGGTGGCCGAGTTCGGGCTTGGTCAGGCGCTTCGGGAGCTGGTCGATGGTGGCGAGCTGCAGTGCGCTGTAGCCGTCGGACTCGACGGTCTTGCGCTGGGCGACTGCGTTGGGCTCGATGGAGATGACCGTGACGGGGGTCACGCGGCCGGCGCCGTCGTAGACGCGCGTCATGCCGAGTTTTTTGCCGATAAGGGCGATGCTCATGTTTCCTAGAGGTCCGGCTCACGCCACTGGGCGGGCCGTACTTGTGGTTGGGGTGGGTGGCCGCCGAAGCGGCCGGTGTGAAAGAAGGGTTATCGGTTGGACCGTCCGAGCGCGTCACGCAGGGCCTCGCCGCCGCCAGCTCCGTAGGTGGCGGTGGCGGGAGCCTGATCGGCGGGCCGCGGGATGTTGCTGCCGAGCGTGGTGGAACGCGCAGCCGGGGCCGCGGCGCCCGTCGGAGCCGAGGAAGAAGTGCTGGTCGTGTCGCAAGCCGCGAGGCTCAGGACGCAGAGGAGGAGAGCGAGCTTCTTCATCTTCGAGTTTCGAATTTCGAGCTTCGGGTTTCCGAGCGCAGCGAGGTCAGATCTTGATCTGAATGTCCACGCCGGCCGGGAGGTTGAGCTTGCGCAGCTCGTCCACCGTCTTGGCGGTCGGCTCGATGATGTCGAGCAGTCGCTTGTGAGTGCGGATTTCGAACTGCTCCATGGACTTCTTATCGACGTGCGGGGAGCGGTTGACCGTGTAGCGCTCGATCCGCGTGGGGAGCGGAATGGGGCCGGCGACGCGGGCGCCCGTGCGCTTGGCGGTCTCGACGATCTCCAGGCTCGACTGATCGAGCATGCGGTGGTCGAAGCCCTTGAGGCGGATGCGGATTCTCTGTCCAGTGGTCATGGGGGACGGTTTCTAAGATTCGAGTTTCGAGGTTTCGAACGAGCGGGCGTTACTTGCCCTTCTGGTCCAGCACGGCGGCCAGGACCTGCGAAGGCACCTGCTCGAAGTGCGAGGGCTCCATCGAGTAGCTGGAACGGCCCTTCGAGAGCGAGCGGATGGCGGTGGCGTAACCGAACATTTCGGCCAGCGGCACATCGGCATTGATGACGGCCAGATTGCCCTTCATCTCGATGCCCTTGATCAGGCCGCGGCGGCGGTTGAGGTCGCCCATGATGTCGCCCTGATACTCCTCAGGCGTGGTGTTCTCGACCTTCATGATCGGCTCGAGGAGGATCGAGCCACCCTTCTGCATGGCGTCCTTCATCGCGAAAATGGCCGCCATCTTGAAGGCCAGTTCGTTCGAGTCGACGTCGTGGTAGCTGCCGAAGACGATATCGACCTCCATGTCGATGACCTGCGAGCCGTTGATGACACCGGTGAGGAAGGCCTCTTCGATGCCCTTCTTGACCGCGGGAATGTACTCCTTCGGGATGACGCCGCCGACGATCTTGTTCTCGACGATGCAGCCCTTGCCGCGCTCGGCCGGACGGACGTCGACTTCGACGTGGCCATACTGACCGCGACCGCCCGACTGCTTGATGAGCTTGCCGACGCCGTGAGCGGCCTTCGTGATGGTCTCGCGGTAGGCGATCTGCGGTTTGCCCGCATTGGCCTCGACCTTGAACTCACGCATCATGCGGTCGCGGATGATTTCCAGGTGGAGCTCACCCATGCCTGCGATGATCGTCTGGCCGGTCTCCTCGTTCGTGAAGACACGGAAGGTCGGATCCTCTTCGGCCAGGCGCTGGAGCGCGGTGGCCATCTTTTCCTGATCGATCTTCGTCTTCGGCTCGACCGCCATCGAGATGACCGGGTCGGGGAAGGACGGCGGCTCGAGCATGATGCCGTGATCCTCGTCGCAGAGCGTGTCACCGGTGGTGATGTTGCGGATGCCGACGATGGCCGCGATGTCGCCCGAGTAGCAGGTCTCGAT
The DNA here is from genome assembly GCA_018240025.1 of Verrucomicrobiota bacterium. Taxonomy (GTDB): domain Bacteria; phylum Verrucomicrobiota; class Verrucomicrobiia; order Chthoniobacterales; family SZAS-18; genus SZAS-18. Next base: position 55,958 of record JAFEGM010000061.1, read on the forward strand.
GTCCTCGCGCTTGTCGGCCTGAATCTGGATCAGGCGGCTGATGCGATCGCGCTTGTTGGTGCGCGGGTTGTAGACGGTGTCGCCCTTGGACAGCTTGCCCGAGTAGACGCGGAAGAAGACGAGCTTGCCGACGAACGGATCGCTCCAGAGCTTGAAGGCCAGCGAACAGAAGTTGCCGTTGTCGTCCGCCGGAGCGTCGATCTTCTGCTCGTGGTTGTCGGGGTCGATGCCCTGCGCCGGCGGAATGTCGAGCGGGCTCGGGAGGTAGTCGATGACCGCATCGACCAGATACTGCACGCCCTTGTTCTTGAAGGCGGAGCCGCCCACGACCGGGACGAACTTGTTGGCGATGGTCTGGCGGCGGATGCCCGCCTTGAGCACGTCCGGGGTCACCGGTTTGTCCTCGAGGACGAGTTCGGCGATCGCGTCGTCGATGTTGGAAATCTGTTCGACCAGATCGTTGTAGGCCGCGTCGACCGCGTCCTTGTGCTCGGCCGGGATCTCGGTGACCTCATACTTCGAGCCGAAGCTGGCGTCGTCGGCGTAGATGATCGCCTTCTTGTTCACCACGTCGAGCTGACCGGTGAGGTAGTCCTCCTTGCCCAGCGGGATGAGCACGGGCCACGCGTTCGCGTTGAGCTTCGTGCGCATGTCGTTGATCGCGTTCTCGAAGTTCGCACCCGTGCGATCCATCTTGTTCACGAACGCGATGCGCGGAACGCGGTACTTGGTCGCTTGGCGCCAAACCGTCTCCGACTGCGGCTGCACGCCCGCCACGCCGCAGAACACGGCGATGGCGCCGTCGAGCACGCGGAGCGAGCGCTCCACCTCGGCCGTGAAGTCCACGTGGCCGGG
>JAFEGM010000062.1:0-11536 GCA_018240025.1 Verrucomicrobiota bacterium
AGGGGCTGGCTGTAACGCTTACATACAAACAATCGGCGGGTGCTCGAGGTGGTGCCCGAACGCACCGCGGCAGCCGCGCAGAAGGTGTTGCGCAAAGCGTTACCGCCCGAGCAGCGTGCGCAGGTGGAGGCGGTCGCCATCGATCTGGCCGAAGGCTATGTGCAGGCGGTCAAAGCGGTGCTGCCGCAGGCCGCCATCGTGCACGACCGCTTCCATCTGGAGCGTTACCTCAGCCGGGCGGTCCAGCCCAGCCGGGCCATGGCCGAGCGGGTCTTGGAGCGCTGGTGCCGCTCGGCGCAGCGCAGTCGCCTGGCCCCGCTGGTGGCGGCGGCCAAATCGTTCCGGCGCCACCGCCAAGGCATCCTGGCATTCTTCGACCACCACATCACCACCGCGCTGTGCGAGGGCTTCAACGCGGTCATCGAGACAATCAAGAAGAACGCCCGCGGGTTCCGGCGCTTGGACTACTTGGGCGCCCGTATCCTCTTCCGCCTCGGCAAGCTCGATCTGCGCACCCCGGCTGCCGTCAGTGCAGACCTGCTTCAGGTAGCCTGATCCACGGAATTATCCGAAGAGCCTCTCGCTGGCAGCGCAGACCCCGTAGACGTCATGGCTACGACCTACGACATCTATGATTTGGCCGGTCAAGAGGGGCTACGTGCACCGCGTACGCGCCGCCGCTGCACTCAACCCCTTCTGCGGACTCTCACGTATCAACCTCACGACTACAGCAAACCCCATCCGCCAGCCTGCCGTAGACACCGCAGTGCGCCCCAAAATCACCGCCAAAAATCGCTGACCGATAAGTGCTGTCACTTCTAATCTCATGACGACTTAGGTGACCGAAAAGTGCCGTCATCTCTACCTTGATTCTTGATTCTTATCGCCTCGATTCTCGATGACGGAATTGAAGCACCACAAGCCACAAACGGCACGGTCGTGGGTCGTGATCTGGTGGTAGAAAAACCCCAAGATGCTAGGCGGTGGCGCCGGAACGAACTGGCTGCCGCAAACAGTGGGCCACGCGACTGCGTTGCGCGGAGCCGCATCAGCGCTCCAAGATCCGCTCGGCCATGGACCGCTGGGCTGGGCGAAGAACGCCCCAAACATCTCCTCCGCTCCCAAGCCCGCCCCACTCTCCGCCTGCTGGCCTAGGGGCTCGCAGGCGCGCGGCCCGTCCTCGTAGAGCACGGTCTTCAGCGGCCTTCCATTATTTGTAGTTACCATAGTCACACTGGCAACAACAGGATAGTCAGGTCTTACACACTTTCCTCTTGCGGGTCAGTTTTCCAATGTCCTCCGATGCTCCAAAAACGGCCGCAGCAGCCTCGTAATCGTCAAACTGCCCATAAACAGACGCGATTAAACAATCGTCTTGCGCTGCTGCAGTGAATAGCTCATCCGAAGGCGTGACTAAAGGGTCTACTCTCCACCCGACAGTCAATAGGCCACTCATGTGTGTGGGGAGGCGATCGTTGCGAGAAATCACTACAGCGCCTGTTTCCTCGGTCAGTAGAGCAGCCAAACACGGGAGCCCGCCTTGTGGCAACCTGAGCGCCCCATAAAAACGCAACTCCTCCCGGGTAGAAACAGCGTGTTCGATACACTCCAAGCCAGCAGGGATTTCAAATCCCCGCATCTTCAAAGACCTCCACAGACCGTAATGCCGCGTCACTCGATTATCTGGCTGCGCCACTCGATTACTGAGAACTAGCCATGTAGAAAAGTCCGAATAAGACCTCCTACATCGGTGCAATGCCAGCCCTATCAGTCGTTCCTTAACATTCAATAACGATCCCGCGCTAGATGCGACGAAAACGATTGCAGCGACATCGACCGAAAGGCCGTCAATAACAAAAATCTCGTTTGGCGTTCTTACCGAAGGAACGAATTCTTCGCGGTAATCAGTAATCATAGTGGCCGTCTGCTTGGTCGTTAAAGTGCGGCCCCCTATTTTGACGGTCGCCGGGGCCGAAATTGTGTCCCCCAGCATCATCTCTGATGCGCACCGTTCTTGTGCCACCGCCGGGCGCAGGAACATCATACTCATAGACCCGACCAGGCTGGACGTTTCCACGACGGTCCAAGTTTGGCAGGACTCTGCTAGGTTGCTGACTTGTCGGAACTCCGTTGCGACGCAATGCCTCATGAAGTGCACCGGTTCGTCCTGCACCCGGTGGTGTTAAATTCGGAGGGGGTAGACCGGGCAGCTGAGCACACGGATTCGCATTGTGGCTCAGCACCCTAGCTTTACCGGCAAAGTATGAGTGTTCCGTCTCGACCTCGATGTTGAAGACACGGTGCTTGCCCGGGTGCGATTGCACACTTGCGATTCGAACCGTGCCCGTGTCCGTGCGCAGTTGCTCGCCCGGTAATAGAGAGGCCGTGGGCACCCAATTATTTCGTGTCACCGAGAACAACCGGTGGCGGTCCGTAGGCCGCAGCGGTTCCTCCTGCCCCTCCAGTCGAACCTCCATGACGAACGTGTTGTAGTGCGCTACTGTCGCCAGCACCACGCGGCCACGCCCAGCCCTGATTTCAGGGCATTCGCCCACGCTCTGCACATTCGCCCAGCCGCGCAGGCTCATTTCCTCCAGCTCAAGCCACATTTGCTCCCCCGGCTGGCATCCTGTGGCAGCCATCCAGTCCGCCGATCGCAGCAACTCTAGGTCGAGCACATCGGAGGGAGATTCCGGATTCGACATCCGTAAGCGAATGCGCTTCCATGTTGCCGGATCAACTTCTGTGTGAGAGTCTCCGTCTGTTGTAAGCACACGATCTCCAACACTAAGTGACTCAATTGCAACACTGCCACGCTCTGTTTCAATTTCGGTTCCCGCAATGAAGCACAGCCCAGGAATGCTCGGTGTTCCTCTAAACCTTGCAGCGAGTTTAGAGAACGCCCCCGTTATCTTGGCGGCGGCAGCTCGAGCGAAGCCTCCAATCTGACTTGGGGCAGAGCGACCCATGGACACAATAGTGCCTGCTACATAGCCGGCCGAGTGCCCGTTGATGAATGCTGCGCTTGAGGTTTCGATCCCGGCGTTGTTCAACTGGGCGTAGAGCGATTCTGACGCTCTTTGGCCATAGGCCTCGAGGGCTGCGATTTGCTGCCGCTGCCAAACGCCCAGTATGTTTGCAGGATTGTATGTCTGCAGCCGTGCAATGTCGGTCGCGACATCTCGGAAGAAATCCAGGAACCCCACCTGCAGTCCAGCCCCGAACGACACTCCTGACGACACCCAGGAGGTTCCGGAGGATGTGGTCGCATTTGCCAAATCCTGCGGATTGTACCCGCCGCCCAGCGGCGCACCGATTTGCACTTGCAGACCATAATGATCCGAACCGTTGATCGGGTCATTGAGGCAATAACGGTAGAAATTTCCGTCACCAGAATCGAAGCCGGATGGATCGGGTTGGAGGAACCGGCCATGGACCGGATCATAAACCCGGTTGCGGAGATCGTAGAGACCGAGCTCCCGGATATACTCATACCCCTTGAAGAGAAACGGCGTGCGGTCGTAGACCGTCGTGTCGAGATACTGATTGTTGACGACCGAGTACTGCCCAGCTTCCACATAGTTTGGGAGCCCATAGGCTTGATACTCATGCCGCGCGGAGATTGCGCCAGCCGCATCCGTCGTCAGAATGACGCTTCCACGGGCGTCGTAGTGGAAGAATTTCTTCAGGATGTTCCGATCATAGTAGGCGATGGGGTCGGTCGCGCCGAACCCATAGACCACGCGCGCGAGCGCACTGGCCCGACCATTCGGCGGCAGGGTTTCCGTGGCGATCAGGGACCAGCCGTCGTAGAACCGGTGCATGACCGTCTGAGCTCCCTGACTGCGCGAGGCAGGGTCGGTGATGACCCGCTTCACGCAGCGACCCAGGCCGTCGTAGGTGAAGGTGATGTTGAATCCGGTCGAGGCTGAAGCACCGTAAATAATGCGGCCCTCGGCGTCATAGTTCGCCGTGAAGCCCGCAAAGTCGACCACATTCCCCCGAGTGTCATACTGAAAGGTCGACGTCGGCACAGTCGCAACGGGGCTTTGGTAGCCTTCTGTATAGGTCGCATATTGGTTGTCCCCGTTCGGCTTGAGAACATAAGTAGGAGGAGTGTATACTCCGGCAGGGTTGCCAAGCCGGGTGCGATTTCCCGCCCCGTCGTAGTAGAACTGCTCGTAGGTCAAAAAAGGCGAGGATGGACCGATCGGGAAGCCGCTGCCCGAGCTGGGAGGTGTCGGGTTGTACCATTCGTTCAGAGTCGCCTCGTGCGTTGCAGCGCTCAGCTGGCCCTCGTTGTCGTATTGGTAGTATTGCCCGTTCCCATTCTCCGTGTTGTAGCCTGCTACAGGTGCCTTCCGGAACCAGATCATCCGATCCCTCAGGTCGTAGCCATAGGTGCGGCGTGACAGGGTCGCCCCGGCTCGCTGCGTATGGCTCTCAATGATCCGACCCCGCTCGTCATGCAGGAAGGAGGTATTCACTCCATTGCTGAAGGATGCAGAGGTCAGGGCCGTGCGAACCTGAGGAGAGTTATATCCGAACTCCGCCAGCGGGTTTGCAATCGTCCCAAATGTCGGGTCAGCGGTCGTCGACACACCAATCCGATACAGTTGATCGCGCGAGTTGTAGTCGCGCCGGATATAGAGGCTGGGCGTCAAAGTCCCTCCTGAATTGTAAAGTTCAGGGTGACGAGTTTGGCGGAGAATGCCGTCTGCGTCGTACGCGTACTCAATCCGAGCGACGCCGCTGGCTCCAATGTTCTGGACTTCGGCGGTCAACTGACCGGCTACATCGTACTCTCGCGTGACGATCGAGTTCGCATTCGTCACTCCGGTGACTCGGCCGCAGTCGTCGTAGGTATACGTGATAGGGGAGATGCCTGCTCCCGCGTTCCATGAGACGTTTGTCAACCTGTTGCGATTGTCGTACACGTCAAAGGTCTGCTCCATCAATCCGCCGCGCGGACGATACGTTCTTGGCAGGCCTTGAAGGTAGGTCCAGCTCTCGTTGGTGCCGTCAGGAAAACTGTGCTGGATCATTCGATCCTCGGCATCATAGGCAAAGCTGTGGACCTTGAGATTCGGGTCCGTGATGTCTTTGACGTTACCAGACGGCCAGAACGTACGATTCGTCGCCTCGGCCCGCGCATTAACGAAACGGCGCGATCGGTTTAGCTCGTCAAAGTTCTCCCAGAGAACAAAGGTGTTATCGGGCGCTGTACTCTTGATGACGTTCGACGCGTCATCGTAGTCGGTTCGCTGCACGTACACGGAGAGCCCACCAGGGCTGGAAGTCGAGGTCGTCGTGACGGTAACGATACGATTGCGATTGTCGTATCCGTAGTCCGTTTGAACACCTGGACTGGTGGGGCCAACTCCCTCGCGCTTCCATGCCAACTGGCCGTTGGCAGAGTATCCCATGGAGACCACACTGAAATCCGGCTGGAAGGCGGAAAGATAGGTCGCGGTGAGTCGGTAGTCGTTATCGAACTCGTTCACGTCGAAACGACCGCCTGGGGAAAGCCGCCAGCGAGGAACAGTAGAAGTGCGACGGAGGTAGTAGCCCGACATCGAGTCGAAGTTCACGGTCGTGACCCGATTCAACGGATCGGTGATCGTTACTGCCCGGTCGTATTCATCGAATCCAGTCTGCCAGACCTGGAGCTTTTCGTCGCGGAAGCTGGTGATGTTGCCATTCGGCCATGGACGTGCGGGGACCTCTTGAAAATCGTAGGTGTACTTGAGCGACGTTCCATCGTGGAAAAGCACATCTGTGGGTCTTCCCTCCGTGGTGTATAGATACGTGGTCGTCAGACCACGGCGGTCCCTCGTTTTCCAGAGCCGATCCATCGCATCGTACTCGAACGAAATATAGTCACTCGATCCCGGTGCATGATACTCCGTGGCGCGGCCCGAAGCGTCGATCACGTACGTTTCAGTGAATCCGTTCTTCCGCCGGTGCTGTGTCGGCTGACCGAAGCTGTTGTGTCCCGACCACGCCTCGGAGGAACCGTCCGGATAACGAATCTGGCTCACGATCGCGTCCGGGAAATCGGCCATAGCAGGGAGAGGCCCGCCGTTGGTAACGGAAAGGCGACTCGTCAGGCGGTCCGTATAGGTAATGTTGCCGCGCTCGTCCCGCGAGCTTGCTGCAAAATAGGGGTACTTCTGGCTGGAGTAGCCGATTTCACGATACGGTTGGCTACCCAGCGCATTAGGCGGATAGGTTGTCTTCAGGAGGGCCCCGGCATTCTGTTCGTTCACCAGCCAGACTTCTTTGCCGTCCGCGTCCTTGGTGTAGTTCAAATACCCATTGGAATCGTAGCCAAACTCCGACACGTTCCCCCGGAAATCGGTGGCTTTCAGAAGGTAGAATCCGTCCGTCGCATTGGTGCCCTTATACGTATAGGTCTTGATGGGGCCATCCGAAAAGGTTCCGCTCGGCCCATCTGCCCGCTGCTCGATGACCTGGCGAAGTGGCGTATAGACAGGGGTGAATTGAGCCAGAGGAATAACTTCTCCCGTGGTTGGATGGGAGAAGGACACGCTCTTGACCGCACCGAAGTTCGGCCACGTAAGTGCCGCGGGGTAACCGCTGGGCCGCGGCCCGGTCTGATAAGTGAATTTGACCCGCTTAGGTGCGCCTTCGTACCTTGGATCGTCGATTACGTCGGGCAGCAGGTTGATTGCATTTGTCGTATTGCCGGAGACATAGGTGTAAATCGCCGGACGGGACCCGGCATCCTGATAGTTGACTCGAGAAAGCAACTCCCAGTGTTGAACTGAAGAAGTGCCAGAAATCGGAACGTCGAAACCCTGATACTGGAATGTCACCTGCCTACCGTTTGTAGCAACCACCGACAGACGCTGCAACGGGTAACCGAGCAATGGGTCAGAGTCGCGGTAGTTGATATTGATTCCCCGGCCCGTCGCATCCCGGATCTCAGTGGGTGCCTGGATGTAATTTGGCTGATCGAGGTAGTCCCCGCCCGCGTCGACTACCTGCTTTGCATTATAATAAGATGCCAGATTGGGCTGCATCTTACTCTTTATGGAAGTACGGTTTCCTTTGGCGTCGTAGATCGCGACGATTTTCGTCAGACACCGAAGGTATTTGCTGTGCGGGGTGGGGGAGCTTTCTCCCGGAAAGGTGACGTCCGTCCGGAAACGGTCCAAATACTTGTTGCCGTTCTGCACGAAAGCCGGCGCAAACAGACAGATACCCTCGACCGCTCCGCCGTCCGGCAGCAGAATCCAGAACTTCTTGGCCTTGGTTTGACCGACGTTCTCGTTGGTGAGAATTTCCTCCACCACCATCCGTTCCTTCACTCCCCGTTTCGGGTTCAGAATGAGTTCGCCGTACGTGTTAGTGTACGGAACCGCGACAGCGTTAGGGTTGTCGAAATTCGTCGGCGGCGTGGGCAGCGGGTCGCCGGGATTCGCGAACGCAGGCACGACTTGACGCTTGTTCGGAAAGGTAAGGGAGCGTCCATCCGGAAAGTAGACCTCGAAGCCGATTGGGTACCGATAATTGGACTGGTTAAGCGCAAAAACAGGCCTGATCGACCAGTCGTACGAACCGCTCCAAGCGCGGAACTCCAGGATGTTGTAGTCGTTTGAATCCGGCCCTACAACGGTGTCGGATCGCGTGTTCAGTGTGCGTGAGAATTTTACGGGATAATCACCGACGCTACCTTCGACCGAGAGGTCCGTCACGGTTCGCGTGGCATTCAGGGTGTACGGATTGACCTGCACACCATACCCCGAACTCCCCCCGGGGGTTGACGCCCCTGTCGGCATCGAATCATCCGCATTCGAGACCGCAGCGGGAAACGCTACCAGAAGAGCCGCGAGATACGGGCGTAAATATCTATAAAGCATAAATAACGAGTTCCCGAGGCTCGAACCAAAATAGGTGATTGTCAAATTTTGCTTGGAATTTACCGACAAATTCCCAATCCATCAGGCATAACCCTGGCTAATGTTTTACGAAACACCTGGGGTGATCCGCCCCGAGTCGTCCCACCGCAACCCTGGCGTCGCTCGGTCGGATGACGAGGTGCTGAGCGAACGAGTCGTATGGGCTCGTTTGTTTCGGCGGAACCAGAGGAATTGAGGCCGCGCCTCCCTCCGCCACCCGCGCCGCCAGCGCCTCGAATTCGGCGCGGGTCCCGCTGAGTTTATCTCCAAGGGTTCCTTCGCGTAGAGGGCGGTCATGAGTTCGGCAGGTTCACGCCGGCAGGTTCCATCGGTTTGGCAGAAAGGAAAGCGTCGGCATCGGGTCGCTTCAGCCGCGGCAATCGCCCCGTTGGCCTCCCGAAATTTCGCCCCGTGGAACTGAACGGAGATTCGATCCACCGTTCCTGAGCGCGCCGAACGCAGAGGTTGGCGCAAGCTCAGGCTCACGCTGGGAAAGGGCTGGCACAAGCAATGAGCGTGCAGAGTCGGCAGGTACGTGGCATTCGACGAGTCACGGTCAAGACTGACGCCCTGAACGAATGGACCCACCAAGCGGCCCATGGCCATCGGCCCGTAGCCCGTGAATTGAGGCAGCATCGCCTGCCAGTCGCGCAGGATCGATTTTTTCAGCGCTGGGGTGAGCTTGGTCATGGCACAAGGCGACAAAAAAGGGCGCGGGGAAAACCCGCGCCCTTGGGAGAGTCAACGTCGACTTAGGAGGCGGAAGCCACCGCCGCCGCCGGCTCCGCGGGTGCCTCGGCGCCGCCCGTCTCGGCATCGGCGGCGCTCAGCACCTCCTCGAGCGTATCGAGGAAATCGTCGAGGCCCGTGCTCGGGATGATGATCGTGTTGCGGCGGCCATGCGCCTCTTCCGTGATGCGCAGGAACTGGCCGCGCTCGTTTTCGCGGAACTCGATGTAGAAGTGCTTCCGTTCGACCTGGAGTTCCTTCGTGGCGATGATGTTGTCCATTTTAAGTACGTGGGATGTGGGCCGAAAACGACCGACGCTGATCTGACGGATGCAGCTGTGATGCCATGAGCCAGGGTGGGGGGAGGCCCGTGGGTCGACGGTTTCCGGCTTTGCCTTTCCGACCCTTTAAGCGCGACCGGCCCCGAACACAAGCCGCGTCTTCAGGGAGAATTTCGGCTCGTGAAATTTCGAACCGCCGTCCGTCCGCTCCGCTGCTCCTCGGAAACGTCTGCCCACTGCCGTCCCTGCCGGGGCTCGCCGACGGGCGCGTGAGATTCCCACCGCTAAAGCGGTGGGCTCATTCCGGTCGTCCCTGCGGGACTTCCTCCGCTCCTCTGCTCCTCTGCTCCTCTACTCCCCTGCTCCCCTGCTCCTCCGCTCCTCCGCTCCTCCGCTCGCCTTTCAGACCGGAACCGTTAGCGTGAACTTCGGCACCCGCACCACCAGCGGGCGGTGAGCGTCGTCAAACGCGAGGTAGGCGCCCTCCACTTCCGCATCGGCAGCGACAGTGTGATAGCTGCTGTAGGTGAACGCCTCGCCCGGTTCGATGCGCGGGCGCTGGCCGACCACGCCATCGCCCTCGACGACGAGGCATTTGCCGTCCTCTTCGCGCACGACCCACTTCCGGCCGACCACGGTCACGGCGGTGTCGGTGTCGTTGTGGATGGTCACGCAGTACACGAACGGATGCGGCCGGTCCTGCGGGGCGTCGAGCCCCGGATCGTGCATCACTTCGTCGACCGTGGCGTGCAGACCCACCACTTCCTGGGCTTGCGCGGCCAGCTTCGACTCGTCGGGGAAGGGATTCACGATGCGAGAGGCTACGCACGCCTCCCCAGGAATTCAAATCACGCGCCCTATTTCCGTGCGTGCAGCGGCCCGGGATCTGCGACATCGTTCCGCTCATGAGCGTCCCGGCTCCCGCCTCCCCCGCTGTCGCCCTCACCATCGCCGGCTCCGACTGCAGCGCCGGCGCCGGCATTCAGGCCGATCTCAAAACCTTCACCGCCGCGGGTGTGTATGGACTCACCGCCGTGACCTGTGTGGTGGCCGAAGTGCCGGGTGACGTCGTTTCCATCCAGCCGGTCGATCTCTCGGTCATCCGCGAACAGATCGAATGCCTGGCGGGCGCCTTCCCCGTCGCCGCCATCAAGACGGGCATGCTGCACACGCGCGAGATCATCTCGCTCGTCGCCGCCTGCGTGCGTGTCATGCGGCATCCCTCCGGCGGCACGCTGCCCGATGGCAACCCGATCCGGCCGGCACTGGTGGTCGATCCGGTCATGATCGCCACGAGCGGCGAACCGCTGCTGGAGCCCGATGCGATCGAGGCCTACACCAGCGAGCTCTTCCCGCTGGCCACCCTCATCACGCCGAATCTCGACGAAGCTGCGGCGCTGCTCGGGCGGCCGCTCGGCAATGTGATCGCCATGCGCATCGGCGGGCGCGAGCTGGCCGACCGCTACCAGACGCCCGTGCTGCTCAAGGGCGGGCATCTCGGCGGCGCGACCGCGACCGATCTGTTGGTCTATCCGGGCGGTCGAACGGTCGAATACACCGCCGCCTACACGCCGGGGGTCTCCACCCACGGGACGGGCTGCACGATGTCGGCCGCCATCGCGGCCTGCCTGGCGATCGGCATGTCGCTCGAGGAGGCCTGCAACATGGCCAAGGAATTCGTTTCCAGCTCCGTGCTGCATCATTTCCGCTGGCAGACATCCGACGACAAAACGGTCGACGCACTCAATCATTACGTACTCCCCGATTGATGCCCGGCTCCCGCTTGCTCCTCCGCCGCCTCCCCGCGCTTTTCCTGCTCGCGCTGCTGGCGCTGACCGGCTGCCGCACCCCGGCCCCGCGCACGGCGCCGCTGCCGGCCGATTCCGTGCGGATCGAATGGTTGGGGCACAATTGCTTCCTGCTCACCACCGGGCTGGGCTTCGCGGTGCTGACGGATCCGTTCGAAACGAAGCATTTCGATTATCCCATCCCCAGCGTGCGGCCGGACGTCGTGCTGGTCTCGAGCGAGGAGCCGACCGTCTCCAACGCGGAGCTGGCCGGAGGCAATCCGCAGGTCTTCCGCAATCAGTCGGCCCTCGGCAACTTCAGCGCGGGCGGCCTGCCTTTCCGCGGCGTCTCGACCCGCGACGACGAGGGAAACGTGGCCTTCGCCTGGACGATGAACGGCATCCGCTTCGCGCACCTCGGCCTGATCGATGCGCCGCTCAGCGCCGAGACCCGCGCGCAGCTCGGCCCGATCGACGTGCTGTTCCTGCCCGTCGGCAATCCGCTCACGCTCAGCGACGAAGTCCGGGCCGGCATTCTCCTCGCGCTCAAGCCGAAGATCACCATCCCGATGAGCTACGCCAACGCCCGCACCACCCGGCTCGCCTTTGGCCCGCTCGACCCCTGGCTGGCCGCCCAAACCGTGCCGGTGAAGCGCCTCGCCACCAGCAGCATCACGCTCACCCGCACCGGCCTGCCAAATCATCCCATCGTCGTGGTGCCCGCGGTGCCCTGAGCGGGATCGCGCGCTCCCAAAGTTGAGTTGCCGCTCCCCGCGGCGGATGAGTCGCCGCCCGTCACCCCGTCACCCCGTCA
>JAFEGM010000062.1:11566-11878 GCA_018240025.1 Verrucomicrobiota bacterium
CTGGCCTGGAAATTGGCGCAATCGCCGCGGGTGCGGCAGGTCTTCGTCGCACCGGGTAATGCGGGCACGGCGGAGGTCGGGCGGAATTTGCCGATCGGCATCCATGAGCACGATCGGCTCTGCGCGGCGGTGCGGGAGCAGTCGATCGATCTGGTGGTCATCGGGCCCGATGACGCGCTGGCGGCGGGACTGGTCGATCGCCTGACGGCCGAAGGCGTGCGGGTCTTCGGCCCGCGGCGCGACGCCGCGCGGGTCGAGTGGTCGAAGGCGTTCGCCAAGGACTTCATGCGCCGCCACGGCATTCCCACGGCG
>JAFEGM010000062.1:11906-83079 GCA_018240025.1 Verrucomicrobiota bacterium
CGTCATCAAGGCCGACGGCCTGGCGGCGGGCAAGGGCGTGATCATCGCGCCCGATCTCGCCAGCGCGGAGTCGGCCGTGCGCTCGATGCTCGAAGGCGCGCAGTTCGGCGCCGCCGGGAGCCGCGTGGTGATCGAGGAATGCCTGCAGGGTCGCGAGGCGTCGGTGCACGCGCTGCTCGACGGCCACAGCGCGCTGCTGCTGCCGCTGGCGCAGGACCATAAGCGCCTGCTCGACGGCAACGAGGGGCCCAACACCGGCGGCATGGGCACGGTCTCGCCGCCCGCGGTCCCGGTCGGGGCCGACTTCGCCCGCACGGTTGAGGAACAGGTTCTGCAGCCCTTCGTCCGCGGGGCGCAGGCCGACGGACTCGACTTCCGCGGCCTGCTCTTTCCGGGGCTCATGCTGACCGCGCAGGGCCCGCGCGTGCTCGAATTCAACGCCCGTTTCGGCGATCCGGAAACGCAGGTACTGCTTCCGCGCCTGCGGTCGGATCTGCTCGATCTCCTCGAGGCGGCCATCGACGGGCGGCTTTCGGAAATGCAGCCCGTCTGGGACGAGCGCGCCGCCGTTTGCGTCATCCTCGCCAGCGAGGGCTATCCGGACAAACCGATCACCGGCCGGCCGATCGAGATCTCGCCCGCGCTGACTGGCGAACGCGATCTCCACCTCTTCCACGGCGGCACACGTCGCGACGAAGCAGGCCGACTACTGACCAGCGGCGGCCGCGTACTCGGCGTGACCGCCCTGGGCGCCACCGTGGCCGAAGCCCGTACCCGCGCCTACGCCGCCGCCGATCTGATTCGCTTCGAGGGCCTGCAGCGCCGCAGCGACGTGGGGGCGGCGTAGTCCGCACTCTCCGAGTGCGGCCGGCTGTCGGTGGAGCCAACGGAGTACCCTGCGCGACCGCTGATAGCGTGCTACGCGGATCGGATGGGTCGTCCCCTCCTCTGCTCCTCGCTCGCATGCTCCTGCGCCAGCCAGCCGCACTCGGAGAGTGCGGACTACTCCTCCGCTCCTCCGCTCCCCCGCTCCTCACCAGCCAGCCGCACTCGGAGAGTGCGGACTACTTCTCCGCTCCGCTACGCGCGGGGATGAAACTTGCGGTGGACGGCGCGCAGGCGGGACTGATCGACGTGGGTGTAGATCTCGGTGGTGGAAACGTCGGCGTGCCCAAGCATTTCCTGGATGACGCGGAGGTCGGCGCCGCCGCCCAGCAGATGGGTGGCGAAAGAATGGCGCAGCAGGTGCGGATGAATGGGCGTCTCGATCCCGGCGCGTTTGGCGGCGTCGCGCACCAGCTCCCAGGCGCGATGCGTCGTCAGCTTCTGGCCGGTCTTGCGCGAGAGGAACACCTCCGAGCCGGTCCGTTGGCGGACCAGCTGGGGCCGCGCTTCGCGGAGATATTTCTCCAGCGCCGTGCGGGCGCTGCGACCGACCGGTACGAGCCGGGTCTTGTTGCCTTTGCCGGTCACGCGGATGAGCCCGCGCTCGAGGTCGAGGTGTTCGAGCCGCGCCTGACAAAGCTCCGAGACGCGGAGTCCGCTCGCGTAGGCCAGTTCGAGCAGCGCCCGATTGCGCAGCTCCAGGGCATCGCCGGAATCCAGCGGCATGGCTTCGAGCAGGCGCTCGATTTCGGCTTGGTTCAGCGTCGCCGGCAGGTGCCGGTCGAGGCGCGGCAGCGAGAGTACTTCGGCCACATCGTGCGGCAGATGTCCCCGGGCGTGGAGGAAGCGGACGAAGATCTTCAGCGCGATGATGAGCAGCTTCATCGAGCCCGGCGCGAGCCCGTCCTGCTTGCGGCGGGTCAGCCAGGCGGTGAGCAGTTCGTAGGTCAGCTCGTCGGGCCGGACGAGGTCGTGGATCGACTCCCCCCAGTCGAGGAAGTCCTCCAGCGCGAGGCGGGTATTGAGCTGGTATTTGTCCGAGAGCCCGCGCTCGGTCGCGAGATAGCGGATGAACTCCTCCAGTCGCTGGCGCAGCGGCGAGGCGGGCCGGGCGGGCTCGTCGATCACGGCGCGATCAGGAAGCCGGACGCGGCGTCGGGGTGATGGGCGCGTGCTCTTCGAGCGTGGTGCGGATCATCTCCTCGACTTGCCGTGCCTCTTCCAGGTTTTCGGTCCGCACGCCGAACGAAATCCAGCGGCCCGGCTTCGTGCGGGTCACGAAATGCGTCAGGTAGTGGAGGATCTTCGAGCGGTCGCCGGTCGCGTGGCGGGCGTATTGAAAGGCCAGCACGCGATGCCCGCTCGTGCTCTCGAATTCCCAATGCGCGAGCGATTCCTTCTCCGCGCGTTCGTCGCTGTCGAAGACCTGCATGACCGTGGCGATGGCCTGGTCTTCGCGCAGCAGGTCGCCGAGCTGCACGACCTGGATCAGGCCGATCTTGCCCTGCAACACCGGCTGACAGACCACCACGCCGGGGATCTGGCGCGCCAGACGCGTGGTGTCCATCCGCAGCCAGTCGCGTCCCGGCTTGATCGAGAACGCGGCGCCCTGGAAACGCACGCGCGAGTCTTCCGTGGTGCCGCCCGGATGCGGCTTGCAGGCCGCCAGGGCGAGCAGCGCCAGCAGGGGGAGGCAGCGCAGCATTCGAAACATGCGCCAATGAAGCGGCGGATCGGCGCGGCGTAAATGGGCGGACTGCGGCAGGACGGAGCGCATTTCCGGGCATGACGCACGAGCCGGTGAAATCTTGGTCGCAAGTCGGCGGGTCGATTGCAAGCGCGGAGGCACGCGGCGAGCGTTCCGGCGCATGCGCTACTTCATCGTCCACGCCCACCCCGAGCCGCAGAGTTTCAACGGAGCGCTGACGCGGCACGCGGTCGCGACGCTGCGCGAGGCCGGTCACGAAGTGGAGGTCAGCGACCTCTGGGCCATGGGTTTCGACCCGGTTTCCGATCGCCGCAATTTCACCACCGTGGCCGATCCCGCCTATCTCAAGCAGGGCGCGGAGGAGCGATACGCCAGCGAGCACGATGGCTTCGTGCCGGCGCTGCGCGCGGAGATGGAGAAGGTGGAACGCTGCGACGCGCTCGTTTTCCAATGTCCGCTCTGGTGGTTCGGACTGCCCGCCATCCTCAAGGGCTGGGTCGAACGCGTCTTCGCCGCGGGCCGGATGTACGGCGACGGCAAATGGTACGAAAACGGCGTGGGCCGCGGCAAACGCGCGCTCCTCTCGGTCACCACCGGCGGCGGCTCCGACATCTACGCAGACGACGGCCTCAACCCCAAGCTCTCGGCCGTGGTCGCGCCCATCCAGCACGGCATCTTCTGGTTCAATGGCTTCACGCCCATGCCGCCGTTCCTCGCCTGGGGCGTGAGCTGGTGCCCGCCGGAGCAGCGCGAGCGCTATCTGCAGGAATACGGCGAGCGCCTGCGGCGGCTCTTCGACGATCCCGCGCCGAGCTATCCGCCGGCCGCACAGTTCGACGCCGAGACGCATCGCGACCTCATCCCGCGCTTCATGGTCCATTGGGCGCGCACCGGCGGTGGCAACGGGCTCGACCCCGCGCTGCAACGGGCGCACGATGCCGCCGTGGCTGCGGCCAAGGACCGGCGCGAGGTTCTGTACGAATATGCGGCGGACGACCACAGCCAGGGCTGGATGCACGTGCGGGCGAAGGACGAGGAGAGTGCGCACCAGCTGGTGGAATCGCTCCCGCTGGGCTCACAGCGGCGGCACCGAGTCACTCGCCTGGCGCGTCCCCAATGAGCGTGCGAGACGCATTTTGCGCGTCGCTGGCCACGAAATTGCTTGCCCTGAGGCATTCATTCGCGGTCCAACAGCGATGCTCTCATGATGCGTGCGCCCCAAAAGCTCGCCAAGGCTGACGCAGCGTATTTCCGGAAATGGTATCGTGATCCGCGGCATCGGGTCAGCACGAAGGCCGCCGCGAAACGCAAGGTCGCGCTCGTACTCGCGGTGGCCGAATACTACCTCGAACGGCCGGTGCGCAGCGTGCTCGATGTCGGCTGCGGCGAGGGCAACTGGTATCCGCTCCTCGCCGCGCTGCGCCCGGGCCTCCGCTATCTGGGGATCGACTCCAGCAAGTACGCCGTCCGCCGCCACGGCAAACGCCGCAATCTGCAGCTGGGCGATTTCGACCAGCTCGGCGAAGCAGGGCTCGAGGGCCCCTACGACCTCATCATCTGCAGCGACGTGCTCTACTATCTCTCGCGCGCGACGCTCACCCGCGGACTGCGTGCGCTCGTGCCGCACCTCGGCGGCGTGGCGTTCCTCGAGGCCTACGATCGACGCGAACCGCTCGAGGGCGACACGGCCCATCTGCAGCGCCTCAGCGCCGACGCCTACCGCCGCATCTTCCGGCAATGCGGCCTCATCGCCTGCGGCTCGCACTGCTACGTCGGCGCCGAACTGGCCCACCGCGTGACGGCGCTCGAGCGCGGGGGCTGAGGGGCTCAGCCGTTAGAGCCCGCTTTCGACACCGGCCGCACCCATTCGTACTGGCCGCTCAAGCTGAGCGCTTCCCGAACCCGTTCCTCGACCGTCATCGCGTGCAGACGCGCCACTTCGGCGGCTAGGGACTGCGCAGCCGAAGCGCTCCGGCGCGGCAGGGGCGCGCGACGACGACGAGCTCGCTCGTGGGCAGGAATTCCCCAACCTCTGGAAGCCGGGCCTGAGCGCAACTGTTCGCGCCTCTGCCAAAGGTCTCGCTTGACAGCACGACACTATTACTGTCTTACTGACGCATGGCCGCTGCTGCAGACCCTTATCCGATCTCCCTCGAGGCCCTGGCCGGGCGAGTGGACGAATGGTGCAGTGCGCACGACGTGGTGCCGGCGGCCGGACAGGCGGCGGAAGCGCTGAGCGATCGGACCGTGCGCTACTACCGCACGCTCGGGCTGATGGACGGCCCGGAGCCGGCCGGGGGATACGGTGAGAAGCACTTTCTGCAGCTGACCGCCGTGCGCGTCCTGCAGGCGCGCGGACTCGCGCTCCGCCGCATTCGCGAATTGCTCCATGGCCGCGGCCTGGCCGAGCTGCGCGAACTGCAGCGCCGCGCGCTCCGCGAGCAGGCCGCGCAGGCGGCGAACGCGTTGCCCCGACCGCTGCCGACGGCCACCGAGGAGCTTTGGCGCATGATTCCCCTCGACCCCGATTTCACCCTCGCCTCGCGCCGTGGCGAGCCCATCACCGAAGCCCAGCGCGCGGCCATCCTGCGCGTGCTGCGCGGCGCCTGAACCCTCGCCCGCCATGAAGATGCCTGTTCCCTCCCCCGCCTCCGATCTCTCCTTCGGGCTCATCGCCTGGCTGGAGCAAACCCGCGTCGTGCTCCCGCTGAAGCTGGTGGAATGCCGCTTCCGGGTCGACGGACCGTTCGCGCACGTCGAGATCGACCAGGTCTTTCGTCAGTCGCACGACCGGCCGCTCGATTGCCGCTACACCTTCCCGCTGCCCGACGCGGCGGCCGTCCATCGCTGCGAACTGCACGTGAACGAGCGGATCATCCGCGCCCGCGTCGAGGAACTGCAGAAAGCGCGCGCGGAGTTCGCCCGCGCCAAGGCCGACGGCCACCGTGCAGCGCTGGTCGAGAGCGAGCGGCCGAACCTTTTCACGCTCCAGCTCGGCAATCTCCAGCCGGGCGATCTGGCCATCGTGCGCCTCGCCTACGTGCAAACGCTGGAGCGCGTGGCCGGCGAACTGCGCCTGCGTCTGCCGCTCACGCCCGGCGTCCGCTACCTGCCGGGGAAGCCGCTCCTGCGCTCGAATCGCGGCCCGGGCACGGCGGACGACACCGACCAGGTGCCCGACGCCTCGCGCCTCACGCCTCCACGGATCGATGCGCTGCATCCCGACGCCGCCATCTTCGCCCTGCGCGGCGAGATCGTGGCCGCCGACGTCGCGCCCGATTCTCTCGGCTCGCCGACCCACCCGCTGTCGGTCGAGCGCCAGGCCGAGCACTACGTGGTCGAATGCGCCGACCGCGGGGCCACGCCCGACCGCGATGTGATCGTGCGCTGGGACGAACGCGAGGCCGAGCGCCTCGAGTCGCGCCTGCATCTGCTCCCCGCCCGCGGCGACCAACGCCAGGACTTCGCGCTCCTGCAGCTGCGTCCGCCGGCGGAAATGGCGGCCCCGGAGGCGACCGGCGGAGCGACCGACTTCTACTTCCTGCTCGACCGCTCGGGCTCCATGGACGGTCTGAAATGGACGCGCGCCTGCGCCGCCCTGCGCGGCTTTGTCGACCGGCTCGCGCCGCAGGATCGCGTCCAAGTCACGCTCTTCGAGTCCACCCACCAGGACTTCGCCGAGGCGCCGATGCCGGCAGCCACGCTGCGGCAGGATCGGAACTTCCGCACGCTCGAGCGCCTCGGCGTGGCCGGCGGCACCGAGCTCGTCCCGGCGGCCGAGCACCTGTTTGCGGTCAGCGCGCGGCATTCGCGCGGGCGGCGCTGCAACTTCGTCATCCTGACCGACGGCCAGGTGGGCAACGAGGCCCAGGTGCTGGAGCTCTTCGCCGGGCACCCCGAGGTCATCGTTCACACGGTGGGCATCGATGACGCGGTCAACGATTCGCTCCTGCGTCGGCTGGCCCGGCGGCACCGCGGCGAATGCTGGCTGGTCACTCCGAACGAGGACATCACTGGCGTGGTCAGCGCGCTCGGCGCCCGGCTCGGCCGCGCGCTCCTGGCCGATCTGCAGCTGCTCGGCGGGGACTGGCAGACGGTCGATCCGAAGATGCCGCTGCCCGACGTCTACCCCGGTCAGACGCGCGAGATCCTGCTCACCGCGCCGACCGGCGCGCGCCCGCCGCGGCTGCGCGCCGCGGGCGGCGCGGAGATCCAACCCGTGGTCACCCGCACTTCGAACGACGCCCTCCGACTCGCCTGGGTCCGCACGCGGATCGAAGAGCTGGAAGCCGTCGGCGACGACGCCGGGGCGCTGCAGCTCGCGCTCGCCCACAATCTGCTCTGTCGTGGCGCCGCCTTCCTGGCCTGGGACGAGGCGGAGAAGGCGCGCGTGGCCAGTGAGGAACTGTATCAGCCGAGCTTGCTGATGGAGGAGATGGAGTATGAACGCGGGATCGCCACGGGGGCGGGCGTCATGCAGGTCTCCTATCTGGCCATGCCGGCACCGTGTGTCGCGCCTCCGCCGCCGCCGAGCCCGTCGCCGATCAGCGCGCCGGGAGGCGCACGCTCGGCCAAGAAGACCGGGCTCATCGCGCGCTTCAAAAAGGCGCTCCGGCCGGCCGAACCCGCGGACGATCTCCACGGCGCGGGAATCGATTTCCTGCTCAGCTCGCGGCCCTCTTCCGACGAGTTGGTCGATCTGCTCCTCGCGGCCGACGCCGACACCCGCCTCGCAGCCTGGCTGTCCGAAGCGGCCCTCCCGCTCGACGCCGCCCGCGCTCTGGTCCCGCCGCTGCTCGTCTGGCTGCAGAGCGGCTCGTCCGCCGAGACCGCCGAGCGGCGGGCGCGCCTGCGCGACTGGCGGGAAGCGCTGCGGACCGCTGCGAACCCGCTGGCGCTCTGCCTCGATTTCGTGCGGGTCGATCTCGCGGGCGTCGCAGGCGCGCTCGAGGCGCGGCGGGAGTTGACGCAGCTGCGGCGGAACTCGCCGGTTTGATGGGCGTCCTTCGCTCTTTGGATAGGTTCTCGCGCGGAGCCGCGAGGCCGCGAAGAGTAGAAGGGAGATGAGGCCGAGGGGCTGGGGGATGCTCGGAAGCATTCACCGCCAGCCGGGACCATCCAGTTCGGCCAGCTCGCGAAATGGCTTCTCCGGCCGCAGCTCGCGGGCCAGAAACTGGTAGATCTTCAGCTGAATCTGGCGCGAACTGCGGGTGTCGAGCCGGTCGAAGGAGTGCCCGCCGGGGATGTCCTGGAAGATCTCGTACTCGAACTTCTTCCCCGCCGCCTTGAGCGCGTGGATCAGCAGCTCCGCTTCGATGATCCGCACGTCGTCGTCGTTGGTGGCGGCATGGATCAGCACCGGCGCCTCCAGGCGGCCCACCTGCCAGAGCGGGGACCGCGCGCGGTAGGCGGCCGGATCCTCGCGCGGCGTCTTGCCGATATGCCCGGGCGCGGAAAAGATTTTCCGATACTGCTCGGTGGAGTATCCGAGCCGGGTCGTGAGTTCGCTGACCGGCTGGCCGGCGTAGGCGGCCCGATAGTCCTGCGGAAATCGGGTCAGGCAGAGCAGCGCGATCATGCCGCCATGACTCCAGCCGAAGACCCCGACCCGCGTGCGATCGACCAGCGGGCAATTCTCGACCATGTGCTGCCGCAGCGCGTGCACGTCGTCGACCTCCAGGCCGCCGTAGTCGAGCGCCTCGGCGAGTTCCTTGCCGTAGCCGGTGCTGCCGCGGTACTCGGGTGCCGCCACGATGTAGCCCTGGCCGACGAGATGGCGCACGGCCCGCGCGTAGTAGGTGCTGAAGTTCGACTGCACGCCGCCGTGCGGGAAGAGGATGAGCGGATGCTTCTTGGAACGATCCAGGTCCTTCGGCAGAAAGACGTACGCGGGAAAGACGAGCCGATTCTTCGCGCCCGGGTCAGCGGGGTTGGCGACCTTGGCCGGCGGGGGCCCACAGATGGAGATCTTGTCGATCCAGGCGAGGTCCCCCACGCGATCCTTCCAGCGCGCGTCGTCGATCTGTTTTTCCAACGCATCGAGCCTGACGTCGAGCGACTCCCACCTCGACGGACGCGCCTCTCCGACCGCAGCCGGTCCGGGCGTCGGTTCCGGGCCTTGCGCCGCCACCGGCAGCGAACTGAGCAACGATCCCACCAAAACGAGCGGACAGGAGAGCGAGGGATTTCCCATGAAATCCGGCATCGGGTGGATTCGAAGCACCGGCAAACTTCGGCAGGTGTCCGTTCGCGCACGAGACGGGTCCATTTGCGACAGGACCACCCCCCGGGCGCGACGGGGCAGACGTCGCGAGAAGCAGCACACCGGCTCGGTCCGCCTCAGCGGCATCGAACAAGTTCGCGCCGCAGCTCCGCCACCACCTCGGCGGCCGTGGTCGCAGCACTCGGCGTGAACTGAGTTTGCGAGCGGTCGAGGATGCAATTGGTGCGCACCTGTTGCAGCTGCAGTCGCTCCTGCGGCGCGGGCGGCGCGTGCGGGTCGACGGGCAGCCAGGTGCCGTGGCGGTCCACGCAGACTCGGCGATGCGAGAGGTAGAGCGATGGCACCGCCAGGCCCTCCCGGCAGATATACGACCAAATTTCGAGTTCGGACCACCCATGCAGCGGGAGGTGCGTCGCTTCGTCGCGTCGGGGCTCCTCGGGACCGTGCGACGAGCGGCACTCATCGGCGCGCCCGGCGCTCACCAACGTCTCGATTCCGAGTTCCTGCTGCGCCAGCTTCAACGAGGTCGCTCGCAAGGCGGCCCGGCTCGCCTCGCTGTCCGCGGACAAGGCCCCCCGCACCAGCGCGGAGCCAAGGTGCCAGGCCTCCAGCCGAAAGCGCGAGCGACTCGCCCGGGCCGTGCGGAACTTCACCAGCTCTAGGAATTCTCGTCCGCTCTCGACGCAGAACAGGCGGAAGCGGGCGGACGAAAGGCCCGATTTTTCCAGCAAGCGAAGCAGACAAAGCGAACCCTTGCGGCCCGAAAAGTAGAGCGCGGGACAGGCGCATTCCCGCTCGACCGCGCGGAGTTGCCCGATGGCCCGATCCTCCAGCAAGTCCAGCCAGCCGGGCTCAGGCGTGTCCGGGCCACCGCCGGCAAACCTCGCTGGGGCGAACGCATCCATGGCTCAATGCGGCGTGGCAACGATCGGTAGAAGAACCGCGAAACGGCTGCCCCGACCGGCTTCGCGCTCGACCGAAATGCGGCCTTCCCCGCCGATCATGATGCGCCTGGCCGTCGAGAGGCCGAGACCCGTGCTGCGGTCGATGGATTCTGGCCGGAGCGGCACACCCGTCGCATTCGACCGCACGGCTGACGGTAGGGAAACAGGCATGATGAAACCGCGACCCTGCGGGAGGGCCTACTCGCCAGGCAACGGTGCGGACATGTCCGATCGCGACAAGCGAGTGCCAATTTGCGTCGGCGCGGGAACCCAGTGCATCCGCCGGCACGGCTGTCCGGGGCACGCAATGGAACCGCGTGCCCCCCGGTTCGTGCGACGGCAGGCGAACTTGCCATCGCCTGGATCTCTGCCCCTGTCCCTCATGTCCGCCGTCCGCATTCTCGTCTCCGCTCTTTGGCTCGGGTTCATGGCGCTCGCCGGCGCGGCGGAGCCGGCCCAGCCAGCGCTGGTGGCCGAATTGACCCGCCAAGCCGACGCCTGGGACAAGGCCATCGTGCGCAAGGACCGCGCCGCCATCGAGGCGAACATGGCGGACGACTTTCGGCAGATCGATGGCGACGGCGATGTGGCCGACAAGGCTGCCTTCGTGCGCGATCTCGTCTCCGACGACCTGCGCATTCATCCCTACACGGTCGAGGATTTCGAGGTGCGCATCTACGGCGACACCGCCCTGCTTTCCGGCCGCACCCGCATGACGGGCGAATTCAAGAGCAAGCCGTTCACCTCGCACTATCGTTACCTCGATGTCTACGTCCGCCGCGGCGGCCAATGGCGGATCGTCAGCGTCCAGATCACCCGGCTGAAGTCGTAACGCTCGGCACAGAATTGCCCCTGCAAACCCCTCGGAACGCCCATCGGGCGATCCGATCTTTTCTGCGGTCGGTGAGTTCTTCGAGGCCGAGCCTTCCTCCCCAGCCCTAATCCGGCGGTCCACCGGCGGCCTTCGCGGCCAGGTTCTCGAGCCAGATCTGATGCCATTTCCCCATGCGTCGCGGCAGGAGGAGATGCCCGAGGCGGGCCAGCGCGCCGTATTGCGTCTCCTCCGTCAGCACCCAGCAGCCGCCGTTGCGCGCCTCGAGATACCAGGCGTGGTAGACATCGACCCCGGGGCCCAACGCGTACCAGCCGATGCGCTCGTGCGGCACGAACTCGCCGACCCGCGAGACGAGCGGGAGTCCGAAGGTGCGCCAGCGAAACTCCACGTCTTCGGAGAGATCGCGTACTCCGCCCTCAAGGCGGACGGAGTGCGCATTCGGATACCACTGCGGCCAGGCGGTCGCGCGGATCAGCCAGGCCCAGACCGCCTCGACCGGCGCGGACATGGCGAGGTCGTTCCGCACGTGCACGGGAGCGACTCTCGGTTCGAAGCGCGCGGGCCAGCGGATGGACATGGGCGAAGGCAGGCTCGCGATGAGGAACGGTCCGCGGCTGAGAAGAAGGCGCGAGTGAATCAGACCGGCCGTCAGGCGTCGAGCGTGCACCTCGACCGCCGGGCCTATTTCTCCTCGTAGCCCTTGGCCCGCTTCTCGGCCGCCAGCGCCTCGGCCTTGGCCCGCGCGGCCTCGGTGCTCGCGGATTGCTTCTCCTGCGTCTGCCCTGCGGTGCCCAGACGTCCGAAGCGCACGACGAGGCGTTCCTCGCGCACCGTCACTTCCCAGAACTTGCGCGATCCGTCGCCGACGAACTCGAGATAGCGGCGGTATTCCGAAACGGGGGCCGGCGGAGTTTCCGGAGCAGGCGGTGCCATCGAGGTGTCTGGGGCCGCCAGGGGCGCTGCGGCCGGGATTTGCTCCGCGGCAGGATCGATCTCTTCTTCCTCCGTCTCGCCCATCTCCTTCTCGGGCGAATCCTCCGCGGGGCTCGGTGTGGGCTCGCGCAGGGCGCGCTCGATCCGCTGCAGGACGCGCTCGGCGTCTTCGAACCAATCCTTCGCCATCACGTGCAGCACCCGCCAGCCGAAGGCCTCGAGCAGCCCCGGCCGCGTGCAATAGCGTTCCTGAATGTCGGGATTGGCGTAATGCTGCGCGCCGTCGATCTGCACGGTCAGCGCGTAGGCCTCGCCACCCGGCGCAGCCAGGGCCAGATCGCAGCGGAAGCGGCTCTGCCCGACGGCCAGCCGCACGGTCTGTCCCCGCGCCCGCAACGCGGCCGCCAGTTGCTCGGCCACGATCTCGGCGCCTCCCCGGCCCGGCTCGTCCCGGCGCGCGCCGGTCTGCAGGCCGGCCAGCACGCCCGACGCCAGCTCGGGTTCACCGCGCGAGACGTGCTCGGCGTAGCGCAGAAAGTTCTTCAATGCGTTGGCGCCGTCGTTCCAGTCGTTCGTGATCTCGCCGTGGCCGATGCTCGCGACCACCGCCATGTGCCGCTTCGCGCGCGAGAAGATCACGTTCAACCGCTTCTCGCCACCGCGCTGATTGATCGGGCCGAAGTTCATCAGCATGCGACCCTCCGGGCCCTTCGCGTAGCAGATGCTCAGGATGATGAGGTCGCGCTCGTCGCCCTGCACGTTCTCCAGATTCTTGAGGAAGAGGCCGCAGAACTGATCGTCCTCCTCGCGCCGTGTCTCCGCCTCGAAGCGCGCGGCGAAATCGGCATCGGCTTCGGCCAATTTCTCGATCGCCTCCTCGATGGCCGTCTGCTGCGCCTCGGAGAACGCGACCACGCCGATACTCTGCCCTGTCTCGCGCCGCAGCAGCGCCCGCACGAGCCGGGCGATGTACTCGGCCTCCGCGAGATTGCGCCGGTCGAGATACCTCCCATGGGCGAGCCGGTGGTAGCTGATGCTGCGCGCCAGCAGCTCGTCCACGGCTCGCTCCGCCTCGTCCGCGCTCTGCAGCTCGAGCGCGCCCCGCCCACGCGGCGCCACGGTTCGATCCGGGATCGTCAGCAACTTGGCCTGGTAGAATGCGGCATTCGAATACGAGATGAGCGCCTCCGAGCGACTGCGGTAGTGCCAGGCGAGCAGCGTGGAAGGCAGGCTCACCGCGGCTTGCGTGAGGAAGCTGTCGGCCTCCAGCGCCAGCGCCACGCGTTCGCCGCCTTCCTCGACGATCAGCCCCTCCTCGTCCTCGTGCGCGGCGCCGAAGAAGGAGGTCGGCGGCAGCTGCATCTCGTCGCCCACCACGATGACCTGCGGCGCGCGGAAGATCGCGGGAATCGCCTCCTCGAGCGGGATCTGGCTGGCCTCGTCGAAGACGACCACATCGAACCAGTCGGCCTCCAGCGGCAGCGTGTCGGAGACGCTGAGCGGGCTCATCAGCCAGACCGGCTTCAGATCGCGCAGCACGAGTCCGCTCGGCCCGGCGGCCAGCTCGCGAATGGAGCGAAAACGCATGCTCTTGCCGAACTCGTGCTCCAACTCGCGCCGGCCGGCGGAGAATTCCTTCTTCAGCGCCTTTTCCTCCGCCGTGAGCTGCGCGGCAGGCAGGCCCGAGAGCCGGACGTGCTCGAGGAACCGCGCCCGCACGCCGTGACGCAGCGTCGCGGCATTCAGGCTGAGCAGCCGGCGCTGGCGGGCGTGAAAACGTTCCAGCCGCGCGTCGAGTTGCGCGCCGTCGAACCGCGCGGCTCGGCGGTCGTCGCGACCGCTGGCGAGGAAGGCCCTCCGCGCGCTGGCGAACTCGAGGGCGTCCACCGACCGCGAGATCTCGCGCAGGGCGCGGGCGAACGTCGGATCGGTCCCCTGCAGCTCGCGCAGCAGCGGCGCAAATTCCGGCAGGAGATCGCTCGCCCGGCGCAACTCGGCCAATAGCGCGCCGAGTTCTCCGAAGGCCAGGCGGCTCGGCACGGGAAATGCGCCGAGCGCCCCGCGCAGTCGCTGGAAATCGGGCCAGAGGTCGCTCAGCCCGCTCGCCAGGTCCGCCGAGTCTTGCGCCAGCAATCGGCGCGCCCACGATCGCAAGGTCGACGGGCCGGCGGCAAGCCGCTCCCGCCAGGCGCTCACCTCCTGCAGCAGTCGGTCGGGATCCTCGTGCCGCCAGGCGCGCTGCGTCTCCGCGCGTAGCTCCGTCAGCGCGGCTTCGGCCCGCTGCCGGGCGACCAGCGCTTCCAGCAGGCGCACGAATGTCGGCGGCTGCTGGTGCCGCGAGAAATCGTAGCGCCGCTGCAGCTCGCCCCGCAGCCGCCACCACGCCGGAAGAACGAAGCGCAGCACGCTCTGCTCGCGCGCCTTGGCCAGCGCCAGCGCCTCCGCGGCGTCCTGCGGGTCGAAGGGATCGCTCCAACCCGCAGCCTTCTCCGTCGCCTTTTGCCAGGCTGCGGTGCGCACACCGGATTCGCGCTCGAACTGCTGCAAGGCTTTGCCCGCCGCGCTTTTCGGCTCCCACGCGCCCGACAGGCCGCAGCCGGCCAAACCTTGCGCCCAAGCCGAGAATTCCAGCACCGCGCCCAATTCGGACAGCGGCAGGGCTGTCAGCTCGGCGGGGTCGGCGAGCAATGCGAAGCCGTTCTCGACCGTCTCCAGAGCCTCCTCGACGGCCTCCAGCTGACGACGCAGTTCGGCCACCGGCCGCTCGGACTCGAGCACGCCCGGCGGCACGAGACGCAGCGGATGCCGCGCCAGGACCGGATTCTCTCCTGCCTCCCGCAGCGCCCGAGCCAGACGTCGCGCGAGGTCGCCGTGCTGCGGCCAGAGCGCGTAGGCCGGCAGCTGCTCCTCGTCTTCGGGCGGCAATGCCGCGACCTCACCGAGGTCGGAGCGCAGCGTGAGGAGTCGGTCGAGCAGCTCCCGCGGACTGCCGCCGGCCTCCGCGCGCGGCGTGGTCATGTGGGCGGAGAAGCGGCTCAGCGCCTCGATCTCCTGCTGCAGTTCGGCCGTCAGCTCGCACCGGGAGCGCTCCGCCTCGGCCAGCTCAGGCGCGGGCTGCAGGAATGCTTCGTAGGTCCCGCGCAGATTCTGCACGAATTCCTTCTTGTCGGTCTGCGAATCGTGAATGAGGCAACACAGTTCTCCCAGTCCCTGCTGCCGCAGCCGGTGGAAGACCACGTCGATGGCCGCCCGCTTCTCGCAGACGAAGAGCACGCGACGACCCCGGGCGACGTAATCGGCGATGAGATTCGTGATGGTCTGCGACTTCCCCGTGCCCGGCGGGCCCTGGATGATGAAGCTGTCTCCGGCCCGCCCGCGCGCCACCGCGGAGGCCTGCGCGGCATCCGCCGGCACGACGAAATGCTGCTCCGGCAGCGGCAGCGGCGGCGGGGCGTCTCCGACCTGGCGCGGCGCGGGCGAGAAGATGGTCTCGAAGGCGGGACAGGCCGGCGCTTCGTCGAGCAGCGCGCCGTAGTCGTGCACCAGCGACATCTTCCGCGTGTTGAAATTCCCCAGCGTGAGCGCGCCCAGATCGAACTCCCAGACATACGGATTCCCCGCGGCGGAGCTCTGCCCGCCGATCTCCACCATCTGGCGCTCGGTCACGTGTTCGAGCCCGGCCGGCGCGTCGGCGGTAAGTTGCGCAGGCGGACCGAAGCCGACGGTCCCGCCGGCGGCGAGGCGCAGCGAAAGCGCCCGGGTTTGCACGTGCGCCCGAAAGAGCGCGAGGCCGAGCGGACGATAGTCGTCGGGCGCGTAGGAATGGCTGACCTTGGCCGCCCGCACGGGCTCGCCGCGCGCCTGCTGCCGCCGGCGATAGGCCTCGACGCGCAACCGCGCCCGTTCCTGCACGAGCCGGACCTGCGGCCGCTCGACCAGCCGCAGCGTGACCGCCGGCTCGCTGGCGTGGATCTGCGCCTGCAGCTGCGCGTGCCAGTCGGCCAGCGTCTGACTGCGCAGATCGATCTCCTCCGGCAGTTCGAGCCGGTAGAGCTGGTGCAGATGGAAACGCAGCGCCGGATTGACCTGCGCCACGGTTCCCGCCGGCTCCAGCTCGTAGCTGTCGCGCACGCCCTTCTTTTTGCTCAGCTCGACGGGCAGCAGGAGGAGCGGCGATTCGATCAGCTCCGCGGGGTTCTCCCGCAGATTGTGCCAGCGGAGAAAGACGAGCACCAGCCGCAGCTGCTGGAAGCCGAACTCGTGCCGATCGCGCCGCGCCGCCGCGATCGCCTTATCGAGCGCCGGCGCGATGTAGGGATGATCCTCGAAACGCACGTATCGTCCGAGCGGCAGCGTCTCGCCGCGCGAGAGCGTCTCGGCCAGCTGCGCGTGCCAATAGCAGAGCTGCTCCGGACGGATGCTGCGGTGATCCAGCCTCAGCGGCACGGAGGCAATGGTCAGATTGACCGTCTGCTGGCTGGGCTTGAAGTAGATCAGGCGATTCCGCCGCGAGATCTCGAAGAGTCGATCGCGCAGGCGCCCGAGGATGAGCGGCGTGCGGGCCTTCGGCGCAGCTTGCGCAAGACCGGCGATGCGCCCGAGGTCGAAGTCAGCGGCGGGCTGCTCGCGAAAGTTCTCCAGCCGGAGGATGACCGTGCCGAGATCGCGCGCGCGCCGGTGCCGATTGAGTTCCGTCAATTCGCCGATGACTCCGGCGATGACCGGATGCAGCCGCGGCACGAGCTGAAACAGATTCTCGCGCTGCTCCACGAACTCGCCAAGCTGCTCGCGCTGGGTGAAGTCGAGTCCTGTCGCCACGCTGGCCAGCAGCTGCCCGAGCAGGAAGAGATCCGTCAGTTCGTCGTGATGTCCGAGCGCCTGCTCCCAGCTGCGGTAGCCGGGTACGAAGATCGGGCGCTCCGGCAGGCCATCCTCTTCGGCCACGGCCAGATCGGTCCGCGCCACTCGACCAGCGGCGAGATCGTGCTCCTGCCGCGCGTGGCCGACGACCTCCAACGCGCTGCTCGCCTCGGCCTGACGCGCCTCGATCAGGTCGCGCGCCTGCCGCGGCGCCAGCGACGCCTTCGCGTCGAATCCGAGCGCCTGGGTGGCGGCGTCGAAATGAAGCTGCGCCGGCAGCAGCGGCGCGACCTGCCCGGCCGCGTGCACGTCCTGCACCGCGCGGAAGAGCGGCAGCACCACCGCCAGCAGCGCCTCGTTGCCCAGGCCCTGGCATTGCGGCTCGCACCGGAGCCAATCGAGGAACGGCGTGCGTGCGCTCATGCGATCTCCTCCTGCTCGGCCCGCTGCAGCAGCCCCGCCGCCTGTTCGCGGCGTTCCTTGAGATCGCGCTGCCGCACGCCCAGCTCGCGCGCGGCCAGACGGTCGAATTCCTTCGCCGCACCCAGCCGCTCGGAGACGCACAGCGCCTGGCCCAGCGGCAGCTCGCCGAGTTCGCGATCGCAGGTTACGAAATCGTAGAGCAGGGCCGCGAAGTAGTCGCGCACCGAAGCCGATCGCTCGGAAAGGGCGTCCGGCGCGAGTCGGTCGGAGCCGGGCGAATATGCCGGCGCGAACTCCTGCGCGTGCGCCAGCCGGGTCTCGCTCCGGCTCCAGGCCGGCGCGAAGAGCTCGTCGAAGAGCCGCAGCGTTTCGGCGCGGAGCGCGGCCTGTTCCAGCAAGTCGAGTTCGCCGACGGTTTCCGGGCCGAAGACGAGTCGGGCGATCTCTTCCTCCGCGGCCTCGCCCTGCTCATGCCACAGGGCGAGCGCCCGGGCACGGACGACGTCCTCGGGATGGGTCGCGCGCTCGCTCTTCGGCCGCAGCTTGGCCAGCACCTCGGCGGCCTGGCGCAGAAAGGCGGCGCCGCTGACTTCGCGCAAACCCGTGCTGGCCTTGACCAGGGCGCCGACCGTGCCGGCGAGATCACCCGTGCACCGGAGCGCGCCGCGATCGGCGAACAGTTCGGTGCAGAGCCGCCAGCGCTGGGCGCTTTCGGCGAAGGCCCGATCGCTGGTCGGATCTGCGGCCGCCGTCGCCAGCAGTTCCGAGCTGATGTGCAGTTCGCCGCCTTCCAGGTTCCAAAAGAGGTGGTGATGCGCCAATTCGTGCCCGAGAACCGCGCGCAGCTCCGGACCGTTGAAGGTGTCGAGCAGCGGTCCGCAGAAGACGATCATGATCCGCTCCGGTCGACTGAAGATCATCGCGTTGGCCGTCGGCGCGCCGACCTGCAGCAGTTCGAGCGGCACCTCGACGCCGAGAGCCAGCGCGGCGGCATCGGCCTCGGCGAAGACCGCCGGGTGCGTCTCGCGCTCGAGCCGATAGGCCTGGCTCAGCAGCTCGAGCCGCTGCTCCTCCGCGGCTGCCGCAGCCGAACTGGCCGCGGCAAAAAAGCGCCAGACCTCCGGCTCGTGCGAGCGGAGCCAGTCCCGCAGGGCGAGGTGGTAGGGCAGCGGCGACACCGGCGGCCATTGCCGCAGACCGGGCCGGGTTGCAAGAAGACCCCGCAGTTGCTTGAGCGCGGCGGCATCCGCGGCACCTTCCGCGGCACGTGCTGACCCAACTTCTCGAGAACAACCGCCGCTGGTCCGAGCGGGTGAATGCGCTGGAACCGGACTTCTTCCCCAGCCTCGCCCGCCAGCAGTCGCCGGCCTACCTGTGGATCGGCTGTTCCGACAGTCGCGTGCCCGCCAACCAGATCTGCGGCCTGCTCCCGGGCGAGATCTTCGTGCATCGGAATGTGGCCAATGTGGTGGTGCATTCCGACCTCAACTTCCTCTCGGTGCTGCAGTTCGCGGTCGACCACCTGCACGTGAAGCACATCATCGTCTGCGGCCACCACGGCTGCGGCGGCGTGCGCGCGGCCTGGGAGGATCGGAGCCTCGGCCTGGCCGACAACTGGTTGCGCCACGTGCAGGACGTGCGCCACAAGCACATCGGCCGGCTGGCCAAGCTCGCGCCCGAGCTCTGCCAGGTCGACCACCTCTGCAAGCTCAACGCCATCGAGCAGGCCGCCAACGTCTGCCAGACGACCGTCGTGCGCGACGCCTGGCGCCGCGGACAGAAGGTCGCCGTCCACGCCTGGGTCTACCGCCTGACCGATGGACTGGTCGAAGACCTCCAGTTCTCCGTCGACAGCGAAGACGGCCTCGCGCCGGTGCTGGAGCGCGCGCTGTCGCGGCTGGACGCCTTGGGGAAGGAAGAAGGGTGAAGGAGGAAGGACGAAAGGGGCGCGCCTGGGTCGCCTGCCCCTTCTTCCTTGCGCCATCCTCCTTCCCAGCGGACCTCTCCGGCCCGATTTATGAACGCCCCGTCCGTCTCGCCCGAGGAAGCGCTGGAGCAACTCAAGCGCGGTGCCGCCCATTTGGTCAGCGATGCCGAGTTGCTCGCCCGACTGCAGAAGGGGCAGAAGCTGCGGGTCAAGCTGGGCGTCGATCCGACCTCGCCCGATCTGCATCTGGGCCACTCGCTGCCCCTGGCCAAGCTGGCGCAGTTCCAGGAGATGGGTCACCAGGCCGTGCTGATCATCGGCGGCTTCACCGCGTTGATCGGCGATCCCTCGGGCCGCACCAGCACGCGTCCGCCGCTCACGCGGGAGCAAATTGAGGCGAATGCGGAAACCTATCGCAAGCAGGCCTTCAAGATGCTCGACCCGGAGCGCACGGAGATCGTCAACAACGCCGACTGGCTCGGGCAGCTCAACTTCGAGCAGGTCATCCGCCTGAACAGCCGCGTGACGCTGCAGCAGATGCTCCAGCGCGAGGACTTCAAGGCGCGCATCGCCAACGACCAGCCGGTCCGGGTGCACGAGATCCAGTACCCGATCATGCAGGGCTGGGATTCCGTCATGGTCCGCGCCGACGTCGAGCTGGGCGGCAGCGACCAGCTCTTCAACTGCCTCGTCGGCCGCGACTTCCAGGTCCAGGAAGGCCAGGCGCCGCAGATCGTGCTGACCACGCCGATCCTCGAAGGCCTCGACGGCGTGAAGAAGATGTCGAAGAGCCTGCAGAACTACATCGGCCTGACCGACGCGCCCGGCGACATGTTCGGAAAGGCCATGAGCATTACGGACGAGCTGATGGCGCGCTACTACGAGCTCCTCTTCCACGAGCAGCTCGACGCGGCGATGCACCCGATGGAGGCGAAGAAGCAGCTGGCCGCGCGCCTCGTCGCCCGCTTCCACAGCGCCGCGGAGGCGAAGAGCGCGCGGGAGGAATTCGAGGCGCGGTTCAGCAAGAAGGACCTCGAGAGCGCGGATCTGCCGGTCGTGACGCTCGGGTCAGTCGATGCCGTCAGCGCCGTGGTGAACGCCTTCCTGCAGGGCTTCCAGGTGACCAAGTCGCGCGGCGACGCCCGCCGGCTGATCGAAGGCGGCGGCGTCACCTGGCGCGGCGAGAAGCTGACCGATCCCAAGGCGGTGGTCGCCTTCGAGAGCCCCGGCATTCTCAAGCTCGACAAGCGGCACGCGGTCAAGGTCTGACCTCGCCGGCCGCCCGTGGCGGGAGCAGCCCGAGCAACTCCAGCACCACCGCGCGACGTTCGGGCGCCAGGCGGTGGAGGTGATCCACATCGGCATGCGCGCGGAAGGCATCGGCCAGCGTGGCGCAACGCGGCGGGCCCGGCAGCGCCGCGAGAGCGTCGACTGCCTCCGCAACCGTAGTCAGGCGGGCGTGAGCGAGCAGAGCGGCGCTGAGGCGGATGGGGGCATCGGCCGCAGCGCGCACGCGCTGGGTGGAGGCAATGACTGCCGCGGCCGCGGGAGCCGCTGACTTCCGCGAGTTCGAGCCGACGTCCCGCGGCGAGCCGAGCTTGGACTCGCCGTGGGCTGGATGCAGCGCGCCCAGGACCTGCACGAATTCCTCAAGCCGGACGCGGGCCGCTCCGCCGTGGCGCAGCAGGTAGTGCAGATTGGCGGGTCGGTCCGCCAGCAGGTAGGACTTCCGTCCACCCGGCGGCTGAGTCTCCACGATCACGCCCCGGCGCGTCAGTTCCTTCAGCACCGCGCTGACCAGGTTGCTGGCGAGCCGCGTGCGGGCGGCGAGTTGCGCGGTTCCGACGGGGTCCCAGGCCAGCGCCACCGCCGCGTAGACGCGCTGCTGCTGCGCCGAGAGCGCGGCCATGGCGGCTTCGAACTCGGGTGCCGCAGCATCGAGCAGCGACCAAAGCAGCGCCTGCAAGTCGAGGCGCGGATGTTCCACCGACGCGCGGAAGGCCAGCTTCAGCAGGCGCGGACGCCCGGCGGTGAGGAGATGGAGCGCAGGGCCCCATCCGGTGCCGTGCTCGGCGGACCGGAACAGACGCGCCGACCCATGGATTCGAGCCAGCGCCTGCCAGCTCTTGACCGTCTCCGCCGGCGTCAGCGGCGCCAGCGGAAAGACGCGAAAGAGATCGAAGAGCGGCTGGTCCACGTGGGCCACCTCCTCGAACTGCTCTCCGGCGGTACCCACCCACACGACGCGGGGATCACGCAGCAGGAACTCGCGCAGTCGCTGCTGCGCGCGGCCGTCGAAGGCAGCGAGGAGGTCGTTCATCTCGTCCACCAGCAGCAGCGCGCGCCGGCCGGATCGGTCGATGCGCTCCAGCAGCGCGTGTCTGGCGGACGCCTCCAGTTCGGCCTCGGGCTGCGCGAGCAGACGCTCGAACTCTTCCTCGGTGGCGCCGGTCGCCTCGTGCCAGCGCCGGAGCGCCTCCAGCCAGAAGCCTGCGAGGTCTCCCACCCGGTGGCTCGCCGTGCTCAGCACCAGCGGTAGCCACTGGCTTCGCAGTTTGCCGTCGCTCTCCACCCGCCGCGCCAGCGCCCACAGCATGGTCGTCTTGCCGAGTCCGCGGCCGCCGACCAGCAGCACATGCTGTGGCGGCTTCCCGGGCGCATTGCCGCGCACGAGGCCGACCAGCGTGTCGAGCAGCGGCCCGCGCGCGACGCATTCCGCCAGCAACGTTTCGGGCGCGAGCAGTCCCGGCAGCTGGATCAATATCGGTGCGGACGCGCGCATCACGGGTGGCGCCGCCAGTAGTCGCGCAGGATGTGGGAGGCGAAGCGGTAGCGGCGTTCCGCCGTCTGGTCGCGGACGACATAGCCGTCGTGCTCGAGGGTCTCCAGCACCGTGTGGCGATCGCCTTCCACCTGCGCGCGATGCAACGGATCGGGGACGAGTTCCGCGTGGACGCGCTCCACCTCCTCGGCCGTCAGTCCGGCCGGCGCCTCCAGCCGCCGCAGCACCGCCTGCGCAAGCAGCAGTTCGGCGGGCGTGAAGATCGCGCGCAGCCGTTCGCGCATGTTCCGACAGAACTCGTTCCGCGAGCTGGTGATCTCCTCCTCGTAGAGCCGCGCCAGATGCGCCTTCTCGCCCGTGACGGCATCGCGCGGATGCTGCTGCAGCGCGGCGACGAAGAGCTGGAGGAAATACGGCCAGGTGCTGCCGAGCAGCGCGATCACCTCCCGGCGGCCTTCCGCCGAGAGGGCGATGCCGTTGTCGCGCGTCAGGCGTTCGAGGAAGGACTCCGCTTCCGCCGACGAGAGCGGCGTGATGCGGATCTGCTCGAGGTCGTTGACGGTCGAGCCGAGGCCGAGCCGCCGCACCACGCCCGCCAGGCCGATGGAGCCGGTGAGGACGAAGCGGACCGGCCGGCGCACCGCCTCGATGCGCAGCTGCCGGAACCAGGAGAGAAACTGCCGCGCTGGCTCGGGCGCGAGGTTCTGCACGAACCAGGGAAACTCATCGAGCAGGAACGCCAGCGGCACCTCCGACTCCCGCAGCAGGCGGGCGAATTCTTCGCCCAGCGCGCGAAAATCCGGCGTCGGCGCGGGTGCCAGTTCGGCCGAGGCACCGAGGATGGTGAATTTGCGCACCCGCACGGCGAAGGCGTCCCACAGCCGGCGGAGCTGCTTCGCCGCCGCGCCGCCCTGCTCGAGGCGCGCGCTGCTCGCCTCCAGCACGGCCAGCAGCCACTGCTCGGGCGTGAAGCAATGCTCCACGTCGCAGTAGACCGGCAAAAACTTCCCCGGCGCGGCCGCCAGCGCGAGCAGCTGCGAGGTCTTGCCGGTGCGGCGCGGGCCCAGAAAGGCGACCGAACCCCGCGTCAGCGCCGCCTGCAGTTGGGCCGTCAGCTCCGGTCGTTCGAAGTGGTCGGCATCGACCACCGGCGGACCCACGCGGATTTCCATGACCTCAGTTTAGGCAATGATTGCGCTGCGCAATAAAAACATTGCGCAATGACACCATTGCCAAAGACCGAAGCGAGGACGTCACTCCGCCTTCGCCCGACCCCGCAGCCGGATGCTGAGCGGCAGGCCGGCGAAGCCGTATTCCTCGCGGATCTTCATCTCGAGGTACCGACGGTAGCTGTCGGTCAGCAGGGCCGGGTCATTGCAGAAGAAGATGAACCGCGGGATGGGCACGGGCGTGGCCGCGGCCTCGTCCGGGGCGCGGGTCACGTAGAGCAGCTTGAACCGCTTCAGCGCCACGGTGGGCGGCGGCTGGCGCTCGATCGCCTGCTGCAGCAGCCGGTTGAGCGGCCCGGTCGGCGTGGGCGTAGCGGCCGACGCGCGCAGGTTCTCGACCGCCTGGAAGACCTTGCCCGCGCCGCGCTTCTCGATGGCCGTGGTCGCCACGATGGGCGCGTGGGCCAGGAAGAAGAGGTCGGCGCTGGCGGCCTCGAGGAACTCCTTGCGGAACTCGCGCATGGCCTTCTCGCCGCGCCCCTTCTCGACCAGGTCCCACTTGTTCACCACCAGGACGACGGGTTTGCCGGCCTTCTGCACCAGGCCGCCGATGGTGCGGTCCATGCGTGTGACGCCCTCGGCGCCGTCGATCACCAGCACGCAGACGTCGGCGCGCTCGATGCTCTTCTCCGAGCGCATCACGCTGAAGACCTCGGCCGACGTCTTGTGCCGGCCGCGATGGCGAATGCCCGCGGTGTCGATGAGCACGTAGCGCTTGCCGTTGAAGACGTGCGGGATGTCGATGGCGTCGCGCGTCGTGCCCGAGATCTCGCTCACGATGGTGCGGTCGTCCTTGAGGATGGCGTTGGTCAGCGACGACTTGCCGACGTTCGGCCGCCCGATGATGGCCACGCGCGGCACGCGGCGCTTCTTCGGCCGGCCTTTGGCATCGAGTTCCTCCGCGTCCTCGTCCGTCTCCTCGACCTCAACCGGCTCCGGCAGCTGGGCCTCGACCCGCGCCACGAGTTCCGGAATGCCGCGTCCGTGGGCCGCACTGACGCTGACGGGATTGTCGAACCCAAGTCGCGCGAAATCGGCCACCAGCGGATTGTGCTTCGACTGATCGAGCTTGTTGACCACCAGCAGCACCGGCACGTCCTGGCGGCGCAGGTATTTGGCGAGGTCCGCGTCCGCGTTCTGCAGCCCGGCGCGTCCGTCCACCACGAGCAGCACGAGCGAGGCCGCGGCCACCGCCAGTTCCGCCTCGCTGCGCACGCGGTCGGCGAACTGCTCGTCGGCCACCTCGCCGATGCCGCCCGTGTCGATGATGTCGAACGGCGCCGCCCCCAGCCGGCATTCGGCCACGATGCGGTCGCGCGTGATGCCGGGCTGGTCATGGACGATGGCGATGAACTCGCCGGCCAGACGGTTGAAGAGCGCGGACTTGCCGACGTTCGGTCGGCCCACGATGGCCACCGTCCGCGGGTTGGCGGTGGCGGGAGGATCGGCGCGACGGTCGGAAGGCATCCCTTCCTTTCGCCCGCGCGGGAGTCAGCGGCAACCGGTTCGATTCCCTGGCAGAGATGCGAAGGCGGAGGAAGGCTCACACAAAGACACAAAGTCACGAAGGATTGAAAGGGCTGCGGTGGTTCCGCTTCGTGCCTTTGTGCCTTCGTGTGAGCCTCCCCGCGCCAGTGATGGCTTCGCTGCGATTTTCCCAGACAAATCCGGGGCATCCGGCGTCTCATCTCCGCATGCCCTCCACCGCGCGCCTGGCCGAGATCTACGACGCGCATGCGGCTGCTCTCTACGCCCACCTGCTGAATCTGCTGCGCGACGAGGCGGCGGTGCAGGACGTGCTGCAGGAGGTCTTCCTCCGGCTGGCGCGTGATTCCGCGCCGCTGGATCGGGCGGCGAACCGCCGCGCCTACCTGCTGCGGCTGGCCCACAATCTGGCGGTCGACACGTTTCGCCGACGCGAAACCCGGACCCGGCGCGAGGCCGATTTCGCCGCCGTGGCCCTGCTCGAGACACCGGACGACGCCGAAGAAGCTGTGAAGCTCGCGGCCGGAGCCTTGGACGGATTGCCCGAGGAACAGCGCCTGGTCGTGCAGCTGAAAATCTGGGACGAGCTGACCTTCGCCGAGATCGCCGAGGTCCTCGGCATTTCGCCCAACACTGCCGCCAGCCGCTGGCGTTACGCGCTCGAAAAACTGCGGGCCGCGCTCGGCGGCGAAACGATTTCGTGAATCCGCAGACAAATTCGCGCCCCACCGCGTCTTCCCCAAAACGCCGCCCATGACCGACAACGAAATCGCCCAACGCCTGCGCGCGCTGCCGCGCCGCACACCGCCCGCCGCCTGGCGTCGCGAGATTCTGGCGGCGGTCGAGGCCGCGGCGGAACGGCCGGAGCCGCTGGGTTGGTGGGCCCGCCTTTTTCAGCCGCGGCCTTTCGGCTGGGCGCTGCTCGCGCTGACCTGGCTCGGGATCATCGTGCTGCAATCGCCCTATCGTCCGCCCCGGCCAGCGCACCTCGCGGTGCCGACCGACACCAAGCAACTGCGGGAGCTGCTCCTCGCCCGCCAGCGGCTGGTGCCCGACTTCGATTCGCCCACGCCCTCGCCGCCGACCAGTCAGCGTTCTGCGCCGCACGGCCGGGCATCTCATTCCACATGAAGAAACTCGTTCGCTTCGCCTACCTCGCAGCCATCCTCGTCACCGCCGCGGCGCTGCTCTTTTCCGTCGGCCGCTGGTGGGCGCGCCGTCATTGGCTGGCCGAAAAGGCCCGGATGCTGGCCTCCGGAGAGATTTCTACGTTGGCGGCGGCGATCCCGCCGCCGCTGCCGGAGGCGGACAACTTCGCGGCCATCCCGCGGCTGCGCGCTCAGTGGGTGGAGATCGAGAAGGAACGCGGGCCGCTCGAGATTTTCCCTGACGCGGCGTTCGATCCGATTCCCGAGTTGAATCTGACCCGGAGCAGCAAGAATGGCGTCGGATACAGGATGGCGGTCTATCCAGAGGCCCCGGATTTGGCCGAAGCCTTGCGCGACGTCCGGCATCTCGATCCGCTGCCAGGCGAAGCTCCCGCCGCGACCATTCTGCGCACGCTGGAGCCGTTGCAGGAAATCTTGGGCGATCTGGCGGACGGCCTGCGTCGTCCGGGCTGCCGCTTCCCGGTGCAATACGCCAGGAGCTACTTCGCGGTGCAGCCAAGCTCGGCGTTCTTCCGGCGGTTGGGGCAGCTCTTCGGGCTGCGCGCGGCCGCCCGGCTGGAGTTGGGACAAATCGATGCCGCAGCCGAGGATGTTGCGGCGATGCTCCGACTCGGTCGGCATTTTCGACAGGATCCCGGACTGCTGCGCCTCGGGATCGGTGCGGCGGTCACGACCGACGGCACCCGCATGGTCTGGCTCGGTTTGAGCCGGAACCTCTGGCGCGCCGAGCACCTCCAGTCCTTCTCGCGCATTCTCGACGGCACGGACTACTTCGCCGATTTCGCGCGCGCGGCCCGCCTCGAATTCGTCGTCGCGGCGGACCTCTGGGAGCAGGCGCTCGAGGAAGGCACGCGTTTCCGCGACCTGCGAAATCTGGCCTCCGTGGTGAGCGACCGAACAGTTCGCTTCGCCGTGGGCGACGCGATGTACTACGCGGGCTTGACGGCCTTCGCGCGTGCTTCAGCCGACCTGCAGAAGTCGCTGCCTGCGACCCGACCGACGCAATTTCAACCCGCGGCCTTTGAGGCTGCCATGGGCGAGATCGAGCGCCGCAGCGCACGCTGGGACGGCACGCTGATCAGCCTGTCACTGCCCAAATACGAGCGCAGCCTGCAGCGCTATCTCATGGCTCAAGCGAAGGTCGAACTCTGCCAAAGCGCGCTGCAGCTGGAGGCGCTGCGCCTCGTCGACGGACGCTATCCGGCCCAGCCGCCCGCCGGAATGCCGAACGATTTCATGAGCGGCCGACCACGCGTCTATGAGGCGTCGGCCGATGGCCAGCGCTTCCGTCTCCGGGGGACGCCTTGGCGGCGCGAGGGGGATCCCGAGCTCCCAGCGAAGGACAACCCGTGGGAGTGGTATTCGAATCTCGGCGGTCCCGCGGCTTGGGAATGAAACGGACTCCGCGATCCACGCTGGCCATCTGCCACTGAGCCGCCCATAAACGGCGGCTCACCTCATGGTTCTGGAATCTTCGACCCGCGCAGCTTCGCCCGCGCTCGCCTGCAGCTATCGCCTCGAAACGCTGGAGGCGCTCGCCTCGCCGCAACTCGGCAACACGCGCGACGTGATCCTGGCCCATCCCGGCACGCCGGGGCCGCATCCGCTTTTGGTGCTCAACGACGGGCAGGATCTGGCGGCGCTGCGCGCGCTGGCCACGCTGGAGGCGCTGGGCGCGGCGGGCCGGATCGCGCCGCCGGTGGTGGTCGCGATTCCGACCAACGCGGCGCGGAAGATGGAATACGGACTCTCGCACGCGGCCGATTACGCCGGCCGCGGCGCGCGCGCGGCGGCGTATCGGAACTTCGTCGTCGAGCAGGTGCTGCCGGCCGTGCGCGCCCGCTGCGGCGCGCTGCGTGGACGTCATGCCACGGCCATCCTCGGCGCGTCGCTGGGCGGACTCTCGGCCTTCGATCTGGCCTGGCACGAGCCCGAGATCTTCGGCCTTTGCGGCGTCTTCAGCGGCTCGTTCTGGTGGCGCAGCGATGACTCCGGACCGGCCGCGGAGCAGGCTTCGCGTCTGGCGCATCGGCTCGTGCGCGAGTGGGCTGCGCCGCTGCCGCCGGTGCGTTTCTGGTTCCAGGCGGGCACGGAGGACGAGACGGACGATCGCGACGGCAACGGCGTCATCGATGCCATCCAGGACACGACCGAGCTGATCGACGAACTGGCACTGCGCGGCTGGCAGCGCGGGCGCGACGCCATCTATCGGGAAGTCGCCGGCGGCCGCCACGACACCGAGACCTGGGCCGGCGTGCTGGGCGAGTTCGCGCAATTCGCCTTCCGGTAACGACGCGTACTGACACAGCCGCGGGGGAAATTTCTGCTTGACCTTTCGGTCTGGCTCGCTCCATTCCGCCCCACGTCGGCGACCACCCAGGTTTTTTCGGGGGTCGTTCCGGCCAGGCAAACTGGGCGCCTTTCAAGCCCTCAACTTGGCGCGGCCGTCCGCGCAGTCTTCTCGGAACTGAAGACGCCGGCCGGAACATGAAGCCCACTCTGTCGGTGTTCGACAGGTGCTTTCTGCCCGCAGGCCCGCCCTCGCTAGAACGAGCCATTGAACGTACCCGCATGCCTTTGACCAACTTGACCCTCGCGCGCTGCCTGCCCGCGTTCGCCATCTTGGCCCTCACCGCCCTCCTCCACCCCGGGACCGCTTCGGCCGGGCAAAACCTCCAGAATCCGGCGGCTGGACAACCCACGCGCATCCGCGCCATCGCGACCGCCTATGGCAGCGGTCCGGGCTGCAACGCCCAATGGGCGGGCCGCACCGCCATCGGCACCCGCCTGCGCTCCGGCGCGATCACCAGCGCGGCGGCCGACTGGTCCAAATTCCCGCTCGGCACCCGCTTCCGCGTGGTCGAGACGGGCCGCATCTACGAAGTCGACGACTACGGCTCGGCCATGGTCGGGAAGATGAAAGTGGATCTCTATACGGCCCATGGCGCCCTCAGCAAATGGGGTGTCCGGAACGTGACCCTCGAAATCCTCAGCTGGGGCAGCCGCGAGCGCAGTCTCGCCCTGCTCAGCTCGCGCAAGGCCACCCGCTACGCGCACATCCGCAAGATGGTCGCCAACCTGCGCGATCAGCTCGCGGTGGCCGCG
This sequence comes from Verrucomicrobiota bacterium, assembly GCA_018240025.1. Taxonomy (GTDB): domain Bacteria; phylum Verrucomicrobiota; class Verrucomicrobiia; order Chthoniobacterales; family SZAS-18; genus SZAS-18. Next base: position 40,415 of record JAFEGM010000062.1, read on the forward strand.
CCGAAGAACTCCTGAGCCCGCGCCCGGCAGCGTCCGGGCCGCGCTTTCCCCGGCCGGGACCGGCAGACTCGCTCTGCCGCTCCCGGCCGCTTCTTTTGCGGCGGACGAAACTCCTTTCTGCCGCCCGCGGTCCGTGGTTTCGTGCCGGTCCGCATGAACGCCGACGAGATCTCCACCATTCTCGAGAACATCGCCCGCCTGCTGGCGTTGAAGGGGGAGAATCCGTTCAAGACGCGCGCCTATCTCAACGGCGCGCGGGCGATCGAGATGTTCGCCGGCAGCCTGCGCGAGGCCGCGGAGAAGAATCAGCTGGGCCAGGTCGAGGGCATCGGCAAGGCGCTGGCCGAGAAGATCTCGGAGCTGATCCTGACGGGGAAGATGGAGTACTACGAGCGGCTGCGGGAGGAGTTCCCGGCCGGCATTCTCGAACTCTTCGAACTGCCCGGGCTGGGCGAAAAGAAGATCAAGGTCCTGCACGAGCAGCTCAAGATCACCGGCATTCCCAAGCTCGAGGAGGCCTGCCGCGACGGCCGCATCGCGGCTCTGCCGGGCTTCGGCGAGAAGACGGCGCTCAAGCTGCTGGCGGCGATCGAGACGCGCCGCTCGACGGCCGATCTCTTCACCTTCGGCAGCATCGCCAGCGATGCCCGGGCCGTGCACCAGGCGCTGCGCGATCACCCGGCGGTCGGCCAGGTCAGCCCGGCCGGCAGCTATCGGCGTCGGAAGGAGATCGTGCACGACCTCGATTTCGTGGCCAGCACGCGCGAGCCCGAGGCGGTGGGCGAATACTTCGCCAGCCTGCCCGAGGTCACGGGCATCATCGCGCAGGGCAAGACCAAGGTCAGCGTGCGCCTGCGCAGCGGCGTGCCCTGCGATCTGCGCCTCGTCTCGGACGCGGAGTTCCCCTTCGCGCTGCAATATTTCACCGGCAGCAAGGAGCACAATGTGGCCCTGCGGCAGCGGGCCATGGCGCGCGGCTGGACGCTGAACGAATACCGCATCGCGCCGACCCGCGAGGACGCCGATCCCATTCCGCCGATGCAGGAGGAGCGCGAGGTCTACCGCGCGCTGGGGCTGGACTACATCGAGCCCGAGCTGCGCGAGAACCACGGCGAGCTCGAGGCCGCCGAAGCGCATACGCTGCCGGAGTTGGTCCAGCTGGAGCACCTGCGCGGCACGTTCCACAATCACACCACGGCGAGCGACGGCCGCGACTCCCTCCGCGCCATGGCCGAGGCCGCGCAGGAACTCGGACTGCAGTATCTCGGCATCGCCGACCACTCCAAGAGTTCCGTCATCGCCAACGGCCTGAACGAGCAGCGGCTGGAGGCGCAGCTGAAGGAGATCGATGCGCTCAACGCGGAGTACCGCGGCCAATTTCGGATCTTCGCGGGCACCGAGTGCGACATCCACAAGGACGGCACGCTCGACTTCGACGACAGCCTGCTGGCGCAGCTCGATTACGTGGTGGCCAGCGTGCACGTCAACTTCACCCTCAGCGAAGCGGAGCAGACCGCGCGCATCGTCCGGGCGCTGGAGAATCCGCACGTCACCATGCTCGGCCACGTCACCGGGCGGCTCCTGCTGCAGCGGAGCGCTTACGAGGTCAACATCCCCGCCATCATCGACGCAGCCGCGCGCACCGGCACGATCATCGAACTCAACGCCAACCCGCGCCGGCTCGATCTCGATTGGCGCTGGTGGAAGAACGCCCGGGACAAGGGCGTGCTCTGCTCCATCAATCCGGATGCCCATCGCACCGAGGCTTTGCAGGATCTCTGGTTCGGCGTCGGCGCGGCGCGCAAGGGCTGGCTGCGACGGGAAGATGTTCTCAATTGCCTGCCGCTGAATCAGGTCATCCGCGCGCTGGCTAAAAAGCGGAAAGCCGCGCAGGCTTAGGCCGCCGCGCCCTCGGCACCCGCTGTGGGTCGGCGGCTTGCCGCCCATGAATCGGGAAACCTATCACGCTCTCGTCGAATCGCTGACCGCCCGCGCGGCGGCCAACCCCGCCGGCTACCGGCGCAAAGTCGCGCTCCTGGCGGGCGGAGGCTACGCCTACTTGCTCGCGCTGCTCCTGCTGGTCGTGGCGCTGTTCTGGCTCTGCTACTGGATCTATCAGCACACGCGCCTGAGCGGAGGCTCGGTCAAGCTGATGCTCGTCATCGGCATCTTCGCCGGCGTGCTCGCCTGGGCCATCCTGCGCGGCATCTTTACCCGCCTGCCCCCGCCGGACGGAGTGCGGGTCAGCCGCGAGGAGGCGCCCGAACTGCACGCGGTGGTGGACGAACTCAGCCGCCAGCTGGGGGTCAAGCCGGTCTCCCGCATCTACCTCGACAACGACTTCAACGCCGCCGCCGTGCAGCGACCGCTCTTTGGCCTCTTCGGTCCGGTCCGGAACTGGCTGGTGCTCGGCGTGCCGCTGATGGACGCGCTCTCGCGCGACGAACTGCGCTCGGTCATCGCCCACGAGTTCGGCCATTTCGGTGGGCAACACGGCCGCTTCTCGGGCTGGATCTACCGCATGCGCGCAGCCTGGGGCTCGCTCCTGCAGGCCGCCTCGGGCGGTTCGTCGGCGCTCGATCTGCTCATCACGCCTTTCCTCAAGTGGTATGTCCCGCGGCTCAATGCCTGGACCTTCGTGCTCGTGCGGGCGCAGGAGTTCGAGGCCGATGCCGCCGGCGCGCGCGCGGCGGGGCCCGAGGTGGCGGGTCGCGCGCTGGTCAAGGCCTCGGTGCTCGGCCGCCTCTGCGCCGAGATCGGCTGGAAAGGCATCTTCCGGCAGGCCGCCACGGAGGCGGCGCCGCCGCGCGATACGGTCGAACGCTTCCGCACGCTGCTCCGCGCCGGCCCCGAGCCAACCCTCGGCCAGCGCTGGCTGGGCGCGGCGCTGCAGGCACACACAACGCTCGACGACACGCATCCCTGTCTGCGCGAGCGGCTGGCCGGCCTGGGCGTCCCCCAGGTGGCCAGCGAGGTGCCTTCCGCGGCCCAGCCGCCGTCGTCGGAACTGCTCGGGCCGCGCGCCGCCGAGTTGCGCGCGCGGGTGGAGGCGGAATGGAGCGAACGCTTCCGCTCCGTTTGGATGATGCGGCATTTCGAGCTGCAGCAGGTGCGCGAGCGGCTGGCGGAGGTCGAGTCGCACCCCGCGCCGCGTCCGCCGGAGGAGGAATTGCAGCGCGCCTCGCTGCTCCTCGATCTGCAGGACGACGAACGGGCGCAGGCGGTGCTTTCAGCGCTCCTGACGACTCCGGATCTCCCCAGCGGCCTGCACGCCAGCGCCGCCTTTCTGCTCGGTTCGCTCCGCCTGCGCGACGACGACCCGGCCGGCGTCCCGCTGGTCGAGGAGGCCATGCGGCTCGATCCCGTCCTGACCTCGGACGCCCTCGAGAACCTCCGCGCCTTCCACGAGCGCAACGGCCGCATCGGCGAGGCGCGTTCGCTCTACGAGCAGCTGGATCGGGAGGACGCGCAGCTGGAGCTGGCCGGGAAGGAACGCAACGAATTGACCAATCGCGACACCCTCGAACCGCATCGGCTCTCCGCCGCCGAGCTGACCGGTCTGCTCGAGCAGCTCGCCCGGCACCCGCGCATTCGCCAGGCCTGGCTGGCCCGCAAGCAGGTCCAGCACTACGCGACGCGCCCGTTGTACGTCCTGCTGCTGGAGGCCGACGGCACCTGGCTCGATTCCTCCAAATCCGAGTTCGCCGGGGAGATCGTGGCCGGCACGTCGTTCCCCGGCGAGACCCTCGTGCTGGTGGGCAAGGCGGAGCCGAAGAAGCTGCTGCAGCGGCTGCGCGAGGATGTGTCCGCCCGCATCTACGCCCGCCCCGGCTGACAGCCGGCGGGCTTGCCACGACTCTCCCGCTGCGCTGGGATGCGGGCATGCCCCTCGTCTATCGCCATCTCGATTACGTCAACGTCGCGCAGGTGCAGTCGTGGCTGCAGTCGCAGGGGATCGCCACCGAGCTGCGCAACTACAACATTTCCTCGCTCGCCGGCGAGGTGCCGCAGGGCAACGCCGCCGCCGAGCTGTGGGTGGAGGACGATGCCGAGGTCGGTCGGATCGAGGAGTTGCTGCGGGAACTGCGCCAGGCGCCAGTCGAGGCTGGGCCCGACTGGACCTGCCCGGCCTGCCGGGAAGTGGTGCCCGGCACCATGGGCGAGTGTTGGAAATGCAGCGGCCCGCGGCCGGAGCAAATTTGAGCCACGCGACCGATTTTCCGTAACCCGCGGGCGTCCACCGGTTAGCAGGCGGCATGTCCACGTTTGACGTCCCGTTTCGCGGCGAAGTCCCGCCCCAGTTTCCCGATCTCTGCGTCGGCTGCGAGCGCGAGCAACCGCAGCACACCGCCCGCATCTCGGTCATCGGCGCTCGCTCCACCTTCGGCTGGGCGATCGACACCACGCTGCTGGTCGCAGGCCAGCCGGTGCAGGGCACCAACGTGACCGTGGAGCTGCAGGTGCCGTGCTGTCCGCAGTGCGCCCCGGCGCTGGCCCGGCACCACACGTTGAAGAAGATCTTCCTCTACGTCAGCGGGCTCGGCGCCGCCGCCGTGATGGTCGCGCTCATCGCGCTCGGCTCGTCCCGCGGTTGGCCGCAGGGGCTGACCGTCACCCTCGCGCTGCTGGCCTGCCTCGCCTGCCTCGCGCTCCCGGTGATCTGGGAAATGCGGCGCCCGCCGGCCTTCACGCTCACGCCGCGCTCCGACGACGTCGTCTTCGAGTTCCGCTCCGAGAAGTGCGCCGCCATTTTCCGGGCGCTCAATCGCGCCGCCACGCCGAAGACCGGGGTGGAGTCGATCCCCCGCCCGACCGCCCCGGCCCGCTGAGCGCATGCCCCCTCCTCCGCTCGACCCTTCCCTGCCCGCCGGACAACGCGCCCTGCGGGCGTTCGGGGGCGCCGCTCTCCTGCTCTGCGCGGCGGGCGCCGCCTGGGGCCTGGTGCAATTCATCGCTGCGGTCGTGGCCACCGGCCGCAACCTCCAGGAACTGCTCGGTTACCAGGCCCTGGTCACGTCGCCCGCCGCCGCCTTGGCCGGAGGACTGGCCGGCGCCGTGCTCGGCTGGATGGCGCCGCGCGGCCGCCTGCGTTGGCGCCTGACCGGGGCGCTGGTCATCTTTGCCGTTCTCGGTGCGGTCTGGGCAGGCTACCTCGCCTTCACCGCGAAGTAGGGCGCCGAACTCTCAACGACCGGCCGTCTCCGCCTCCGGCAACGCTTCGGGATTGACCGGCGTCTGGCTGGCCGGCGGGGGCGTCCCGGCCGGGATGGTGTGCTGGCTCAGCCGGTAGATGCCGAGCCCGATGAAGATGGCCGCGAGCAGGCCGACCGCGGCCTGCTGTAGTTGCTGCCGCCGCCGCTGGCGCCGACGCGCGGCCTGAGCCAGGGCGGGCGTGCGGCGGACGATGACCGCATACTGGCCGGCGTGGGCCGTGTCCGGAAAGGCGTGGGCGACCCGACGATGCACGAGCTCGAAGCCCCCTCTGTCGCGCTCGCCCAGCACGGGCCTCAGCCGCTGCCAGGCGTAGTCGGCGTCCTGCGCGAAACGGGGAAATTCCACCAGCGTGAAGGGAACCTCACAGCGAACCAGCGTGTGCAGCAGGGCATGAAATCCCTCCGCCACAGCGAAGTGCCGGTCTTCGGTCGTCACGGCTGCCGGGGCTTCCGTTCCGTCCTTCGAGTCGAGCAGTTCGCGCGCGGCCACTCCGCCGGGCGACGTCTCCAGATACTCGTACCTCCACGCCTCGGCACCCGAGCTGGGGTCCGGCAGCCGGAGCTCGCCGAAGAGTCGGTGCAGCAGCCGGGTGCCGGCCAGGCCGGTGCCGGTGATGAGAACCTGAGGAGACATCACGGAACGACGGAGGTTGGCCGCGCCGGAGAGCCTGCGCGCATTACGATTTCGAAAATCGGCGCCAAAAAAGCTGTGACCTGCGCTGCACGACCGCCGTCTGGGGGAGCGTTATGCAAATCGCGTCCAAATGGTTCCTTGGCCTCGCCCTCGGGGCGGCGGCCCTCGTCGCAACTCCCGCAAGCGTCCCCGCGGCGACCGGTGAGTCGCCCGCGCGCGACGAAATGCGCACGCTCATCCGCAGCCGGCTCACCGAGGCCGGCTTCACCACCGCGCAGAAAATCGAGGCCGGTCGCATCGTCCGCCGCCACGCTCCCACGGTTCTGCCGCTGGTCCGGCAGTGGCTCCAGGAGCGGCGCAGTCTGCGTGACCTGATGCAGGCGGAGCGTCTCGACGAAGCCGCCCTGCGGGCCCAGTCCACGCGGCTCGGCCAGGTGCAGACCGAACTCCACCTGCAGGCGGCGCGGGCCTTCCAGGATCTCCGGCGCGTGGCCACGCCCGAGCAGCAGGCCAAGCTCCGGCAGCTCGAGCGCGAGGTGCGCGCCAAGGTGGACAGCCGCCTCGAGCGCCTGGGCGCGTGGTTGACCTCGTGACAGCCGCGCCAGCATGCCGAGTTTCCGCAATGCAACCCCCGCCCGGACAGGAGGACGATACCGCGCTGGTCCGGGCGGTGCAGGGAGGTGATGCCGATGCCTTCTCCGAACTGGTCCGACGCTACAAGTCCCGCGTCTTCGGCATCGCCTCGCGCTTCGCGCGCGGCCTGCACGAACTGGAGGACCTGGCCCAGGACATCTTCCTGCGGGCCTTCCGGAAAATCGGCGCATTCCGCAGCGAGGCGCCCTTCGAGCACTGGCTCTCCACCGTGGCGGTGCGGCGCTGCTACGACCACCTCCGGCGCACCAAGCACGAACGCACGGAGGAGTCGCTGGAGGCCATCGAGTTCGCCGCGGCCGACGACGAGCCCGAGCGCCGACGGGCCGCCCGCGAGGCGCACGAGGTCGTGCATCGCGCGCTGCAGCGCCTGCCAGCCGACATGCGGCTCGTGCTCACTCTGCTCGAGCTGGAGGACCGGAGCGTGCGCGAAATCGCCTCGCTCACCGGCTGGAGCGAAGGCAACGTCAAAACGCGGGCCCTGCGCGCTCGCGCCCGTTTGAAGGAAATCCTGCAAGCCCAGCGCCATGAATGATGCCCGCCCGCCCGTGACCGATGCCGAGCTCGATGCGCTCTTCGCCGCCGCCCGCTCGGTGCACGCCGAGACCAGCCGGCTCGAATACGCCTTCGAGATGCGTTTGGCCGCCCGCCTGCGCGCGGAGTCGTCCCTCGGCGCCTGGAGCTGGCGCCTGCTCCCGTGGTTCGCGGCCGTGACCGTGGCGGTGAGCGCCCTCAGCTACTCGACCCTCTTCGCCGACGGCCTGCCCACCCCGAACAATTTCGCCGAGTGGGTGCTCGTCCGCTTCCTGCCCCCGGTTTGAGATCCCGCATGTCGCGCCTCCGCTCCATCCTCAGCGTCACCGCCATCTTCGTGCTCGGCATGATCGTGGGCGGACTGCTCGCCTTCGGCCTGGTCGACCGCATCCAGCGCCGGGCTTTCGTGGAAGGCGGCGGCGGCGCCGTGGCCGACCTGATGGCCCGCCGATTGTCGTACCGTCTGCGGGCCGACAAGACCCAACGCGAGCAATTCCGGCAGATCTATCGCGAAGCCGCCGGCGACCTCGAGGTCGTGCGCCGCAAGGTGGCCCCCGACCTGCGCGAGATCTTCGAGCGCTCGGAGAAGAAATTCCGCGCCATCCTGCGGCCCGAGCAATTGGCGGAATTCGACCGCATCACCGCCCAACTACGCGCCACCTGGGAGCGGGACAATCTGGTCGACCCGCCCCCGGCGAAGTGACGGACCCCAGCGCCGGCTGGACAGGCGCGATTTTGGGTCCTCAATGACCGCATGAGCGCGCAACCTTCCCGGTTCGTTCCGCTGCTGCGGGGACTGGCGGTGCTTTCGGCCGTCACCCTGCTCGGCCTCTACGTCGTGCAGGCCCAGCAGCAGGGCCAGAGCGCCGACAAGAAGAAACCCACCATGGCACCGGGCTCGAAGGCGCTGGCGCCGGAAACGAGCAAGGAAGTCCTGGCCGGCTCGAGCAAGAGCGGGATGATCTTCAAACCCGCGCCTTCTCCGGGCCCGCAGCCGGCGGTCAAGGCCCCGGTCACGCCCACCCCCACGCCGGCGGTCACGACCACACCGGGTCCGACGCCCACGCCGACGCCAGTGCCGCCGAAATGAGCCCGGTCGCGCTCCTGCTCAGCACGGGGGCCAGCCTGCTCTTTCTCGCCCTGATGTTCATCCCGTTGGAGCGCGCCTTCCCGGCGCGGCGCCAGCCGATCCTCCGACCCGCCTGGCGGACCGATCTGGCGTTTTTCCTTGGGCAATACCTGCTTTGGAGTGGCCTCGTGCTCGGCGTACTCAGCTACTTCCGCGAAGCGCTGACGTCGGTCGTGCCGGCCTGGTTCCGCGCCGCGGTGGCGGAGCAGCCTTGGTGGCTGCAGGCCATCGAAGTGGTGCTGCTCTCCGACCTGCTCATCTACTGGGGCCACCGGCTGCAGCACCGGGTGGACTTCCTCTGGCGCTTCCATGCGGTGCACCACAGCGCCGAGCATCTCGACTGGCTGGCGGCGCATCGCGAGCATCCGCTCGATTCCGTCTACACCATCGGCCTGATCAATCTGCCGGCCTTCGTGCTCGGCTTCCCACTCGAGACGCTGGCCGGCTTCCTGGCGTTCCGCGGGCTTTGGGCCATCTACATCCATTCGAATGTGCGCCTACCCACCGGCCCGCTGCGCTGGCTGCTGGGAGCGCCCGAATTGCACCACTGGCACCACGCGCGCGAACGCTTCGCCGGCAACTACGCCAACGTTTCGCCGCTGATGGATCTGCTCTTCGGCACCTACCGCTGTCCGGCCGAAGAGCCGGCGGCGCTGGGTCTGACGGAGCCATATCCGCAGAGCTATCTCGGACAACTCTCCCGCCCATTCAGCGGGCGTGGCTCCCGGGCCGAGCCGACCGCCTCGGACCAGCCGCCCGCGGCGCCGTAGCCCGCCGTCAGGATTGTTTTTCCAGGATGCGCTGGACGATGTCCTTCTCCTCGCGACGGAGGTTGGATTTCCCGAGGACCTCGGCCAGCTGCCGCGCTTCGGCCATCTGGTCCGAGGCCGCCAGCACCGCGGCCACCACGACGAGTTGGGAGGGCGTGAAGGACTTACCGTCGAGCTTCTTCAGGTCGCCCAGCGGCGTGGAGGCGAGTGCGTTGCGAGCCTCGTCGGGCTTCCCTTGCCGCACGCAGATGAGGGCCAGGGTCAGGTTCGGCAGGCCGTTGTTCGCGCCCTCGGCGTTCAGACCCTCCACCACGCGGCGGGCCTCCTCGAGGTCGCGGCCGATGAGCGCGGTGGCGTGCGCCCAATTGAGGCGCATCTGCCGGTCGTTCGGCAGAGCCCGGCGCGCGGCGCTGAGCACCGCCACCAACTCGGCCGTGTCGTTGCGCGCCTCGGTTAGGCGCAGCAGCCCGTCCCAGCCGCCGCGCAGGAGCGGCGCGAGCTTGGTGGCATCGCGGTACAGCGGCTCGGCCACGTCGGGCGCGCCGCTCTCCTCGGCCGTGCGGGCCAGCGCCACCACCGCCTGGGCATTGCCGGACACCGCGTCGGACAGTTTCTTCCAGCGCCGGGCGGCGGCAGTCTGCTCGCCCAGCCGCGACGTGGCGATGGCCATCTGCAGCTCGGCCTCGTAGGCGCTGAGCGGGATGCGCTCGCCCTGAATCAGCTGGCGGATTTCCTTCCATTTCCCCAGCCCGCGCAGCGCACTGACGTGGATGGAGGCCAGTTCCGTCCGGCGGGCCGCCACCTCCTGCGGCACCACTTCAAGGGCGCGGTCGTGCTCGCCCAGCGCCACCAGCCAGCGCGCCAGCACAGCCGTGTCGGGCGACTCCGGATCGCGTCCGAACTTGGCCAGCGCGGCGTCCACCGCCGACTCCCGCGAAAGCCCGAGGTGGCGGATGCTGAGGTTGGAAGCCAGCAACCAGGCCTGGATGCCGCCCTTCGGATGCGCCTTCAGCAGTTGAATCAGGCGCTCGACCTCCGGCTTGGTTGCGGCTTCGTCGCCGAGAGCGCGCCGACTCAGCTGGGTCAAGGCGGCCAGCCCGCGCTCGTCGGTCGCCTCCACGTGCTTCTGCAGTTCAGTCCAACCCTCGTCCTGGAACGGTGGCACCGTGAAATCCGTCAGCAGGGCCGCAATGTTCACCCGCTCGGCGGGAGTCGCGCGGGCGTCGGCAAGCAATTGCTGGCCGATCTGACCGGCGCGTTCCCGCTCGCCGCGCAGGGCCAGCACCCACAGCTCGGCGGTGCGGTCGGCGATCGAACCTCCCGTGGGACGCGCCAAAAGCTCGCGAAGCAGCGTCTCCGCCTGTGCCAGGCGTCCGGTGGAGGAGGCCAGGCCGGCGTAGCGCCGCAGGTCCTCGTCGGTCAGCTCTTTGCGCTCCTGCAGCTGCTGCCAAAGCTCGAGTCCGCGTGCGTCCTTCTGCTGGGTCATCCAACGGGCGTTGACGCGAATGACGGCGGACTCGGTGGGGCGCAGTTGATAGGCCGCCACGGCCCGCTCGGAGCCCTCGGTCCATTGCCCCGCGTCCATCAGGTTGCTCGCAGCGGAAGCCAGCCGATTGGCCTGGACGGTGCGCAACACCCGCAGTGCCGGCCGGGCGCTGAGCGCGCCCAGGACCAGCAGCACGACCAGCACGGCCGCCAGCTTGACCCGGAAGTAGATCTTGGCGGCTCGGATCGTCTCCTCGCGTGGACTGAGCAGATCGGTCGGCTTGATGAAGCGCTCCAGCCACTTCGGCGGCATGGGCGGCAGATCGCCCGGCGGCAGCTGCAGCATGGGGTCGTCCATCGCCCCGGTGGGCACCAGAGCGCGCTGCCGACGTCGCTCGCGCCGCTCCTCGTCGGTCAGCTCCGGCTCGGCCGGGGCCTCCGGCGTCTCGGCCGACTTTTCCGTTCCCTCCGTTGCCTCGGACTTGGTGGCCTGGCCGGATTCCGCGGTTTTCGCGGCGTCTGCGGCCGGCTTCGCCTCGCCCTGCGATCCTTCAGCGGCCCGCTGCGAGGCCAGGGCCAGCGCCTCGGCGGCCCGGGCCAGCGCCGCCGCCGCCTCGCCCAGGGCGCGGGCGCTGTCGACATCGGGCAGCGGATGCTTGGTCGGCACCTGGGCAGCCTCGAAAACGGCCGCCGCAGCGTCAGCCAGGGCTTTGGAAGGTTGGGGTACCGGGGCGGGGTCGGACATCGACGGAGGCGGATGCATAGCTGGGAATCCCCAAGTCCGAAATCCGAAATCCGCCGAGGCCCGGCCGGCGGAGGGCCCCAGGCCGCATTTTCGCATTCCGAAAACGGAATTTCGGGCGATGCGAGCAACGTGCAGACGGAATCCCCTCGCGGCGGCGTTGAGCAGGTGAATGACGCCTCGCCGATGGTTGCCGTGATGTCCCTGCCGGAGATCGAATCGCCCGCCGCTGCCACGGCCGGCGAGCCGTGGCGCGAATTGTTCCGCAGCCAGGCGCCCCGCCTGCTGCTCTACGCCCGGCAGTTCGCCCATGAGGCCGCCGGCGCCGAGGACATCGTACAGGAGGCGTTCGTGCGCTGCTGGCAAAGGTATGGCGAGGGCGGACGGACCACGCCCGCGCTGCTCTTTTCGGCCGCCCGGACGATCGGCCTCGACCACCTCCGCGCCCGGGCCCGCCGCCAGCAGCGCGAGGCGGCGGTCGCGCCCGACCCCGCCGCGGCGGAGTGGTTCGCCTGCCCGGCCGAGGAGGCGGAACGGGCTGAGGCCATCGCGCTCGCCCTGCAGCGCCTGCCTTCGGCCCAGCGCGAAGTCGTGGTCCTCCGCATCTGGGGCGATCTGCGCTTTGCCGAGATCGCCTCCGTCCTCGCCATTCCCGAGGACACCGCCTCTTCCCGCTTTCGCTACGCCCTGGCCGCCCTGCGCGACCTGCTGCCGGCCTCGTTGCTCCGCCCCTGATTTTCGCCAGCCATGAATGCACCTGAACTTCCGCCCGATCTCGCCGAACTCGAGGCCCGGCTGCGCGCCCTGGCGCCCGCCCCGGCCCCGCGGGCTCTGGAGCAGGCCACGGCCACCCGACTGCAGCGCCCGGCCGTGGCCGCCTTCCCCCGCCGATCGCACTACGCGCTCGGCGGCCTGCTCGCGGCGGCGGCCGCAGTGGCGCTGCTGGTTTCCGTCGCGCCGCCTCCGGCGCCCTCCCCGGCCGACTCGTCGCTTCCGCGCTGGACCCGGGCCGGCAGCGAGACGCAGGAGGTGGGCGAGTCCGACGACGGCCTCGTCGTCTCGGCCGACGGCAGCTGGCTGCGCCGCGTGCGGCTGGATTATGTCGATACCGTGCGCTGGGCCGACCCGGCCACCGGTGCCCAGCTCGTCGTCACCACCCCGCGCCAGGAGATTTTCGTCGAACCCATCCGACCTTTCTGACGGTCGCCGCCATTCACTCTCTATCCGATTCAGCCATGCGTTACCTCCTCGTTCCCCTGCTCGCCGCTTCCGCGCTCGCCCAGCCGGCTCCGCCCAAGGCCCCCGCCCCGCCGACCCCGCCCAGTCCTCCGTCCCGCACCGCGATCGCGCGTGAGCCGGTGTCGTTCCTCGGAGTGGTGACCGTACCCGCCGCCGGCGCGCTTTCCGAGCAGCTCGGCCTGCCACCCGGTTTCGGCTTGGTGGTCGAGAATGTGGTGCCGGACAGCCCGGCGGCCGCGGCGGGGCTGAAGCGCTACGACATTCTCAAGACGGCCGGCGACCAGAAGCTGGTCTCGCCCGACCAACTGGCCGCCCTCGTGCGTGCCACGAAAGACGGCGAGGAGATGACGCTCACCCTGCTGCGCAAGGGCAAGGAGGAGAAAGTGACCGCGAAGCTGGTCAAGCGTGCGCCCGAGGAACGGGAAACGCGCCGCTTCCGTCTGCGCGATCTCCTTGGCGGCAGCGTGCCGGAGGATGTCATGATCGAATCCGGCCCGGGTGAGAACATGCGCAAGCGCGTCATCATTCGCCCCGGTCGCGACGGCGAGGCGCGGGTCAGCGCGCGCGGCCTGCAAAGCGGGCGTGTCCAGTTCAAGGACGACAAGGGGGAAATCGACCTCGAGATGCGCGAGGGCAAGACCACCCTGAAGGTTCGCAAAGCCGACGGCACGCTCGTCTTCGAGGGCCCGATCAACACCGATGAGGAGCGCAAGAAGGTGCCCGCGGAATGGCTCGAGCGGGTCGAACGCATCGAACGCGAACGGTCCAGCGGCCGGGAGACCGGCGCCACCGGCCCGGAAATCGATTTCTGGATCGACGACGGCGAAGGCGAGGGTCTGCCGCCCGTGCCGCCGATCCCACCGCGCCCGGCGGCGTCGGCCGAGCGCATCTAGCCGAGGCCTTCGGATTTCGGATTTCCGATCCGTCAGAACTCGCTAGGGTCGGGGCGTGTCGAGCCTCAAAAAAGATCGCGCGGACTACTGGGCCGGCCGGGCACCCGGCTACGGGCCGGAGGTGCCCACGACGACCGATACCGCCAAGCCCCAGGGCTGGTTCATCCGTCTGCGCAATCGGTATCCCTCGATCGTTTATCTCTTCACGCCGCGGATCTGGAACGATCCCGACCATTTCCTCCCCACCGACGTCGAGCAGGAAATCTACTTTCGTCGGCGCAAGATCAAGATCGTCCTGGTCCTGCTGCTGCTGGTGGCTGGGGCCATCTTTCTGCCGGATCGGATACGCTCGACGATGGAGGTCTACCGCGCCCGCGAGCGGGCGAAGGAGGCGCTGACGCTGTTGGAGAAAGGCGAGGCAGCGGCCGCCTGGGACAAGGCGCAGGTGGCCAAGACGATCCGCCCCCGCGAGCCGGTGGTGTTGCGCGCCCTGGCGCTCTCGGCAGGCAAGGCCGGCCGACCGGAGGAAGCCGTCGAAGCTTGGCGGACGTACGCCAGCGTGAAAGGTGAGTTTACGCCTCAGGACCGCTTGGAGCGCGCCGAGGCGCTGGCTGCCACCGGCCGCTATTCGGCCGCCCGCACGATCCTGAAAGAAGTACCAGCGGGGGCGGCCGACGGCCCGGGCGAGAGCCTCCTTTCGGCCCGCCTGAACCTTGGCTTGGGTGACAAGGACGAGGCGGCGCGCCTTCTCGGCGAGATGCTCGCCCGCCCGCAGTTGCCGTTCGGCGTCCGCCTGGAGGCCATTCGGGTCGCGCTGGAGTCGTTGCCTCCGGAGGCGCCGGCCCGCACCGCGGCACAGACGGCGCTGGCTCGCTTCGTCGCCGAGCCCCTCGAGGCCCATGCCCCGGCGGTGGAGTATGCGGCGAAACGACTCGCGCTCGGCGAGTTGTCGCCGGAGGCCATCTCCCCGGAAACGGTGCGCGCCCGGCTCAATGCCCTGCCGCTCAATCTGGAGCGTCGCCTGCTCGCGTTCGATCTGGAAATTCAGGCCCAGCCAGGCCGGCTGGCCGACTGCGTGCAGGACGCGCAGGTGGTGTACAACCGGCAGCCCACGCGCGAGTCGCTGGCCTTGCTGGCCAACTGGCTCCTCAAGCATCGCGAATGGGCGCGGGTCCTCACGCTGCTGCCGCCGGTGCGGGCCAAGGAATCGACCGCGCTGGCCCTAGCGCGGCTGAATGCGCTCTCCGGCAGCGGCCAACTGCGCGAAGCGAAGCTCGAGATCACCAGCCAGCGCTACCAACTCGACCCGCTCACCCAGCAGGTGCTGCTGGCCCAGATCGTCGGCGCGGCCGGCGACAAGGCCGCGGCGGACAGCCGTTGGAACAGCGCCATCAATCTGGCCGGCGACGATCGGGCCAAGCTGCGCCAGGTGGAGTCCGCCGCTCTCGCCGCCGGCTCCGAAGTGACGGCCAAGCGGGCCGCCTCGCTCGCCAGCGCCTCGGAAGCGGCACTGATGCTGGCCCAGCCCTGAGCTGCTCCTTCAGAGCGTCCCCTCCGCCGCCAGGCGCTCGCGCAAGCGGACGAGCCGGGTGGCCTCGCGGATCGCCGCCACCATGCTGGCCGGACTGGCCTCGCCCTTGCCGGCCAGCTCGAAGGCCGTGCCGTGATCCGGGCTCGTGCGCACGAAGGGGAGGCCGAGCGTGACATTGACGCCCTCTTCGAAGCCGACCGTCTTGAGGGGGATGAGTCCCTGGTCGTGATACATGCAGAGGACCGCGTCGTAGGCGCCCCGGCGGGCCTGCCAGAAAACAGTATCGGGCGCGTGCGGTCCGCTGATCTCCACGCCGCGCGGACTCCAGGCCGCGCGGAGGGTCTCGACCGCCGGACCGATCAACTCGATCTCCTCGCGCCCCATCTTGCCATCCTCCCCAGCATGCGGATTCAGCCCCGCCACCGCCACGCGGGCTCCGCGGGGCTTGCCGGCTCGTACGTGCGCCGCCAGCAGCATGCCCACCCGCACGATCTCCCGCGTGCGCAGAAACTGCAGGGCCCGCCGCAAAGGCACATGCACGGTCACCAGGGCCACCGTCAGCCCGCCGCCGGTCAGCAGCATGGCGAAATCGCGCACCCCGGCGCGGTCCGCAAAGAACTCGGTCTGGCCGGGGAAATCGAAACCGATCTCGTACATCCGTGCCTTGTGGATCGGTCCGGTCACGACCGCCGCCGCCCGACCGTCGAGACATCGCGCGGCCGCCTCCTCCATCGCCTGCAGGGCAAAGCGGGCGCCCTCGGGCGAGGGCCGTCCTGGGGTGAAGGCGGCGCAGTCTCCGCCCACGAGTTCGTAGCGGAATTCAGGGTCGAGCGAGGCCTCGCTCAGCGCGGCGCGCGCGATCTCGGGACCGATCCCGGCAGGGTCTCCGGGGGTCAGCAGAATCGTGCGGTCGCGGGCGGCCATGCCCATGCATGGCGCAGGGGCTGCGAGAGCGAAAGCCCCAATCCTGTCTCAGCGGTGAGGCTCCAACACCGGCCAGGTCCCAGCCGCGACCGTCAGTGCGGCTTGTCGCCCACTTCGGCCAATCCGATCGCCGCAAAGCCGAAGGCGTACTCGGCCGCGACCTCCTTCAGGCGATCGAATCGACCCGAGGCGCCACCGTGGCCGGCGTCGAGATTGATCCGGCAGATGACCGCGTTCGCGTCGGTCTTGGTGGCACGCAGGCGGGCGGCATATTTGGTCGCCTCCCAATACGGCACCTGGCTGTCGTTGAGCGAGGTGAAGAGCATGACATGCGGGTAAGCCTTGGCCGCCAGATTGTCGTAGGGGCTGTAGGTCTTCATGTACTCGTACTCGGCCTTCACA
The DNA here is from genome assembly GCA_018240025.1 of Verrucomicrobiota bacterium. Lineage (GTDB taxonomy): Bacteria > Verrucomicrobiota > Verrucomicrobiia > Chthoniobacterales > SZAS-18 > SZAS-18. The sequence continues at coordinate 56,562 of JAFEGM010000062.1, forward strand.
TTCGGATTGCCCCACTCGATGTACTCCGAGGTGGTCAGCGGCAACGAGGCGTCGGCCATGGTGTTGAGCACGTCGACGAACGGCACCTGCAGGATGGCCGCACGCGCGAAGTCGGGTCGCAGGTTGAGCACCGCGCCGATCAGCAGCCCGCCCGCGCTGCCGCCCTGGATGACCATCTTTTCCCGCGCGCCGTATTTCTTTTCCACGAGGTAGTCGCCGGCCGCGATGAAGTCGGTGAACGTGTTCATCTTCTTCAGCATCCGTCCGTCCGCACGCCAGCGTTCGCCGAGTTCGCCGCCGCCGCGGATGTGCGCGAGGGCATAGACCACGCCGCGGTCGAGCAGCGCGAGCCGGCTGGCGGAGAAGGTCGCATCGAGCGAAATGCCGTAGGAGCCGTAGCCGTAGAGCCAGAGCGGAGCTTTGCCATCGAGCGCCACGTCCTTGCGGCGCACGACCGTGACCGGCACGCTCACGCCGTCCTTGGCCGGCGCTTCGAGTCGCTCGACCACGTACTTCGAGGGCTCGTACCCGCCCAGCACCTCGACCTGCTTCACCACCTCGCGGGTGCGTTTGGCCAGGTCGTAGTCGATCGTCGACGGGGAGGTGATCGGCGACTGATACCGGAAGCGGAACTTCGTCGTCTTGTATTCGAGGTTTGCACCCACCTCCGCCTCGTAGCTCGGCTCCGGGAACGTGATGCGATGAGCCTCGCGCGTCTTCACATCCACCACGCGGAACTGCGGCAGACCGCCTGAGCGCTCCGAGAGCACCAGGTGGTCGGCGAAGGTCTGCAGGCCCGTGATCTTCGTGCCCTCCTCGCCCTTGATGAGCTCCTGCCAATGCTCGCGCTCCGGCTTGGCCAGCGAGGCGGTGAGCACGCGGAACTCCTTCGCACCGTCATTGGTGCGGAAGTAAAGCGTGTCGCCGCGGGCGTCGACGGTGGTCTCGATGCTCTCCCGCCGCGGCACGATGAGGCGCGGGGGCGTCTGCGGCGCCTTGGCCGGCACCACGCTGATCTCGGTCGTCCGGCTGCTGGCGCTCATCAGGATGACGAGCGCGTCGTCCGACGACCGGCTGACGCGCAGATCGAAGAGCTCGTCCTTCTCCTCGGCCAGCAGCACCGGCTCCTTCTCGCCGAGCGTGTAGCGCCAAACGCGATAGTCCCGCTTGGCCGCATTCTCCGTCGTGTAGAAGAGCGTGCGATGATCGCCCGCCCAGGTGAATCCGGCCACCTTGCCGATGGGCGTGGGGACGTCCTGCCCGTCGCTGAGGCGCTTCACCTTGAGGTCGAAATCGCGGTGTCCGTCGGAATCGACGAGGTAGGCCAGCAGTTGGTCGTCGTCGCTCACGTTCCAATCCGCCACGGCCATGAACTTCTTGCCGACGGCCATCTGGTTGACGTCGAGCAGCACCTCCTCGCGCCCGTCGCGCCCCTTCTTCCGGCAGATGATCGGGTACTGCTTCCCTTCCTCCGTGCGGGTGTAGAAGAACCAATCTCCGCGCGGCGCCGGCGCGGAGGCGTCCGTCTGCTTCAGCCGGCCCAGCATTTCCTGGTACAGCCGTTCCTCGAACTTCTTGAACGGGCGCATGACCGCGTCGGCGTAGGCATTCTCCGCCTGCAGATGCGCCAGCACCTCCGGATTGCCCTTTTCGCGCATCCAGAAGTAGGGGTCCTCCAACTGGTCGCCGTGCAGGCCGACGATCTTCGGTTTGCGAGCGGCCTTGGGCGGCGCCGCGGCATCGGGCTGGAGTTGTCCGAAGGCGGCGGCAGCGGCGAGCAGGCTCATGACGGCGGCGAGGGCGGGTCGGGAGGGGAGCATGGGGAGGCAGGTAGGAAAGAGGATTTGCCGCGGTATTCCACCGCGACGGCGGACTGACGGGCAAATACGCAGGTTTCGCCCCCGACGGCTCAGCGGAACGCGATTTCGCCTCCGGGCTTGCACCGTGGGGCGGACACGCCAATCTCTCCGGTCCCCTCGCCTGCGCATGGAAAGCCTCAAGGAAAACTACGAACACGCGCTCCTCGGCGCGGCCGCCCTAGCCCTGCTGGCGGTGGCTGGCTGGCTCATTCTCTCGGCCAACAGCTTCAACGAGGCCTTCGCCGACCTGCGCAATCCGCCGGCGCGCAACGACAAGATCCCCGCCTTCGACGTCGCCGCCTACACCACGGCCAAAACCAGGCTGGCGGGCAAGCAGGAATGGGAACCGCGCCGCCTGGAAGGTGGACGCGAGATCCCTCTCTTCGTTTCCGTGCCCTACATTTCGAAACTCGAGAACAAGGACGGCAAGACGGTGGAAACCCTGGTCGATCCCGCGCGCGGAACGGAAGCGCTGCATCCGCCCGTGCCCAATGCCTGGCTCCTGGCGAACAAGCTGCCGCTGCTCGATCCCCGCGTGCTGCAGGACGACCCCGACGGCGACGGCTTCACCAATCTCGACGAGTTTCTCGGCAAGACCGACCCCAACGACAAGGCCTCGCACCCGCCCTATTTGAGCAAGCTGTTCCTCAAGCGTTTCATTCAGAAGCCCTTCCGCCTGATGTTTGTCGCGCGGGTCGGCGAGACCGTGCAGATCAACATGATCGACCGCGACGCGCCCACCCAGTTCCTGAAGGTCGGCAGCCCCATCAGCGGGACGAAGTTCAAGATCGTGGACTTCAAGCCCATCGAGGAGATGGACACCGCCGTCGGCATCAAACGCGACCGCTCCGAAGTGACCCTCGAGAACACCGAGAACGGCGAGCGCATCGTCCTGGTGAAGGAGAAGGAAGTGAATTCGCCCGACTCCCTCGCGTTGCTGAACTACGCGTGGGAAGGCCGCGACATGCAGTTGAAGAAGAACGACGAGTTCACCCTCAAGCCCGAGAACATCAAGTATCGCCTGCTCGACGTGACCCAGGCCGGCGCGACCATCGTGGACGTGGCCAAGCCCGAGGTCAAAATCACCGTCCCCCCCATGCCCGCAGGCGCGGTGCGGTAGTCAACCCGAGGAGGCTCGCGCGAAGCCGCGAAGCCGCGAAGGAGGGGGAAAAAGAGTTTAGGATTCCCCGTCTGGCGCTGGCGTTTAACTCTTCAGTTTGGGGAAGCGTGGTCTCGGTACAGCCTAAGCAGAGAGTTTTGGGTCTGAGTGTGCCGATTGACCACACGCCGGACTCCCTGTTTGAACGTGGCAGCGCCAAAGTTGATGAGCAGGCCCAAGGGGAGATTAAGGAGTCGGAGGTAGGTGTTGACCTGTTTAAGATGCACCGGTGCGATTTGTTCCACCGATTTTAACTCCACGACGAGTCGCGAGTTGACGAGGAGATCGACGCGGAAGGCATCTTCGATCAGGAGACCTGCCATGGTGAGAGGGACTTGCACCTGCCTCGTCACCTGCAGTCCCCGGTCAGAGAGCATTCGCTCCAACGTAAGTTCGTAAACGACCTCCAGCATACCGGGCCCGGCCTCGACATGAAGACGGAAAGCGCAGTCAACCACGATCGCAGACAGCTGTTTCTCATCCAGTTCATCAATCATAAGCTTAGATATCTCTCTTGTCGTATTTTGCAACCTTTCTTCGCGGCTTCGCGTCTTCGCGCGAGCCCCCTGCTTTCAATCCGGCACTGATGACACTTCTGGCGCGGAACTCGGGCTTGCTTCCCCGGCTGGCTCCCTCAGGGTTGTCGTTTATGAAGAAGTCGCTGTTCGCGGTTCTCTCGGCTCTGGCCTTCGCGCTCCCGGCGGGAGCGCAGTCGAATCCTCGGGATGTCAATTTCGCGCTCAGCGCCGATGCGCTGCGCGACAACGGGGCGCTCGCGCCTTACGAGAACCTCCTGCGGGCGCCGGCGCTGCTCGGGCTCTCCACGGTGCCGGGCGGAGCGGTCTTCGCCAACCTGCGCTCGCTGGGGCTGGGCAATTCGCTCGTCCTCATCAACGGGCGCCGCGCCTTCGGCTTCTCCAACCTGAATGCACTGCCGCTGGCGGCGATCAGCCGGGTGGAGGTCATGAAGGACAGCCTTGGCGCCATTTACGGCGATGGCGCGGTCGGCGGCGTGCTGAACTTCGTCACTTTCAACGGCCCGGGCGAACCGCGCTACACGGGGACTGAAATCGATCTCGTCTACGGAGTCGGCAAGCGCGGCGGCGACTTCCGCTCGGCTTCCTTCGTCACCGGCTTCGCCAACGAGAAGGTCTCCATCCTCGTTGCTGCCGGCTACTCTTCGCAGGACCGCTTCACGGTGGGCGGCTTCACCTCGCCCAAGGTCGAGCGCAGGAGCGTCTATGCCGCCTTCGAGGCGCCGGTCTCGGGCCGCGCGGCACGCATCTACGGCGACGTGCTCCAGACCAACACCCGCGTCGGCGCGGGCACGGCCTACTCGCCGCTGGCCGGCGGATACTTCGAAAACCGCCCCTACGACGTCCGCAGCACGCGCGTCGCGGCCGGCCTGCGCGGCGACCTCGGCGGCCGCGGCAGCGTTCTGTCCGGCATCAGCTACGATATCGGCGCGGTGGTGGAGCAGTCCCGCTTCGGCCGGGATTGATCCGGCCAGTCTCTCGCGGAATTAATCCAGGCGGCCGAGGGGTCTCGGCCGCGCAACGCTGCCCGGAGGGAAGCGCGGCGGTGGGCTGGAAATCGCAGCGATTTCTTCACCACCGAAAACGCAGAAGGCTCAAAAAGCCCCGGCGCGAGCCTGTCGAAGCCATCACTCGCAATATCCGCCCCGCCGGTCCCCTCCTGTCTCGTTGAGTCGGTGCGTCCGCTCTCGAGTCTCCGATCTCCTGTCTCCTGTCTCCGATCTCCAGTCTCCAGTCTCCAGTCTGGCGCAGCACGCCGCTACTTCCCCTGCTGGTGCAGTGATGCGCGCTGGCGGAACGCTTCGTCGAGTTCACGCAGCTGAGTCACGATCTGGCCGCCCTTTTCGCTCACCACCTGGGTCAGACGCTTGCCGTGGTCGGGGTTGCGCTGCGTCATTTCCCCGAGGGCGAGGATGATGGCCAAAGCGTTGTTGGTCGCATGCTTGAACTCGCGGAAACGCTTGTGCAATTCCTCGAAGGTCGGGCCTTCGGCCGGATTCGAGGGCGGGGTTCCGTTCATAATGCGAATAGGTCTGACGGGCCGAAAATTCTCCAGTCCTGCGGGATCGTATTTTGGTGGCAGCGTCGGGGTGACCATGGTTGTTTCCGCTTTGGCCTCCTGATCAAGCAATAACCGGGCCGCGCCCAAAAAATCCATGCCGGAGATTCGCGTCGAAGGTGCCCGCCATCATAATCTCCAGAACCTTTCCCTGACCCTCCCACGGGACCGTATCACGGTCGTTACCGGGGTCAGCGGCTCGGGGAAGTCGTCTCTCGCTTTTGATACCCTCTACGCGGAGGGCCGCCGGCGTTACGTCGAGAGCCTTTCGGCCAGCGCACGCCAGCATCTCGACCAGCTGGAGAAGCCGGATGTCGACCGCATCGACGGTCTCGCGCCTGCCATCGCGGTCGAGCAGCGCGATGCCACGGCCAATCCCCGTGCCACCGTCGCCACGCTGACGGAGATCGCCGACTACCTGCGCCTCATCTTCGCCGCGGCCGGCGTGCCGCACGATCCGCAGACCGGGCGGGCGCTGCGTCGGCAGACGCCCGCGGAGATCGTCGATGCCCTGCTGCGCCTGCCCGAGGGCACGCGCGTCCAGTTGTTGGCGCCCATCGTCCGCCGCACCAAAGGGACGCACGAGGAGGTGTTCGAGCGCATCCGCCGGGACGGTTTCACCAGGGCGCGCATCGACGGCGAAATCACCGATCTCTCGCTCTCTCCCACTCCGCCGAAGCTGGCCAAATCGAAGCCGCACGATCTCGACCTGGTGATCGATCGCCTCGTGCTCCGCGCCGGCTTGCAGGCGCGCCTGGCCGATTCCGTCGAAACCGCGCTGCGCTGGGGCCAGGGCACGCTTGGCGCGCTGGTGCAGGCGCCCGGCACCGAGAGTTGGACCGAGCAGGCGTATTCGACCGATTTTCGTGACCCCGTCACCGGCTGGACGCGCTCCGCACCCACCCCGCGCCATTTCAATTTCAACAGCCCGCACGGCGCCTGTCCGCACTGCCACGGCCTTGGGACCGAGCTGGCGGGCGACCCGGCGCGCATCGTGCCGGATCCGACCCTGCCGTTGCGCGAAGCCGTCGCGCCCTGGGCCGATGCGCCCCCGCGCATGCAGCCGTTCTACCAATCCCAGTTGCGCGATCTGGCGGCGCACTACGGGGCGAAAGTCGACACGCCCTTCGAGCGCCTGCCGGGCGCGCTGCGGGACGCGGTCGTTTTCGGCTCGGGGCAGGAGGTGATCGCCTTTCAGAAATCGGCCGCCCAGCCGTTCGAAGGCGTGGCTGCGCAACTGCAGGCGCGCTGGCTCGAAGCGACGAGCGAAGCGGTCAAGGCGCGGCTCCGGCGCTACCTCTCCGCGCGGCCCTGTCCCGTCTGCGGCGGCGCGCGGCTGAAGGCGGAATCGCTCGCCGTGACGGTCACCGACGCGACCGGCCGGGCCCTCAATCTGCCCGGCTTCTGTGCGCTGACGGTGGCGGAGGCGGTGGACTACCTCGCTCAGCTCGCCCTCGGGCCGGTCGAGTCGAAGCTGGTGGCCGAACCGCGCCGGCAGATCGCCACGCGACTCGAGTTCCTGCGCGAGGTCGGGCTCGATTACCTGACGCTCGATCGCGAGGCCGCCACGCTGTCCGGCGGCGAAGCCCAGCGCGTGCGCCTTGCGACGCAGATCGGCGGCGGGCTCTCGGGCGTGCTCTACGTGCTCGACGAACCCAGCATCGGCCTGCATCCCCGCGACCATACCCGGCTCCTCGCCACGCTGCGCCGGCTGCGCGACCTCGGGAACACGCTCGTGGTGGTCGAGCATGACGAGGACACGATTCGCGCGGCGGATCACGTCATCGAGATCGGCCCTGGGCCAGGCGTGGAGGGCGGCCGGCTCATCGCCCAGGGCAACGTGGAGGATCTGCTGGCCGAGCCAGAATCCGTTACGGGCGCGTTCCTCAGCGGACGGCGACGTCTGCCCACGTTCGAGCGCCGATTGCCCGGCGCGCGGGCCGACTGGCTGACCATCCGCGGCGCGCGGGCCCACAACCTGCAGAATCTGCACGTCCGCCTGCCGCTCGGCTCGCTGACCTGCGTGACGGGCGTGTCGGGCAGCGGCAAGTCGACGCTCGTCGACGACATCCTGCGCCGCGCGCTCTTCGCGCATTTCCACGGCGCAAAGGAGAAGGTCGGCGCCCACGACGGCATCGACGGTCTGGAGAAGTTTGAGCGCGTGGTGGTGGTCGACCAGACGCCGATCGGCCGCAGTCCGCGCTCGAATCCGGCCACGTATGCCGGCCTGCTCGGGCCGATCCGCGAGCTCTTCGCGCAGCTGCCGGCGGCGCGGGCGCGCGGCTTCACGGCCTCGCGCTTCAGCTTCAACGTCGCCGGCGGACGCTGCGAGCGCTGCGGCGGCGACGGGCAGATCGAGGTGGAGATGCAGTTCCTGCCCGATGTCTTCGTCACCTGCGATGCCTGCGACGGCCAGCGCTTCAATCGCGAAACACTGGAGGTCACCTTCAAGGGCCGCAACATCGCCGACGTCCTGGCCATGCCGATCGCCGAGGCCGCGAGCTTTTTCCGCGCCGTCTCCACGCTGGCGCCAAAGCTGGACGTGCTGGTCGAGGTCGGCCTCGGCTACCTCGCGCTGGGTCAGGCGGCCAACACGCTTTCCGGCGGCGAGGCCCAGCGCCTCAAGCTCGGCGCCGAGCTGATGAAGACCGCCGCCAGCGGACGCGCGCTCTACCTGCTCGACGAGCCGACCACGGGCCTGCATCTCGCGGACATCGAGCGGCTCGTGCGCGTGCTCTTCCGCCTGCGCGACGCCGGCCACACCCTCATCGTGGTGGAGCATCACCTCGATTTCATCGCCCTGGCCGACTGGGTCGTCGATCTCGGTCCGGGCCCGGGCTTGGCCGGGGGCCGCATCGTGGTCGAGGGGACCGTGGATCAGCTGACCGCCAAGGCCGAGAGCCACACGGGATTGGCGTTGCGTGCGCATCTCGCCGCCGCTGCCCGCCGGGTGCAGGCAAGTCTGGTGAAATCGGTTTGATCTGGGATCTTGGCGCTCGCTCCGTGAAGGTCCTCCGGTCCATCCCGCTTCTCGCCGCGGCCGTGCTCACGGCTGTGCCGCTCGCTGCGCAGCCGGCGCTGACCCGGCAGGCCGCTCACGCCGAGGCACTGGCCATGATCCGCTCCGGAGACGAAGAGAGCGGCGCGGCGCTGGCGCGACTTTACGAGGCGCAATTCGGGCGCGACGAGCAGGGCGGCGAACTGCTGCTCGAAATCGCGCTGGCCCGCTGCTCCAAGGCTTGGCCGGCGCTCGAAGCCGAGGCGCTGGAACGGGCCGTGACGGCCCTGCGCGACTTCCGCCGGAGCTATCGGCGGCATCCGCGCGCGGCCGAAGCGTACCTCGCCCAGGCCGAGCTGGCGCTGCTCTCCCCCGAGCCCGACTACGATTTGGCGCGCAATGCCGCTCGCCTCGCCCGCGGCGCCTCACCCTCGCCCAAGGTGCAGGAGCGGCTCGACCGCTTCGCCATCCAGCTGGCCCTCCTGGCCGAGTCGGGAGAAGACCCGGAGCAGGACATCCAGGCCTTTCTCCGCCGCTGGCCGGATTCCACCCTGGCACCCGAGGTGCGCTTCGAGGCCGCCACCCTGGCTTGGCGGCGCGGACAGATCGAACTCGCACGCCGCCGCTGGGAGTCCCTGGCCGACGACCTGCCCGGCCACCCACTGGCCGCAGCGGCGCTGCGTTGGGCCGCCGAAGCGAGTCTCGCCGAAGGCACGACGGCGAGCGCGCGGGCGGCCGTCGATTTCTTCGGCTCGGCTGCGTTCCTCGCCGGCAGCAGCGAGCCGCTGCGCGGCCAGGCCGAGCGAGGTCGAATTCGGGCGCTCCTGCGGCTCGGCCGCGATGCCGAAGCCGCCTCGCTGGCGGAGGCCCGCCTGGCGCAGAAATGGGAAGGCGACACGCTCCTGCTGGAGGCGCAGTCCCGGCTGGCCGAGGCCATGCGCGATCCGTCGCGCCGGGTGGAGACCCTAGTGGAACTCGATTCCGCCGTGACCGATCCGACGCTCTCGCCCGCCGCCCGGCGCGCGCTGCTGACCAGCCTCGCCGAGCTGCAAGGGTTGTCGGCCACCGATGCGCTCCGCGACGCGCTCGCCATTCAGGAGGGCCCCGGACTCGTCTGGCGATTCCGCGCCGGCTTCCTGCTGGCCGAGCGCCTGCAGACCGAGGCCCGCTGGGAGGAAGCGGCCCGGGTCTTCGCCCAACTCGCACAACTCGGCGGTCCCCTGGCGGGCGAAGCGGCGGCCCGCCTGTCCCGCGGGCGGCTCGAACACTTCATCTGGGCCCCGGAGACGCCGGAGCCCACGCCGGAACCGTCCCCTGGCTCAGCGGAATGATCGCTTCCAATAGCTGCCTTCCGCGCTCAGGAACTCGGCCCCGAGCTTCCACGTGAGCAGCTTGCGCCCCGGGACCAGCGAAGCGTAGCCGGCGGCCGGTACGAGCGAGAAGCGCTTGGCCAGCGCGATGCCGCCCGGAATGCGCCGCTGCGCGACGTTGTCGCCGTCGATCCGGCGGTAGTCGAGCGGAGCCGGTGCGGCGAAGTACTCGTATTCATCATCCTCGGCCTCGAGCCGATACGGCCCCGGCGGAAACGCGATGTGCCGCGACATGGTGAGATTGGTCGCCTCCGCCAGGCGCAGCACCGTCAGCACCCGGCTCGGATTCGAGACTGCGCGCACGGTGCGCTCCTCCGACGTGGTGGCCTCGGTCAGCGCAGCGCAGCCGCTCAGCCATCCAGCGAGAGCGCAGACGAGGAGAAGGCCGAAGGATCTCATGCAGGGCTGGGCCTACTAGTAGCGCAGAATCTTGGCGAGAAACCGCTGTGTCACTTCCTCGCGCGGTTGGGTGAAGATCTCCTCGGCCGGCCCGGTTTCGACGATGCGGCCGCCCGCCAGCAGCGCGACCTGCACGCCCAGGCGCCGGGCGAAGCCCATCTCGTGAGTCACGAGCACGAAGTCCTTCCCCTCCTCCTTGATTTCCTCGATCACCTCCAGCACCTCACCCGTCATCTCCGGGTCGAGCGCGGACGTCGGCTCGTCGAAGAAGAGCATGCTCGGTTTGATCGCGATGGCCCGCGCGATGGCCACGCGCTGTCGCTGCCCGCCCGACAACTCGGCCGGCCGTTTGTGGCAATGCTGGTCGAGATGGAAACGCTCCAGGGCTTCCATCGCCATGGCCTTGGCGGTGGCCGGCGAATGTCCATGCACATGCACCAGCGGCAGGGTTACATTCTCCAGCGCCGTGAAATGCGGAAAGAGATTGTAGGCCTGGAAAACCGTGCCGACGCCGCGCCGATGCTCCCGCAGCGAGGTCTCGTGGTGGAAATCCAGCGGACGCCCATCGAAGGCGACCGGGCCGCTGCCGAGATCCGGCCGTTCCAGCGCCGCCAGGATGCGCAGGAGGGTGGACTTGCCGCCGCCCGAGGGGCCGATCAGCACGAGCCCCTGCGCGTCGCGCAGGGTGAGCGAGATATCGTCCAGCACCTTGTGCGGGCCGAAGGACTTGTGGATGTGCTCGAGGGTGAGGTTCATCGGCGGACGCGCTCAGGTGTCGAATTTCGCGCGACCTTCCAGCCAGCGCGTCCATAGAGAAATGGGCAGCGTGAGGAGCAGGTACCCCACCGCCAGCATCAGATAGCATTCCAGCGTGCTGTAGGTGATCGAACTGACCTCCTGCGCATTCTTGGCGAACTCGTTGACCGAGATGACGCTGAGCAGCGACGAGTCCTTGATCAGCGAGACAAACTGCCCAGCCAGCGGCGGCAGGGACTGGCGCAGCGCCTGCGGGAAGATGACGAAGCGGTACGTCTGGACCGTCGTCAGCCCGATGGCCCGGGCTGACTCGAGCTGCGACTTGCCGATGCTCTCGATGCCCGCCCGGACGATCTCCGCGATGTAGGCGCCGGTGAAGAACGAGAGCGTGAGCACGCCGACCACGTAGCGGTCCGTGATGCCCATGGCCGGGGTCACGACGTAGAAGAAGAGGAGAATCTGCGACAGGAGCGGTGTGCCGCGGACGAATTCCACGTACACCTTGGTCAGATAGCGCAGCGGCAGGAAATCCGCCCGTCCTAGTAGGGCAAAGAAGATGCCGGCCAGTGTGCTGAGGACGAGCGAGGCCAGCGAGATCAGGATGGTGACCCAAAACCCCTGCAGAAACTTCTCGCGGTATTTCCAGATCGGCTCCCACACCCAGGTCATCTCCAGGCGGAGGAACGCGAACGTGAAGGCCCCGGCCAGGAGCAGGACCGCGAGCAGCACGGAAACCGCCCGGGCCACCCAAGGAATGGTGGGATCGGCCCCCGGCGGCGGAGTGAAGAAGAGTCGGCGAAACACGCGCGCCTAGTGGCCGCTATTTCCGCCTTTCTGGCAAGGGCTGGTCTTGCCAGCGGCTCGGCGGAAGAGCGAGGGGACGGCGCAGAGGGGTGGTCAACAACCGCCGATGCACGCCGCCATTTTTCAGGCTGCGGCCGTGTCGGGCACCTCCAGCGCGGTGATCAGGAACACGTCGATCTGGATCATCACTTCGTCCGTGACGTACACGATCAACGTTCGTCCGCTGGGCGAAAGAAACGCGAAGTCCGGGTGCGGAATCCGGTATCGCTCGCCATCGCCGGTGCGAACCGCGAAGGGTACGAACGGACGAGTCTGCAGTTGTTGGCGCAGGACGTCAGGCAGCATGCCAGATGCTGCCCGACCTCCGCCCAGTTGTCAATGACTATAAACGCAAAGACTACTTTGCGCCCAGCGTCTTCTTCGCCTCCTCGAGCAGGTCGAGGCGCACGAAGTCCGTCGCCTTGGGCGGATTGGCCATGCGGCCGATGCCGAACTTCACCATGTAGTCGGTGGTGATCTGGATGTGCTCGACGGTCACATCGTACGTGAAAGGCGAGTTGCTGATGGCGTCCTTGTACTCCTCGGAGGTGTACTGGTTCTTGAACATGCTCTCGCGGACGTATTTCTCCGCCACCTCCGGCTTCTCGATGAAGAGTTTGGTCGCCTCGACGAAGCATTTCAGCACGCGCAGGGCGACCTCGCGCTTGGCATAGAGCTTCTCGGTCATGACCAAGGTCCGGACCGGCTCGCCCATCGGCGTGTCGTAGGGCTTGAGCAGTTCCTTGCCGAAGCCCTTGGCGATGGCCTGCGTGCTCTGCGGCTCGCTCTGGCACATGGCATCGATCTGCTTCTGCGCCAGGGCCTGGTTCAGATCGGCGAAGGCGAGGTAGACGATCTGCACGTCCTTGTCGCCCTTGTCGCTCCAGGTCAGGCCTTCCTTGGCCAACTCGGCCGCGAGCGCCAGCTCCTGGGCGCCGCCACGGGCCACGCCGACCTTCTTGCCCTTGAACTCCTTGATCGACTTGATGCCGGAGTCCGCGCCCACCACGATGCGCGCACCGCCCTTGGCGAAACCAGCCACGATGAAGATGGGCGTGCCGGCGGCACGGCCCGCGATAGCGCCGTCGGCCGCGCTGGCGGAGAGGTCGACCTCGCCCGCCTGCAGGGCGGGAATGATGTCCACGCCCTTGGCGAACATGCGTTCCTCGATCTTCAGATTGTACTTCGGCCCCAGCTCCTTCATGTAGGAAACCGCGCCGTAGTGGGCGAACTTGAGATTGCCGAGCCGGATGACGTCCTGCGCGGACACGGTGGAGGCCAGGGCGAGGAGAGAGGCGGCGAGGAGGAGCTTCTTCATGAGCTGCGGAAACGGAGTTTGGGAGGGCTTGCGGGCGCGTTCCTGCCTTCCTGGTCACGGCCAGCGCACCCCAACCGGCCGGAGCGCCAATCGGCCAAGAATGCGGCGTCCCGTCAACCTGAAGTTCCGAAAAAGACCGGCCGCGGCGGTCCCGTCGGGTTCCGGGCTGGGCCTAGAGCCCGGTCGGCACCGTACGCAGCTTGTCCTCCCAGCGGGTCAGCAGGTGCACGACGATGTTGATGCCAAACTTGTACGTCTGCTCGATCGCCTTCGGCTCGAGGTTGCGCACGTAATTGTGCCGCCGCTTCCAAAGCTCTTCGTTGAGGGCGACGAAGTTGTTGAATTCGTCCCGCCGGAAGTCGACCTCGCCGCGCTCGTTCAGCCCGATCTGCCACATGTCGCCGTAGTTGTTGGCGGTGTAGATGATGGCCACCTCGCCGAAGATCTTCAGCGCATAGACCGGCTCCGCGTAGTAGTTCACGCCGGGCGGAACGCCCCGCACTTCGGTGAAGTACGTGCGGGTGTAGATCGGGTGATCCGGCGGCAGCGGCTCGAACTCCTTGTTCACGTCCGGCACGACCCGCTTCATCTCGCGGCGGAAGGCGATATCGAAGCGGGACCGGCGTCCGGCCAGGGTCGAGTCGCCCCAGACGCAGCCGCCGAGCTGGATGTACTTCCGCAGATTCTCCACTTCCTTGTCGGTCAGGACGAAGTCGCGCCGGCCGGTCATGAAGATGAAGGGCGGCTTGACCGCGAAGATCTCGTCGCTGGCGAGGTCCAGCGGCACCGCGTCGGCCTTGGCCTGGATGCGGTCGCGCGACCATTTGTTCATGATGTAGAGCAGATTGGGCAGGCTGCCGAAGTCGATCGTCTTGCCGTCGCGCATGCGCACGGTCGAGTTCCAGTCCCCGCCCGCGTACTTGGCCAGATAGGCCGTGAACTTGAACTGCCGGTCCTTGCCCACGCCGCTGCCGCCGGAGCCCGAGCCCCAGCCGCCGGTGAAGGCCTTCATCGCCTTGGCCTGCGCCATCGTCATGCCGCCCGCGATGCTCTGCTGCGGCGCGGCCGCAGCCACGGGATCGATGGTGCGGGCCATCGACTGCGGCAACTCCGGCGCGGCGGCGGGCAGCTCGAACGCATTCGAGAGCGTGCTGGTCGTCGTGATGGCCGTGAGCGACTGCGTGGGGGTGCTCGGCGTGGCCACCTGATACTGCTGCTGGGGCTGGACCTGCTGCGGCGTGTCCGGCGGACTCTGCGGCGCGGATTGCTGCACGAGGCCAGCCCCGCCGGGGTCCGAGTCGAAGTCCGACTGCTTGAGCGCGGCCTTGAAGAGGATGGTGCCTCCGAAGAGCAGGATGAAGATGAGGTGCAGCAGCGCCGAGATCGTAAAGAACCGCGACTTACGCAGCCGGGCCACGAACTCGTTGATCCGCGAGGAGGGACTCATGGACGCCAACATCCGCGACCCCGCCCCCGACGCGCAAGCTGCGACACTGGAAATAGCGAACTTTGTTTGACCGCACCGCGGGGTGCACCTAGCCTCGATTGTGAAAGTTTTCACAAGCCCTCGGAGCCCCCAGCCCGACGTGCAGGGACGGGATATGAAGGACATCCTCGCGTTGGTGGAGCCCCACCTGCGGGAGGTCGATGCCGCCATCCACCGGCAATGCGAGGCCTTTGACCCCGCCATCTCCGGCTACGTCGCCTACGCGCTCGGCTCCAGCGGCAAGCGCTTGCGCCCCGCGCTGGCGCTGCTGGTCGGCGGCGCCACGGTCGGCGTCACCTCGCGGCACGTCGATCTGGCGGTCATCCTCGAGATGATCCATCTGGCCACGCTGGTGCACGACGACATCATGGACGGGGCCGACACCCGCCGCGGCCAGCCGACGCCCAACGCGCGCTGGGGCAATGCCATCACGGTACTGCTGGGCGACTGTCTGTTCGCGCATGCGCTCGATCTGGCCACGAATTTCGACGATGCCGAGATCAGCCGGAAGATCGCGCGCGCGGCCACGGCAGTCTGCACCGGAGAGATCCTGCAGACGCAGCGGCGGTTCGATTTGAACCTCAGCCACGCCGATTACTTCCGGATCATCGAGCTCAAGACCGCCGCGCTCTTCGCCTGCGCGGCCGAACTCGGAGTGCTGGTCGGCAAGGGCGACCCGGCCGTGGCCGAGAACCTGCGCCAGTTCGGGCTCAAGCTCGGCACGGCCTACCAGATTTACGACGACTGTCTCGATCTCGCCGGCGACGAGGACAAGGCCGGCAAGACGCTCGGCACCGACCTCAAGAAGGGAAAGCTGACCCTGCCGCTGCTCGACCTCCTCCGGGATGCGCCGCCGGCCGATCTCGCGGTGTACAGCCAGATGATCCTGCGGGCCGAGGATCCTGAGTCGATCGCCCTGACCGCCGCCGTCCGTCGCAGCGGTTCGCTCAAGCGTGCGATCGCCACGGCCGTGGAACTGATCGAGGACGCCCGCGTCCAGCTCGCGGTGCTGCCGCCGAGTCCCTATGGCGAGGCGCTGCATGCCATCGCGCAGAAAGTCAGTGAGATGATCCAGCGCTTCGGCGAGCGGCCGGCCTGATTCGAAGCCCGAGGCTCGCGCTTCAGCGGACGAGACTCAGGTCTAAAATAGAGAAGATTTTTCGATTGATGTGACGTCTGGGCGAGGTATGGACGCGGCTGTTCGTCCATGACCCAGAACCTTAAACTGCTCCCCGCGCACGAACGCCCCCGGGAACGACTCGTGGCCCAGGGCGCCGCGGCTTTGCAGGATGCCGAGCTGCTCGCGATCCTCCTCGGCACCGGCGTGCGGGGGACCAATGCCGTCGAGCTGGGGCGCGCGCTGCTGCAGAAATTCGGCGGCCTGAGCGGCCTGGCGCGCTGCACCGTGGCGGAACTCGCCGGCCAACGCGGGATCGGCCCGGCCAAGGCGGTGCAATTGGCCGCCGCTTTCGGTCTCGGGGCCCGCTTCGCCCGCGGGGAGGCGGAGAGCGCCCGACTCGACTCGCCGGCCGCCATCTACGGCCTGCTGCAGGCGGAGATGCGGCTGCTCAGCCGCGAATGTCTCCGCGTGGTCCTGCTCAACGCCCAACTGCGGCTGCAACGGGTGGTGGAGGTCTCCTCGGGGACGGTCAACGAAACCGTGGCCCATCCGCGCGACGTCCTGCAGCCGGTCATCCAGCAGGGCGCCTACGCCTTTGCCCTCGTCCACAACCATCCGAGCGGTCAGGCCGATCCGAGCGAAGCCGATCGCCGCTTCACGGTGCGGCTGGCCGAAGCCGCCTCCCTGCTGCAGGTCAAGCTGGTCGACCACGTGATCATCGGCGCTCCCAGCCCCGGTCGCAGCGGCTACTTCAGCTTTCGCGAAGCCGGGTTGCTTTGACCGCTCCGGCGGACCGCCTCGGCCGTCACGGCCGCTGGAAGGCCCGCCAGACAGCGCCGCCGATCAGACCGCCCAAGCCGAAGATGGTGCCGAGCGCGAACACGGCCACCCGGCGTCCATGGCCGGCCTCGGAGAGCGAGTAATCGTGCTTCGCGTTCGGGGCCTGGATTTCGATCAGGTATTCGCCCGGGCGGGAGAATTGCAGATCGCCCACCGCATAGCGGCGGCTTTGGCGTTGCGAAACAAAATGCGCGCCCGACGTCGGCACGAACGGCACTTCCTCACCGCTGACCGAGCGGGTCCGGACCGTCACCCGCGGCGCGGGAGGGAAGCGTCCGTAGGCGGCCGGATCGGACCGCACGTGCACCCAGAGCGTCCGCGGCTCGCCACGGCGTACCTCCAGCCGCGTCTCTCCCGGCCCGACGAAGAACTGCGGCTCCGCCTCGCGGAACAGGGACCAACCGGCGGCGAGCCCGAAGACCAACGCCACGGCGCCAGCCAGCAGGAAGACCGAGGCGGCAAGGCGAGGCAGAGTCATGGCGAGGAGCGCGGCGACGAAAGCGGCGCACTTTCCCGCTTCTTTTCCTTCCTTCCTCTTTTTCCTCTGTCACCAGGCTTCGCGGTACAGCCCCACGATCTCCTCCGCCGATGGCACCACCGGATTGTGCTGCGCCGCCGGGTTCAGCATGGCGTCCGCCGCGAGACGCGGCAGGAGGGCGTCGAAGACGTCGCGTTCCAGACCGGGGTGCTCCCGCAGCTTCGGCAGATGCAGCGAGCGGTTCAACTCCTCCAGCGCGAGCACGAGCTTGGCCGCGCTCACGCCGTCGCTGTCCGCATCCTTGGCCGCTCCGAACGCGTGGCTGGCGGCGGCGTAGCGGGGAATCGAGCCGCGCAGCGAGAACTTGGTCACGATGGGCAGCAGGACCGCGCTCGCCACGCCCTGCGGCACCCCGAGCTGGGCGCTGAGCGGCTGACTCATCGCCTGCACCAGGCCGCCGCTGGCGTTGGAAGTCGCCATCCCACCCTGACACGCGGCCAGCGACATGCCGGCACGCGCGAAGCGCTGATTGGGCTCGCTGTAGGCGGTGACGAGGTGTTGACCCACCAGCTTCACGCAGGCCAGCGCCAGTGGGTTGGTCAGACCGTTGGCGCGGCGCGAGACATAGGCCTCGATGCCGTGGGCCAGCGTTTCGAGTCCGACCGATGCGGTCAGCGGCGAAGGCTGGGTCAGCGTGAGTTCGTAGTCGACGATCGCCGCCGCCGCCACGCAGTGCGGACTGGCCACCTCGAGTCGCTCCTTCCGCTGCCGATCCTCCAGCACGAACGAGCGCGTCACCTCGCTCCCGGAACCCGAAGTCGTGGGCAGGGCAATGAGCGGCGCCGCAGGCACCAGGACCTTGTTCTCCCCCACGAAATCGCGAGCCACGCCGTGGTTCGTAGCAAACACGGCGATGGCCTTGGCGGAATCGATGACACTCCCTCCGCCCACCGCGACCACGCAGTCCGCGTCGGCGCTGCGCATGGCCGCATTGCCCTCCACCACCTTTTGCTCCGAGGAGGAACCGCAGTCGATGCAATGCACCGCCGTGACCACTCCGGCGGCCGTGAGTTGGCTGACAAAGTGCTGCGAGACACCCTCCTCCATGAGGGTCGCATCGGTGACGAGCAGCGCGCGAGTACCGCCCAGCCTCCGCACCACGGGGACGAGTTCCTGCCGCGATCCTCCACCGATCAGCAGCGTCGGCGGAACATGAAAACTGGCGAACATACCGCACCTTGAAGCAAGGCCCCTGCCATTGGCGAGTCGGGAATGCGGGCTGCCGCGGAAGTCAGCCCCCGAGCCTCGGCTCGCCGCTCATCGGCCGGTGCGCCGTGCCGCCAGCACCCACTCGGCCAGGGGCAGATCGCGCGGGAAGGTGATCTTCACGTTCCAGTCGTCGTTCGGCACGATCTGCACAGGCTCGCCCAAAGCGGCCACGGCGGAGGTTTCGTCGGTCACGATCTCGCCGCGGCTGAGCACGGCCTCATAAGCGCGGCGGAGCAACGGGACGGCGAAGACCTGCGGCGTCTGCATGGCCCAGAGCGCGGTGCGATCGACCGAGTCGACGATGCGTCCGGCGGGCTCGGCGCGCTTGAGGGTATCGGTCACCGGCGCCGCGGCCGAGGCGGCTCCGTGCGCCTGGGCCGCGGCGAGGCACCGGCTGATCAAGGCCGGCGTGGCCAGCGCCCGGGCGCCATCATGCACGGCGACGAAGGCGGCATCGGGCGAGAGCGAGCGGAGCCCGTTCCAGACGGACAGATGCCGCTCCGCCCCGCCTTCAACGATGGCCGTGACCTTGCGCGCGCCGCGCAGGAAATCGGCCACCTCCTCCCGCGCCGCGCTGGCCGTGACGATGTGGATGGCGCGAATGTCGTCGCATTCCTCGAAGGCTCGGACGGTGTGTCGCAGCACCGGCTCCCCCGCGAGCAGGGCCGTCATCTTGTCGAAGCCCATGCGGCGGCCCGACCCTGCGGCCACGATGACCGCATCGCAGGGTTTCGTCGTCATAGCTCCCGCTTGAGAATCTCGAACAGCTCCGTGGCCTCCAGCACGCCGTGGACGGACTCGGCCGCTTCGCCCTCCGCCAGCACCAGCGCATCGGAAACGGTCGCGACCGCATTGGACGCGAAGGTCGCCGCCGGATCCGGCTTCAGCGCCTGACCCGGGCTGCGTCCGTTGGGCCCGGAAGCCCAGGTGAAGGCCGGCAGATTCGACGTCGGATTCGTGCCGAGCAAGGCCACGCTCCGATCCGAACGCAGGGGGTAGCCGTTCATGGCCAGGCCGCCCGTCTCCTGCAAACCGGCCACCACGAGAAAGGCCTTCGGACCCGCATAATTCCAGGCAGCCGCGACGGCCCGATCGAGTTCGACGGTTTGGCGCAGCACGCGCTCGGCGTCGTTGGCGCGCGCCGCGGTCTCGATCTGCGAGACATCGACCACCAGCAGATACCCACCCGGGCCTTTCTCGAGATACTGGATGGCCCGTTTCACCAGTTCGGCCAGTTCCACATTTTCCGGCACCGCCTCATCGCCCAGCAGCCCGAAAACCCGCGGGAGCTGCCAGGGCGCGGCGGCATCGAGATCGGCCAGCGACTTCGCCAGCACGTAGCCGCTGTTCTGCAGCTCGAGACCCAGATCGCGGCCGTCATTGCGGCGCCCGCCCTTCATCGCCCCGCGAAAGTCGCCACCGCCGCCGCCCAGCACCACATTGAACTTCCGCTGATCCGCCAGCTGTTTGGCAATTTCCTCCGTTTGTCCGGCATCCTTGGCCTTGGCGTAGAAGGCTGCGGCCGCGCCGCCGGTCAGCGAGCCGTTCGTAACGAGCCCGACCGAGCGACCCTGCGCCCGGGCCAGGTCCACGAGCGAGCGCGGGTCGCGCCCTTCGGGATCGACCCCGACCGCGCGCAGATTGGCCCGCAGTCCCGTCGCGATCGCCGTGGCGGACGAAGCGGGATCGCCTGCGGAATAGTCGGCCGCGCCGCCGCGGAGCAGGGCGACCCGCGAGAAGTAGTCGAGCGTGAGCCTTCCGTCCGCGCCGGCGGCGAACTGCCGGGTGACGGCCAGGCGCGAGGTGGTCAGGCCGTCGGCCACGAAGAGCACGATACCGAACGGCTTCTGCCGAACGTAGACACGGAAATACCAGCGGCCGGCCAGCAGGAAGAGGCCGATCAGAGCAAAGGCGAGGATGAGATTGCGGCGCTTCAAGGGATCGCGGGTGCGGGTGGGGAAGGAACCTCGAATTTGGAGATTCGAAACCCCGAGGAATGAAAATCGCGTGCGGGTGCTTCCGCCGCGGGCAGCGCCTCAGAAAACCTGCAGCGGCCGGCCGGGGGAGGCGGCCGCGGGCAAATGCTCCAGCGCCTGCCGAATCCGCGCGGCCTCGACCGGCCGGCCCACCCGCGGATAAA
Source organism: Verrucomicrobiota bacterium (assembly GCA_018240025.1). GTDB lineage: Bacteria > Verrucomicrobiota > Verrucomicrobiia > Chthoniobacterales > SZAS-18 > SZAS-18. The sequence goes on from JAFEGM010000062.1 coordinate 76,691, forward strand.
GCCGCGCCAGGTAGCGGAGCGCGAGCGCAAAGCCAGGCCGCATGACCAGCACGAGTTCGAAGGCTTCGACCGCCCGCTCATACCAGCCCAGCCGCACGAGGATGGCGCCCAGCTGAAAATGGGCACGCGGGAAATCGTGCATCTGCGCCACCGCCTCGAGCGCGTGCGCCAAGCCCTTCTCGACTTCGCCCAGCCGCGGCAGCGCGACGGAGAGCCCGTAGTGCGCCTCGGGGTTGTCCGCGCTCAGGCGGAGCGAGCGCTCGAAGGCGACGCGGGCGCCCGGCCAATCGCGCAGTCGCAACCGCACCCGGCCGATGACGCCGTGGAGCCACGGGTCGTTGGGCTCCCGCTGCGCGGCTTCTGCGAACGCCTGCGCGGCCGCGGCGGGATCGTCGGCCAGCAACGCGGCAAAGCCCCGGAAGAGCGGGATCTGGCGATGTTCCGGCCTCAGTTCGGTCAGCCGCACCAGCGCCTCGTCCAAAACCTCGCGCTGTCCGTCGGCCACGGCCGCCTGCCCGAGGAGCACCACGAAGCGCGGCTGGTCGGGAAACTCCCGCATCAGCGCCTGTGCGATGGGCACCGCCTCGGCGGGTCGCCCGGCATCCAGTTGGACGGCGGCCAGGTTGAACCGCTGCTCGGCCACCGCGAGCGCGATGTCGCGGGCCGCATCCTCGCCCGGGGCCGGCAGGTAGCCGAGTTCGACGAGTTGTTGGAGGACCGCCTGCGAGGCAGCCAGATCGTCCGCCGTGAGCGGGGCGGAGGCGGGTTTCGCAGCCGGCGTCTCCCCGACACGCTCCCAACTCGGGATGCGTTCCACCGCCGGAGGTTGGACGAACGCATTCAGTAGGACCTTGCCCTCCATGTCCTCGCCGACCGGCAGGCCAAAGAGCGTCAGGATCGTAGGGGCCACGTCGAGCAGCGTGGCGCCGTGCAGCACGGTGTCGGCGTGCAGTCCGGGACCGCGGGCGGCGAAGACGCCGAAGTTCCGGTGCCACTCCGCGGGATCGGCCTCCGGGCCCGGGCGGCGGTGATCGTGCTGAAAGCCGTGATCCGAGACGAGCACGACATGCGCCTCCGGCCCGGCCAGCTCGAGCAGCCGTCCGAGCAGGAGATCATGATAACAATACGTTTCGTCCATCACGTGGCGAAAGAACTCGAACGCCTCCGGCGTGAGCCGATCCAATTTCGGCGGATGGAAGGCCATGAAGTCGTGCCCGATGTGGTCGATCGACTCGTAGTAGACCGTGGCGAAATCCCAGGGCTCGTGCTCCAGCACGTCGGTGAACGCCGCATGCAGCGTCAGGCATTCGGCCAGCCGTTTGCGCAGACTCTGCAGCAGCCCGGCCACGTCGGCGTGCATCCGGTTCAGCTCGTGCACCCGCGGAATGAACTGCTGCAGAAAATGCAGCGGGATCTCGCCGGGGTGAATGCGCAGCTCGGCCAAGCGGTCCCGCCAGCCGGGCGGATGGACCGCTTCGGTCGAGAGCGGCCAGGGATCGTTGGGCGTGCGACCCGGCGCGACCGCGAACTGGTTGGAAATGGCCACGCCGTCCAGGCGTTCGACGGGGTGGCTGGCATACCAACCGGCGGTGTGCACCCGCCGTCCGCTTTCGTGCAGGATGTTCCAGAGCGCCTTGCAGCGTCGGGCCGTGCTCTGGACCGCACGGAGGCCGGAGCCATCGGGCTGCGGTTCCGCGAACCCCAACACGCCGTGCTGCCAGGCCCGCTTGCCGGTCGCGATCGACGTCCAGAGGATGGGCGAGAGCATCGGCTGGAGCGAGAGCAGATTGCCCATCACCCCGCCCTCGAGCAGCGCCCGCAGATGCGGCATCCGGCCGGCATCGAGCAGCGGATGGATCATCCCCCAATCGGCCGCGTCCCAGCCGATGAGCAGAACCTTGCGGGCGAGGGCCGACATGCCAGGAAAACAAAACGCGAGTCCCGTCGCCGGGACTCGCGTCAAAAGCTGCCGCGCAGGCTCAGGCCGCCGTCTGGCGACGCCGCCAATTGCGCACCGCGCCGGCGCCGAGCGCGAGGGCCAGGAGGCCCGTCACGGCGGTGCCCGGCTCAGGAACGGCGGCGGGCGTGTAGGTAATGGCGCCGCCGGTGTTCTCGAAGCTGTAGCTGACCAAAGTGGCCGGGAAGCCATTCGTCGCTCCGGCGGTCATGTTAAAGACCGCGTACCCGAAGTTGATCGTGCTCGTGCTCTCGTTGAAGAAGCGGAAGCCGAGCACGTGCTGGCCAGCGGTGAGGAAGTTGTTGGTCGCCGCAATGGTGTTGATGAAAGTCGAAGCGCCGGAAATGGTGGTTCCAATCGACAAGTCCGTATACTGACCTGCGGTGGCCACGCCGCCATTCGAGCTGGCGGGAGAAGGGTTCCAATAAAATCCGAGGCGAGTTCCTCCTGAAGCGAGGTAGGGATTGAGGTCCCAACCCGATACGGACGCCGCGCTGGTCCCGGTCGCACCGGTCAGAAAGTTGATGTACACACCCGCCGTGGTCGCCGGCAGGGTGAGGTTCGGCGTGAAGGTGATGATGCTGGCCTCGGCCTGCGGAACGGGAGCGACCGCCGCACCGGCCGCTGCCAGAGCGCAGTAACCGAGGCGAGCTTGGACGGACTGTTGAAGAAGGTTGGTTTTCATGAAAGTCGCCCGGAGGGTTGTCCGCCCGACTCTGAGAAACAAGCAAAAATTGCGCTGCGGCACGAAAGGCTCGGCGTCGGGACAGCTCGTACACGCCGTTGACCGGTCCATGGGTTTCGGCCTTGAATCCTCTCCTTCCACCCCGACCCGCGTCCCTCCCCTCCCATGCCGAAATCTCCTGTCATTCTCATCATCCGCGACGGTTGGGGCATCAACCCGGGCGGTCCGGCCACGGCGCAGCGTGATGGCAATGCCACGCTGCTGGCCCAGACGCCGTTCCACAACGAGCTTTACGCGCAGTATCCGTGGGGTCGTTTGAGCGCGAGCGGATCGGACGTCGGGTTGCCGGACGGGCAGATGGGCAACAGCGAGGTCGGACACCTCAACCTCGGCGCGGGGCGGATCGTCTATCAGGACCTCACGCGCATCAACAAAGCCATCGCCGACGGCGACCTGGCCAGCAACGCGGTCCTGCATGAGCTCTTCACCAAGGCCCGCGGGAAACGTCTGCATTTCTTCGGCCTGGTCTCCGATGGCGGGGTGCACTCGCATCAGGACCACCTGGTGGCGCTGGCGCAGGCCGCACGGGCGGCCGGGGTCGAGGACCTGATGGTGCATGCGATCACCGATGGCCGCGACACCAGCCCGACCGGCGGCGCCGAGTTTCTGCGCGCGCTCGAAGCCGGCCTGCAGCCGAGCGGCGCGCGCATCGCCACGGTCATCGGCCGCTACTACGCGATGGACCGTGACCAGCGCTGGGAGCGCAACAAGCTGGCCTGGGACGCCATCGTGCTGGGCCGCGGCGAGCAGGCCTCGGGCAGCGCGGCCGACGCCGCGGCGGCGCGCTACGCCAAAGGCGAGACCGACGAATTTCTCCAGCCGATCATCCTCTCCCATCCGCACGAGACCCGGCTGCGCGACGGCGATGCGGTGCTCTGCTTCAACTTCCGCGCCGACCGCGCGCGGCAGCTTTCGCTGGCGCTGCTGCGGCCCGATTTCGCCGGCTTCGACCGCGAGGTCACGCCGCAGGTGCATTACGTTACCCTGACCGAGTACGACAAGACCTACGGCGTGCCGGTGGTCTTCCCGCCGCAGTCGCTGGAGAAGATCCTCGGCGAGGTGGTCAGCGCAGCCGGACTGCGCCAGCTGCGCATCGCGGAAACGGAGAAGTACCCGCACGTCACCTACTTCTTCAACGGCGGCCTCGAACAGCAGTTCCCCGGCGAGGAGCGGATCATCGTGCCCTCGCCAAAGGACGTGCCCACCTACGATCATAAGCCGGAGATGAGCGCGCCCGAGGTCACGCGCCGGGTGGTGGAGCAACTGCCAAACTTCGATCTCGTCATCCTCAACTTCGCCAATCCCGACATGGTGGGCCACACCGGCGTGGTGGCGGCCGCGATCAAGGCGGTCGAGACGATCGATGCCGGCGTGCGCGACGTCGTCACCGAGACGCTGCGACTCGGCGGCAAGGCGTTGATCCTGGCCGATCACGGCAACTGCGAATTCATGATCAACGCCGACGGCACGCCGAATACGGCGCACACGACGAACCTCGTGCATTGCGTCTACGTCGCCGCCGACGCGGCGCAGCGGCGCGTGGAAGACGGCATTCTGGCCGACGTCTCCCCCACCCTGCTGCATCTGCTCGGCCTGACGCAGCCGCCCGAGATGACCGGGCACAACCTCGTCGTGCCGAAGTAGCTGTCTGATCGATTCCGCTCAGCTGTCCATGCCGCGGTGCCAGCGCAGCAGGTGGTTGTTCAGCTTGGAGATGAGCAGATCGATGACCAGCCCGAGCAGGCCGATGGCGATCATGCCGACGATGATCTTGTCGCTCCAGAAATACTCGCGCGCCTCGGTGATCCGATAGCCCAGGCCGCTGTTGACCGCGATCATCTCGGCCACGATGACCACGATGAAGGCGACGCCGATGCCGATCTTCACTCCGGTGAGGATGTAGGGCATCGCCGCCGGCAGAATGACGCGGCGGAAGAGCGTCAGCCGGTCGGCGCCGAGATTGCGGGCCGCGCGGATGTAGATGCCGTCGACGTTGCGCACCCCGGCGATGGTGTTGATCAGGACCGGGAAGAAGGCCCCGATCGAAATGAGGAACCAGGCGGGCTTGTTGCCGAGCCCGAACCAGAGAATCGAAAGCGGGATATACGCGATGGGCGGAATCGGCCGTAGAATCTGAATCAGCGGGTTCATCAGTTTATACACCCGATCGCTCGCCCCCATGGCCAGTCCGAGAGGCAGGGCGAGTCCGCCCCCGATGAGGAAGCCGACCGCCACCCGCGCCAGCGACGCGACCGAGTCGTGCAGGATCTCGCCCGAAAAGACCCAGGCGACATAGCTGCCTTTGGCCGGATCGAAGGCCTCGAGCGGGATGAGACTCTGCCAGGCCTTCTTCGCCACCGCCCACGGCGAAGGCAGGATGGTGGGCGTCACCCAGCCGAGGTGGCTGGCGAGTTGCCAGAACCCGACCAGCGCCACGATCACGATGGTCGACTCGAAGATGCGGGCTCCGGTGGAGGCGGTTTTCTTGGGGGCGGACATGGCGGGGGGATGTGGGCTCAGGCCTTCGTCGCGCGGCGGGCACGCTCGAGGGCTTCGGAGAGATCGGACTGCGAGAAGGGTTTGGTCAGGTAGTCGTCGACGCCGGCTTCGAGACACTTTTCGCGATCGCCGGGCATGGCATCGGCCGTGAGCGCGATGATGTAGGTACGCTTGTTCGCGCCGCGTTCGCGCTCCATTTCGCGCAGTCGGCGCGTCGCCATCAGTCCGTCCATGGCCGGCATGTGCACGTCCATGAAGACGATGTCGTAAGGGCGCCGGTCCATGCACAATTCGAGCACGTCGAGGCCGTTGAGCGCGTAGTCCGCCACCAAACCGAGCCGCTTCAGCATGGCCCGGATGAGCTTCTGGTTGACCGGATTGTCTTCCGCCACCAGCACCCGCGGGCCGGTCGGCAGATCGAAGAGAATGGCCGTGTCCGAGGCGCCGGCCGGGGCCGGAATGCGCTTCTCGCCGGGCAGCGCGAGCGTGAAGGAGAAGGTCGAGCCCTTCCCCACCGTGCTCTTGGCCTTGATGACGCCGCCCATGAGCGCGCAGAGGCGCTGGGCGATGACGAGGCCGAGGCCCATGCCGCCGTAGCGCCGGGTGCTGGAGGAATCGGCCTGGCTGAAGGCTTTGAAGAGCCGGCCCAAGCGGTCGGGCTGGATGCCGATGCCGGTGTCGGTCACCCGGAATTCCAGGCTGTAGAGCACATGCTCGAGTCCGCGACCCGGGACTCCGGATTCGTTCTCGCGTCCCGCCAGCAGGACCTCGACCTGCACCTGCCCCTGGGCGGTGAACTTGATCGCGTTGTTGACCAGATTGTTCAGGATCTGCCGGAGCTTGGCCGCATCGACCACCACCGAGTCGGGCGCGTGCGCATCGATCCGCATGGTCAGGGCCAATGCTTTCTCCGTCGCGCGGGGACGATGGCTTTCGACCACCTCCTCGAGGAAGTCCTCCAGCTCGATGCTGCGATTCTCCAGCTCCACTCCGCCGGCCTCGATCTTGGAGAGATCGAGGATGTCGTTGAGCAGGCTCATGAGCGAATCGCTGCTCGTGCGGATGGTCTGCACGTAGTCGCGCTGCTCCTCGGTCAGCTCGCTGCCCAGCAGCAGATCGGTGAAGCCGAGAATGCCGTTCATCGGCGTGCGGACTTCGTGACTCATGTTGGCGAGGAACTGGCTCTTG
>JAFEGM010000063.1 GCA_018240025.1 Verrucomicrobiota bacterium
GAGGGCGGCGTGCTGGGCGTGCTGCCGGGGGTGATCGGCGTGATGCAGGCGATCGAGGCGGTGAAGCTGATGCTCGGCATTGGCGAGCCGCTGCTCGGGCGGCTGATCCATTTCGACGCGCTGAAGATGAAGTTCCGCGAGTTCAAGCTGCGGCGCGATCCGAAGTGTCCGGTCTGCAGCGAGCATCCTACCATCACCGAGCTGATCGACTACGAGCAGTTCTGCGGCCTGCCGCAGGCGGCGGCCGAGGACGCGGCGCAGGCGGCGGTACCGACCGTCGAGGTGACCGAGCTCAAGCGCCTGCTCGACGCGGGCGAGAAGTTCGTCCTGCTCGATGTGCGCGAGCCTTACGAGTGGGACATCGCCCGCATCCCCGGCGCGCGGCTGCTGCCGCTGGGCGAGCTGCCATCGCGCCTGAGCGAGCTGGACAGCGCGGACGAATTCATCCTGCAGTGCAAGAGCGGCAAGCGCAGCGCCAAGGCGCTGGGCATTCTCCGCGAGGCCGGCTTCACCAAGGTGCGCAATCTGACCGGGGGCATCGAAGCGTGGGCCGAGCAGATCGACCCGAGCGTGGCGAAGTATTAGGCTGGCCGCGGGACGTGCCGCAATTGACGGGGCATTCTCCTTGTCGCGACGCGTCGATCCCGGCCTAATGAGCGTTCCCCCATGAATTGCCGCTGTCTGTCCGCTCTCTTCGCTGCCTTGTTCGCCCTCTGCCTGGCCGGCTGCGCCGGTTCCGGAGGCGGCGAGCGGATCGACCGCTCGGCCCAGCAGACGTTTGCGGGGCACTGGACGCACGGGGCGTCGGTCTCGGTCTTCACCACGCTGGACGGGCGCAATTTCCTCGTCCTGCCGGAGGACATGCCGGTGGCCGGATTCCAGTTCCTCTCCTCGCTGCCACCCGTGACCGATCTCAACTCGCCCTCGGGGGAAATCTGGTGTGCCTATTTCGAGGCGGTCGGCCGGCTGGTCCCGCTGCGGGCGGGCGTGCGGGGCGAGGAATCCGGCCAGGTGCGGCTGCGGATCGATCAGATCATCCGCATGGACCGCGCTCGGCCCGAGTTCGCGGCCAGCCTCCGGCGCTGACGCGCGGGACCGCTCAGGACGCCCGGCTCCGGCTGGAGTAGAGCGTGAGGTGGTCGTCGCCGATCTCGTAGCGTCCGCCCGGCGCCTGCCGGGCGACGAGCTCGCGGCCGAGGAAATCGGCCACGGCCTGGCGCTGTTCCGCCGGCAGCCCGGTGCGCGCGGTCCATTGCGCGGCGGAAGGCAGCTCGACGATCGCCAGCGCGTCGCCCCCGGCGAATTCCCACCAGAGCTCGAAGGAGGCGGTCGGACTGCGGAAGCGAACCTCGCCGCCGCGCCCGGACTGCGTGGTCTCCAGCTGCCAGTCGGAGGCGTGGGTCGTGGCCGCAGGGGCCGCGGCGGGTCGGGGCGCGAGTGATTCGGTGACCTCGGCGATCAGGGCGGCATCTGCGCCGAGCCAGGCCTCGATTTCCCCCGCGGCCCGTCCGGCCCGCACAGCGCGTTCCACCAAGGCCCGCAGCCAGCGCGCCCGGCCGTCGGCGAGCGCCTCGGCTGCGCCCTCGGCCAAGGCCGTCTGGCGGGCCCGCCGGGCGGCGTCGCGTTCGGCTTCCGCTTCGGCGAGCACGCGCTTCGCCTCCGCGGTGATGGCGTCGGCCCCGCGCAGGGCCTCCCGGTAGGCCGCTTCGATCCGGGCGGAGAACTCGTCATTGGTCATCGGTCGCAACCCACCGTTCGGACGGGCGACTGCCAAGCGAAAATGCGGCGGTGGAAAAGGATGTTTTCGATTCGCCTCCGCCCGAACTTGGGCGAGCATGTCGCCGCAATGAAGAAGCTGCTGACTTGGATGGGCTTCCTGCAGCTGGGGCTGGCACTGCTGGCCGGGCCGGCAGCCCGCGCTGGCGATCTGGCCGCTCCCGCGCCCGCGATGGAGCCGATCCGCGACAAGGACGGGGTGGTGTTGCGCAATCCGAAGATCCTCTCGTTCAACGGGGTGGATTTCCAGGTCGAGCACGATGGCGGCGTGGCCAAGATCCCGCACAGCCGCATGCCGGCCGCCATCCAGCGCAAGTATTTTCCCGACACCGAAAAGGCCATGGTGGAGGAGGCGATGCGCAAGGAGGCGGTCGCCAAGGCGCAGGAGCAGGCGATGCTCGAACTGCAGCGCAGTCTGGCCGAGAGGGCGCTGCGGAATCGGGTGGATCAGGCGCGGCCCGATGCCAACGGACGCACGCGGGTGACACCGTTCGGCCGCTCCCAAGCCCAGGGCGGCGTCGAGATTCAGCGCACCGAAATGACCGTGCAAAAGGGCGTGACCACCGACGTGCGCCTGCCCAGCGGCACCGTGGTCATGCAGTTCCTGCTGGTGGAAGCCTCGGATGACCGCGTGCTCTACCGGACCAACGGCGATTCCGGCCTACGCACGTTCACGCCTTCGACCGGTATGGAGGGATCCGGCAAGAACCTGACCACCCTGGCGCAGGGGGGAAATTTCCGCATTTCCTGGGTGAACACCCTCCGGCGAATGAGCGACACGGGGGTCTTGCTGGTCGAATACCAGCCGTAACCGGGCGTTCCACTGATCCTGACGTGGGTGACTTTTGGATTGTCACCGCGGCGGGGGTTCGGTGTATCTACCTGTAACGCTCTGGCTGTGTGCCGCCATGACTCTGGTTCAAAGCATTTTCTCCCGTGTGATGCCCCGCCATGTGGTGGATCGGATGGAAGCCGAATCCCGCGCCTGGAAGGCGAAATGTCCCTGTGGCTGCAATCTGTCCTTTTGGGAGCGCGGCGGGGTGCGCTTCGGCGCCAGCGGCAAGCCGCAGCAGCTGCTGAAGTGCCCTGAGTGCCAGCAGTGGACGATGCACACCGTCACCCGTGAAGGCTTGAGCGACGAATTCTGAGCCGACGACGCTGCTCAGCGGCGAACGGCCGCGCGCCAAGCCAGCCAGCCTCCGCCCGCCAGCAGGGCGGGGAGCAGCCAGATCCACCAGCGGCTGGCAGGGGCGGCCGGCAGTTCGATCCACGCCATGGCGGAGTGTCCGCGCAGGGTGCCGTCGCCTTCGAGGGCCACCACCCGCAGGTGTGAAATGAGGCCGCCCGGCAATCGGACGGGCCGGAGGATCATCCGGTCTTCGCGCACCTGGACCGCGCCGACCGTTTCGACCGGGACCCAGCGGGTCTGGAGGTGCTTGGCGTCGTCGAAGTACAGCTCGCGGCGCTCCAGCCGATAGCGCATGGTCGCCGGCGGGGCGGGCTGCGGGAGCTCCCAGGAGGCCAGCACGCCGGCGCGGGACGGGTCGAGGTCGAGCCGGAAGCCGGCCAGCGGGATGGCGCCGCCCGGTTCGTTGGGGAAGGCGGGGTCGCCGCCTGGGGAGAGCGGAGCTTCGGGCGGCTCGGGGTCTTTCGCGGCGGCTTGGGGCGTCGGGGTTGGGATCGGCGAGGCCCCGGCAAGCGGCGTGGGCTGGGGCGTCGGCAGTCGGCCCGGCAATGTCGTCGGCGTCGGCGTCACCGCGGCCGCGGCCGCCGGCGGCGCGGGCTCCGGCGTTTCGCCTGGCAGCCCGCTGCCGGTCAGGCGCAAGACCTGGTCGAACGAGGCCCCGAAGCGGACCTCGCCCTCGAAGGCGCTCGGACGCGGGGGCTGGAAGAGCACCGCGAACGTCTTGCGCTGTCCACGCGTCAGCCGGTAGGAATCCTCCCCCTCGAGCCGCCATGGCGCCTGCAGCAGAATGCGGCCGGTCGCCACACCGCCGCCCTGATTGACCAGGGTGAACTGGGCGCGCACCGGCGGGCCCTCCAGCGGCGCCGGCCCGAAGTCGAGCCAGGCGGGCAGCACCATCAGCCGCGGCGGGTTCTCGGCGATGCGGACATCGATGGTGGCCGATCCGCTAATGCCGCCGCCGACGCTCTGCACGGCGAAGGAGAACTGATCGCGTCCGCCGCCGGCGCTCGGATTGTGGGTGTAAGTGACGATGGCGGAATCGCCCCGGACGGAGTTGCGCACGGGGTCGAGACGGCCCTTGGCGGGCGGCTGGCGAATGACGAACTCGAGCGCCCGGCCCGTCGGAGCGCCGACGATGGTCAGAGGTATGTCGATCCGTCCTCCTTCCGGCACCTCCACCGTGCGGGCCAGCGGGGTGGGGGGAGGGGCGAAAGGCAGGCTGATGTCCGCTAGGGCGAGCCCGTGAAAAAGCACGCTGATCAGCCCGAAGGCGAGCTTGGCATTGACCCTCATGGACCGCGCACTATTCTGCCGCTCTCACCGCCTGTGCAATCCTTCCTCCGCGCACCCATCGTCGTTTCTGCGCTGCTGGCGCTCGTGGCCACCACCGCCTCTGCCCAGGAGGTTCGCCGGGCCATTTTGGTGCCGGCGCAGCCCCAACGTTCGGCGGGCGATTTCATCCGCAAACAGGATCCGCCGCGCATCTCGACGCGTTTGCTGGAGACGGCCAACTCCGAGAACACCCGGCTGCAGGTCTCGCTCTCCAAGCAGCGCGTCTACCTGATTCTGACCACCACCGAGGAGATCGTCATCGATTCGCCGATTTCCAGCGGCAAGCGTGGGCATTCCACGCCCAAGGGCAGCTACAAGATCCTGCAGAAGAATAAGGACCACCGCTCTTCGATCTATGGCGACTTCGTCGATCGCAGTGGCCGGGTGGTCCGCCGCGGTGTCAGTACGAGGATCGATTCGGCCCCGTCCGGCACGCGGTACGTCGGCGCTCCGATGCGCTGGTTCATGCGGCTGACCAATGACGGCGTCGGCCTGCATACCGGCATTCTGCCTGGCTACCCGGCCTCGCACGGCTGCATCCGCCTGCCTGAAGAAATCGCCGCGCTGATCTTCTCGAAGGTGAAGATCGGCACCCCCGCCGTGGTGGCGGACTGAGCCGTGGCCGCGGTCGACTACCCGCCCGCGCTGAAGCGTCTGGCGGCGCAGCTGCGCCGCCTTCCTGGCATCGGTCCGCGCAGCGCCGAACGGGTCTCTCTCTGGCTGCTGGGCGGTGCGGAAGGCGTGCGCTGCCGCGAGGTGGCCGAGGCGCTGCAGGAGGCGGCGGATTCGGTCCGCGCCTGTCCCAGCTGCGGCTTCTTCACGGAGGCCGAGCTGTGCGAAATGTGCGCCGACCCGCAGCGGGCCGGCGGGCCGCTTTGCGTGGTGGAGCAGGCCACTGACATCCTCGCGCTCGAACGCACCGGGGTCTTTCGTGGCCGGTATCACGCGCTGGGCGGACGCCTCGCGCCGCTGGACCACGTCGGGCCGGAGGATCTGCGCATCGGCACGCTGCTGCAACGCTGTCGGGCGGAGCCGCCCGCGGAGATCGTGCTGGCACTCGGGGCGGATGTCGAAGGCGAGGCCACCGCGCGCTACCTGGCCGAGCTGCTGCGGGCCGAGTTTCCCGGGGTGCGCCTCAGCCGCATTGCCCAAGGCCTGCCAGCGGGGGGCGGGCTGGAAAGCGCGGACGAGCTGACCCTCTCGCGCGCGCTCAGCGGCCGGGTGACGGTCTGATCCCGGAGGTGGGGTGGAGTTCCACCTCCACCGACGGCTGACGGCGCTGCGTGCCTGAGACCGCGAGAGTCCCCCTGACCCCGTGTATCACCCGAAGGCCAGGAGCCCAGAGCGACCAGAGGAGGCTTTGGAGTTCCCGGCTCCCGAGGGCGGTTGGGAGAACCTCGAGGCATGCTGAGCAATCCAGAAAAACTCTGGAGTTCTGGATTTCTCGCCTTCTTGTGACCACGCAAGGACTTCGCGGTCGCCAGCGGTCGCCGCGATTCCGCCAAAGAAAAAGCCCAAGGCAGTCGGCCTTGGGCTGTTCCTGTCGAAGCGAAGGCGAAGGGATTACTCGTCGACCAGCGTGTCGATCTTCTCGGCCAGCTCGAAGTCGAGCTCGGTCAGGCCGCCCTTGCTGTGGGTGGTGAGGACGAGCTTCACCTTGTTGAACTTGATCTCGATGTCCGGGTGGTGCTCGGACTCCTCGGCGATCTCGGCAACTTGGTTCACGAAGTCGATCGCTTCCGTGAAATCGTCGAATTCGAAGACGCGTTCGATCTTCTTTTTGTCGTGCTCCCAAACCGGTACCTGTTTGAGGAAGGTTTTGAGTTCGGAAGCGGGGATGAGGTCAGACATGTTGGAAATTGTGAGGCGTTGCCGCGCAGAGGCGCGTAGTGCGAGGCGCAATAGCAGCGATTCGCGCGAGTGCAAATCCACCGCATCGACAAGCGTGCAACCGAGGGCGTGTGTCATGGCACGGAGCGCCTGATTGACGATGCCGGCCGCTCCCGGTTTAATGCCGATTTCCTGACCTGCTTTTTCCCATGAGCGACTCCAAGATCTTCTCCAACATCGTCGAAACCATTGGCCGAACCCCGCTGGTACGGCTCAACCGCGTGACCGCGGGGCTCGACGCCACCATCGCGCTAAAATGCGAATTCTTCAATCCGCTCGGGAGCGTGAAGGACCGCATCGGCCTGGCCATGATCGAGCAGGCCGAGCGTGACGGAAAAGTGAATGCGGAGACGGTCATCGTGGAGCCGACGAGCGGAAACACGGGCATCGCGCTGGCCTTCGTCGCCGCCGCCAAGGGCTACAAGCTGATCCTGACCATGCCCGAGACGATGAGTCTCGAACGGCGCACGCTGCTGGCCCTGCTCGGCGCCAAGCTGGTGCTGACGCCCGGGGCCGAGGGCATGAAGGGGGCGATCGCCCGCGCCAAGGACATCGTGGCCAACACGCCCGGGGCCTGGATGCCGGGGCAGTTCGAGAATCCGGCCAACCCCGACGTGCACCGCCGTACCACCGCGGAGGAGATTTGGAACGACACGGCCGGGGCGGTCGACATCCTCGTCGCCGCCGTCGGAACGGGCGGCACGCTCACGGGCGTGAGCGAGGTCATCAAGCCGCGCAAGCCGTCCTTCCGCGCCATCGCGGTCGAGCCGGCCGACTCGCCGGTCATCACGCAGACCCGCGCGGGCGAGCCGGTCAAGCCGGGCCCGCACAAGATCCAGGGCACCGGGGCCGGCTTCGTGCCGGAGAATCTGCACCTCGATCAGGTCGACGACGTCATCCGCGTCTCGAACGACGACGCCTTCGCCATGGCGCGTCGCCTGGCCAAGGAGGAAGGCATCCTCGCGGGCATCAGCACCGGCGCGAACGTGGTCGCCGCCATCGAGATCGCCAAGCGCCCGGAGAACAAGGGCAAGCTCATCGTCACGGTCGGCTGCTCGACCGGCGAGCGCTACCTCTCGACCGCCCTGGCGGCCGAGGCGCGCGCCGAAGTCGGTGGCTGAGTGCGTCGTCGGCTCGGGCCGCCGACGGTTGGCGGGAGTGGCGGGCGATGGCATCGTCGCCCGCCATCTCGATTCCAATGTCTGATTCTTTTTCCGCTTCCTCCGACCCGGTCGCGCTCGACCTCAGCGCGCGCACCAAGCTGCGTCTGACCGGCGCCGACAGGGTGCGTTTTCTGCACGGTCAGGTCAGCAGCGATGTGCGGGCGCTGCGCGCGGGCGAGTCGCAGTATGCCTGCGTCATGACGGCCAAGGGGAAGATGTGTGCGGATATCTTCGTGCACGCGGAACCCGAAGCGCTGTTGCTCGATGCCGATCCCTCGCTGCGCGAGGAACTCGCGGCGCGGCTGGAGCGATACCTCATCGCCGACGACGTGGTCATGACCGATGTGACCGACGAACTCGCGCTGCTGCACGTGATTCCGCCGCGGCCGGACGGACGCCGCACCCAACGACTGGGCGTGGACGGCAGCGACCATTTTGTGCCCGTGTCAGAACGCGCGGCGTTCCTGGCCGAACTCGCACTGCCGCTCTTGAGCGAAGCCGAGCAGGAACTCCGGCGCATCGCTGCGGGCGTGCCGCGCTGGGGACTCGACCTCGCGCCCGACACGATCCCGGTCGAGGCGGGCCTGGAAGAGCGCGCGCTCTGCTACACCAAAGGCTGCTACATCGGGCAGGAGGTCATCTCGCGGCTGAAGAGCATCGGCCAGGTCAATCACCGCCTCGTGCGGCTGCGCTCGGCCGGAGAACTTACGGTGGGCGAGAAATTGCTCGATGCCGCCGGCGCGACCACGGGCGAGGTCACGAGTGCGATCGCCGATCCGCACGGCGGCTGGCTGGGCCTCGGCTACGTGCGGCGCGCGCAGACTGCGGCAGGCACCCGGGTGCGGGCCGGCGAGAGCGAAGCCGAGGTTTGGTGAGTTTCGCCGCGGTCGCACGCCCACTTGACGCTGGGGCCGCCCCCCGGACACTGCGCGCCGCTCCTACTTGATTATGTGGTCGTCTGCGAGTTTCGGCCTTGGTGACATTCTCTGGGCCGTCTCCTACGTCACGGTCACGCTGGTCTTTTGCGCCTTCGGCTTTCACCGCTGGTGCATCGTGCGCCTTTATCACCGGCATCGGCGCGAGGTGCAGGCTCCGCGCGAACGGTTCGCGGAGCTGCCGGTCGTGACTGTTCAGCTGCCGATTTTCAACGAGTATTGCGTCGCGCAACGCCTGCTGGCCGCGGTCGCGGCGCTGGACTATCCGCGCGACCGGCTCGAGGTGCAGGTGCTGGACGATTCGACTGATGCCACCCGCGAGCTGCTGGAGGCGGAGGTGGAGGCACTGCGCGCCCAGGGCCTCGATATCGTACATCTGCACCGGACCGACCGCATCGGGTTCAAGGCCGGCGCGCTCGAGGCGGGCATGCAGGTGGCGCGGGGGGAGTTCATCCTCATCCTCGATGCGGACTTCATCCCCGCACCGGATCTGCTCCAGCGTACGGTGCATTTCTTCACCGATCCGCAGGTCGCTCTGGTGCAGTCGCGCTGGGGCCACCTGAATCGGAACGAGTCGCTTCTCACCCGCGCCCAGGCCATCCTGCTCGACGGCCACCTCGTGCTCGAACAGGTCGCGCGCAGCCGCAGCGGTCGGTTCTTCAATTTCAACGGCACCGCCGGGCTTTGGCGGCGCCGCGCCATCGAGGAGAGCGGCGGCTGGCAGCACGACACGCTGACGGAGGATCTCGATCTGAGCTATCGGGCCCAGGTCCGTGGCTGGCGCTTCCTCTTCCTGCCGGATCTGGTCACGCCGGCCGAATTGCCGGCCGACATGGCCGGCTTCAAGAGCCAGCAGCATCGCTGGGCCAAGGGCTCCATCCAGACCTGCCGCAAGCTCCTGCCCGTCCTCTGGCGCCTGCCGCTGCCATGGTGGCAGAAGATCGAGGCGTTCGTGCACCTGACCGCCAATTTCGCCTATCTGACGCTGGCCTGCCTGTGTCTGCTGCTCGATCCGCTGCAGGCCGGCGGCGGCGGCTGGCTGACCTTCCTCTTCGTCGAACTGCCCGTCTTCATCCTCGCCTCCGGCTCGGTCGCCTGCTTCTACGCCACGGCGCTGTGGGCGGTCTATCCCGGCACGTGGTGGCGGCAGATTTGGCTGCTGCCAGTCGTGGTCGCACTCGGCATCGGTCTGGCGCTGAGCAATGCCAAGGCGGTGATCGAAGCGCTGCTCGGGCTGGAATCCCCCTTCGTGCGCACTCCCAAAACGGGGACGGGCGAGGCGCCGAAACCTCGTCGCTATGCGGCCGCGCGGACCATCCTGCTGCCGCTGGCCGAGCTCCTGCTGGCGCTGCACTTCGCGCGCTACACCTGGCTGGCGATCGGGGTGGAGAACTGGAAGGCGGTGCCGTTTCTGGCGCTCTTTGCGGCCGCGTTTGCCTGGGTCGGGCTGGCCTCGCTCTGGCCGCTGCTGGCCGCGGCGCTGGAGCGAGCCGGCTGGCGGGAACGAGCCGCCTCGCCGGAGGAATCGTGCCAGGTCGGATAGCAGTATTCGCACCGCCGGGGGTTGCCGGATGCCCTAAGACACAGGCCGAGCGCAGCCGCGGGCTTGTAATTCCTAGAACTGGCAGTATATGACAACCCTTCCTCCGCCGTTGTCATCACGATGGAAGCTTCCTTGCGCTCTGTATCCTGCGCCCTCGTGGCGCTCTCTGCTCTCGCCCTTTCCGCCTGTTCTGACGAAGGCTGGGCCGCGGCCGACCGCCGTAATCAAGTCATCGTCTCCGTGCGCGACCAGCGTCTGACGGTCATCAAGCCCGACCGCACCCGCGAGACCTTCGCCATTTCCACCTCCAAATTCGGCCTCGGGGACCGTCCCCGCAGTTTCGCCACGCCGCTCGGCAAGATGGAGATCGCCGGCAAGATCGGAGCGGGCGCGCAGCCCGGCACGGTCTTCAAGGGCCGTCTCCGCACCGGCGAGATCGTGGAGGTCAACTCTCCCGGGCGCGATCCGATCGTGACCCGCATTCTCCGCCTGCGCGGCTTGGAGGCCCAGAATGCCCGCGCGGCCTCGCGCGGCATTTACATCCACGGCACCCCGGAGGAGGCCAGGATCGGCGAGCCGGTCAGCTACGGCTGCATCCGGATGAAGTCGGACGATGTCATCCGCCTCTACAATCTCGTGGCCGTCGGCTCGAAGGTGACGATCCTCGACGAACCGCTTTCCTCCGCGGTCGCCCGCAGTGTCCCGCCTGCGCCCAAGCCGGCCGAAGCTGGCGCACCGGCCGCCGCGCCCGCCGCGGCCGAGCCCACCTCGGTGGTCCTGACGCAGGCCTCGAGCGCCAACCGCGACGGCCAGTGGGCCGGCGACCCCGCCAAGCTGCTGGCCGGCAGCGGCACCACGGTCATGCGCTCGCATTCGCCCCGCCGCAAGGTCTCGCGGGCGGCGCGGCACGACGACACGATGTAGGCGCGTCGGAAGGGTTCCTCCGACGCTCGGTCGGCGTTTCGCAAGAGCGCCATTGACTTTCTCTCGCCCCGGCGCATTCTCCCGCCCCTTTTTTAGATTTTTCCAAACCTCATGGCCAACACCAAATCCGCCGCCAAACGCGCCCGTCAGACGAAGCGCCGCACTCTCGCCAACAGCCAGGTCAAGAGCCGGGTCAAGACCGCCAAGCGCAAGCTGCGCGACCTCATCGCCGAGGGCGATCAGGCCAATGCGGCCACGTCGTATCGCGAGACCATTTCGGCCATCGACCGCGCCGTGAAGCGGGGCGTGATGCACAAGAACGCCGCCGCCCGCAACAAGAGCCGTCTCATGAAGGCGGTGAAGGGCGCGGCCGCCAAGTAAGGCGGTCCGACCACCAGTCCGGTCGGCGCAACGTCGCAGCCGGATGCAGAATTTCCATGGCCGGCAATCGCCGGCCGGGCGAGACTCCGCGCCATGCGCGGAGTTTTGTTTTTGGCCCTGGCCTCGCTGCTCGCGAGCGGGTCGCTGCCGGCCGCCGACCCCTACGATGTCGCGCTGGAAGCGCGCATCGCCCGCCTCGAGCGACTCGCAGCCCAGCGTCCCGAGCGACGCGGCGCCGCCGCCCGCTGGAAGGATCCGGCGACAGCGCGCCTCCGACTCAGCCCCGAGCAGCGGGCGAGACTGCGCACGACACGGTGAGCGGCACGGAACGCTCCGCTCGACCGTCCAGCTTACGCCTGCGCCTATCGCCTATCGCGCCTATCGCCTATCGCCTATGCCGAGCCTCAGCGAGGCCTCGCGAGGCCCCCGCGGGCCTCACCCGCCGAAGTTCCCCGCCCGGTAGAGCTTGGCGTAGGCGCCGTTCTTGGCCAGCAACTCGGGCCCTTTGCCCACCTCCGCCACGCGGCCGTGCTCCATCACCACGATGCGCGAGAGGTTGTGCACGGTGGCCAGGCGGTGCGTGATGATGAGCGTGGTCCGACCGCGCATCAGCTCGGTCAGCGTTTCCATGATGGCGCCCTCGGTGGCGGGATCGAGCGCCGAGGTGGGCTCGTCGAGCAGGATGATGGGTGAATTCTTGAGGAACGCCCGGGCGATGCCGATGCGCTGACGCTGGCCGCCGCTGAGCTGGCCGCCGCGCTCGCCCACCGGGCTGTCGAAGCCCTTGGGCATGGCCATGATGAAATCGTAGGCCTGCGCCCGCCGGGCGGCCTCGATGATCTCCGCGTCGGTCGCGTTGGGCCGGCCGTAGGCGATGTTCTCCTTCACCGTGGTGGAGAAGAGGAGCGTGTCCTGCAGCACGATGCTGATCTGGTCGCGCAGCGAGCGCTTCTTGAGATCGCGCAGGTCGTGGCCGTCGAGCAGGACCGCGCCGGAGTCCGGATCGTAGAACCGCGGGGCCAGGCTGAGCAGCGTGCTCTTGCCCGCGCCGGTGCCGCCGACGAAGGCCACGCTCTCGCCCGGCTCGATGACGAGATTGATGTCCTTCAGGATCTGCCGGTCCGAATTGTAGGAGAAATTGACCCCCCGGAACTCGAATCGGCCCTGCGCCTTGGCGATCGGCTGCGCGCCGGGCCGATCCTTCACATCGTCCCCCGCATCGAGAATCTCGAAGCAGCGCGTCGCCCCTGCCGCCGCGCCTTCCAGCGCCCAGGCCACGCCGGTCAGATTCTGGATGGGCGTGTAGAGCATCGCCAGGTAGCTGACGAAGACGGTCAGCCCGCCCAGCGTGAGTCGGCCATCGAGCACATGCAGCGTACCGACGTAGATCATCAGCGCCGTGCCGAGGGCCATGCACGTGCTGACCATCAGCGAGGACCACATGTTGGTGAAGTTGAGCCGGAGGTTCGCCCGCAGGCTGGCCAGCGCCTGCTGATGAAAGTCCTCCACCGCCTCGTTCTCGCGGCCGAAGGCCTGCACCACGCGGATCGAGGACATGCCTTCCTGCACCGTCGTCAGCACCGCGCTCTCGCGTTCCTGGATGGCCGTGGATTCGTCGCGAATGCGGCCGGCGAAGTGCTTCAGCGCCCAGATGACGAACGGCAGCACGCCCATGGCCATGAGCGTGAGCACCCAGTCCATCTTCAGCATGATGAGCAACGTGCCGACCAGCGCGAGGCTCGAAGAGAAGATGTTGGTGAAGCCTTTGTTGTAGAAGGTCTGCAGCGACTGCGAGTCGTAGGCCACGCGGAAGCTGGAATCAGTGCTGCGCCGCGTGTCGTGGAACTTGAGCGAGAGATTGTTCAGCGTGGTGAAGAGATCCGTGCGCAGCCGCAGGAGCGCCTTGAGGCCCACCTTGATGAAGAGATAGGCCGTGCCGAGCCCGAGCAGGCCATTGATCAGATGCAGCGAGATCAGGCCGGCCGCGAGCAGCGCCACGCTGGCCTTCACGTCGAACGGTCCGCCGAAGATCGGCGCGATGGTGCGGGTGAAGACGCCGTCGTGGTAATGTGCCGCGCCGGGCAGCAGCTCGTCCACGATGACCTTGAACGGCCAGGGCGCGAGCAGGCCGAGGAGCGTCGTGATGAGCGAAAGCGTCAGACCCCAGGCCGTCGGACCCCAGAAGGGGCGGAAGTAGGTGAAGACGCGGCGATAGATGGACATGGGCGGGCGCGGAACTCGGATCGGCTCCGAAGGAAACCCGAAGCGCGGACGGAATCGATGCGATTCGACGTCCGGCGTGAAATTGTCGCGCCGCCGCCGCGCGGGCGGGGGATCAGACGCTGCGTCCGACCGCCTGCAGGAAAGGCGCGAGGCCGCTGACCAGCTTTTGGAAGCCGGTGAAATCGACCTGCTGTTGCCCGTCGCTCAGCGCCTCGGCCGGATGCGGATGCACCTCGACGATGAGTCCGTCCGCGCCCATGGCGATGGCCCCGGCGCAGAGGATCGGCACCAGGTCCGCGCGGCCCGCGCCCTGGCTCGGATCCACGATCACCGGCAGATGCGTCTCCTTCTTCGCGATGGCCACCGCGGCGAGGTCGAGCGTGTTGCGCGTGTAGGTCTCGAACGTGCGGATGCCGCGTTCGCAGAGCATCACGTTCACATTGCCCTCGCTGAGAATGTACTCGGCGGCGAGGAACCACTCCTCGATCCGCTCGCTCATGCCGCGCTTGAGCAGGATGGGCTTGCCCGTGCGGGCCGCCGCGATGAGCAGCTGGAAGTTCTGCGCATTGCGCGCGCCGATCTGCAGGATGTCGGCCACCGCGGCCACGTCGTCGACGTCGTTCTCGCTCAGCACCTCGGTCACGATGCGCAGCCCGGTCTCCGCGCGGGCCTGGGCCAGCAGCTTGAGGCCGTCGCGTCCGAGCCCCTGGAATTCGTAGGGCGAGGTGCGCGGCTTGAAGGCTCCGCCGCGCAGGATGGTCGCGCCCGCGGCCTTGACCGCCAGCGCGGTCTTCATGAGCTGCTCCTCGCTCTCGACCGAGCAGGGACCGGCCATGAGCGAGAGCTTCGGTCCGCCGACCGGCACGCCGGCCACATCGATCACCGTGGACTGCGGATGCGACTCGCGGCTGACCAGCTTGTAGCGCCGCTGCACCGCCATGACCTTGGCCACCTGCGGGAGAGCCGAGAGCGCCTCGAGCGTGTGGTGCGTGGTCTCGTCGCCAATGCACGCGATGACGCTCTGCACCGCGCCGACGATGGCGTGCGACGTGTACCCCAGCCGCTCGACCTCCGCGACCACCTCGTCGATCTGATCCTTGGGCGTGTGGGGTTTGATGACGATGATCATGGCGGCCGGTCTGGTATTGGGTCGGAAGTGGAGGGCGCTTTGTACTCGGAATTCGGCAAACGGAAATCCAAATCCGAGTCACGACCGGGGCCGGCAATTCTCCTTCGTCCGCGCTGAGGATTGTGGGACCTTCCCGAAACTCCTCCCCCATGAGCGATTCCCCCGAAAACCAACGCGCGCTCGAGCCCGGCATCGTGCTCGATCTGCAGGACCGACTGACCTACGCCGGCTACCTGCGGCTCGACATTCTCCTGGCCGCGCAACAGCCGCTCTCGGCCCCGGCGCATCACGACGAGATGCTCTTCATCATCCAGCACCAGACCTCGGAGCTGTGGATGAAACTGATGATCCACGAGCTGACCGCGGCCATCCGCCATCTGCGCGCGGACGATCTCTCGCCCTGCTTCAAGATCCTGGCCCGCGTGAAGCAGATCCAGATGCAGCTCTTCAATCAGTGGGCGGTGCTCGAGACGCTGACGCCGTCCGAGTATCTCGAATTCCGCTCCGTGCTGGGCAATTCCTCCGGCTTCCAGTCAGCGCAGTATCGCACCATCGAGTTCCTGCTCGGCAACAAGCACGCCCGCATGATCGAGGCGCACAAGCACGACGCGCCGGTCTACGCCGAGCTGAAGGCGGTGCTGGAGGCGCCTTCCATCTACGACGAGTTCCTCGCGCATCTGGCGCGGCGGAATTTCCCCGTCCCGGCCGATCTGCTGACGCGCGATTTCGCCCAGCCGCACAAGCGCGATCCGCGGCTGGTCGAGGTCTTCAAGCAGATCTACGAGCATCCCGCCGAGCACTGGGACGCCTACGAGATGTGCGAGAAGCTGATCGACGTGGAGGAGTACTTCCAGCTCTGGCGCTTCCGCCATTTGAAGACGGTCGAACGCATCATCGGCTTCCGCCGCGGCACGGGCGGCTCGTCCGGCGTGGCCTTCCTGCAGAAGGCGCTGGAGCTCACCTTCTTCCCGGAACTGCTGGATGTGCGGACGGAGCTGAAGCAGGCGTAGCCGCGGCGCGGCGCACATCCCAGCGCGCGATTTCCTCGAGCACGAATTCCGCCAGCTCGAGCGCGGCCCGCGGGCGCGAGAGCCGGGCGATGTTGGTGGCCCAACCGCGCTGGATGGACGCGTCGCCCGCCAGCGCGTCGCGCACGGTCCGCACCACGTCGGTGCGGGTCGGCGCGACCACCCCGGCGCCGTTTTGCGTCAGGAGCGTGGCATTGCCCTCTTCCTGCCCGGGCGCGACCTGGCACATGACCATCGGGCAGCCGGCGGCGATGGCCTCCTGCACGGTTGCGCCGCCGGCCTTGCTGATGACGAGGTGATGCGAGGCCAGCAGCTCCGGAATCTCGCGCGTCCAGCCGAGCACGCGGACGAGCTGCGAGCCGTTGCGCTGCGGCCGGCGGGCCAGCTCTTCGAGGCGCGCGTGCAGTTTTTCGTCGCGCCCGGCGGTCACGGTGAGTCGCAGTCCGGGCACTTCCTCGAGCAGCGCGCGGACGAGGTCGGGCGCCTCGTGGGCCCGGGAGTTGACGATGTAGAGCGCGCGGCGGCCTTTGGCGGGATCGAGTACGTCAGGCCGCGGTGGGAATCCGTCGGCGAAGCGCGGATGCACCGGGAAGCCGGTCACGCGCAGTTTCTCGGCGGGCACGCCCTTCTCCACCATGACACGGGCGGTGTCGTCGTTCGGCACGAAGTAGAGGTCGTTGCGAAAGCGGAACCAGATCGAATTGATCGAGATCGAATCGGTCACGATCGTCAGCCGCGGGAAGTCGCGCCGAAAGCCGCGCTCCTCCATTTCGTCGAGCAGCACGCCGTAGAACGGGAACGCCGAGACCAGCGCCGCGGGCGGCTTCTCGCGGAAGACCTCGGCCAATCCGGCGCGCAGCGGCGCATTGAAGAAGGAGAAGGATTCCACCCAGCGCGTGCGGTCGATGAGCCGGTAGATTCCGGCCCAGACCCTGGGCGCGTGTGAGAGGAGCTGCAGGTAGATCCGGCGCATCAGCGCATCGCGCTCCGGCTGCACGCGGGCATTGAGGTCGAGAAACTCGGCCTGCAGCTCCGCCGGCTGCAGGCGTTCGAAGGCCGCGACCAGCGCGCGGGCGGCGGAGTTGTGGCCCTCGCCGAAGCCGGCGGAGCAGACATGGATGGAGCGCATGCGGACTTGCGGGGATCGGCACGTCTCGCCCACTTTCCTTCCGGGCGCCATGCGCGCATTGTTCCGTTCCCGCCATCCGCCATGGAAGCCAACTCCTCCGCCCCCCTGAGCCGTCAGGGCCGCCTGCTGCGGCTGCTCGACCGCTGGATCATGGGCGCGTACTGGGACAACGCCACCGGGCTGGCCGCACAGCTTTCGTACGATTTCATCTTCCTGCTCGCGCCCGGGCCGCTGCTGGTCTCGGCGCTGCTCTCCATCTTCGCCACCGATCCCTCCACGCTGGCGAACATCACGCAGCTGCTGAAGAGCTTCCTTCCCGAGATCGCCCATCCGATCATGGACCGGCAGGTGGCGGCCATCGTCGTCTCGGGCATCAACACGAAGTTCGCGCTCTTCGGCATCGCGCTGGCCATCTACCTCGGGCTGAACTTCATCATCACCTTCACCCGCTCGCTCAACCACACCATCGGCGTGAAGGAGATGAAGCGCTCCATCCTCTCGCGCTACGTCATCGCGCTGCTGCTGCTCTTCTGGTTCTCGTTCACCATTCTGTTCTCCTTCAATGTGCTCGTCTTCGGCGAGCAGGTGGCGGCGAACATCGTGCGGACCTTCGACCTGAACGTGCCGCTGGAGCCCATCGTGGCGTATTCGAAGTACCCGCTCATCATCGCTTCGCTGATCGGCCTGGCGCTCTCGCTCTACCTGCTCACGCCCGAGGTCTATCTCACGGCCCGGCAGGCGTTGCCGGGCGCGGTCTTCTTCGCGCTCGGCTGGCTGGCGGTGACCTACCTGTTCCGCGTCTATGTCGAGCAATACGCGCGCTACGGCGAAAACTACCTCACCTTCGCCAGCCTCATCGTGCTGCTGACCTGGGTGTACGTGACCTCCCTGCTGCTCTTGCTCGGCGGGCGGCTCAACATCATCATCCGGCAGGAGTGGTATGGCGAGGATCTCGTCAACGCCACCTCGACCTCCGCTCCCGCCACCACGTGATCCGACGCTGTCTCCTGCTCCTCTGCGGCCTCCTGGCGGGCTCGTCGACGCTGCCTGGGGCGGAGACGATCCGCGTGCTGCCGAAGCGTTTGCCGGCGGTGCAGCTGCCGCCGCCGACGCCCGCGCCGCTGCGCGAGGAATCGGACGGTGCGCTCGCGGAGGACGGCGCGGAGCCGGCTCCGCTGCTGCTGGCGCAGGGGACCGGTTCGATTCTCGATCGGCGCAAAGCCACGCCGGCCCCGGACGATCGCGCCCCGGTCATCATCGAGAAGCGCGGCGGGCGCGACGAGGACGAACCCGAGGAGCGGGAGGCGCCGCGGGTGCTCTGGTTCTTCGGCGGCGACAAATATCTGACCCGCTCCGTGCGCCAGCAGATCGACGCCCCCTCGGTCCGGCGTGGGCGCTGGCGCTACATCGTCATCCACAACTCCGGCACGCGGCAGGGCAATGCGCGCGTCTTCGACCACTACCATCGCCGCGTCCGCCGCATGCCCAACGGCATGGCCTACCAGTTCGTCATCGGCAACGGCAACGGCTCGGGCAACGGCCGCATCGAGGTCGGCGGGCGCTGGTCGAACCAGCTGCCGGGCGGACATTGCGCCAGCGATTACATCAACAACATCGCCATCGGCATCTGCCTGGTGGGCGACTTCAATCGCGACAATCCGACCAAGGCGCAGCTGGCCTCGCTGGAGGAGCTGATCAACTACCTGCGCAAGCGCGTGGGCCGGGTCGACCGGCAGCTGGCGCAGGTGAAGGGTCACCGCGAGATCAATCCGCGTCCGACCGACTGCCCCGGCCGACGCTTTCCGCTGCGCTGGATGCACCGGAAGTTCGACTGATCTTTCGCGCCCCAAGCGATTTCGAGATTTCTGCGCCGCAGGGGAATGCCGCCTGCGCTTGGTCTCTCACACGTCCGCCCATGCACCGACTCCTCCTGCTCCTCCTCGTCGGCATTCTGACCGGCTCCCCAGCCCTTCTTGCCGCTGCGCAACCTCCTCCCGAGGCCATGGGGCCCACCAAGAAATCCAGCCTGACCGGAAAGAAGAAGCCCAAGGTCTCGCAGCGGACCGCCGCCAAATCGCGCAAGAAGATGCGCGCCTCGTCGTCCGCGCCGATCACCGCCAAGACTCCGCCTGCACCGATCGAAAAGGCGCCCGCCACCGCTGCGCCCAGCGCGCCGGTCGCGCCCGCCCAGCGTCTGGAGGTGGCCTACTTCGGCGGCGGCTGCTTTTGGTGCGTGGAGGGATTGTTCCAGGTCGTGCCCGGCGTCCTGCGCGTCGTGAACGGCTACGCCGGCGGCACGACGGCGAATCCGACCTACAAACAGGTGCTCTCCGGTAGCACGGGCCACGCCGAGGTGGTGCAGGTCACCTACGACGCCAATGCGGTCAGCTACGAGCAGCTCCTCGACAACTTCTGGGAGATCCACGACCCCACGCAGGTGGATCGGCAGGGCAATGATGTCGGCCCGCAATACCGCTCCATCATCCTCTGCCGCAATGAGGCCGAACGCGCGCAGGCCGAGCAGTCGAAGACGCGTCAGCAGAGGACGTACCGGCAGCCCATCGCCACGCAGGTCGTGCTGCTCGACAAGTTCTGGATCGCCGAGGACTTCCACCAGGACTACTTCGCCCGCCATCCCGGCGCGCCGTATTGCCAGTTGGTCATCCGGCCCAAGCTCGAGAAGTTTCAGAAGTCGGTCGGGCGGAGGTGAGTGGGTCAGGTCTGGTTTGCGGGCGGATTGGAGCCGCACTCGGAGAGTGCGGGCTACGCTCCGGTCTCGGCGCGGGCCGGCCGCACTCGGAGAGTGCGGGCTACGCTCCGGTCTCGGCGCGGGCCGGCCGCACTCCGAGAGTGCGGGCTACGCTCCAGTCTCGGCGCGGGCTACGCTCCGGTCTTCAGTTTCTCCGTAACCCGGCTCCGCCGACCGGTAACAGGCCGACATGAAGGCCATCCATGTCGTGGGTGCGGTGAGCACCGTCGTAATCGGGGCATTTTACCTCGGCATGGTGCGCAAGCGGGTGCCTGCGAAGGACCGTCCCTTCATGTTCGGGCTGGCAGCGCTGACCTTCCTCATGCCTGCGCTCGCCTTCTACGGCGTGCGCCAGCCGCTCGACGCGCTGGTGCGGACGCTGCTCGATCCGCAGGGCGGGGCCTATGCCTTGGCGAGACTCTGGTATGCGCCGGTGACGGAGGAACTGGCCAAACTTTGGCCGCTGCTCATTCCCGGGGTCTGGCGCTGGATCGACCACGACCGGGCACCGCGGGCCGCCTACGCGCTCGGCCTGGGCTTCGGGGTGGGGGAGATCGCGTTTCTGGCTGTCGTCTTCGGGCTCGATCCTTCGGCCGAGACCAACCAGTGGTTCCACTACGCTGGCTTCGTCTCGGAGCGACTGATGGTGGCGCCGATCCACGCGGGCTTCGTCCTGGTCAGCCTCTGCGCCTGGCGGCGCTGGAACTGGCCGGGTGGCCTCTTCGTCGGCTGGCTGGGCGCGGCCGCGCTGCACTTCTCGCTCAACGCGCCCATCTTCCTCAAATACAAGGGCTGGCTCGGCGGCGAGACGCTCGCGGGCAATCTGCTAGTGGGCTGGATCCTCCTCTTCTTCGTCCTGACCATCACCGGCTTTGCCCGCACGCTGGGCGGTCGGCAGACCACCGCCGGCGGCTTCTTCTTCGGAGAAACCGACTGCGTGCTCTGCGGCCTCCACTACCAGCGGCCGTTCTGGGGCTTCAATCTCGGGCTGAAGCGCTACGAGAAGTGCCCGGGCTGTCAGAAGTGGCACCTGCAGTGACGGCGCCCGGTGAGATGCCCGGTTCGGTCAGGCCGAGGTCGGCTTCTTCCGCTTAGCCTCGGTCTCCGGGACCTCATGCTGGCCGTCCTTGAGCGCGGCCAGCTGCTCGACCGAGCCCAGCCCGACCTCCTTGAGGAGGGAATCGACCAGCGGCGCCTGGGCGCGATAGCGCAGCGCGCTCTGCACCACCTGATCGGCCAGGTTGCCGCTCGCGGCCGGCGCACTGGCGGGCTCGGAGCCGTTGCCGTTGCCGGCGCCAGCGCCATTGAGCCCGCCGACCTGCACGATGCGAATGCCCTCGATGCGCTCGAGCGGCTTCACGCTTTCGCGGATGATGTTGGGCAGCGCGGCGATGAGCGCCTTGCGCACTTCGTAGGCGATGAGCTCGGGGCTGAGCGTGTTGGCCGATTCGTTGAGCGCGCGCTGGCCGGCGGCCTGCACGCTGTAGGTCTTCTCGCTCGCTTCGGCGCGCAGCTTGGCCGCCTCGGCCTCGCCCTCGGCCGCGATGCGAATCTTCTGCGCCTCGGCCTCGGCCAGCGTCTTGAGCGCCTGCGCGCGGTCGAGCGCGGCCTTCTTCTCGGCCTCGGCGGCCACGGTCACGCCGATGGCGGTGCGCTGCGCTTCCTTCTCGGCCTCGACCAGTTCGATGGCCTTGTGGCGGTTCGCGATCTCGCGCTCGCGCACGGTCTTCACTTCTTCCTCCGCCTGCACCGCCAGGGCCAGCGCGCGGGCCGCGGCCGCCTGAGCCTCGCTCTGCGCGCGGCTGCGCTCGGCGATGGCGATGGAGCGATCCTGTTCGGCCAGTTCCAGCATCTTCTGCTTCTCGATCTCGCGCTGCTTCAGCTCGCGCTCGCGCACGATCTCCGCCTCCTTCACCGTGCGATCGGCCGCGATGGCCGCCGCATCGAGTTCCTGCTGCGTGGCGATGCTGACCTGCTTGGCGTCGCGCGCCTTCTGCGCCTGCTCGGTCGCGATGTCCGCCGCCTGGGCCGCGCGGCGGATGGCGATTTCCCGCTCCTGCGCCATGCGGGCGTATTCCTCCTCGCGCTTGATCTGCAGCGACTCCTGCTCGGTGGTGAGGTTCTTGCGCTGGATGGCCAGGCGGGTCTCCTGCTCGATATCGTTGCGCTGCTTGCGACGGCTTTCGATGATCTCGGTCAGCTGCGCCAGGCCCTGCGCATCGAAGGCGTTCTGCGGATTGAGGAACTCCATGCTCGTCTGGTCGAGCGAGGTGAGCGAGACCGACTCGAGCTCCAGGCCGTTCTTCAGAATGTCTTCGGAGACGACCTGCTGCACCTTCTGCACGAAGTCGGTCCGCTTCTCGTGCAGTTCCTCCATCTTCATCTCGGCCGCGACCGCACGGAGCGCGTCGACGAACTTGCCTTCGATCAACTCCTTGAGCGCCGTCGGATTCATCGTCTTCATGCCGAGCGTTTGCGCGGCATCGGCGATGGCCTCCTCGGTCGGGCGCACGCGCAGGAAGAACTCGGCCCGCACGTCGACGCGGATGCGGTCCATCGTGATGAGCGCATCCTCCTTGGCCCGGCCGACCTCCAGCCGGAGCGTGTTCATGTTCACCGGAATCGTCTCGTGCAAGATGGGCATGACGAGCGTGCCGCCGCTCATGATGACCCGCTGGCCGCCGAAGCCCGTGCGCACGAAGGAGATTTCCTTCGTCGAGCGTCGATAGAGTCGGGCGAAGACGAGACCGATGACAAGCAGGGCGCCGAGGATGGCGCCGGCGATGATCGCGATGGGCAGGAGGTTCATGGGCGGGAGGAGCGCTGGGTGGGGGAGAAAGCTGGGCGCGTGGGTCAGACGGCGGTGTAGGTGCTGCCGCGGCGCTCGACGAGGGTGACTTCGGTGCCCTGCACGAATGCAGTTTCGTCGCTCGACGGCTCCAGCATCACGTAATGCATCTTGCCATGCTCATCGCGCACCTTGGCCTGCGCCGGCCGGCCGCGGCGCGCCGTGCCGAGCGCGATGGTCGCGCGTCGACCGACCAGCGAGTCGGCCGAGACCGCCAGCGATTCGCTCCGGCTCACCATGCGGCCGCCGATGCGTCCGACCGTGTGCACGAGATAGAGCGCGGGCCCGGCCATGATCGCCGCGGCCAGCCACGCGCTGACCGGATGTCCGAGCCAGGCGCGAAAGCCCTCCTGCAGGATGACGCCCCCGAGGCCGAAGGAGGCGAGAAAGACCGCCAGCAGCGCAACAGCGGGGAATTTGCCCACGTAGAGCCAGGCCAGAACCTTGTCGAAACCGCTCAGCCCGTGCAGGCCGTCGCCCAGGTGCAGGTCGGGCAGCCAGGAGTCGGCCAGATGCGAGAGCCCGTGGCCGATGATCAGCCCGATCAGCTCGAGCAACGCGATGAGGAGCAGCAGCGCCAGCGCCACCGCAAACGGCAGGAAGCCCGCTTCGGAAAGAAAGTCGAGCGACATCCCTGCATGGATGCGCACCGGCTCGGCGGAGTCAATGCGTACCGACGGCAGCCACCGCCCCGGGGAGGGGCCCGCCGGCCGCGCGGCGCAATTTGCCATGACGGACGCGCCAAGCTGCGATAGGTGCACGCTCCCCAATTCTATGGCCAATCCCACCGCCACCTTCGAAACCACGCTCGGCAACTTCACGGTCGAGCTCTTCAGCGACCAGATGCCCCAGACCGCGGGCAACTTCCTCAAGCTGGCCTCCAGCGGGTTCTACGATGGGCTGCATTTCCATCGCGTG
The DNA here is from genome assembly GCA_018240025.1 of Verrucomicrobiota bacterium. Taxonomy (GTDB): domain Bacteria; phylum Verrucomicrobiota; class Verrucomicrobiia; order Chthoniobacterales; family SZAS-18; genus SZAS-18. The sequence continues at coordinate 23,155 of JAFEGM010000063.1, forward strand.
ATCAAGAACTTCATGTGCCAGTTCGGCTGCCCGTTCTCCAAGGATCCGGCGAGCGCGCGCGCCGGCACCGGCGGCCCGCCGCACGGCACCATCCCGGACGAGTTCACGGCCAAGCTCTCGAACGAGCCCATGACCCTCTCGATGGCCAACACCGGCCGTCCGAATTCCGGCGGCAGCCAATTCTTCATCAACACGGTGCACAACGCCTTCCTCGACTGGTTCTCGCCGGGCCAGTCGCGTCACCCGGTCTTCGGCAAGGTCATCTCCGGCCAGGACGTGGTGAAGGCGATCGAGACCACCCCGACCGACCGCAGCGACCGCCCGCTCACGCCGGTGCAGGTGATCAAGGTCACCGTGCAGCAGGGCTGAGCGTGCAGCTTCGGATCGAGGATGGACCCGCCGCAGAGGGCGGCGGGTCGCAGGTCCTGCTGCGAAGCACTCTTTGGGGCGAGTCAACCGCGTGTCCGTCCGCGTCGCTGAGGGCGTCGTGATGGTTCATTGCGGCTGAAATCTGCGCGCCCTTGGTCGTCCTCGTAGCCGACAGGACGGCTCCGACGCCGACCCAAGAAACGGGTCGCAACGAACCCTCCGCCCGCCAGAGCACCGAGCATCGCAGCGACACTCGGCTCTGGGATGACGGCCACGAACAACTGGTTGCCCGAAACTCCCCAGGCAAAGGGATACGGGGAGCCAGAAGGCGGCTCGAGGCTCAGGCCGTTGACGGACAGGCCGGCGAGACCTTCGAGGACGACAAATCGGTCTCCTTCGCGCAAGGCACCATTCACCTGCAGGCGCAGGGTGCCACCGCTGATCTGGATTCGACCCGAGGCGGTCAGCAGGTCTGCCCGGGTCTGACCGTCTTGCACGCCGACGTCCAGCGAGAAGTCGGCGTCTTGAAAGGTGGCATCACCCAACACCTGCAGCAGTCCGTAGCCGGTGCCGGCCAGCATTTGGGCGTCCGTTGCTCCCAAGGCGGCAGGGCGGACCTGCAGGGGCACCGGGAGTTCGCTGGCCACGACGAGATGGCCCCGGATCGTCCCCGTTCCGCTGAGCGCCTCGCCGGTCAACCGCAGGCCGGTCCCGGTCCGAATCTCGCCTCCGTCCAACAGCGTTCTCCGTGCGGAGGTAAAACCGCCGCTCGTCTCGAACACCGAGCCCGTCCGCACGGTGGCCGAGAGATAGAAGCAGTTGAAACTCGTCTGGATCGTCGCACCTCGGCTCAATGTGACGTCCCCAAAGGTATCGGCCAGACCGAGGGCGGGAAACGTGACCTGCGTTCCGTCGATCGCCACGTTCTGGAAGGTGGCCCTCGTCACGGGTGAGACCACTCCGTTGCGCAAGGCAGAAACCTGGATGGAACTCGTTCCCGACAACACGAAAGCAGTGCTGATCACGGTGCTCGGAGATCCACTCAGCTCCTGGTAAGAAGCAGCGAAATTTGCATTCTGGGCGTCGAGAATGCCATTCCCGACCAGAACGTTTCCGGACATGACGAAAGAAGTGTCGTGGACGGTGACTCGAGTCGATGGACCGAGGGCGAGCACGCCATTGGTGCCGGAAACGGTCACCGGAGAAGACACGAACACATCGTTGCCGAACAACGTCAGGTAGGATCCGCCGTGCAGCTCGATGTTTCCTTGCAGATTCGTGACGGCCGGGGTGAGGTGTTCCAACCGGCTGCCGGCGGCCAGAATGGTCGTCGCCCCCGGTCGCCCAAGAAACAATGCGCCTTCGACGGTCACCCTTTGTCGCACGATGGTGGTCCCCGAGATCTCGGCCGAGCCAGCGACGAAAAGGGAATAGGTGTCCAGACTCGGAATCCCGTAGTCGCCGAGTTGGCCGCCCGTGAGGCTCAGCGCACCCACGGCGATGCCTTGAGAAACGACCGCCCCGGATTCAATGAAGGCGTGATAGCCGAGGCCCACCGGGGCGTTCGGCGCGGTGCTCCAGTGCGTTCCTTGGGTCCACGCGAGGGCGCTGAAGAACCCGCCGGGCAATCCGGCCCCATCCCAGACGCTCGGAGTCAATTGGGCGAAGGCCGAAGAGGAGAACCCAACGGCGCACAGCAAGACGGGAAATTTCATGGCGTGCCGATTTGAACTACCTGATCGCTGAGACTGAAAACAGCGTCCGCTATCGTTATTTCGGCTGCTCCGGAAAGCCTCCAGAAAGGAGATCCAGCATGGACGCTCTCGTCATGGTGCCAAAGGGCGACATCACCTCAACACGGTGCACAACGCCTTCCTCGACTGGTTCTCTCCCGGCCAGTCGCGTCACCCGGTCTTCGGCAAGGTCATCGCCGGCCAGGACGTGGTGAAGGCGATCGAGACCACCCCGACCGACCGCAGCGACCGCCCGCTCACGCCGGTGCAGGTGATCAAGGTCACCGTGCAGCAGGGCTGACCTGCGAGTGTTTCGCCGCCCGCCCCGCTGCCCGCGGCGGGGCGGGAGGACGCCCCGGCGAGGTCAGTCGCCTTCTTCCGACTCAATCCACGCTCGGCTGCGGCACCTGCTCGGCCAGGAGGCGCGCGGCGGTTGCGCGGTGCGAACGGGCGCGGGCGACCTGGCCGAGGCGCGGCAGGACGTGCGCAAGGTAGCGGTGGGCGAGGGCGAAATGCGGGACGATGCTGAGGCAGATCTCGAAGGCCTGCACGGCTCGTTCGAACCACCCGAGCCGGGCGAGCACGGCCCCGACTTGGAAATGCGAACTGAAGGACTCGGGGGCGAAGGCGATGGCGTTCAGACCCGCTTCCAGTCCCTCCTCGACCCGGCCCTGACGCGGCAGGGCGACGGACAGACCGTACCAGCCTTCCGCCTGCTCCGGATCCAGCGCCAGCGCGCGGCGAAAGGCGGCTTCCGCATCGGACCAGCGGCGCAGGCGGAGGTGGACGCGGCCCAGGCGGGACTGCAGCCACGGATCGTGCGGCGCGTGGGCGGCAGCGTCGCGGAAATGCTGCAGGGCCGCCGGCAAATCGTTCAGCAGATCCGCCAGCAAGCCGCGGAGCAATCGCACCTGGCGATGCCCCGGATCCAGCCGCTCCAGCTGTTCGAGCCCTCGCGCGACGGCCGCGGGGTCGCGCGCGGCCACCCCGCATTGCGCCCACAGAATGGCGTAGCGACGTTCTTCCGGCGAGCCGGTGCTGAGCTGTTCCGCGAGCGCGAGCGCCGCGCGGGGATCGCCCGCCTCGAAGAGCGAGGCTGCCAGATTGAACTGCTGCTCGCGCAGCGCGAGGTCGAGATCGCGCTGCAAATCCCCGCTTGGCTCTTCGATGTAGCCCAACTCCGCCAACTGGCGCAAGGCGGCCAGCGCGGCCCCCGAGTCTCCCGGCGCAGCGGGCGCTGCGGGCGGCAGGGCCCGTGCGAAGGCCGGATCGTGAGAATCGATCCGTGGAAAGTCCGGCGGCCGTTCGAAGGCGTTGAGCAGCACCCGCCCATCCATGTCGGCGCCGACCGGCACGCCGAAAAGCGTCAACACGGTGGGGGCGATATCGAGCACCCCCGCGCCATGCAGCACGCTGTCGCGCCGGAAGCCGGGACCGTGGGCCACGAGGATGCCTTGGTCACGATGCCATTCCGCGGTGCCGGCGCCGGGACCGGGGCGGCGTTCGCCATTGAGGAAACCGTGATCGGAGACGAGCAGCACATGGCAGTCTTCCCCGGCCAGCTCGAGCAGGCGGCCCAACATGGCATCGTGCAGTCGATAGACGGATTCCATGACACCGCAGAGGGCCGCAAACGTGCCGGGTGGAACGTCCGGCAGTCGAGGGGGGTGATACGGCATGAACTCGTGGCCGAGCGTGTCGATCGTATCGTAAAACACCGTGCAGAAATCCCACGGTTCCTCCGCCATCAGGGCCGTCGCGATGGCATGGGTGGTGGCGCATTCCGCCAGGCGCAGCCGGAGTGCCTCCAGCAGTCGCTGGGTTTCGGGATGGGCTCGGTTCAGCGCGGGCAGGCTGGGGATGAAGTCCGTCAACCAGGCATCGGTGATTTCCGAAGGCGCCACCCGCAGGTCCGCGAGCGATGCCGAAAGTTCGGCGGGCTGCACCGCGCCCGGGGCGTCGACGAAAAACTGATTGGAGACGCAGACCCCGCCGATCGCCTCGGGAGGGTGGCTGGCGTACCAGCCGACCGCATGACAGCGCAAGCCCGCCGCGTGGAGGATGTTCCAAAGCGCGGGCACGCGGCGGGTGGTGCTTTGCACGGGGCGGAGCGCTCGCTGGTCCTCGGTCGGCTCCACGAAGCCGAGAACCCCGTGCTTGGGCGGGCGTTTGCCGGTGGCGATGCTGGTCCAGATGAGCGGCGAGAGCAGCACCGAAAGCGTGCGCAAGGATCCGCTGACACCGCCCTCCACCAGGCGCCGAAGGTGGGGCATTTTCCCGGCGTCGAGAAGCGGATGCAGGATTTGCCAGTCGGCGGCGTCCCAGCCGATCAGAAGCACGCGTTGCGCGAGCGGGCGTGAGGCGGGCGACACGGCAGAAAAAACCCGCGCTCGCCGGAGCGGCAAGCGCGGGGAAGCAGTTCAGAGAGCAGACCCGCTCAAGCCACCTTGCGGCGGCGCCAGGCCCGGACCGCCAGGGCGCCCGCGGCGATTCCACCCAGCCAGGTCGACGGCTCGGGCACGGCCGCGGGCGCGCCCGCAACCGTGATCGGCGCGCCCGTGTCTTCGAAGCGCCAGCCCAAAATGGTCGCGGGAAAGCCGCTGCCCGAGGTGGTCTGCACGAAGGCGTAACCGTATTGGACCTGACCGCCCGCAGCCTCATTTTGGAAGCGGAAGCCCAGAATGTGGACTCCGGAAGTCGCGCGAAGATTGGACGTGGCCGCCCCACTCGAATCGGCGTTGAAGACCGTGGCCCCGGAAACGACCGTACCGACCAGGAGGTCAGCGTACGACCCGAGAGTGCCCAAGCCAGCTGCGGAAACCCCTGCGCCCGCCCAGTAGAAGCCCAGCGTGGACAGTTGGCTGTAGGGATTGAAGTCCCAGCCCGCACCAGCGGTCGTTCCGTTCGCACCGGTGGCGAAGTTGATGTAGACGCCCGTGTTGTTGTTGGGCACCGCGATGGGCGTCATGTACTCGACGATGGCCCCATCCGCCCGGGTCGGCGCGACGGAGGCCGCACCAGCGAGAGCGGAGGCCGCCAGGGCGAGTCGCGAGGCAGTATTCGAGAACAGTGTGCGCATTGGTGACATTTGAAGGCGAGTTTCCGCCGCTCGGCAACCAAAAAATCAGGTGACTATCGCTGGCCGCGACTTGGGGGTGTCGAACGCTCGCGAACTCGGACGTGCGCTTTTTCTTGCGGTGATCGTGGCTTGTCGGCGGCCGTTCGGCGGAGGCATGATGCCGCCCCTGATGAGCAAGAAATCCGCCTCCCTTTCCCCCGCCCAACGCACCGAGCTGCTCGCGACGCTCAAGGCGCGCTTCGAGAAGAACAAGCACCGCCACAAGGGGCTCGCCTGGGCGCAGGTGGAGGAGCGCCTGGCGGCACACCCCGACAAGCTGTGGTCGCTGGCGGAGATGGAGCGGACGGGCGGCGAGCCGGATGTCATCGGCCACGACAAGAAGTCCGGCGAGCTGCTCTTCGTGGACTGCGCGGAGGAAACGCCCAAGGGTCGACGCAGCCTTTGCTACGACGACGCGGCTTTGCAGGCGCGCAAGGAGCACAAGCCGGCGGGCAGCGCGGTCGGGGTGGCTGCAGCCATGGGCATCGAGCTCCTGACGGAGGAGGAATACCGCGCGCTGCAGAAGCTCGAGGGCTTCGATGCGAAGACCTCGAGCTGGATCCAGACGCCGCCCGAGATCCGGCGGCTCGGCGGCGCGCTCTTCTGCGACTTCCGCTACGACCACGTCTTCGTCTTCCACAACGGCGCGGACTCCTATTACTCGTCGCGCGCGTTCCGCGGCAAACTGCGGGTCTAGAGCGCGGAGTCGCCGCGGTAGTCGTTGGCGACGAGGAGGCGGACCGCTCGCCTCGGAACCCGTGACGCTGCGGCTCGACGTCGGGCCTTCGCCCCTCGCGCCTTTGCGCGAACCTTCGTGCGGTCGCCGCCGTCGCTGGACTTCCGGCGACGATCGACGACAAATTCGGCCCCCTCGGCCACGCCCTGCGAGGCGTTGCGCCCATCTCCATTGCCCATGTCCAAGCCCACTCTCCGCGACGTCTGCAGCCAGATCGCCCAGGAGGAGGCCGCGCTCCGTGCGGTCTCGCCGGCGGCCACCGAACGCGCCCACAAGCTCAACCGACTGACCGCCCGCGAACGCATCGAGCGGCTGCTGGACGACCCGAAGGACTGGTTCGAGATCGGGCTCTGGGCCGCGCACAAGATGTATCCGGAATGGGGCGAGACGCCCGCGGCGGGCTTCATCGCCGGCATCGGCCGGGTCTGCGGCCAGCCGGTCATGATCGCAGCCAATGACGCCTCGGTGAAGGCGGGCGCGTTCTTCCCGCAGACCGCCAAGAAGGTCCTGCGCTCCCAGCGCATCGCCTTCGAATGCAACCTGCCGATCCTCTATCTGGTCGATTCCGCCGGCGTCTTCCTGCCGATGCAGGACGAGATCTTTCCCGACGAGGACGACTTCGGCCGCGTCTTCCGCAACAACGCCATTCTCTCCGCCGCGGGCGTGCCGCAGTACGCCGCCATCATGGGCAATTGCGTGGCCGGCGGCGCCTATCTGCCGGTGCTTTGCGACAAGCTGCTCATGACCGAGGGCTCCGGCCTGTACCTGGCCGGCCCCGCGCTGGTCAAGGCGGCCATCGGGCAGGAGGTCAGCAGCGAGGAACTCGGCGGCGCGAAGATGCACGCGGAGATCAGCGGCACGGTCGATTTCCGCGAAAAGGACGACGCCTCCTGCCTCGAGAAGATGCGCGCGCTGGTCGACCTGCTGCCGAACAAGCCGCCGGTGCCGGCCTACGACGACGCCACGGAGAAGGACGCGCAGTTCCTCTACGATCTCGTCAGCGCCGACGGCTCCAAGCCCTACGACATGCGCGAGGTGCTCAAATGCATCGTCGACGCCGGCTCGCTGGTGGAATCGAAGGCCGAATACGGCCAGACGCTCATCACCGCCTACGCCAAGATCAACGGCCGCCCGGTGGGCATCGTGGCCAATCAGAAGACCGCCGTCCGGACCAAGAAGGAAGGCATTCAGATGGGCGGCGTGATCTACGCCGATAGCGCCGACAAGGCCGCGCGCTTCGTCATGGACTGCAACCAGACGCATCTGCCCATCATCTTCTTCCAGGACGTGCAGGGCTTCATGGTCGGCAAGGACGCCGAGCAGACCGGCATCATCCGCAGCGGCGCGAAGCTGGTGAATGCGGTCAGCAACTCCGTCGTGCCGAAAATCACCGTGGTGGTCGGCGGCAGCTTCGGCGCGGGCAACTACGCGCTCTGCGGCAAGGCCTACGACCCGCGCTTCCTCCTCGCCTGGCCGCATGCCCGCTACGCCGTCATGGGCGCGGCCCAGGCCAGCGGCGTGGTCTATTCGCTGCTCAAGCGCAATGCCAGCGGCACGCCCGAGGAGGACGCCGCCCTGAAGGAGCGCGTGCATCGGACCTATCAGGAGCAGACCGACATCCGCTACGGCGCCGCGCGCGGCTGGGTCGATGCGATCATCCAGCCCCACGAGACCCGGCCCGCGCTGGCCAAGCTGCTCGAGTACGTCTCGCGCCCGACGCCGCAGGCCCGCTTCCACTCCGGCGTCATCCAGACCTAGGCGCGTCTCGGTAAGAACGCGGTCCGCGCGTCCGCGAGCTCCCCACGACGTAGCGTTCTCCGACGACCCGGTAGGGACGCGCTCCTGCGCGTCCGCGAGTCGCCCACGACACAGCGTTCTCCCACGACCAGGTAGGGACGCGCTCCCGCGCGTCCGCGAGTTGCCCAAGACATAGCGTCCTCCCAAGACCAGGTAGGGACGCGCGGGAGCGCGTCCCTACCGTGTCTTGGGCGAAGGCTACCTCTTTGACGACTCGCGGACGCGCGGGAGCGCGTCCCTACCGGGTCGTGGGCGAGAAGGCTCTTTTGTTCCTCTGGCCTTCTCGCCTTCTCGTAACCACCCTCAGCGCCCCGCTCCTCCGCTCCTCTGCTCCTCTGCTCCTTCCGCTCCTCCGCTCAGCGCGCCGGCCGCACTCGGAGCGTGCGGACTACGACCGCTCAGTCCACCGCGATCCGATAGAACCCCGAGGCGCCGCTGGCGTTCTGATCGGTGAAGGTGAGCGTGGCGCCGGTCGCGCCGTTCTGGGGCGCGCCGATGTCGGTGAAGGCGGCTCCGGACAGCGAGGTGCTGCGCTGCAGGCGGTAGGTGTGGCCGCTGTAGCCGTCGATGGTCAGGGTGACCACGTTGCCGACGCGCGAGCTGGTCTTCACCCGGACGAGACGTGAATCGAGCAGCAGGCCGAAGTTCTGGAAATTGGCCGGCAGCAGGAGCGAGCCGCTGATGAGGTCGATGGTCCCGTGGTTGATCAGCTCGGAACTCGTGGAGGCATCCACCACGCCGCCGGAAATGGCGCGCAGCAGGCCGTAGTTCGTCACCGGGCCGGTCAGGGTGAGCGTCTGCGAGCGGGCGTCGATCGTGCCGTAATTGGTCACCGGGCCGGTCACGAGTCCGCTCCCGGTCAGGGTGCCGTTCAGGACGGTCAAGGGCCCGCTCGCGGCGCTCAGCGTGCCGCCGTTCAAGGCGAGAGTCCCGGCCACGACATTGACGGCCGAGGCGCTCACGCGTCCGGCGATGGTCAGGCGGCCGTTGCGAACCTCCAGCAGTCCCAGGGATGCGCCGCTGGACTCCAGCACGCACTCGCCGGTGCCCGCCATCAGGAAGGCGCCCGGGCCGCTGCAGGGACCGGTGAAGGTGAGCTTGCGGGGGCCGGCCAGATCGTCCCCGATGGTCAGATCGGCCGCGGCCTCGATCGAGACGGCGTTCGGCAGTGTGACGTCGACGGAATCGGCGAAGAGCTGCCCGGAGCCGCGCACGCGCAGCGGTCCGCTGCCGAGGGCGGCCGCCGCATTCACGCCGAGCGCGCCGCCGGCGAGGACGAGCCCTCCGCTGGCCGCATTGGTGCCGCGCAGGACGAGTATGCCGGCACCGCTCTTGGCCAGCTGGCCGCCGCCGCTGGCGTTGCTGTCCATGATCGCGCCGGTGAAAATGCCGAAGGCGGGCTCGGCGATGGTCAGGCGTCCGCCGGCGAGATCGACCGTGCCGCTGCCGGTCAGGCCGCCCACGGTGGCGTTGGTCACGTAGCTGAGGAGCGCGTTGGGCAGCACCCGCGGCGGTTGCCCCTGCGGCGCGTAGCCGACGACGAACGAGGCCGCGCCGCCAGCCTGGTAGTAGGCGACCACGATGTCGTGCCGGCCGGCCGGCAGGGCGATCGCGCCGCCGTTCACGGGCACCCCGTTGACGAACACGGCGGCGCCATCGTCCGCGGTGGTGTAGAAATGGTAGGTGTCGGCGGCCAAGGCCCGGAACTTGCCCGACCAGCGGACCTGCAGATTGCTGAGCGGGAGCGTGTCGAAGGGCGCGGGAAAGCGCAGCGGCCCGCCGCTGCTGCTGCCGAAATCGAAGCTGCTGCTGTTGGCCAGGCTGTTGGCGAAGAGCGCCGGCGCGCTGGCGGCGAAGTACCCGTCGACCGAGGCCAGACTGACGTAGTCGGCGGGATTCGGGGCCGGCCCGCTGACGTAGCGGCCGGGCAGCCCGGAGCCGGCGACGAGCTGCAGCGTGGTCCCCGCATTGACCCGCACGCCGCCGGGCAGGGTGGAGTCGGCCGGGAGCGCGAAGGCGCCGTCCAGCTCGAGGATGCCCTGCTGCAGGGTGGTGAGCCCGGTGAACGTGTGTCGATCGCTCCCCAGCCGCAGCGTGCCGGGGCCCGTCTTCGTGAGGGAGAGCCGGCTGGCGGCCGTGTCCGCGAAGATGCCGACGTACGTCTGCGTGGTGCCGGCGGGGACAGTCACCGAAACGGTCGTGGGCGCGGTGCGGCTGGCCGCGGGGGCGATGGTGCCGCCCGGGAGCCAGCCGGTGGCTCCGGCATTCCGAGCCGAGCGCAGGTCCGACAACGCGAGCAGCGAGCCTTGGGTGGTCAGCACGCCGCCGCCGGTGACGGCGATCGGCACGCCGGCCGGCAGGGCATCGAACCGCGCCAGCTCCACCCGGCCGGCCTGGACGGTGAGTCCGCCGCTGAACGTGCTCACGCCGCTCAGCACGAGGCCGCCCGCGCCCACCTTTTGGAGCGAGCCGCTGCCGCTGAGCACGCCGCTGTAGGTTTCGTCGGTCCCGGCGCCGCCGACCGTGAGAGCCAGACCCGTCAGGTCGAGATCGGCCGATCCGGCCAGGCCGCCCAGCACCGGTGCGGTCTGGCCGAGGAAATCCACCGCATTGGCCCGATACAACTCCACCACCGTGTTTTGCAGGGCCAGCGGCGCGCCCAGGGCGACCGATCCGCCCTCGATCCGCACCCGGCCGCCCGAGCTGCCTTCGTTCGTGAGCGTGAGCGTGCCGAGCCCGCGCTTGCGCAGCGTGCCGGCGCCGCCGAGCACGGCGTTCAGGCTGGTGCTGGCGTCGTCGGTCACCGTCAGGGCGAAGCCGTTGGCCGGATTGCTCTGCAGCCTCAGCGAAGGCGAGGCGCCGGTGGGCGTGCGGACCTGCCCGGCCGTGACCGTGCCGCCGGAGATCAGGAGCTCGCTGGTGCTCGTCCACAGGTCGAGCGAGCCGGCCACTTCGACGCCGCCGCCGCTTTCGACTGTCAGGCGGCCCGAGCCCCCGTTCTGCGCGGCGCTGCGTCCGCCCAGACCGAGCGAGCCCGTCAGCGTCCAGCCCGCGCCCGAGCGGAAGAAGGCGCCGGCCCGCTGCCCCGCCGCGGGAGCGATCGCGGCGCCGGCCGACTGCAGGACGGCGTTCGTGCTCGCCTGGATCGCATCGCCCAAGCCGCCCCCCACCACGAGCAGCGTGGCCGTGTTGCGGGTGTCGAGGAGAGCCGACTCGTTCAGCGCCAGAAAGGCGGTGCCGGCCGCGTTGCCGACGATCAGCCCCTGGTCGGCGGTGCCGGTGAGCGTCAGGCTGGCCCCGTTGAGCAGGAGCCCGCCGTTGTTGACCGACAGCGAGCCCACGCTGGAGACGCCGAAGGCGAGGATCTGGGCGCTGGTGCCCGTCTTCACCACCGGTCCGCTGGTCGTCAGGGCGCCCGTGTAAGTGGCCGCGCCGCTGCTGCGGCCGAGCGTCAGCTGGCCGGTGGGGCCGGTGAAGTTGGTCGGGCCGGCCAGGCCCCCGAGTGCGAGCGTCGAGCCGGGGAAGGTGAGTCCGCCGGCGACGTTGAGCGTGACGATCGTCGTGGCGAGGGAACTGGCCAGGCCGGCGCGCAACACGCCTGCGTTCACGGCGATGCCGCCTTCGAAGCCGGAGTTGTCCGAGGCACCGATCGTCAACTGCCCGGCGCCGGTCTTGGTCAGGAGGGCGGACCCGCTGAGCGGGCCGGTCCAGCGCAGTTCCGGCAGATCGACCTGCAGGGTCTTGTCGGCCGCCAGCGTGTTGATGTCGCCGGTGAAGATGAGCGACTGGCTTCCGGCGAAGACGTGGTTCCCGCCGCCGGTGGGCACCAGCAGGAGGAAGGGGTTGGCGATCGTGCGAGCCGCGGTCGTGCCGTTTCTCAGCGTGTTGCCCGCGAACATGGAGAATGCGCCCGTGCCGAGAGCCCCCTCGCTCGCCAGACTGAGCTCGGCCGGGCCCGCCTGCTGCGTGGTCCCGAGGATCAGGCCGCCGCTGAAGTCGTTCGCATTCGGCCCCCCGAGCGTGACCCGCTGGGTCACCCCGGCGTCCGTGCCGCCCTTGAGCGTGATCGCCCCCGGTCCGCTGATGGTGCTGGCGAGGACGAGCGCGCCCGCGCCGCTGGCGTCGATTTCCAGATCGTTGGTCAGCAGGAGCGGCTTGAGCGCCAGGGTTTGCGGGGCCGCGCTGCCCTGCGACATCGTCGCGCTGGCCCCGCCAGCATTGGCCCGGAACTCCAGCCCGCCCGTGCCTCCGAGGGTGAAGGCGCCCGCCGTGGGCAGGAAGACGAGGGAATGCAGCAGGAACTGGCCGCTCGAGTTCTGCTGCGGCGTCAGGCGGGTGGTGCCGTCGAAGCGGATGACCGTGCCGATCCCCGGGGAAGGCGCGACGTTGGCGGCCCAGTTCGCCCCCGTCGCCCAGCTGTCGTTCGCCCCGCCGCCGTCCCAGGTGAAAGTCTGCCCCAGCGCCAGCGCCGGCCAGAGCGCGAGCACCGAGAGTCCGAGGCAGCGGCGGCGGCGGAAGAGCGGCGAGGGGAGGGCGGGAAGGGCGGGAAGGGACATCGCGGCGGCGTTTCCCGTTCCTTGGGGAAACGCGGGCGGGTGTTGCAGGAAATTCGGAGCGGAGAGGGGGTGACGGGGTGAGGGGGT
>JAFEGM010000064.1:0-27277 GCA_018240025.1 Verrucomicrobiota bacterium
ACTACAAAAACAACCGAATAGCCTGTTCCGTTGATTCCGGTCGCACTGCCAAACCAACCAGTCAGATGAATGAGTCAAGAAGTGATGGCCGGCCCAAGCCGGCGGGGCCAGGTCAGCGGGTCGGGGCAGGCCAGGAAGTCGGGATGTAAGGTTGATTTCAAATTCGAAGGTCCCGCCAAAATGAGAACCATCTTATCATTAATATCATCAATAATGTTGCTGATCCCGCTTCAGGCTGTCCGAAGCGAAACGGACATGTCTGCTCCAGAAGCCGTGCCACTCGCCTCGTGCACCCAGGTATCGATCAGCACCGGTGCTTCTTGGATGCTCCGGATTGCCCCGGACGGCAGTGGGTAGGTTCTTCGCCGGAAGATTCCTTCAGAGTGCCGGCGGCGACTTTCAGTTTCAGTTCGATTTACGCACAGCTCTACGAGATGACGGAGTGTAAAGGTGATGGGCCACGTTTCTTTGTTTCCTTCGCGAAGACTGGCAAACTTGTTTCTCTATCTCGGCAGATCGAATACTCGTCGCCGGCTATCCGGGGATATTTCGCGGCGGCTGAGGCTTCGATCAACACGAGGAGAGCCGCGCTCGCGGAGATCAAGGCACAGTATCCCTTCTTCCCTTAGATGAGGTCATAGGGGCGACCGAGCGACAGACCTTATCTATCCGGAGCCACAGACCCGTCAGCGGGCCGCGTCTCCTGATCGGCGGCAGCAAGCTGCCTGTGTGACGGCGGCAGCGAGCTGGGCGCAGTCCACGGCGTCTTGCGCGGTCTATACTTGCGCTGCGCTGGGCGGGACGGCCGCACTCGGAGAGTGCGGACTACGTGCAGACGCGCGCTACGGTCCGCTCGGCGGGTCGGCGGGCCACTGCGGGTGGCGCGCCCGGAATTCCCGCCAGCGCCGCAGCCAGTCGGCCGCGCCGAGCGGTTCGAGCGATCCGTTCTGCACGATGGCGGCCGCCTCGATTTCGGCCAGGGCGAGCGCCTCGGCCGGCGGAAGCGTCGGCGGGGCGAGCAGCGCATGGGCATCATAGGCGAAGATGGCCGGCACCTTCTCCGTGGTGCTGGCCAGAAGGGTGCCGTCGCGCAGCACGCGCACGTGCTCGATCACGGAGCCGATCTGCAGCGGTGGGCGCACCTGCTGGCCCAGGCGCGCTTCCCAAAAGCAGGCCCGTCCGAAACTGTTTTCAGCCGTGACCACGCGCGATGACCCGGGCACGAAACTGGCCTCGTAGACCTCGCCCTCATGCAGCATGGCGGGCCCGAGGAGACGGCGCTGCGCCCACTCGTAGACCCGGGTCGCTCGATTGCGGCCACCCGTCATGAACCACTCTCCAGAGGCGTCGAACTCGGCGAAAAACAGCCAATTGGCGTCGTCGAGGCTCCCCACGCGCGTGCCTGCGGGCAGGTCGGTGAATTCGACTCTCCCTTCCTTGCTCACCAGCCCGAGCACCGAGCCGTGGAAGGCGGAGGCCCAGGCCTTCAGCTCGCTAAGGTGCGGGGCCAGGCGCTCGGTGCTGCCGGAGCGGAAAATGCGGGCCGGCGCGGCCCGGCCTGTCCCCACCAGCACGGAGCCATCGGGACTGTAGCGACAGCTCGCGAACAACGCCTGGAGCAGCCCCGGAACCTGGCTTGGCGCCTGCAGCTCGCGCAGTTCGCCGCTTTCGCGGTCGTATTCGTAGAGGCTGCGACCGCTGCCGTAGATGCCGATCCGCCGGCCGCTCGGGTGCACGGCCAGCGCCCAGGGTTCCACGGGCAGCGCCACGGTCGGCCCCATCCGTTCTCCGCGCCGAAAGTCCCAGAACTGGAGCATCCCGGCGCCGTTCGACCCGCGTTCCATCTGCGCTCGACGCTCCGCCGGACTGCTCGTGGTGACGCCGAGCACCACCCAGGCGGCGTCGGGCGCGAACTCGCCGTCGAGGATGATCCCGCCGGGCGCCAGGTCGGGGCCGGGAGTCAGCGAATTCAGCCGGTGCACACGGGTGCGGTCGAGCCGGGCGTTATGATCCAGCCAGGAGGTTGGCAGCAGCCATTGCTCGTCGCGCGAAACCTGGAATTTGGCCGGGGCCTCGGGATAAATCGAGCGTTTGGGCGGCTCGGTGGGCAGCCGCCAGACGCGGACCAGACCGCCGCTCACTTGGCCGGTGGCAACCAGGCGATTGTCGGGCGAAATCGCCGCCCACGTGGGCTCCTGGTGCCAACCGACCAACTGGCTGCGGCCGTTCTCCATCTGCCAAACGCGCACGGTGTCGTCGATGCTCGTGGTCGCCAGCAGGCGCCCGTCGCGGCCAAAGGACTGGGCGACGATGGCATTGCCGTGCACCGGAAAATTCAGCGGCCGCCCCGTGGCGATCTCGATCATCGGCGCCGTGGCCCTGGCCAGGAACCGGCCGTCCGGACTCGGGCGGTCGGCGGCGTAGCTCACGCGAGGGTCCCCAGGCGTGGTGATGTCGACCGCGTGCCGCACTGCGCCGGTGGCGGCATCGATCGTCTGCAGCCGCGTGAGCGTCGGCAGTGCGACAAAAGTGGCGCCTTCCTGCAGAAAGCCGAACTCGTCGATGGAAAGGCAATCGACCGGCGCGGCCGCGAACTTTTCCGGCGCGCTCACGGCGCAGGTGCCGCGCCAGCCGCGTCCGCTCAACAGCACATGCCGGCCGTCGAGGCTGAATTCCAGCAGCACGAGGCCGGGCAATTCTCCCAGGCTAGGGCCCGGCATGGTCCCGCGTGCGAGGGCCCGATCCGGCACCCGGGGCAGGGGGTGTACGTGGCCCGAGGCGAGGTCGCAGAGCCGGGGCTGCGTGCCGCCCAATCCGAGCCAGCGTCCGTCCGCGCTGACCTGCAGCTGGAGCACGTCCTCGGCCCGGCTGCGCCAGAGCTCGCGGCCGGAGGGAAACTCGAGCAGACAGAGCTCGCCCGCGTGCCAGGTGGCCAGACGCTCGCCCCCGGGTAGCCAGCGCGCCAGGGTCAGCGGACGCTCGGGCTGCCAGCGCGTCCCGTCCGGCAGCTCCCAGACGGAGGCGTTGAACGGCAGGATGTTCTGCACCAGCAAATGCCGCTGGGCGGGGTGCCAATGCAGCCGGGCCTCCGCGGTCAGACCGGCTGGAAAGGCGCTGATCGGCGTCGCGCCGGACTCGCGCCAGCTGCGCCAGCGCAGGGCATTGGCCGAACGGCGGACGGGTTCGTCGCTGGCCACGGCCGCCTGCGCGAACCAAAGCGCGGCCCGGCTCGGGTCGCCCTCGCGCGCGGCGGCGAAGCCATTGCGCGCCAGCTGGTCGGCCAAGCCGGCCTGGGCGGCGTTGCGTTCGCGCCGCTCGCCTTGGCGCGCGACCTCGGCCTGGCGCCACTGCCAGCTGATCCCCAGCAGGCCGGAGATCAACACGACCAGCAAGCCCGCCAGGCTGGCGGCCAAAGCGGGATTGCGCCGCGCCCAGCGCCAGAGCTGCGCGAGGGCCGAAACCGGCCGGGCTTGGATCGGCTCGCCGCGGCCGTATCGCTCCAGCTCCTCGGCCAGGGCGAGCGCGCTGGCATAGCGATGCGCTGGATTCTTCTCCAGGCACTTGAGGCAGATGGTCTCGAGATCCCGATGGAGGTTCCGCGTCTGTTGCGAGGGGCGGGCCGGCGCCTCCGTCTGGGCGCGCTGCAACGTCTCCAGGCTGGTGGCGGCGCGGAAGGGGGGCTGGCCCGTGAGCAGTTCGTAGAGCAACGCGCCGAGGCCGTAGACATCGCTCGCCATCGTCACCTCGCTGTGCCGGCCGGCGGCCTGCTCGGGCGCCATGTAGCTGGGGCTGCCCACGATCTCCCCCGTGCGGCTGAGGGAGGAAAGCGGGTCGTCGAGGCGCTTGGCCAGGCCGAAGTCGGTCACCTGCGGGCCGGTTTCCGGATCCCAGAGCACGTTGGTCGGTTTGAGATCGCGATGCAGCACCCCGCGGGCGTGCGCATGCGCCACGGCCCGGGCCGCCAGGGCGACGGCGGCCGCGAGCGCACGGTGATCGTTCCGATGGCGCGCAGCCCAGTCGGCGATGTTCTCGCCGCCCGGCACCAGCCGCATGGTGTAGAACGGCTGCAGCTCGTGTTCGCCGATCTCATAGACCGGCACGATGTGCGGATGGTGCAGACTGGCCGCCGCGTGGGCCTCGCGCTGGAAGCGGCGCTGCGCGTCCTCGTCGGCCAGTTCGGCCCCGCGGATCATCTTGAGCGCCACCTCGCGCTGCAGGCTGGTCTGACGTGCGCGGTAGACCACACCCATCCCGCCGCGGGCGATTTCCTCGAGGATCTCGTAGTCGCCGAAGATCCGTCGGGGGGAGGGGACGTCCATGGGGTGGTCGTCTTCGCCCAGTCCCGCCAGGAGCAGCAGACATTGCGGACAGAGCCCGCCCAGACGCCCACCCGGCCGGGGCTGCCCGCAGTCCGGGCAGCGCTCGAGGCCCTCAGGCATTTGGGAGGCGGACATGGCGCCGCAGTCTGCCCCGGGGCGTGGCGGTGGGGGAATGCAAAATGGAGTCGCTCAGGGTGGGGCTGCGGCGTTTCGAGGGGGGGGACAAGAAGGCGAGAAGGCTAGAGAACGAGAGAAGGCAGGGTTTGGGGTTCTGGTCGTTCTGGGCCTTCGATTTGGTCGGTTCCGGGTGGCAGGCGCAGTTCCACTCCCACTCCCACTCCCACTCCCACCTCGTATCGTCCCCGTCCGCGGGCCGCGTCTCCTGATCGGCGGCAGCAAGCTGCCTGAGTGAAGGCGGCAGCAAGCTGCGCGCAGTCCACGGCGTCCTGCGCAGTCTTTGCTTGCTCTGCGTGGGGCGGGCTGGCCGCACTCGGAGAGTGCGGACTACACCGCTCAGCGCCGCCGGCGGATGACCTGCGCGCCAAAGACCAGCCCGGCCATCGCGAGCCAGGCGACCGTGCCGGGCTCGGGGATGGCGTTGCCGAGGTAGAAGCTGGCCGCGAAGCCGTCGCCGGGGCGCGAGGTGGTCACGTCGAGGAGGATCTGCAGATCGAGCGTGCCCGTGACGCCATTGGCGATGGCCCCGAATTCGAGCACGTGGTCGGTGAAGTAGGCCTGCGCGGCGGCGGGGTCGGTGAAGGTGGTGTCGAGGACCGTCGCGCCTTCGCGGGTCAGGCGGAGGCGGAGGGTGTCGAAGCCCAGCCCGCTGACTTGCGGATTGAGCAGCGCGAGCTGCAGGATCTGTCGGTCGGCCGCAGGGATGGCGTTGAGATCGACGGAGACGGCCATCGTCAGGTTGGCCGAGACTCCGGTACTGCCGGGGGCGGTGGCGGAACCGGCCGTGGCCAGCAGGAGCGATTGGGACGACTGCGCCGGATTGAAACGGGCCGTGGTGTTCGCATTGCCGGCGAAAACGACGTTCACGTCGGAGGCGAGCGGCGCGGCCGTCGAGAAGGCGGCGGCCTGCAGGCCGAGCACGCCGCTGGCGGCAGGGGCGGCGGTGCCGAGTCGGGCCTGCATGAGCGTATTGGCGGAGCCCGCTGCCAGGATCAGGCCATTCGCCGCCGTTGAGCGGATGTAGCCCGCCGCGCGCTGGGTCTGGGCGTACGTGCGGACGTCGCCCAGCGTCATGGTGGCCTGAATGCCGGCCGTCGCGTTGCCCGGCAATCCGACCGGCGCACCCGCCAGCGAGGCCCCCGGCGAGCCGCCTTGCGCGACGCTGACCAGAAGCACCTGGCCGCTGCTGTTGGCCGTGGTCGTGGCGGTGGCCATGGTCATGGCGGTGGCTGCGCCGCCCGCGCCGACCGTGCCATTGCTGTCGCCGCCATTGCCGCCGACGGCGCTCGTTCCGCCCTGGATCTGACCGCCCGTGGCGGTGGACATGGAGGTGGCTGCGCCGCCGTCGCCACCGCGTCCGAGACTGATGCCCCCTCCGGCGCCGCCTTGACCGCCCGTACTGATCGCTTCGATCCGGCTCTGGCCTCCGTCGGTCGCGTGGGCCTCGGCGGTGCTGGAGGCAGCCCCGCCCGCGCCGCCGGGCTCGAAGGCGCCGCCGGTGCTGGTCAGGCCGCGCCCACCGGTGGAGGTGGCGGTGGCGGAGGCGTCGAAGATGGCCGAGCTATTCACCCCGTTGGCGAGCGCGTTGGCCGTGGCCGTGGCGCCCGTGCCGCCGCTGGTGACGACGGGCTGGGTGCCGGCGAAGCCGCCACCGGTCGCCGTGGCCGTGGCGAGCGCAGCGCCGAAGGGATTGTTGGCCGTGGTCGAGGCGAAGCCGACGCCCGCGGCACCCGCCGCGCCGTTCCCGCCGGTGCCGGCGTTGCCGCCCGTGCCGGTCGCGCGGAGATCGAGCACCGCCGTGGGGTTCGTGGCCGTGTAATTGAGCGTGCTCGAACCGATCCCGCCCGCCGCGCCGGAGAAGCTGCCGAGCGCGCTGCCGCCCCCGCCGCCCACGGCGGTCTGGGCCAGGACGAGCGTGCCGGCCGCCTCTCCGCCGACCGCGTTGTTCAGGGTCACCCCCGCGCCTGCGGCCGAGCCGACATTGCTGACGACCGCGCCGCCATTCCCGCCGGTGGCCGAGCCGGAGATGGTGGCGTTCGAGGGAAATGGGCTGCCGAGCGTACTCCCGAAGACTGTGCCGAGCGTGGCCGTGCCGGCCGCCCCGTTGACCGTGTTGCCCGTGTAGGTGCCGCCGTTCCCGCCCTGCGCCTGCACCGTGAGGGTGAGCGCTCCGCCCGAAGTGAGCTCGCCCGTTCCGGAAGCCGTGGCATTGCCGCCGTCACGCACGCCCTGCCCGCCGACGGCGGAGGCCAGGAGAGTGAGCGCGGTGGCGACCGAGCTTTGCCCGCCCACCGTCGCGCTGGCCGCGCCGCCGACGCCCGGATTGGTCACGCCCGCATTGGCCGCTCCAGCCGCGCCGCCGGTGGCAATCGCGCCGGCGGTGTTCGGCAGCCCAGGTTCGCCGCCGTTGGTTTGCGCCGTCGCTGTGGCCGAACCTCCCGAGCCCGAGTTCGCCCCGCTGGCCACGCCGCCCGCTCCGCCGGTCGCCTGAGCGTTGTTGGTCTGGTTGGCACTGACTGCGGTGGCGGTGGCATTGCCCCCGGGCGCTCCCGGCGCGCCGGTGGCCCCGGTTTGGATGTCGTCCACGGCCCGCGCGCCGGGCGCAGCGAGCAGCAAGGCGGCAGGAAGCAGAGAGCGAAGCAGGGCCGGGGCGCGCATGGGAAGAAGGCGAGGATGGGAGGTCGTCGTCGGAGCAGCAAGCGGCCGGCGAAAGGATGTGGGATACAAACCAGGGGCGGGGAAGTGGCCGATCCGGGCCTCAACTCCGCGCTTGTGGGACGCGTGCTCAGCGTCTCTCGGCGAGCTCGGGTGAGAGCGTCGCAAGGAACGGCCTGAATCGCCGCTACGGCGACACCACCACGCGATAGAAATACTTCGCCTGGTCGGCGGCGGGATCGGAGAGCGTCAGGGTCGAGCCGGTGCCGGTCGTGGACGTGCCCACATTGGCCCACATCGGCGTGACGGGGTCGGTGGTGCGCTGGAGGGTGTATTTGCGGCCGCTGATGCTGCTGAAGGTGGCGGTGACGGTGGTCGGGCCGGTGAAGGAGAACTGGGCAATGCGCAGCACGCTGGTGGCGCTGCTGCGGCTGGTGCCGGCGAGCGTCTCCTTCCAGTCGGGCAGGCCGTCGCCGTCGGTGTCGTCGAGGCCGGCGGCGGCGAGGGCATCGATCCGACCCCAGCCAAAGGTGTTGTTCGGGATGGCGGTGCCCGGGATCGTGCCGCAGGTGGTGGCGTTGGTCAGGCGCAGAGCGGTCTGTTCGAGCAGGGTTTGCACCGCGGTGGGATCGCCGATCAGCTCCGGATGGGCCGAGAGCAGCAGGGCGACCGCGCCGGCCACGTGCGGACCGGCCATGCTGGTGCCGCTATTCAGGCCGTAGGTGGTGTCGGAACTGCGGGTCGAGGAACGCACGCTGACGCCGGGAGCGGTCACATTGGGCTTGAGCCGGCTGGAGGAGTCGACGGTGACCGGACCGCGGCTGGAGAAGCTGGCGATGGAATCGTTGGCCGTGCCGGTGGCGCCGACGCAGAACGAGGCCTCGTAGATGGCGGGCGGATCCTGCACGGTCGAGCAGGCCGAGCCGTCGTTGCCGGCCGAGACCACGACCACGATGCCGGCGGCGCGGACGCTCTCGATGGCCACGCGCAGGGTGTCGGCCGCGCAGCCCTCGGAGGGCGGGCAGCCCCAGGAGTTGTTGATGACGTGCGGAGCGAGCGCGGGTGTGGGGTTCAGGCCGGCCAGGTCGGTCGGGGCGATGAACCACTGCAGGCATTCCATGTAGGTCGTGGGCGTGCCGACGCCGACGTTCATGTTGCGGCAGCCGATCCAGCGCGCGCCGGGGGCGACGCCGACCTGATTGGTGTTGGTGGCGTCGGACCCGACCATGGTGCCCATGGTGTGCGTGCCGTGGCCCTGGTCGTCGCAGGGCGAGGTGGTGTTCGTGCCGCAGGTGCCGCCGCCGCTGTGGATGGCGTCGTGCCAGTTGAAATTGTGGTTGGCGGCGGTGCCGTTCCAGCCGCGGTACTTGCTCTGCAGAGCCGCATGGGTCCAGCGGTAGCCGGTGTCGGTGCCGCCGATGACGATGCCGGTGCCGTTGAATCCGCGATTCCAGACGGCGGGGGCGTTGACGCGCGTGACGCCGGCCTCGACCGCATTGAGCCGCGGCTGGATGACCTCGTCGACCGGCGCGGGGATCTTGAGCGCGACCTCCGGATTCGGATCGATGCGCTCGACCTCGGCGCGGGCGGCGGCCTGGAAGACGGTCGCGGCCGAACCGCGCACGTGCAGCGCATTGGCCACCCAGAACGACCGCACCACGGCACCTTGGGCGAGGAGGGCGCGATGCAGCTTGCTCTGCGTGCGCTGGGCCACCTCGTTCAGCAGCGCGAAGACGAGCGCGCCCTTCTCCTCCTTGGTGGGCAGCGAGGCGACGCTGGAGAGATCGGCCTGCTCCTTGAGGAAGATGAGGTAGTCGGCCTCGCCCTCCGGCTGCGCGGCGATCTGCTCGAGCACGCTGGGATGGATCTTGCCGGCACCCGACTCGGCGACGGCGAAGGACGGCAGGGCGCAGGCGCAAAGGGCGAGGAGGCCGGGGGCGACGAGCTTCATCGACCAGCCTCCGCGGTTCCGGTCCAGGGTCAATGCGCGGCTGCCGCGGTTTCCGCCTCGGCGAATCGACGTCGCAGCTGGCCGCAGGCGGCATCGATCTCCGGTCCACGCGAGCGGCGGAAATGCGCCACCACGCCGCGCTGGCGGAGGATTGCGGCGAAGCGCTCGGCTTCCTCCGGCGGCGTGGGCGCGTACTCGGCGCCGCGCAGGCCGAGTCCGGTCGCATTGTAATGCAGCAGATTCACGTGCATGCGGCGGGAGGCGAGGAGATCGGCCAGCAGCTGCGCCTGCTCCGGGGCATCGTTCACTCCGCGCAGCAGGCAGTACTGGATGATGACCGGCCGCCCGCGCCGGGCCTGGAAGCGGTCGGCGGCGGCCAGGATGTCGTCGATGGCATAGCGCCGGCCCATCGGCAGCAGCCGCTGGCGCGTGGCGTCGTCGGGCGCGTGCAGCGAGACCGCGAGATGGATGTTCCAGCCCGTGGCCGTGAGCGCCTCGATCCCGGGGACGATGCCGACCGTCGAAACCGTGATCTGCCGCCAGCCGAGCGCGCCCAAGCGGTTGTCGGCCAGGCGTTCCACGGCGGCGAGCACGTGGTCGAGATTGAGCAGGGGCTCGCCCATGCCCATGAAGACGATCGTCTGCAGACGGCGTCCGAGCGCGGCGGCTTCGCGGCGGAGGGCGAGGAACTGCTCGACCATCTCGGCCGCGGTCAGATGGCGCTCGAAGCCGGTCTTCGTGGTGGCGCAGAAATCGCAGCCCATGGCGCAGCCGACCTGCGACGACAGGCAGCCGGCCACCCGCTCGCCGCGGTAGTCGGGCATGAGCACGCTCTCGACCGTGCGGCCGTCGGCCAGGCGCAGGAGCAGCTTGGTCGTACCGTCGTCGGCCACCTGCCGGCAGGCCAGTTCCGCGGCGGGCCCGGGCAGTTCCGCTTCCAGCTGCGCGCGCAGGCCCTGCGGCAGACGCAGCGCGGTGAGATCCAGCGTGCCATTCCCCGCATAGAAGGACCGCAGCAGCCGCGCGGCGTGCGACGGCTTGGCACCCCAGGCGACCAGCCGCGCCTCGAGCGCGGACACGGAGAAGGCGGCGAGGGAGGGCGAAGCGGATGACGACACGGCTAAAACTGGCTAGACTGGCCAGAATGTAGACCTACCGTGCAGGGTGAAGCCATCGCTGGCAAAATCGAAAGCAAAGGAGCTGCGTAATACGTGGCAGCTGCAGGAGGCGAAGAACCAGTTCAGTCGGGTCGTGGACCGCGCCCTGGTGGCAGGCGCGCAGACCATCACGCGACACGGCAAGGCCGTCGCAGTCGTTTTGTCGCAGGAGGAGTACCTGCAGCGGGGACGACCGCGGAAAAAGTCCTTCGCCGAGATGCTGCTCAGCATTCCTAAGGTCGAGTTGAACCTGGAGCGCGACAAGCAGCCGGTGAGGCCCGTCGAATTCGAGTGAGATGGCGTGGCTGCTGGACACCAACGTCTTGAGCGAGGCCTGGCGGCCGACCCCAGATCGCAAGGTGCTGAGCTGGCTCGATCGGAATGCACCGGCCAGCTTCATCTCGGCCATCAGTTTGGGCGAGATCTGGCGGGGGAGCCGTCCGCTGCCCACCGCACGGCGCGAGATCTTCGAAGCGAGGGTGGCGGAGTTGGAGGAGGCTTACGCCGAGCGATTTCTCGCGGTCGATGCCGTGGTCATGAAGCGCTGGGGCGTGTATGTGGCGGCGCAGGCGAAGCTGGGGAGAACGGTCGACGCTTTCGACAGCCTGATCGGTGCCACGGCCCTCGCGCACGATCTGACGGTGGTGACTCGCAATACGGCGGACTTTCCCGACATCCGCACGGTCAATCCCTGGGGCTAAACGGCCCGCTCACTCCGCCGCATTCAACTCCGCCAGCACCTCCGGGTCGCGCACGTCGGCCCACGAGCCCTGCAGCTCCAGGCATTGCACGCGCCGGCCGCTCAGGGCCAGAGCGCGCACGGCATCGGTCAGCTCGTATTCGCCGCGGGGCGAGCGTTCCAGGCGGGCGGTGTGTTCGAAGATGCTCGGGCGGAAGGTGTAGACGCCCGCATTGTACCAGGGGCTGGTCGGCTCGCCCGGCTGCGGCTTTTCGCGCAGGTCGGTCATCTCGAAGCGCTCGTTGACGAAGACGGCGCCGCCCTTGGTCACGTCCTCGGCGTATTTCACCGTCACGATGGCCTCGACCTCCGGCGCCGGCTGGACCAGCGGGACGTAGTTGGCGGGGTCGACGAGGATGTCGCCGTAGCTGAGCACGAAGGCGTCGGCCCCGACGAAATCGCGCGCCAGCTCGACCACCCGGCCAGTACCGTCCTGCGTTTCCTGAGTCACATAGTGCACCCGAAAGCCGTGGCCGGCACCGTCGCCGAAATGCGTGCGGACCACGTCGGCGCGGTAGCCGACGACGAGGAGGAAGTCGGTCACGCCCGCGGCCGCCAGGCCGGCGGTGATGTGCCCGAGGATCGGCCGGCCGCGCACCGGGATCATCGGCTTGGGCATGTCCTGCGAGAGTTCTCGCATGCGGGTGCCGCGGCCGGCGGCGAGGAGGACGGCTTTGGTGATCATCGGGGGCGGGGAAGGTTCACGCGAAGCAGGGAAAACGAGCCTGGCGGCCGGTGCCGGTACCAGAGTATTTACGCGTAGATCTTCAAGAGGTGCGAAGGAGGCTAAGGCGCGAAGGCTAGAGGAGGGAGCAGGACCGAGTCAGGGCCCGAAAGGCGGGCGCTTCACTGCATTTTCCCCTGCCAGACGAGGAAGAGGATGAGCGCTCCGAAAAGGATGCGGTAGATGGCAAAGGGCGAGAAGTTGTGGGTCTGGACGTAGCGGATGAGCCAGCGGATGACGATCAGCGCGACCACGAACGAGACCACGAAGCCGAGGGCGATCAGGCCGAGGAAATTGGGGTCGAGCAGCTTGATCTTCTTCAGCAGCGAAAAGGCCGAGGCCGCCAGCATGACCGGGAACGACAGAAGGAAGGAGAACTCCGTGGCCGTCTGCCGGTTCAGGCCGCTGCACATCCCGCCCATGATGGTGCAGGCCGAGCGGCTCATACCCGGAATGAGCGAGAGCAGCTGCGCGCAGCCCACCGCCATCGACTGCCCGAAGGTCATGGCGCCCGTCGAGGCAGTGCGGGTCGCGAGCGGGAGCCGCTCGATCACCAGGATGAGAATGCCACCGACGATGAACGAGAAAGCCACCGTGGTCGGATTGAAGAGCAGCGCCTGGATCTTCTTGTGGAAGAGGAAGCCGAAGACCGCGATGGGGATGAAGCCGATCAGCAGATGCAGCATCAGCCGGCGTTCCTCGCCGTCGGTCGTGAGCGAGCGGGTCAGCGCGCCGGTCAGCTTTTCGCGGTAGACCACACCGACCGCCAGGATGGCGCCGAGCTGGATGACCACCTCGAAGAGATCCGCCTGTTCCTTGCCGTTGGCCCCGAGCAGATCCTTGAAGCTGAGAAAGGTGTCCGCCACGATGAGGTGGCCGGTGGACGAGATGGGGAGAAACTCGGTGAGACCTTCGACGATGCCGAGAATGATGACGACGAGCCAGAGCGGAAGCATGAGGGCGGACTGATACTGCGCTCCGTCATTTCCGCCAATGGATGGCCTTGAAGGGGTGCTCGTCGAGGATGTTGGGCTGCAGCCCGCCGAGCTTCCTGGCGTCGAAGAGCTGGATGCCCACGTAGTAGTGGATCGGCGCGACCGGTGCCTGCTCGCTGACCAGCAGATGCTCCGCGCGGCGGAAAATCGCGTGCCGCTTCTCGGGATCGAGCTCGGCCGCGGCCTCGAGGATCAGCTTCTCGTAGGTGGCATTCTCCCAGCCGGTGCGGTTGTTGCCGCTGCTGCCGAGGAAGAGGTCGAGGAAAGTGTTGGGATCGTTGTAGTCGCCGATCCAGCTCGAGCGGCTGAGGTCGTAGTCGAGGTCGCTCATGGTCCGCAGATAGACCTTGTTTTCCATCGGTCGGAGCGAGATGGAAACACCGAGCGTCTGCCGGAACATGGCCTGCAGCTCGACCGCGATGGCCGAGGTCGTCACGCCCTCATTGTACAAGTAGGCCACCGGCGGGAAGCCGCGACCCTCCGGGAAGCCGGCACTGGCCAGGAGTTCGCGCGCGCGGGCCGGATCGAACTCCACGCCCTTGGGCGGCTGGTAGCCGCCGGTGCCGGGCGGGACCATCGAGTAGGCGGGCAGCTCGCCGGCCCGGGTGATCTTCTCGGTGATCACGCGGCGGTCGATGGCGTGCGAAAAGGCCAGCCGCACGCGCGGGTCGTCGAACGGTTTGCGCTTGGTATTGAAGCGCAGAAAGAGCGTGCCGAGGAACGGTCCGGCGTGGAAATCCGGCCGCGCGCGCAGCTCGGGCATCAGCGCGGTCGGGATGAGGAATTTGTCCAGCACCACGTCGGCCTGGCCGGCGAGGTAGTAGTTGATGGCGGTCGGACCGCTGACCGGCAGGGCGTCGATCGAGCGCAGCCGGACCTGCTCGCGCCCCCAGTAGTGCTCGTTGCGCTCGAGTCGGATGCGGTCATTGAGCCGCCAGTAGGTAAGGCGGAAGGCGCCGTTGCCGATCAGGCGTCCGGGCCGCATCCAGGAGCTGTCGTTCACGGCGCGGGTGCTGCGATGCACCGGCAGGAGTGGGGTGGTGGCGAGGAGGTTGAGGAAGAAGGGCGTCGGATTCTCCAGCTCGATGACCACCGTGCGTTCGTCCGGCGCGCGGAAGCCGACCTGCGCGAAGTCCTTCAGCGTGCCTTCGTTGAAGGCGCGGGCGTTCTTGATGTAATGCAGCTGGTAGGCGTAGTCGGCCGCGACCGAAGGTTCCAGGCAGCGACGCCAGGATTCGAGGAAATCCGCCGACGTGACGGGCTCGCCGTTCGACCATTTCGCGTCGGCGCGCAGGTGAAAGGTCCAGCTGCGCTGGTCGGCCGAGGGCTCCCAGCGCTCGGCCACGCCGGGGATGAGCTCGCCTTTCTCGTTGTAGGCCAGCAGTCCTTCGTAGAGCGCGTACGCCAGGCGCTGGTCGAGCTGCCCGGTCATCAGATGCGGGTCGAGCGTTTCCGGCTCGGCGCCGTTGAGAATGACGAGATCGGCTCGCCCGCCGGTGCGGCTGCAGCCGGTGAGGAGCAGCAGACCGAGGACGACGACGAGGGCGGCGAGACGCATGCGGCAGGGCGGGACAGCGGGCTTTCGCGCCTTCCGCGGAGCGTGGCAAGCCCCGGGCCGCATCCCGCCGTCGCCCGGGTGAGCGGGGCGACGGCGGGCAAAGGGGCGGGGCGGCGCCCTAGGCCGCCTTCGGGATCTCGCGGCGTTGGAGCCGCCGGATCGGCTGCGGTTTGGCCGGCGGGGCCGGGTCGGTCGACGCCGCGGGCGTCTCCGGCTCGGAAGCGGAGGCTTCGGGGGCGTCGTCGGTCTCGACCAGACGGCCTTCTTCCAGCGCGACTTCGATCAGCTCGCGCATGATTTTGCCACCCTTGAACTTCACGGTGGCGCGCGGTGGGATGGTGAGGCGGTTATCGGGATCGTTGGGGTTCCGGCGGGTCGTTTCCTTCGACACGCGGACTTCGAACACGCCGAAGTTTCGCAACTCGACGGGTTGGCCTTCGGAGAGAGAGCGAACGATCAGGTCGAGGGTGCGTTCCACGATGTTGCAGACTTCGTGTTGCACCACGCCGGTGTCGTTGCTGATCGCGACAATGATGTCGCGCTTCGTCAGGGTAGGCATGGGTGATGGGGAGTGGGAGTAGATTTTGGGAGATTTATATATTTTGATCGTGGCTACCCCTGGTGCAGCTCCCGTGGCGGGTCCGACGCGAATCGCTCGGTCAGGGTCGGCGGGGAGGAGATGCATGGGTATTAGTAAAACTTATGGATGGTTGACTTTTGATGTTCTGCGATTTTGATAAGTGGATTTTCTGAAGCCTGCAAGGCTCGAGATGTCTCGAAGGTCACGGGCTGGGTTTCCTCCACTCCTGGCGGGGTGGGGGAGCTGCGAAGTAGTCAGGGGCTGCTTCATGGGCGGTTCGGAAGTGTGTTTTGGCCGCCCGCGTGAGAAACGGGGCGCCACGTTCCTTCACGAGATTTTTGGCCACGCGTGACACCTCAACCCCTGCTCCACGCGGAATTTTTTCGCCGTAGGCCTTCGACGAGCGGTCCATCCAGTCGACGAAACGTTCCCGCGCGAGGATGGAAGCGGCCGCCACCGCGGGGTCGGATTCCGCCTTGGTGCGCGACTCCAGTTCGATCGCCTTGCCGCGCGTCTGCAGCGCCCGTTTCAGGAGCGCCGGGTTGGCGAACTGATCCGAAAGCGCCCGGGGGCAGTCGGGCCGCTGCTCCAGCACCGCCTCGAGGACCTTGGCGTGGCCCCAGGCCAGCAGGCGGTTGAGGTTCTTGAACTTGGCGTAGGCCGCATTGTACCGCTCGGGAATGAGCGAGAAGATCTCGTAGGCGACGCCCGGCGTGGTGCGGACGACCTCCGCCAGCTGGCGGATGCGCGCATCGGATCCGATCGCCTTGCTGTCCTGAATGCCGGCGGCGCGGAAGGCCCGGGCGATGTCGCGGTCCACGTAGACTGCGGCCACGACGAGCGGCCCGAAGAAGTCGCCCTTGCCGCTTTCGTCGATGCCGATGTGCGGCGAGAACATCTCGGGCTGCAGTTCCTCGGCGTAGCCCAGTTCCGCGCGTCCGAGGATTTCCGGCTCGAGCAGGAACTGGACGAATTCGGCCGTGCCCTTGCCCTGCACGAGGACCTTCGGCCCTTTCGTGTACACAGCCACATTGACCTTCTCGCCCGGTTTCTCGGCCGCAAAGAGCGTGTGCGGCTTCTCCACGAATTTCCAGCCGCGCTCGGTCAGGAGCGCGCGCAGGCGCTCGGCCTGTTCGGAAGTCAGCGGGGCGGTGTGGGAGATCGGGGCGGTCATGGAAAGGCGGCGGGATGGTCGGCCAGCGTATCAGGATTTGACGGAGAATCTCCCGGGTTGGAGGAGGGCCGACCGTGCCCGCGCCCACTGCAGATGACTCCGAACTCGCCGCCGCCTTAGGCGCCTGGTTTGCGGCCCAGGCGCGCGATCTGCCCTGGCGACGGACGCGCGATCCCTACGCCATCCTGGTCTCCGAGCTGATGCTGCAGCAGACGCAGGTGGCCACGGTCATTCCCTTCTACGAACGCTGGCTGGCCCGCTTCCCGACGGTGGATGCCCTGGCCGCCGCCGACGAAGCCGAGGTCCTCCGGCATTGGGCCGGTCTCGGCTATTACGCCCGGGCGCGGAATCTGCACCGCGCCGCGCAGGCGGTGGTCGAGCGTCACGGCGGGCAGTTCCCGCGCACGCCGGAGGAAGTCGGTGCGCTGCCGGGCGTGGGCCCCTACACGCGGGGCGCGTTGCTGAGCTTCGCCTTCGGCCTCCGCGCGGTCATGATCGATGCCAACATCGCCCGCGTGCTGGCCCGGCTGGCCGACGTGCAGACGCCGATCGACTCGACCGCCGGCCAGCGCGCGCTCGAGTCGGCCGCGGAGGCGCTGCTGCCGGCCGACGGCGAATCGGCCCGGATCGCCAATGCCGCGCTGATGGAACTCGGCGCGCTCCTCTGCAAGCCGGGCGAGCCGCCCTGCCTGCTCTGCCCGGTCAAGCGCTGGTGCCGCACGACCGCGCCGGCGGAGTTGCCGCGCAAGAAGCCGCGCCGCGGGCGTGTGGCGCTGGCGGAAGCCTGCGGCTGGATCCGCTCGGCCGACGGCGCGCTCTTGCTGGAGCAATCGGCCGGTCCCCGCTGGCGCGGCCTCTGGCGACTGCCGCTGCTGAGCGCGCCGCCCGCGGGCGAGCCGCTCGACGTCTCGCGCTATCCGTTCACCCACCACGAGATCACGCTGCAGGTCTTCGCCGCCCCGCCGCCGGACGCGCTCAGTCCCGCGCAGCGCTGGGTGCAGCCGGAAGAGCTCGCCGACTTCGCGCTCACCGCGCCGCATCTGCGGGCCATCCGCCGTCTGCTCGACGTCGCGCCGACCAGCGCGCGATGAGCGCCACCGGCAGGCCCACCAGCAGGGCGTGGCCGGCCAGTTCGCAGAGCACGATGGACCCGCGCCGTGGCTTCTGCCGCGGCGGCACCTGCGAGAGCGGCACGACGAGGAGATTCATCCCGACCCAGGCGAGCAGGCCGTAGAGCAAGCCCACCGGGACTGCTTGGCGGAGCAAGGTGGGGAGCAGCCGCACGAGCAGATAGAACGCGGTCGCGATGCCGGTCGCGGCCACGAAATGCAGCAGCAGCCCCAGCGCCACGATCTCGCTGCCGCCCTGCTGTGCGCGGGCGCCGATCAGTCCGCTGGCCACGACCCGCCAGATACCTTCGAACGTCGCACCCAGCGCGGGATAGAAGGTGATGGCGAAAAGGCCGTCGAGCAGCCCGATGACCAAGCCGCCCAGTGCGATGGTGCGAAGCGGATCGGCGCGGAGGTCGGCGGGAGCGGGAGGCATGCGGCATGGTTCAAGACAGGCCTGCCCGTTGGCAACGCGCGGACCCCGGATAGTCTGCCTGTCCCATGTCATCTCTGCTTTCCTGGCCCGACGCGCGCGGACACTTCGGTCAATTCGGTGGCATCTTCGCGCCGGAGACGCTGATCACCCCGCTGCGCGACCTCGCCCGCGCCTACGAGGAGGCGCGACAGGACCCCGCTTTCCAGGCCGAGTTGGCCGCGCTGCTGGAGCATTTCGCCGGCCGGCCCACGCCGCTCTATCACGCGGCCCGGCTGAGCGAGCGCCTCGGCGGAGCCAGGATCTACCTCAAGCGCGAGGACCTGCTGCACACCGGCGCGCACAAGATCAACAACGCCCTCGGGCAGATCCTGCTGGCCCGCCGCATGGGCAAGCGCCGCATCATCGCCGAAACCGGCGCCGGCCAGCACGGCGTGGCCACGGCCACCGCGGCGGCGCGCTTCGGGCTCGAATGCGTGGTCTACATGGGCGCGGTCGACATGGAGCGGCAGGCGCTGAACGTCGCCCGCATGCGCTTCCTCGGCGCCGAGGTGATGCCCGTCACGGCCGGGCAGGCGACGCTCAAGGAGGCCATCAACGAGGCCATGCGCGATTGGGTCACGAACGTGCGCTCGACGTACTATCTGCTCGGCTCGGCGCTCGGGCCGCATCCGTATCCGATGATGGTGCGCAATTTCCATCGCTGCATCGGCGACGAAACGCGCCGGCAGCTGCAGGAGCGCGAGGGCCGGCTGCCCGACGAGCTCGTGGCCTGCGTGGGCGGCGGGAGCAATGCCATCGGACTGTTCTATCCGTTCCTCGACGACGCCGGCGTGCGGCTCATCGGCGTGGAGGCCGGCGGCGAGGGCACTGGGGAAGGCCAGCGCCACGCGGCGCGCTTCGCCAGCGGCGGCCGGCTGGGTGTGCTGCAGGGCACGAAGACGTACGTGCTGGCCGACGAGGATGGGCAGATCGCGCTGACGCATTCCATCTCGGCCGGGCTCGACTACGCGGCCATCGGGCCGGAGCACAGCCACCTGCGCGAGGTCGGCCGCATCGATTACGCGGCGGCGACGGACGACGAGGCGCTGGCGGCCTTCCACACGCTGGCCGCAACGGAGGGCATTCTGCCCGCGCTGGAATCGGCCCACGCGGTGGCCCATGCGATCAAGGTCGCGCCCGAGCGGCCGAAGGATCACCTACTGGTCGTCAATCTCTCCGGCCGCGGCGACAAGGATCTGAACCAGATCATCGCCCGCGACACCCGTCTGCGCGCATGAGCGACATCCGCCGCCTCGCGCTCTATTTCGTCGGAGTGCTGGTCCTGGGCGCGCTGCTCGCGCCCTGGCTCTGGTGGGGCGGGCACTGGCTGGCGGGCCAGGCGGCGGCCTTCGCTTTCCTCGAGAAGGTGACCTTCACGCGCTATTTCAATCGCGCCATGCTGGTCGCAGCAATCGCGCTGCTCTGGCCGCTGGCCCGCTCGCTGCGGGTGCGCTCGGTCGCGGAACTCGGTCTGCAGCCGAATCCGCGCTGGAGCCGCGACCTGCTCCTCGGCGCCGGCCTGGCGCTGGCCAGCGTGGGGGCGATGTGGCTGGTGCTCTGGCTGGGGGGATTCCACGAGCTCAAGCCGGAACGCCGAATCGGGATCATCGGCCAGGCGCTCGCCACCGCCGTGACCGTCTCGCTGCTGGAGGAAGCGCTCTTCCGCGGCGGCATGCTCGGCGCGGTCCGGCGCACGGCCTCGCTCTGGCCGGCGCAGCTGTTTTTGGCGGCGCTCTTCGCCATCGTCCATTTCCTCAAGCCGCCGGCCGATCGCGCCGCTGTCGAGGCCTTGCTCGGGCCGATCCACTTCTTCTCCGGCTTCGAGCTGCTGCCGCACATCGCCTGGCAATTCCAGCAACCGTGGCTCGTCCTGGGCGGCTTCCTAACACTTTTCGTGGTGGGTCTGATCCTTGGCCTCGCCCGCGAGGATACCCGGTCGCTTTGGCTCCCGATCGGCCTGCACTTCGGCTGGGTGCTCGGCCTGAAGCTCTTCTCCGGCTGGATGATGCCGACGCAGGCGAACCAGCTGCCGTGGATCGGCCAGGATCTGCTCGTCGGGCTCATCCCGCTCGCGCTGATCATCGCGACCGGCTTCATCGTCCGGCGCGCCTCGCGCGGGTAGTCTCGTAGTCCGCACTCTCCGAGTGCGGCTGCGTGGCAGTGCGCCGGGCGTGTTTCCGTCGACGAGGCAACGCGTAGTCCGCACTCTCCGAGTGCGGCCGCGTGGCAGTGCGCCGGGCGTGTCTCCGTCGACGAGGCAACGCGTAGTCCGCACTCTCCGAGTGCGGCCGCGTGGCAGTGCGCCGGGTGTGTTTCCGTCGACGACTCGGCGCGTAGTCCGCACTCTCCGAGTGCGGCTGCGTGGCAGTGCGCCGGGTGCCTCTTCTGCCCCGTGCATGGTGAAGAGGCGAGGTCTTGGGCAGCTTGGACAAGCCGCACTTACATATCGACCTCGAAAGGCGACACCGTGCGCTCTTTGAACCAGCCGCACTCGGAGAGTGCGGACTACGCTTCGGGACATTCCAGGCTGCCGCGTCCGACGACGGCATCGCACCGGAGGCCGGCCTTCCGCGGATTCTCCTGGATGTAGCGCGCGAACCGTCGATGTGCAGCCGCGTCACGGACCAAATGATCGAAATCCTCAGCCTGCCACACGCGGCCGCTACGGCCCTGCCGCTCATTCAATCGGCGGGCCGTCCACCTCTTCCAGCCTTCGACTTGGCGCAGCATGCGGTCACGCGGCATTCCGCCCACCAGCAGATGCACGTGGTTCGGCATGATGACGAAATCGCCCAATTGATAGCGGCTGCCGTCAAAGTGCTTCAGCGCTTCGACGACGATTTTCGCGTTATCGGCCTCGCGCAGGAGGCACTTGCCCAGGCCGGCATCCAATTGCGTCTCCAATTGTCGGGAGAACTCGCGGGTGAATTCCCGACGTTCCTCGGGCAGCAGCCGAACCTGCATCCGCGCCCGCCATTCGGGGTCCTTGGGATCGATGCCGTGATCTGCGAGCCAGGCACTCCTGGCCTCGAGCCAGCGGGACCAAATCTGTGGAGGCAGCGAATCGGCCAAGCGCCATGTGATGAAATAGATGCCACCCGTTTGTTCCCAATGTGGAAGGTGACTGCGGGTCACGGTGGTTCGCAGGGAGGGGTCGAAGTAACGAGCGGAGAGCATCAGAGATATAGCTAGTATTTATATGCTATGCACGTCCCGGTTGTAAAGCGTGTGTAATATACTGGTAATCCGCTCTGATTCGCGAGGCGGCGTAGTCCGCACTCTCCGAGTGCGGCTGGTTCTAAGAGCGCACCGTGTCGCCATACGCGGTCCATAAGCCAATGGCCGGGATGCAAGTTGGCGCGCGACCGGGAATTAGTCCTGCGCACTGCGGCACGGCCGCACTCGGAGAGTGCGGACTACGGCGTGCGGCGACTTCGGTGTGAACTCGTCCTGCGCACTGCGGCACCGCCGCGCTCGGAGAGTGCGGACTACGGTGCAAGGCGACTTCGGGAGAACCCGTCCCGCGCATGGTGGCACGGCCGCACTCGGAGGGTGCGGACTACGTGTGCGTCGTCGATCGGAATGCGCCCGGCGCCCAGCAACGGCTACTCGAAGGACTCCGCGCTTCGGCCGCGCAGGCGGTGGACGAAATAGTCCCAGCGGCGGTTGATCGACCTCCGCGGGGGCAGCAGGGCGACCCAGCCGGCCGGGCCGCGCGCGACCAGGTCGGCGTCGAGCGCGGCGGCCTGCGCGTTCAGGACGGCGGCGATGCGCTCAGGGCCGGTGTCGGACTCCAGCGGCGCGCCGAGGCGGAGAAAGATGCTGGGGCGCGACTCGGCCAGCCAGACGTAACGCAGGATGGCCGGCAGCAGCAGGGCCTTCGATTGCCGCGCGAAGAAGGAGGCGCCGGGCTTCGCCTCGATCGGGACCGACGGCGCAAGCAGGCGGCCCTGCACGAAGACCCAGGCCAGCCGGTCCGGCGCGGCGCGGAGGAGTTGGGCGCCGTGCCGCAATCCGCCGATGGCGCCGCCGGGCGATTCGAGATCGACTCCGAAGGCGCCAAGCCAGGCGAGGTAGAAGTACCGGCGCAGGTTCTTCTCTTCCATCGCGATGTAAAACGCGCGGTCGGTGTGATGCGCCGTGAACTCCCGCAGCACGAAACCGTCCCACCAGTTGGTGTGATTGCAGCAGCCGACCACCGGCCGCGCGGGATCGAGCGCGGCGAGGTGCTCGAGGCCATCGGCGTAGAAAGCATGAAACGCCTTGCGCAGGCCACGGGTGATGAGCCGGCCGAGGACCGCGTCGGCCAGGGCCGATTTGCGCGCCGGGATCATGCCTGCGTCCGGCGCAGCGCGCGGCGGGCCTGCCAGGCCAGCCAGAGCTTGCGCAGCTTGGAGGTGGAAACGCGCCGGTCGAGCACGCGGTATTGCGCCCGCTCGATCTCGTCGAGGATGCCGGCATAGACCGTGCGCATGAGCCAGACGGTGTACTGCGAGCCGTCCGGCGCCAGCAGGGGAATGCCGGCCTCGCTGCGGGTGTAGTGCTCTCGTGCCCGGGCAATCTGCTGTTGCATCAGGCGCACGAAGGCCGCGCTGGGCTCGGCGGGATGCTGCATCTCGGCCGCGAGATCCACGCCGTGCTCGGCCAGCTCCGTGGCCGGCAGATAGACGCGTCCACCGTTGCGCCAGTCCTCGCCCACGTCCCGGCAGATGTTGGTCAGCTGCATGGCGATGCCGAGATCGACCGCGCGCTCCCAGCCGGCTTCGTCGCGCAGCTCGAAGATGCGCGCCATGATCAGACCGACGACCGAAGCGACGTAGTAGCAGTATTCTCGCAGGGCCGGCCAATCCGCGATCTTCACCTCGCCCAGGTCCATGCTGACCCCGCGGATGAGGTCGAGGAACGGCTGGCGCTCGAGCCCGAAGCGCTGCGCCGCCCAGGCAAACGCCGGCGCGAAGGGCAGCTCGGAGCGGCCGCCCACGGCGATGGCGTCGAAGTCCTGGGCGAGGCGCGCCAGCACGGCTTCGAGCCCGTCCTTGGTCGGGGCGCGATCCACCAGATCGTCCGCATAGCGGCAGAACGCGTACACCGCATAGGCCGCGCGCTTTTTCTCCGGCGGGAGCGCGAACGAGCTGAAAAAAAAGCTCTTGGCGTGTTCCCGCGTGACCGCCCGGCAGTGGGCGTGGCTGACCTCGAGGGCCGTGGGCGCGTTGCTCACGGTCGATCAGGTGCCGAAGAAGCGGTCGCCGGCATCGCCGAGGCCGGGCACGATGTAGCCGCGCTCGTTGAGGCCGGC
Organism: Verrucomicrobiota bacterium; assembly: GCA_018240025.1. GTDB lineage: Bacteria > Verrucomicrobiota > Verrucomicrobiia > Chthoniobacterales > SZAS-18 > SZAS-18. The sequence goes on from JAFEGM010000064.1 coordinate 22,910, forward strand.
ATCGACCGCCGCCACGTAGATCGGGACTTCCGGATGTGCCGTCCGCATCGCCTCGACGCCCTCCGGCGCGGCCACGAGACAAAGGAGGCGAATGTGGCTGGCCCCGCGGTTCTTCAACTCGCTGACCGCGGCGGCCGCGCTCTGGCCGGTCGCGAGCATGGGATCGATCAGGACCACTTCGCCCTCGGCCAGATTGGGCGGGGTCTTGGCGTAGTAATGCTGCGGCAGGAGCGTGGTCTCGTCGCGATACATCCCGATGTGTCCGACCGTGGCGCGCGGAAACAGGTGGAGCATCCCTTCGAGCAGTCCGAGTCCCGCGCGGAGAATGGGCACGAGGACGATCGGCCGCGCCATCTTGCAGCCGGTCATGGGTGCGAGCGGCGTGCGGATCTCACGCGGCACTGTGGCCATGTCCTGCGTGACCGCGAAGGCGAGGAGCGCCGCGATTTCCCGCAGGAGTCGCCGGAAGTCTTCCACCGGGGTGTCCTCCGAGCGCAACGTGGTCAGCTTCGCCTGGATCAGCGGATGGTCGACGACGTGCAGATGCGGGTGAGTCATGGGCCGATGTAGCGCGGGCCGGGGCCTCGCGCCAATGCGGGGTGGCAGGCGAGGGCGACGTGCCGGTCCATTTTGCCGCGAAGACGCCCAGGAACGAAAGGGAGAGCGGATTCGGGGCGTGCGCGGCGTGGGGAAAATCTGAACCTCGAATGTGCGCCAAGTTGGCGCATATCGACGCACCGCGGGTTTATGACGAATGGGCCAAGTTGCGCCAGTTTGTCGCGAATGATCCGGCTCGCGGCGCCTGCTCGAGAAAGCGCACTCTGGGTCAAATTACTCTGAAAATGCCACCCCTGAGAGACCGTCCTGCAGGCCCTTGGCACGCCGGTAGCTAAAGGATGGTTCTGTCCGCGACGACTGCGGACCCCAACTCCAAAACACCACGACCATGAACCTCATTCGTTGCCAGTTCCCGACCGCCGCCGTTCCCTTCGCCCGGTTCCAGACGGTGGCCGATGAGATGACGCGTCTCTTCGACTTTCCCTTCTTCGGCCGCCTGCCGGGTGCGCCGGTTTCCTGGACGCCGGCCTTCGACCTCGCGGAGGATCAGGATGCCGTCACCGTCCGGGCCGAGCTGCCGGGCCTAAAGAAGGATCAGATCCAGATCAACCTCCAGGACGACACGCTCACCATCACCGGCGAGCGCAAGTTCGAGGGCGAGGGCCAGAACCACATCCGCCGCGAGCGTGGCTTCGGCCGCTTCGAGCGCAGCATCCGCCTGAACACGCCGATCGACGAGACCGGCGCCAAGGCGACTTTCGAGGACGGCGTCCTGACGCTCGTCCTGCCCAAGGCCCCGGAGGCCAAGCCGCGCCAGATCGCGATCTCCTGAACTTCCTGAACCGGGTGGCGTCCGTCGCCCGGTCTTCACCACCCTGGCGGCCGGAGTTTCGGTCCGGCCGCCGGGGAACCTTCTCCCAACCTGGCGAGTCTCTCGCCGAACTCTCTCCACCCTTCGCACCATGAGCACCTGCACTGATCTCTCCACCTCCACCCACGCCGCGCCGGCCCGCCAGGCGCAGCAGTTCCTCCGCCCCCGTGCCAACATCGTCTCGAACGAGCAGGGCTACGTCCTCACGCTCGATCTCCCGGGCGTGAAGCGCTCGGATCTCGAGCTCTCCTTCGAGAACGGCGAACTCATGATCGTCGGCCGCCGGCCGGCCCCCGCGAACGAGGCCACCGTCCTGCACCGCGAGTCGCGGGTGGGCGACTACCGCCGCGTCTTCGAGCTTGATGCGAGCATCGATGCGACCGCCATCAGCGCTTCGCTCGAGGACGGCGTCCTGACCGTCACGCTGCCGAAGGCCGAGCGCGCCAAGCCGCGCAAGATCGAGATCGTGGCCTGATTCGGTCGCGGTGGCATAGAATTCAACTACTGTCGGTTTGGTTTGGTTTGTTTGCGACGGCCGCAGTCCGCGAGGGCTGTGGCCGTTTCTTTGCGTCGACGCGCCTCAGGCCAGAAACGCCTCGCGAAGCACTGGCCGCCGGAAGACGTAGCCGCTGGCCAGCGTGCGCTGGGGCCGCGCCCGGGTCGAACTCAGCACGAGCGTCGAGAGTTCGCCCAGGGCCAGACGCAATGCGAACGCGGGCACGTGGAAAATGGCCGGGCGATGCAGCGCGGCGGCGAGCTCGCGCGTGAAATCGGCGTTCCGCACCGGCTCGGGCGCGGTCACTTGGTACGGTCCCTCGCATTCCTCGTGCTCCAGCAGATGGCGCAAAATGCCGACCGTGTCGTCGAGATGCACCCACGGCATCCACTGCCGGCCGTCGCCGAGCCGTCCGCCCAGGGCGAAGCGGAAGAGCGGCCGAATGCGGTCCATCGCGCCGCCGTCGGCGGAGACGACGAAGCCGATCCGTGCCATGGCCACCCGCACGCCGTGGTCGAGCGCGGCCAGCGCCTCGCCTTCCCATTCCTCCGAGACCTCCGCGAGAAAGCCGCGGCCCGGGGGCGAGTCTTCGTTCAATTCCTCCTCGCCGCGGTCGCCGTAAAAGCCCGTGGCCGAGGCGGTCACGAGCGTGCGCACGCCGCTGCCTGGCAGCGCCTGCACGAGCGCGCGGGTGACGTCGACGCGGCTCCGGCGGATGCGTTCCTTCTTCGCCGAGGTCCACACGCCCTGCACCGATTCGCCGGCGAGATTGATCAGGGCGTCGAGCCCGGTCAGGTCGGCCGGCGTCGGCGGCTGCAACGCGCGAGTCTCGCGGCAGCCATAGACCGGCCGCGACGGATCGCGCGTGAAGGCCACGCATTGGTGCCCGGCTCCGACCAGCTCCGGGATCAGACGGGTGCCGACGAAGCCGGAAGCGCCGGTGATGCCGACGACGAGCGGCCGGCTCGCCTGCTCGGGCGGGACGCGGGTGAAATCCTGGGAGGCCATGGCGCCGTCCATCGATTCCGCCCGCGACTTTCGCAAGCGGCGTGGACGTCACTTCGGCATCGTCAGCTCCACCTTCTGTCCGCCGCGCTGCACCACGATCTTTGCGCCCGGCTCGCGCAGCCCCGGCGGCGGCGTGTTCGGACCGAGGTCGGTGACGGCCTGGCCATTGATCGAAATAAGCACGTCGCCCGCCTTCAGCCCGCCTTGCTCGGCGAGGCTGCCGGGAATGACCGAGTCGATGGCGATCTGCACCGTTCCGCCGGGTCGGTCGGCCTCCCCGCGCAGCACGACGCCAAGGCGCCGACCTGGTCCACCGCCTTGCGGGACGTCGGGCGCGTAGGTCTGCCGGACCGTGCGGACGACTTCGTCGAGGATTGCGTCGCCTTCGCCGACATTGGTGCAGACGACCACCCCGAAGCCGCGACTCGGCCAAAGCGCGCAGGCCGCGGTGTAGTGCCCCTGGCCACCGGCCTGGATCCGGCCGTCGGGGCCACTCTTGTCGGCCAGCGCGGCCATGGCGAAGCGCGCGAAATCCTCGATCGGCAGGCAGACCGCGCCGGCCGGGGCGAGAGCGCCCTTCGGCTGCGGTCCGCCGTCGGTCGGCCGAAAGCCCGGCGTCGTCCGGACGTGTCCCTGCGCCTTGGCGGCGCCCGGCGCGAAGCCGATGCTGGCGGCCTTCATCCCCAGCGGCGCGAAGAGTTCCGCGGCCATGAGTTCCTCCCAGCTGCGCCCGCTGGCCCGCTCGAGCACATGGCCGAGCAGCGCATAGCCGGCGTTCGAGTAGAGGAATTTCCCGCGTTCCCCGGCGGGCGCCTCCTGCAGCAGGTGCGCGGCAAACTTCGCGCGGCTTTCGGTCGGCGTCGCCGCCTGCTCGAACACGCTGGGTGTGAGCTGGGGCGTGATCCGAGTGTAGCTCGGCAGCCCGGCCGTGTGGTTGGCCAAATCGCCGAGCGTCACCCCGCGATACTCCGCCCGCATCTCCACGCCCGGCAGTGCCTCCGCCAGCGTCCGCTCCGCGGCCAGGGCTGGATTTCGCGCCGCCAGCCGCGCGTGCAGCAGTTGCGTCATCGGCTTGGTGCAGGAGCCGATCAACCATTGGTCGCTGAGCGTGACCGCCTCCGGCTTGCCATGCTCCCGCACCCCGCGCGCACTGGCCTCGACGATCTTGCCGTCGAGCACCACCGCCGCCGCCAGCCCCGGCACGCCGGTCTTCTCCCGCACCCGGTCGAGAATCTCGTCGAGTTTTCCTGCCCGCACAGAAGGGACGAGGAGGGCAGCAGCGAACGGCAGCAAAAACCAGGGGAAGCGAAGCATACGGCTCCAACGCCGCCGCGGACGGCTTCCGTTTAGGATTCGGCGCGTTTCGTGCGGTTAGTCGGCGCGAGGCAATCGGACCGCCTCCTTCCCTCCTTCCGCTCCTCTGCTCCTCCGCTCC
>JAFEGM010000064.1:27316-33109 GCA_018240025.1 Verrucomicrobiota bacterium
GCTCCTCCGCTCCTCCGCTCCGCGACGCCGCCGCACTCGGAGAGTGCGGACTACTTTTTCGGCGCGGGCTTGGGCGTGGGCGAGGCACTCGCTTTCGGGGCGGCGGCGGGCTTGGCGCGGGGAGCGCGGGCGTCGGTGGCGGCCAGCACGTCGGCGGGCTCCTTGGCCTCGGGCGCGGGGGCGGGGCCGTCCTTCATGCGCGGCAGGAGCAGGCCGAGGCCGTTCTGCTGGCGCCATTTCACGAAGACGGCTTCGGCGGCTTCGCGCTTCTCCTCTTTCACGACCGGCCATTCGCGCTCGAGCTGGAGCTCGACGGGCTTGGTCTCGCCCGGCTGGGTGAGCTCGCCCGGCGTATAGACGCCGAAAGCCACGCCTGAGCGGCGCAGCATCATGTTGCGGTAGGCCAGCGGGACGATCGTGGCCTGCAGCCGATGATCCGGCAGGCGGGCGACGTGCACGACCGCGCTGAGATCGTAGGTGCGCCGCAGTTCCAGGCCGTAGCCCGGCAGGACCGACTCCGCCAGGCGCACGGCCGTCGGCGCATCGGTCGGGAGAATGAGCTCGATGAGCAGCTGCGGGTAGTCGGCCGAAATGGCGAGCACGGCGGCGCCGAGCGGGAAGAGGTCACTCTTGTCCAGCGGGATGGCCCCCACGACGTGGAAGCGGCCCATCAGATACGGCACTGCCGCGGTCGTCTGCTGGTAGTTGCGCAGGTAATCCCGCGTCAGCTGCACATTGGCCTGCCGCAGTTCGAAATCGCTCAGGCCGGCGAAGCGCGTGTGGAGTTCCTCGGCACCCTGGAACTTGCCCGGCGGCGCGGCGTTGGTCTTGAAGCGCTGAGGCGGGTCGAGCTTCTTGATCTTACGCAGGATGCGATAGGCATACGGCCGCTCGGGATGCCCGAACACCGAAAACGTGCCGATCCACGACGCCATCGCGGCACCGAGCAGCAGGAGGAGAAAGACGCTCCAGAGGAAGAGGTTGCCGCTGCCGGGCGCGGGCTGCCGACGATCGAAGCGGTCGCGCCGGCCCTCGTTCCGGTCGCCCGTGTCGCGGCCGAACGGCGAGAGAATGCTGCGCTCCATGCCCGCGCGAATCAGCCGCGGGCCGACTCGAAGGAGGTGCCGCAGCCGCAGGTGCGCACGGCGTTCGGATTCACGATGCGAAAGCCGGTGCCGGTCAGGCCGTCGTGGTAGTCGATGGTGCAACCGGCGAGGTGCGACTGGCTTTCCGCATCGACGAAGAGCCGCACGTCCGCGGCCGCCTGCACCGTCGCGTCGGCGGGTTCGGCCGGGGCGATGCTCATGCCGTACGACAGCCCCGAGCAGCCACCCTTCTCGACGAAGAGGCGCAGCCCGTGGGTGGCCCGCTCCGGCCCGTCGGGCAGAAGGGTGCGCAGGTGTTTGACCGCATTTTCCGTTACCGTAATCATCTGTTTCGCCGCAATGCTGACTGTGCCCTCCAAGTTCCGACCGGCCGCGCCCAAGTCAATCGGGACGGGCCGCCCCGCGGAGGGCGGCGTGTCATGAGCCGCATCGCGCTGCTCTCGGAGACGGTCGCCAGCCAGGTGGCGGCGGGCGAGGTGATCGAACGGCCGGCCTCGGTGGTGAAGGAGTTGGTCGAAAATGCCCTCGACGCCGGCGCGCGGCAGATCGCGGTGCACGTGCAGCGCGGCGGCATCGCCCTCATCCGCGTGAGCGACGATGGCCACGGGATGGATCGGCAGGACGCGCTGCTCTGCCTCGAACGCCACGCCACCAGCAAACTGCGCACGGGACGCGACCTCGCGGCCATCGCGACCATGGGCTTCCGCGGCGAGGCGCTGCCGAGCATCGCCAGCGTCTCGCGCTTTCGGCTGGTCACGCGCGAGCCCAGCTCGCTGGCCGGCACGGAGGTGCTGGTCAACGGCGGCAAGGTCGAGACTGTGCGCGATGCCGGCGAGGCGCCCGGCACGCTGGTCGAGGTCCGCTCGCTCTTTTTCAATCTGCCCGCCCGGCGCAAGTTTCTCCGCACCGAGGAGACGGAGAGCGCCCACGTCGAGGCCACGCTGCACGCGCTGGCGCTCGGGAATGCGGGCGTCGGCTTCACCTTCGTGCGCGATGGGCGGACCGTTTATCAGCTCCCGCCGGCCCTGCGCCTGGGCGACCGCGTGCGCGATCTCTGCGGCCCCGCCCAGCTCGAGGAACTGCTCGAGATCGAGGGCGGCGACGGCGGCGCGCGCCCGCTGGTCCGCGGCTACATCGGCAAGCCCGGCGTCAGCCGCTCGTCGCGCTCGAGCCAGCTGGTCTGGATCAACGGTCGCCCGGTGGAGAATGCGACCGTCAACCACGCACTGCGCGAGGGCTACCACACCGCGCTGATGAAGGGTCGGCATCCGGTGACCTTCCTCTTCCTCAACATGGACCCCGCGGCGGTCGATGTGAACGTGCACCCCGCCAAGCGGGAGGTCCGCTTTCATCGTCCCAGCGAGGTCCACGCCACCATCGCCTCGGCCGTGCGCCGCGCGCTGGAGTCGGCTCGCACGGGCTGGAGCGGAGCGTTTCAGGGGGCGCTGACGGAAAAGGAAGAAGGAGAAAGGAGGAAGGAAGAAGGAGGCGAGGCGGGGCCGATTCCGGCGGAGCCGGAGTTGGCGCTGCCATCTTCTGACGGTCCGCTTGCCCGCATTTCGCTCTATCAGCCGCTTCCGACGTCGGCCCCGCCGGACGCGCCGGACTTCGCGCTCGCTCCCGAATCGCTCCCCAGCCCGCGCGCCGAGCAGTCGCCGCTCCCGCTCTCCCTCGCGCCCGCGGTCCCGCCCGAGCCCGCACCGGCCCCTTCTTCCTTAGCCGCGCCCCCTTCTTCCTTCCCCTCGCTGGGCAATTTCCGCGTCCTCGGCGTCCTGGCGCAGCTCTACATCCTGCTCGAGGGCAAGGCGGGGCTCGTGCTGGTGGATCAGCACGCGGCCCATGAGCGCATTCTCTTCGAGGAATTCCGCCGCCGGCTGGAGGCGGGGGAGACGATCGCCCAGCGTCTGTTGCTGCCGGTCACGCTGGAGTTCGGCGCACGCGATGCGGAGTGGATTCAGCGCAATCTGGCCGATCTGCGCCACATCGGCTTCGAGCTCGAGCCCTTCGGTGGCGGGACGTACAAGCTGGAGGCGCTGCCGCCGTATCTGCCGCTCGACGCGCCGCAGCAGTTGCTGCGCGAGGTGATCGACGAATTGAAGGCCGCGGGCGCCGACACCCCGCGCCTTCGACTCGGCGAGGAGATGATCGCCAAGACCGTCTGCCGTCATGCCATCAAGGCCAACGACCAGCTGCGTCCGCCCGAGATCGAACGCCTCCTGCGCGATCTGCTCGCCTGCGAGCTGCCCTACTGCTGCCCGCACGGGCGACCGACCATGATCCAGCTTTCGCTGGCGGAGTTGGAGAAGCGATTCGGGAGAAGAAACTGACCGGGGGGAATTGGCCTGCGGCTTTGGGGGATTCGAGGACGAGGACGAGGAGGAGGACGAGGACGATGGGCGGTGAGGGCGGGGAGGACGGGGAGGACGGGGAGGACGGGATGGCGAGGTCGTGCAAGACGGACAGCGCGATGGAATTTGCGGGGGCCTGGCGACTCACACTCGCGGTGGTGGCTAAGCCGTGTCTGTGCGGCGCTGGCCGAAATTTACAATCATCCTCGCTCCGTTTGTCGGTCGACCTGACGCTCAGCCCCGCTTTCCGACTCGACTCCGCCCGGCGCGTCCGCGCATGCTGGACGACTCGACGTCCCTCTTTTCACGTCTCCCAACCTCATCCTTCCCTCGCAACCATGTCTCTCTGGCAACGCTTTCAGTCCAACTTCGTCCGCGTCGATTCCACCGGGCTCACGCTCGACATCAGCCGGATGCGGTATCCCGACAACTTCTTCGAGCAGATGACGCCGGCGGCCGAGAAGGCCTTCGCGGCCATGAAGGAGCTGGAGGCCGGCGCTATCGCGAATCCCGACGAGGGCCGCATGGTGGGCCACTACTGGCTGCGCAATTCCAGCCTCGCGCCGAATGACGAAGTGCGCCGCGCGGTCGACGACACCAACGCCAAGATCAAGGCCTTCGTGGCCGACGTGCACAGCGGCAAGATCGCACCTCCCGGGGGCGGCAAGTTCACCCAGGTGCTCGTGGTGGGCATCGGCGGCTCCGCCCTCGGGCCGCAGTTCGTGGCCGACGCGCTCGGGGCCGATGCGGACGACAAGCTGACACCGCATTTCCTCGACAACACGGACCCCGCCGGCTTCGACCGCGTGCTCACCCGGCTCAAGTCCAAGCTCGGCGAGACGCTCACCATCGTGATCTCGAAGTCGGGCGGCACGAAGGAAACGCGCAACGGCATGCTCGAGGTCGGCGCCGCCTACAAGGCCGCGGGGCTCGACTACTCCAAGCACGTCGTGGCCGTGACCGGCGAAGGCAGCGAGCTCGACAAATACGCCGTGGCCAACGGCTGGCTGGAGCGCTTCCCGATGTTCGACTGGGTCGGCGGCCGCACCTCCGTCATGAGCGCGGTCGGCCTGCTCGCCATGGCGTTGCAGGGCATCGACATCGACGCCTTCCTGCGCGGGCTTGCCACCATGGACGAGCACACGCGACTCGCCTCGGTGAAGGGCAATGCCGCCATGCTCGTGGCGCTGATGTGGTACTACGCCGGCGACGGCAAGGGGAAGAAGGACATGGTCGTGTTGCCCTACAAGGACCGGCTGGTGCTCTTCTCGAAGTATCTGCAGCAGCTCGTCATGGAGTCGCTCGGCAAGGAGCTCGATCGCGACGGGAAGGTCGCGCATCAGGGCATCGCCGTGTACGGCAACAAGGGCTCGACCGACCAGCACGCCTACGTGCAGCAGCTGCGCGACGGCGTGCACAACTTCTTCGTCACGTTCATCGAGGTGCGCAAAGCCCGCAGCGGCGCCGGCCTCGAGGTCGAGCCCGGCGTGCAGAGCGGCGACTACCTGCAGGGCTTCCTGCGCGGCACGCGCAGCGCGCTCTACGAGAACAACCGCGACTCCATCACCATCTCGCTGCCGGAGGTCAACGCGTTCACGGTCGGCGCGCTCATCGCTCTCTACGAGCGGGCAGTCGGCTTCTACGGCTCGCTGGTGAACATCAACGCCTACCACCAGCCCGGAGTGGAGGCCGGCAAGAAAGCAGCCACGCGCCTGCTCAAGCTGCAGGCCGATGTGGCGGCCGATCTGGCCAAGCATCCCGGCGTGCAGTCCACGGCCGATGCCATCGCCACGCGCGTGAATGCCGACCCGGAAGACGTCTACCACGTGCTCGTGCACATGGCGGCGAACCGGCCCGCGCTGAAGCATCAGCCCGCCGCCACGCCCGGGCAGGAAACTTTCGGCGTCTGAGCCGGACTCGGGCGAACGCCTCAATTTGCCAGCGCGGCCGGAGCTCGTCTCCGGCCGCGCTTTCTTTTTGAGTGCGGGGCGGCGCCAGAGCGTTCCGGCTTGCCCGACGCGGCAGCATTTTGCGAGTCTATCGGGATGATCAACTGCGCGGTCTGCGGGACGGAGTTTCCGGAGACCCGGGCCGATTGCCCCTGCTGCGGCAAGCCCGCGCCGAAGGTCCTCACTCCCGTCCCCGAGCAGCGCGCCCCCGCGCCGCCGCCGGCTCGGCTGACGGCGCCGGTACCGCTGCCGCCGCCACCCGCGCTGCCTGCCGCGCCGGCACTGACGCCGCCCGCGCCCGCGCCGCCCGCGCCCGCGCCGACCCCCGCGCCGCCACCGCCACTCCGCGCGCGCACAGCCAGCGCACGCGCTGCGCCACCCAGCTGCTCG
>JAFEGM010000065.1 GCA_018240025.1 Verrucomicrobiota bacterium
TGGTCGCTTCGAGGACGAGGACGATGCGCAAGACGACCTGTAGAATCAGGCCGGCCTCCCAATCGCCAGAATGCGAGTCTCTCGGCACTCGTCCTCGTCGTCGTCCTCGCCCTCGTCCTCGAATCGACCAAAGCCGCAGGCCAATTCTCCTAGGCGTTGGTATGTCGCCGCAGCTCCGGCCGCACGGCGCCCACCATTTCCGCCGGGCGCGGCAGGAGATCTTCGCCGAGAAAGGCGCCGATCTTCCCGACCCACGGCGCGGGGTCGGCCACGAGCGCGGGGTAGTCGACCTCCAGGACGTCGAAGGCTGCGGCGTGTCGACGCAGGAACTCCAGGGTCTGTTCGCGATGCGCCCGCAGGCTGGCCGCGAGGGCGGCAGGGTCCGCTGAGGCGCCCTCGGTGCCGCGACGGGCGATCATCCGGGCCTGCGACTGCGCGATCTCCTCGCACGGCCGCAGCATGAAGAGGATGCGGTAGCGGTGGCGTGCGGGCAGCGAGGGCAGGAGCGGCGAGACGACCTTGATGGCCCGACGCTCCAGCGCGGGATCGTCGAGCAATTCGGGCCGCTGCCGGATTTCGCGGATGGCCTCCCATTCGAGGTAGCCCTCCGGGTTGTCTTCATCCGCCCGGCGCTCGCCATCGGTCTGCGGCGGCAATCCGCCGGCGGCGAGCATCTGCATCATCAGCGACGTGCCCGAGCGCGGCAGACCCGAGACGAGCGTGAAGATACGCCCCGACAACTCGGCCGGAGCTTCCTTCGGGGTCGGGCGAGCCGTCTCCTCCTGCGCCAGCCGCGCGGAATAGGGCGGAATCTCGAACGCCGCCCACGGCGCCTCGCGCCGCTGGGCCTCGGCCTTGCGGTCGTCGGAGCGCAGGGCGGATTGTCGCTGCAGTTCGTGCCGATGCACGTCGGCCAGAAACCGCTCGTCCGGCCGCATTCGGTACAGCACGGCCAGGCAGCGATGCGCATTCAGCGCGCGCGGCTGCATCTCCACGACTCGACGAAAGGCGACGATCGCCTCCTCGACCTTCCCCTCGCGGGCCAAGGCCAGCCCGAGATTGAAATGGGCCATCGGCAGATGGTGCAGCAGTCGCACGGCCTCGAGCGCGGAATCGATGGCCGCGAGATTCTCGCGTCGGCGCAGCTGCACGCCCGAGAGTCCGAGCCAGGCCTGGGCGGAGTCTGGGTCGAGCTCGAGCGCGCGCCGGAAGCAGGCCTCGGCCGCGGAGAGTTCCGGCAATTCGAGCCAGAGATGTCCGACTTCGACCCAGGCCGGCGCGTGCCGAACGATGCGGCGCATGGTCTCGCGCAGATAGCCGCCGGCAGTGCCGGTCTCGCGCAGACCGAGCTTGGCCCGGGCCCGCAGCATCCACGCGACCATGGGCGGATCGGGCTCGCCGGGCGCGACGGGATAGGCCGCGCCGAGCAGCTCGTCCGCTACACGAAAGCGACCGGCGCGCAGATAGGCATTGGCCAGCTGATGCACGAAGCGCGTCTCCCACGGCCGCGTGCGCACGATGGGCTCCAGCACCTGCACAGCCTGCTCGAACTCCGCCTTCGAAAGCAGCACCTGCGAGAGATTGAAGGCGTTCTCCAGGCGGACCGATTCGCCCATCCGCGCGCGGTCCTGCGTCGGATCGTTGATGTAGCCGAGCGCGGCGAACTGCTTCATCAACTCCTCCGCATCCTCGCGCGTGGAGGTCCAGCGGAAGCCGGGCGGGTGGCGTCCGTCACGGCCTTCGACCGCATCCCACGAGGGGATCTTCTCGATCCGCGCGGGCCGCTCGACGAACGCGTCGACGAGCACCTTGCCATCCATATCGGCCCCGACCGGCAGGCCGAGCGCCGTCAGGACGGTCGGGACGATGTCGAGCAGGGTGGCGCCGCTGATGCGCTCGTCGCGCTTGATGCCCGGCCCGTGCAGCACGAGCACGCCGTACTCGCGGTGCCAGAGAATCGGCCCGGCGGGATCGTTCGGATTGCCCACCGGTCGCGTCGGCCCGCTCTTGAAGCCGTGGTCGGAGCAGAGCACGACGAGCGTCTCCGGGCCGGCCAGTTCGAGCAGCCGCGCCAGCATCAGGTCGTGGAAACGATACGCGCCCTCGATCACCCCGCGATAAAGCTCGAAGTCGCGCTCGGCGATGTGCTCCGCGCGCGGCGGATGGTAGGGCATGAAGCCGTGCGAGAAGTGGTCGATCGCATCGAAATAAACCGCGGCGAAATCCCACGGTTCGGCCTCCATCGCGGCGGTGATGGCCGACTGGATCGAGCAGGCGTCGGCGAAGATGCGCGCGAAGGTCCCCAGGCGTTGGTCGGTCGTCTGGTCGATCTCCGCCGCGCGCGGAATGAAGGGCAGGATGAGCTCCTCAGTGACCTCCTCCGGTCGCATGCGCAGCTCGGCGAACTCGGCCGCGCGCGCCGCCGGATGCACCGTGTGCGGCGGCACCGTCCAGGTGCCATCGGGCAGCTCGCGGGCGCGGGAGAGTCGGTCGCTGACCACGATGCCGTCGAGCGGCTCGGCCGGGTGGCTGGCCCACCAGCCGACCACATGTGAGCGCCAGCCGAGCGCCTGCTGCAGGATGTTCCAGAGCGCCTTCGTACGGCGCGAGGTCGAGGTTACCGGCCGCGCCATTCCGTCCTCGCCGACCTCGGTGAACCCGTGGATTCCGTGTCGGTCGGCCGTCTTGCCGGTGGCGATCGAGTTCCACAGCATCGGCGAGATGATGGGGTAGAGCGTGGCCAGATTGCCCATCACCCCGCCCTCGATCAGCCGCTGCAGATTCGGCAGCGCCCCGGCCTCGAGCAGCGGCTCGATCACCTGCCAGTCCGCGGCATCCCAGCCGATGAGGAGGAGGCGGCGCGGTTTGGACATGCGGGAAGCGAGCGGTGGGAGACGGAAGACTGGGCCTCAAAGAACTCAGAGAACGCAAAGAAAAAGAAAAACTAGGGACGGTCGTTTTGTATTCTTTGAGTTCCTCCAGGCTCGATTCTACAGCCAGAGCCTCCGGAATGCGTCCGCCCGCGGCAAAGCGGCTCACCCATCTTCTTCTCCGACGGTTCGCTCAGGTCGCCTCGCCGCCGAGTACGACCTCCGCGCCGCTGGCCAGCGCGTCGGCCACGCCCTGCACGACGCGCATGTAGCGCACGCCCTCTTCGAAATCGGGCGAGGGCCGGAGGCGTCCGTTCGAGCGCACCGCGGCGATGAAATCGGCCTCCACGGCCCACTCCGACAGCTGCGTCGGCGGAATGTGCACGCGCTCCCAGGCGCCGTTGGCGCCCTTGGCGAGCAGGATCTCGTCCTTGGTGAAATCGTACACCAGCGCGCCCTGGGTTCCGTAAACCTCGAGTCGATCCGGCGGCGCCTTCGGCGTCACGCCGCTGAACTCGAGCACGCCCTCGGCGCCGTTCTCGAACTGGCAGAGCACATTGACCAGGTCCGGAATGCGCACCTCGTAGCCGGCGCGATTCGGCGTCAGCACCCGGGCCCGCGCCTGCAGGCGGCCGATGGGACCGAACCAGCGCTGCAGCACCTCGATGTAGATGCCGAGCGTGAGCACGTTGAAGCCGCTCAGTTCCTCGCGCTGCCGCCAGTGGGCGGGCTTGGCGGCGTCGAGATACTGCGCGTGGAAGCTGTTCAGTCGCAGCTGATGGATTGTGCCGAGCGTCTCTTCGGCCAGCAGGCGCTTCACCACCACGTCCGTGCGCAGACCGCGCGGCGAGGGGCAGATCATGGTCACGAGCTGCGGATTGCGCCGCGCCGCCGCCAGCATCTCCTCAGCCTGGGAAAGGTTCATGGCCATGCGGGCCTGGCAGAAGACGTGTTTGCCGGCCTCCAGCGCGGCCACCGTGATCTCCGAGTGGAGATAGGGCGGCGTGCCGATCCAGACGATGTCGATCTCCGGATCGCTCACCAGATCGACCCAGTGCTCGATGCGCCGGGCGTCGGGCGCGCATTCGCGGCAGAAGCGCTCGGTGCTGCGCATCTTGGAGTTCGAGACCGCCGCGATCTTGACCCCGGGTTGTTTGGCGAGGCCGGGGAGATGCTTTTCGCGGACGATGTCACCGGCGCCGACGATGCCGATACGGAGAGGAGGAACGGAGGACTTGGCCACGGGGCGGAAGAATCAGGAGGCGGCCGGAAGAATCAAATCGTGTTAGAGGGGAATGTCAGATCGACCGCCATGAGAATTCGCCGCGCGCTCTCCCTTCTGCTCGCCGTCGTGGCCGGTCTGAGCGGGCGCGCGGACGCCCAGGAACCCGCCTGGCGCCAGGCCGCGCCGGGCTGGCGCTACGAGTTCCCGCGCGATCACGGGGCGCATCCCGACTTCAAGACCGAGTGGTGGTACTTCACCGGCAATGTGCGCGACGCCGCCACCGGCCGCGCCTACGGCTACGAGCTGACCTTCTTCCGGCAGGGCGTGACGCCGCCGGCTGCCCCCCGGGCGGGCGCCTCGCGCTTCGCGGTGAGCGATTTCAAATTCGCCCACTTCGCCATCACGGAGATCGACGGCCGCCGCTTCCATTACGACAGCAAGCTCGCCCGCGGAGCTTTCGGCGAGGCTGGCTTCGCCGAGGCGGCGCGACCCGGCGAGCGCCTGGCGTGGATCGACGACTGGCAGCTCACGCCGCAGGCCGACGGCGCCTGGCGCATCGAGGCCAGGACGAAGACCCTCGCGCTCGATCTCCTGATCCGCCCGACCAAGCCCCCGGTGATTCACGGCGTCGACGGCGCGAGCGTGAAATCGGCGGCCACGGGCAGCGCCTCGCATTACTACTCCTTCACCCGCCTGGAAACGCGCGGTCGGCTGAGCGTGGAAGGCCGCAGCGCCGAGGTCGCCGGGCTGAGCTGGTTCGATCACGAATGGGCCTCCGGCCAGCTCGATCCCGGGCAGGTTGGCTGGGATTGGTTTGCGCTCCAGTTCGAGGACGGCAGCGAGCTCATGCTCTACGCGCTGCGGCGGCGCGAGGGCGGCATCGACGCGGCTTCCAGCGGGACGCTGGTCGAGGCGAACGGGCAGACCCGCCATCTCACGCGCGGCGAGATCGAATTCACGCCGCGCCGCAGTTGGGCGAGTCCGCGCACCAAGGGTCGCTATCCGGTCGAATGGAGCGTGCGCCTTCCGACGCTCGAGCTGGAGCTGCAGATCACGCCCACGCTCGATGCCCAGGAACTCGCGCTCGGGCCGATCAGCTATTGGGAGGGCGCCATTCGCGTCACCGGCATGCGCCGCGGCCAACCCGTGCGCGGCAGCGGCTATTTGGAGCTGACTGGCTATGCGGGGGAGTTGAAGTCGTTGCGCTGAGCGCTCGTCGCCGCCGAGCCGGAGCCGGCAAACCTCCCCGACCGGAAAGGCGATCAGATCGCCCGCCGCGGCTGCGGACAGCTGCTCGGCGAGGAGGCGTTCCGTTCTTTCGAGTTCACTTCAGGTCGACGTTGGTCCCGACAATCTGAAAGGCGGTCAGGAGGTCGTCGCCGGATTGCACATTGCTCAGCACCGTGAAGATCAGCACGTACTTCTCCGTCACGCGCAGCCCGCTATGGAGATAGCGGAACTCTCCGGCCGGAGGCTTCGCGACCCCGACCAGGCGCGCGTCGGTCAGGCTCACGTAGCCGGCGATCCCGCCATTCGTCTCGAGAACTTTGGGGGCGACCTTCTTCTCCACCGATCCCGCGACGAGCGGCTGGGCCATCTCCAGCAGGGCCCGGTCGAGCGCTTCGCGGGAGTCGGGAGCCTGGGCCGTCCGGGCGAGAAACGTCATCTGTACGGACACGGCCTTGTTCGCGTGGAGAAGGTGCAGCGTCTGCGGGGGCGTGTCCGAGCCGCGCGCCCATGCAGATGACGCCCAGACGGTCGCCTGACCGCCGCCGGCGATCTTCACCGGGTAGAGCTCCCGTTGCTGGGTAAGCGCGAAGAGCAGACCGGCCGAGCCCACGAGGAGCGCAGTCCGGCTGAGGAGTCGGGAGAACTTTTGCATAATCTGAGGGTGGGGCTGCCGGGCTTCCCTGGCAATCGCGCAGATGGCCGCGCGAGCCGGCGACGCGTTGCGTTCGCCGCGCCTCCGACTCCCTTGGGCGATGCAGAAGGCCACCGTTCGCCAAGCCATCATCGATGCCCTGCACGCCGAGGCCGAGAGCATGCTCGGCAGTTCCAAGGCCACGCGCGCGACCGGCAACGACCCGCATTCCAAAGCGGAAGGCAAATACGACACTCGCTCGACCGAGGAGAACTATCTCGCCGATGGCCTCGCCAAACAGGCTCAAGCAGCGCTCGACGCCGCGGCGGCCTTTCGCGAACTGGACTCCGCGGAAACGGCGGACGGCGGCGCGATCCGCCTGGGTTCGCTCGTCGAAGTCGAGTTCACCGATGGCGCGAGCGAATGGTTCTTCCTCGGCCCAGCGGGCGGCGGCACCGAGGTGAAATGCGGCCGTCGGGAAGTCACCGTGCTGACGCCCCAGTCTCCGCTCGGCGGTCAGCTGCTCGGACTGCAGGTCGGCGGAGAGACCCAGGCTCCTGCGGTTCGGGTCAAGGCCGTGCAGTAGCCTCGAATCCGGCGCGGCTAGCTCGCGGACGCGGTGGCCGCTACCCCGAGCAAAAGCTCCCTCAGGGTGGGTAGCGTATAGGGCTTGCTAATGAAACCGATGTCGATGGCCCCGAGCGACGCGCCGTAGGTGTCCCACGCATCGGTGTAGCCGCTGACCAGAAAGATACGGGCGCGGGGCAACCGCGCGCGCAGCTCGCGGGCGATCTCCAGTCCGCCCAGCCCGTGACGCACGGTGATGTCGAGCAGACAGACGAGTGCGCCCGCCTCCCTGCCCTCGTGCGGTCCTGCGGCCTCCAGCAGGGCGGCCCCGCAGGTGAACGCCTCGCAGGTCACCCCGATGTCCCGCAGAAAGCGCGTCAGGAGGAAGGTCTGCACCTCCTCGTCCTCGAGCAGCAGGACGTGGGGCACGACCGCGCGAGGCGCCAGGGCGCCGGCGGGCGCCGACGGCCGCGGCGAATGCTCCGGCGAGGAGGCCTTACTCGGCAGGCTGACCACGAAGGCGGCGCCGCGGGCGACGCTCGCGTCCAACGCGATGGTTCCGCCCAGTCGGGCGAGCAGGCTCCTGGCCACGTGCAGGCCGAGGCCGGACCCGTCGGGCTTGGTGGTGTAGTAAAGCTCGAAGATCTGCTCCTGACGTCCCGGCGGCACGCCCGGTCCCTCGTCGCCGATGCGCACTTGGATCGAGCCGTCCGCGCCGCGTCGGACTTCGAGTTCGATCCTCCCGCGATGGTTCATGGCCTCCCGCGCGTTGATCAGGAGATTGAAGAGCGCCTGCTGCAGGAGGATCGGGTCGGTCTCGAGCTCGAGGCCCTCTGCGCCCGCGATACCGGCGCTGACCCCGCTCCCGCGCAGCGCGAACTCGGAGGTTTTGTGCAGGAACTCCGCCAGCGGCACGACTTCGCGCCGGATGGGTTGATCCTTCGTGAAAGCCAGCAGCTGGCGGGCGACCCGCGTGGCGGCATCGATCTCCCCGAGGAGAGTCTCGGCCAGCTCGGCGGCACCGGTGGAGAGTCCGGCCGCGCGCTGGCCGAGAAGCTCGGCAGAGACGCGAATGGAGGTCAGGTAGTTGTTGAAATCGTGCGCCACGCCCCCGGCCAGGCGCTCGATGACCTCGCGCTTGCCGCGGTTGAGCTGCTCGGTCTCGGCCAGCTTGAGCTGAGTGATGTCGTATTTGTAGCCGCTCCACTGGATGGAACCGTCGTCGAGCCGCCGCGGGGTGGAGGCGCCGCGCAGCCAGCGCAGGCTGCCGTCGACGTGCCGAATGCGATAGTCGAACTGCCAGGTCGTCATCGTCTCCGCCGAGCGGCGGATCGATTCGTTCAGCGCTGCGAGATCTTCGGGCAGCACGTGCCGGAAGAGCATGTGCGCATCGCGCATCACGTCCTCCGGCTCCTCGCCGTACATCCGCCGCACGTGCGCGGAGACGTACGGCAGCGAGGCGCTCCCATCGGGTGCCAGGCGGAACTCGTAGAGCATGCCCGGCGCGTGCGTGGTCAGGGCGGTGAACTGCGCATCCCGTTCCTGCAGATGGGCCTCGGCTTTGCGACGCTCGGTGACATCCTCGATCACCACCACCAGGCCGCGGCGCGTCCCGTCGGCTTCGAAGAGCGGAATCTTGGTCAACTCGAGCGTGCGGGGACCGGTTTCTGTGGGGATCTGCTCCTCGTAAGTAAAGGTGGTCCCAGCGGCCCAGGCGCGCTCGTCGCCGGCATCGCACCCGCCCAGCAGCGGCGCGAGATCCGGCCGGCGGGCCAGGACTTCCCCGCTGGTCAGGCCGAGACACTCGCGCTCGTCGAGCTGCAGCAGCTCGCGCCCCGGCCGGCCGACCACGATCCAGCGGCCCAGACGATCCTTCAGCACCACGGCCGCGCGCAGATTGTCGATGACCGTGCGCAGACTTTCTCCGCTGGCCCGGGCGGCGGCCTCGGCATCGGCCTGCGCCGAGATGTCGAGATAACACCCCACCATGCGCAGCGGCTGGCCGTCCTCGGTCCATTCGGTCACGCGTCCGGCCGAGATGACGGTCAGGGTCGTGCCGTCCGCCCGCCGCATGCGGAACTGGCCGCGGTAGGGCTGCGGATCGGCCCGGGCGATGTGGTCCTCGAAGAGCTTGCGCACCGCCGGCAGATCCTCTTCGAAGCCGTATTTCCGCCAGGCGGCCCGCGCATTCCCCAGCGAACCGTCGGGGAGCCCGAGCAGCGCATGGAAGGCGGGGCTGTAGTAGGCCGTGTCGTTGCTGAAATCGACCTCCCAGACCGCCCCGCCGCTGGCCGCCACGATCGACTCCAGCCGCCGCAGATGCTGGCTCTGCAGCTCGGCCTCGCGCTGCCGGTCGGTGATGTCCACCAGCATCACCCGGGTCTGGCCCAGACCATCGCCGGCGCCCTCAAGGCGAAAAGTGCGCAGCGTGCCGTCGGGCACGCTCAGACGCACCCGACAGAGCCACGCCGGCGTGGCCCCCGCCGGCTCCCGCAGTCGGGCCTCCAGTTCCGCGCGGTCTTCGAGCTGGAGGAACTCCACGAATCGCCGCGGCTCGGGCTCGCCCGGCCGGAGCCCGAGCAAGGCCGCGGCGGCTCGGTTGGCCTCGGCGATGCGCCCATCCGCCTGCAGGACCACATAGGCCAGCGGCGCCGCTTCGAAGTGCTCGCGGTCCCGCTCGCGTTCGCGTTCCAGCTGGGCGCAGACCTTGCGCAGAGTGGCCACCTCCCGCGCGAGCTCCGCTTCCCGAGGGCTCGGCGCGCGACCGTTCGTCGGCGCTTCGGCAGCCGCGGCTGCCAACGCCCGCATCGGCGAATTCGGAAGAGAGCGGGACATGGGAAACGGCGACCGAAAGGAACGATGCTCCGCTCCGTCATCCGGGCGCCGGAAGTTCCGCCGGACCACGGAGCGCACGGCCCGCGCGGACGTCGGGAGGCGTCCCGCGCGGATCGAGCGGGAAAGTTAGCGCCGGGCGTCCCGCGCCGTCGAGGCCAAAACTGACAGCTCTGGGTTGCTCCGCAGTAACGATTGCCCTTTCCTTCGCCGGCCCGCGCCGGGCGCTGGACGCCGCTGCATTCCGTCCCAGCGTTCCTGCGTGGACATCACCTCGCCCCGCGTGCTCAAGCTCAAGGCCGCGCTCTTCCTCGTCATCTTCCTCCTCAGCGCCAGCTACCTCGCGCTCATGTTCTGGCCGCTGCTGCACTGGCCGGCGGTGGCGCTCTTCGGGCTCTGCCTGTGGTCGATCTGCCGGGCCTACTACTTCTGCTTCTACGTGCTCCAGCATTACGCCGATCCCTCCTTCCGCTACGCCGGCCTGCTCGACGCGCTCCTGCACCTCAGCGGGTGGCGTCGGAAGGGTTGATTCGACGTGCGCCCCGGAGGCGATGCGCTAGCCTGCGGCCGATGCTCCGCCTTCTCCGTTGCCTCTTTCCGGCTCTGCTCGCGCTGGGGCCGATCGCGGCCCACGCCGCCGACGCCGCCCGGGTGACGCAAACCTATGCCGACGTGCGGCTGCAGGCTCCCGGCGCCGCTCCGCGCCCGGCCGTGACGGGCGACACGCTCCCGAGCGGCTCGGTGCTGCGCACCGCCGCGAAGTCCCGCACCGAGCTGAAATTCGCGGACGGCACGCTGGTCCGTGCCGGCGCGCTCACCCAGCTGCAGGCCGGGGCCGGCACGCGCGAGCTGCTCATGGCCGAAGGCACCGCGTTCCTGCACGCGCCCTTCCGTCTGCTCGGCCAGGGCTCGCGCATTCGCGCCGCGGGCATCGTGGCCGTGGGCAATGGCAGCGCCTTTCTCATCGAGCACACGCCCACCCGCACGCAAAAGGTCAACGGCCAGGCCAAGACCGCGCGGGGCTTCGTCAAGGTCATCGCGCTGAAAGGCGAGCTGCGCGTCGCGCTCTATGGCCGCGTCGGCGAAAGCACGCTGCTCGAGCCGGGGCAGATGATGATCCTCGATCCCAACGCGCCTTACCTGCCCGCCACGGTCGACGTCGACCTCACCCGGCTTGTCGCCACCACCCAGCTGCTCGATCCCGCCAAATGGAGCGGCGTGGGCACCGACCTCACGGCGGCCATTCGCGAGCAGGCCGCGTTGAAGAAGGGCGGCACGCTGATCGAAACCAATCTTTCCATCTTCGGTCGCGGGACCGATGTGACCATCAAGCCCCCGACCGTGGCCCCCACACCGGCACCGACCGCGCCGCAGGTCGTCCCTCCCGCCGCCACCCCCGCACCGACCCTGGCCGCCCCGAGCGCCTCCTCCCCGTCCTCGGACGGCCGCAAAACGAAGGCCTCACCCCGGCTCGGCGCGGACAAGGGGAATCGGCGATAGCGATCGCAGCAGGGAGGGAAACCGGCGGTCGGAGACAGAGACTGGAGACGGGCGCGCAACCTCGGCTCACCTATCGCCTATCTCCTATCTCCTATTGCCTATGCCGAGCCTCAGCGAGGCCAGGCTTGTCATCGGCCGCGGCGATTGGATTTCATCACCCCGGCATGTCCTCCTCCCCCGGGCCGACCGTCGTCATCGTCAATCCGCGCTCGCAGGGCGGGGCGGCCGGGCGGCATTGGCCGGAGAGTTCCAAGGTCGTGCGGCGGCATTTCGACTTCGAGGAGCGGATGACCCGGGCGCGCGGCGACGCGACGCGGTTGGCGCGCGAGGCGGTGCTGGCGGGCGCGCGCCGCATCGTGGCGGTGGGCGGCGATGGCACGGTCAACGAAGTCATCAACGGCCTGCTCGACGACTCCGGCCGACCGTTGGCGGAGGGCGTGACGTTCGGGCTGCTGCCCTGCCACACCGGCGGCGATTTCCGTCGGCTGCTCGGGGTGCCGACGGAGCTCGACGGCGCGGCCGCGGTCATCGCGCGCGGGCACACTCGCTGCCTCGACGCGGGCCGCCTGACCTGCGTCGGCCCGGACGGGGCCTCGCTCACCCGGCATTTCGTCAACATCGGCTCCTGCGGGGTTTCCGCCGTCGTCGCGCAGTACGTCAACGCTTCGTCCAAACGCACCGGCGCGCTGGCCTTCTACTTCGCCAGCTTCCGCGCCATGCTGGCCTATCGGAATGCGGCCGTGCGCCTGCGCTGCGACGACGAGCCGTTCGGCCCGGTGCAGAAGATCAATCTCATCGCCGTGGCCAACGCCCGCCATTTCGGCGGTGGCATGCTCGTCGCGCCCAACGCCGATCCCGCCGACGGCCTTTTCGACGTGATCACGCTGGGCGACTTCCGCTTCACCGACCTCCTCCGGAGCGGGCATCGCCTCTACAACGGCACCCACCTCGCTTTGAAGAAGGTCAGCGCGCGGCGCGCCCGCACCGTCGAGATCGAGCCCGCCGCCGGCGAACGCGTGGCCTTGGAAATCGAAGGCGAAACCCCCGGCTTCCTCCCGGCCCGCTTCGAGATCCTGCCCGGCGTGCTGCACGCGGTTTGCCTCGCTTAGGCTCGGCATAGGCGATAGGCGATAGGCGATAGGCGATAGGCGAACCAAGGATGCGCGCGGATTCCCGTCTCCCGTCTCCAGTCTTCCCACTACCCTCCCTCTGCGCGGCTCAGCCCGCTGCTGCCGGCCCGGGCGGCGGGCAACAGGAGGACGAGGTTGGCCAGCGTGATGAGCACGCCGCCGAGGAGGAGGGCGCGGGTGAGTTCCTCGTTCGGATACTGGAAACCGCCATAGGTGCTCAGCCAGCCGGGCAGGAAGAAGGCGCACAAGCTCGTGAAGATGGGTTCGGTCGCGTAGATGAGCCCGGCGGCGGTCGCGCCGACGTGGCGCTGCCAGCGGTTCATCATCGTGAAGGTGACCAGCGTGCAGAGGAGCGTCAGCGCGAGGATGAGGCTCGGCACCGCGGGCGCCCGCAGGGCGACGCCCCAGTCGGACCAATTCTGCTGGGTCGCCAGCGCGACGGGCAGGCAGACGAAGGTCGTCGTGGTGAACATGACGACGGTGCTGTGCAGCGTGTTGTTGCCCGCGAAGCGCGGGCGTTCGAGCCAGAGGATCTGCAGCGCGAAGACGCACGAGCCGAGGATGGTCTCGGCCTCGCCGCGGCCGATCTGGAATTTCGCCCAGTCGATGCCCGAGAGCACGGCCATGCCGCTCATGGCGATGGCGCAGGCGAGCAAGACCGGCCACGAGGGGACGCGACGTGTCTTCAGCGCGAGCAGCAGCGGTACGATGACCACGTAGGACGCCGTCAGGAAGGCCGAGGTCGAGGCGGAGGTGTAGGCGAGTCCGTCGATCTGCAGCACGATGCCGATGCCTCCGAAGAAGCCGATGCCCAGCCCCTGCTGCACTTCGAGCCGCGTGATCCGCCGCAGCGTGTGCGCGTTGGCCAGCGCGAGCAGCAGCGCCGCGAGGCCGAAACGCGCCGCCAGCGCCTGGGTGGCGAGGAACCAGCTGCTGGCCTGTGGCAGGACCGTGCGCTGGGTGATCTCGATCGCCTTGGAGAAAGGGAAGCTCAGGCCCCAGAGCACGCAGCAGCCGAGCAGAATCCAGGTGGCGCGGACGCGGTGCGGAGAGTCGGAGAGCACCGGCGGGAGGTAAGATTCAAGAGGCAAGAATCAAGCCCCAAACCGGCCGAAGGCAGAAGGAGAAGAATCGTTCGCACGCGAAGTCGCGGAGAACGGGCGCATTGGATCGGGACAAGCAACTCGCGCGCGCTTGCAGCCACAGCCTCCTTAGCTTTTTTCTCTTAACACGGTTTGAATCTTGAATCCTGCCTCTTGATCCTTCCCGCCCCGGACGAGCCGCTGCCACCCCTCGCACGCCACCAGCATCCCCAACAGCATCCCCACGCACATCGTGCCGGCGTGCAGGAAAAAGGCCCGCTCGGGATCGACCGCAGGGAAGCGGGCCATGAACCAGCCGGAGGCGAACATGCCGACGAACATGCCGGCCAGCATGACGGTGAAATGGCCGCCCGCGTTCCAATCCCAGCGGCGCGGCAGCATGGCGAGCGAGCCCAGCAGCATGCCGGCGTTCATCCAGCTGAAGACGTGGATGCCGCCGTGCACCCCGCCGCAGCCAGGGGTGTGGGCGAGGGGGCCGGAGAAGCCGGCATCGGCCCACCAGCCGAGCAGCATGGCGGCATTGCCGAAGGCGAACATCTCGGCCAGGCCGCGCCAGCGCGCCTCGCCGCCGAAGCGATCGGCCACCGGTGCGAGCGGCGTGGCCAGCCAGCGCGCGAGCAGCACGCCGAGCAGTCCGAGGATGGCGGTCAGGGCGCACCCGGCGCGGAGGGTGAGTCCGCCGTGCCAGGCCAGAAACGGGCCATGCAGGAGCGTGCAAAGTCCGGCGGCCGCGGCGCGGGGCTCGCGCAGGAAGCCGAACGCGGCCAGCCAGCCGCGGCGCGGCGGCGCGGGCAGGTCGCGCAGCTCGGGCCGGCGATTGGCGGCGGCCAGCGAGCGGGCGGTCACGGTCAGGCTCGAGCCGAGCATGAGCAGCGCAGCCACCACCGGATGCAGCAGGCCGGTCAGGGCGAAGGTCACCCCGACGAAGTTGTAGGCTGCGGCGAAGAGCATGTTCTGCCGCGCCGCCCGCATGGCGGCCCGGCAGGCGGCGATGGCCTCGGGCACCGCGGTGAGGTCGCCGCCATAGAGCTGCCCGGCCGCCGCCTCGCGGCTGAGCCCGGCGCCGCTGGCCAGCGCCAGCCCGGCGTGGGCGGCCGCCAGCGCGGCCGAGTCGTTCAGGCCGTCGCCGACGAAGAGCACGCGCTTGCCCTCGGCCTGCAGACGCTGGATCAGCTCCTCCTTGCCCAGCGGCGTGACGCCGGCGTGCACGTGGTCGAAGCCCGGGATCTGCAGCGCCTGCACGTGCTCGGCGCGATCGCCGGTCAGGAGGTGGCATTCGAGCCCGGCCCCGTGCAGCTGGCCGACCGCGGCGGTGGCCGATTCCCGCAACCGCTCGCGCAGCGCGGCCACGGCCACGGGGCGCTCGTCCAGCGTCACGAAAAGAAAGAGCGAGGCGCGCGCCGCCGCCTCGGGCAGGAGCCGGCCGCGCAGAGCAGCCTCGTCGGTTGCCGCCGGGAGAATGCGCGCATTGCCGAGGCTGAGCCGATGCCCCTCGATCTCCGCCGTCAGGCCCGCGCCCGGCAACGTCTGGGCCGGCACCCCGGCGGTATTCGCCGCGGTCGCCTCCAGCACGCTGGCGCTCTCGCGGAAGGCCCGCGCCACCGGATGCGTGCTGCCGGCCTCGACACGCCGAATCCACTCGAGCAGCTGCCCGCGTTCGACGCCGGCGCTGTCGAGCACCACGAAATCGACCAGCGTCATCTCCTCGTCCGAAAGCGTGCCGGTCTTGTCGAAGACCACCGTGTCGACCTGCGCCAGGCGCTCGATCAATTCGCCCGACGACGCCAGCACGCCGCGCTGGGCCAGCCGGGCGAGCGCGCCCCAAAGGCTGATCGGTGTGGCCAGGCCGAGCGCACAGGGGCAGGCCACCAGCACCACCGCGAGGGCGTGGAAGACGCCCACGATCCATCCGCTGGCCAGCGTCCAGCCGATCCCCGCCGCCAGCGAAAGCACCACCACCGCGGGCAGGAACCACGCCGTCAGCCTGTCGGCCTCGCGCTGCAGGACCGACGGACGCGCCTGGGCCGCGCGCACGGCGTCGAGCAGCGCATCGAGCTGACGCGTGTGGCCGGGCGATTCCGCCTCGATGGTCAGCACCTGATCGAGCGCATGGCCGCCGGCCAGAATGCGGTCGCCCGGGCGCTTCACGACCGGGAACGGCTCGCCGGTGAGCGAGGCTTCGCGCACGAAACCGGTGCCCTCGATCACCCGACCGTCGACCGGCACGCCCTCGCCCGGGCGGACGAGCACGCGCTGGCCGCGGCAGATCGCTGCCACCGGCACGCGTTCCTCGCGGCCGTCCTCGCCGAGCCGCTGGCAGAAGTCGAACTCCGCCCGCACGGCATCGGCCGCGCGCTGCACCAGGTGGCGGCGCTGCTCCCCGAGGATCGTGCCGAAGGTGTAGATCGCGACCAGGATGGCCACGACCTCGTAGTAGACATCGCCGAACCCGGTGAGGGAGCAATGCGCCGAAGCTCCGAAAGCGCCGGCCAATCCGAGCAGAAAGAGCTGCTCGACCGCCACCCGACCGGCCCGCAGCTCGGCCCAGGCGCGCCGGCACATCGGTCCGCCGAGCAGGACGAACACGAGCAGCGCGAGACCCGCCAGCAGGCCATGCACCCACGGCCGCACCGACGGTGCCGGCGGCGAGAGATTGACCGCCAGGCCGAACATCATGCTCAGCATCGAGGCCATGGCCGAGACCCCGAGGCGGAACCAGTCGCCGGCCTGCGGATCCGGCGAAGTCGCGCCCGAGGCGTCGGGTGCCGGAACGTAACAGCAGGCGGACATGGCGGGCCGCGATCATCGCCCCTTCTGGAACCGCCAGCAACCGGGCGATGGAAAAATGGGCAGCTTCGGCCAAGGGAGGTTCAACCAGAGGGCCCTCCCGCCGGGAATGGCATTCCGAATCCCTGCTCAATTCCGCAGCCTTGATTCAACGCGGGAAGAAACCCACGGTCAGAGACTCCCACCCCCGTCCCTCCCATGAAGAAGCTGCTTTCCCTCGCCCTCGCCGCCGCGTTCACCACTCTCACCGCTCTGGCCGGCGACGGCTCGTGGGGCACCGATCCCGACAAAGGCGTGGCCGAGGCCAAGGGGACCAACAAGCTGGTCTTGCTCGATTTCACCGGCTCCGACTGGTGCGGCTGGTGCATCAAGCTCAACAAAGAGGTCTTCATGCAGCCCGAGTTCCAGCAGTATGCGAAGGAGAACCTCGTGCTGGTGGAGCTCGATTTCCCGCGCCGCAAGCCGCAGGACGTGGCCACCAAGGCCCGCAACGAAGCGCTCGCCGCGAAATACGGCGTACGCGGCTTCCCGACCATCATCGTGCTGAACGGCGAGGGCAAAAAGGTCGGCGAACTCGGCTACGTGAAGGGCGGACCGTCCGCTTTCCTCGCCGAGCTGAAGAAGATCAAGAGCTGACCCGGCCGGCCTTTCCCGCTGCGGGCGGGGCCGAAGTACGCTAGATTCCACCCGCCGCCATGCTGCAGAAACTCTCGCTCGTCCCCGTCCGCCTCGTCGCGGTCGCGGGCCTGCTGCTGAGCTGGCTGGTGACCACCCACCACTGCGCGCTCCTGCTCTGGCTGGGCGAACCGCAGGTGGTGGCGGAATGCTGCGGCAGCAGCGACGAGGCGGGCCCGGATTCGAAGCCGCCCGTCGAGCCCGGACAGGTCTGCTGCAAGAGTTTGAAGTCGCCGCCGGCCGAGAAGCTGGCGGTGCCGGCCGCGCCGGAGGCGCTGCCGTACGACGCCGAGTCGCCCGTGCCGCCGCCGGTTCTGGCGCTGGTGCGTCTGGCCGTCGAAAGTGAGCCGAGTCGCGGACCGCCGCGACCGTCGGTGCTGTTGGAGCGGGTCCTGCGGAGCTGCCAGCGCAGCACCGCGCCGCCGGTCGTGGCCTGACGCCTTCTGCCCTCCCGCCGCGCGGGAGTCAGCGGAGGCGTCTTTTGCGTTTCCCCCCGGGCGCCGCGCGCCCGGGTCGGTCCGTCGCCCTTGGTCCACGTCCACGCCCGCAGCTCCGCTCATGTCTTCCAAATTTCTCCTCGTCCTGGCCCTCGCCGCCGCCGCCGCCGGCGGCTGGTGGGTCGGCCGACACTCCTCCGCGGCCACCTCGCCCGGCGCCACCGCCGGCGCGCGCCAGCCGCTCTATTACCAAAGCCCCATGCACCCCTGGATCCGCAGCGATCAGCCGGGGAAATGCACCATCTGCGGCATGGACCTCGTGCCGGTCTACGAGGCCGGTGGCGCGGCCGACAGCAAGTCGAAGGATGTCGTCATTCTCCAGGCCGGCAGCGCGCGGGTGGCGGGCATCGCCACGGAACCGGCCGCGCTCCGACCGCTCACCCGCACGCTGCGGGTGGCGGGGATGATCGACGACGACGCCTCGCGCCACCGCTTCCTCGCCGCCACGGTCAAGGGCCGGGTCGAGAAGCTCTACGTCAATTACGTCGGCGCCGAGGTCGAGGAAGGCGAGCCGCTGGCCGAGTTCTTCAGCCGGGAGCTGCTCGCCGCCATCGCGGAGTTCCAGCAGACCACGCCCGATTCCCCGCTGCGCACCGCCTCCGCCATGAAGCTGCGCCAGATGGGCCTGACCGAACGGCAGATCGCCGAGCTGCCCAAGCGCGACCCGAAAAGTCTGACCGTGCCCATCGTCGCGCCGGCCGGCGGCACGGTCGTGGCGCAGAATGCGTACGGCGGCCAATGGCTGGGCGAGGGCGAGAAGATGTTCGAGATCGCCGATTTCCGGAAGATGTGGTTCCGCTTCGACGCCTACGAGCGCGATCTGCCCTGGCTGCGGCTCGGGCAGGAGGTCGCCGTGCGCACGCCCTCGCATCCGGGCCGGGTCTTCAAATCGACCATCACGTTCATCGACCCGAACCTCGATGAAATGACCCGCACCGCGAAGGTGCGCGTCGAACTCGACAACCCGCTCCTCGAGGAAGGCGGCCGCAAACGCCGCACGTTCCTGCACCGGCTCTTCGCCGAGGCCGAGGTGCAGATAGACGCGCCCGAGGTCCTCGCCGTGCCGCGCGCGGCCGTGCTCTGGCCGGGCAATCAGCCGCGGGTCTTCGTCGACGAAGGGCAGGGGGCGTATCGCCTGCGCCGGGTCACGCTCGGCCGCGAGGGCGACACGCATTGGGAAATCACCCAGGGCCTCAAGGCCGGCGAAGCGGTGGTCGTGCGCGGCGGCGTGCTGCTCGACGGCCAGGCGCAGCTGCTCAACAACTACGAGGATCCGCCCGCGGGCGAGGACGCTCCGGTGGCGGCGGACGAATGCCCCGTCACCGGCGCCAAGCTCGGCTCCATGGGCGCGCCGGTGAAGTTCAACTACCAGGGCCGCGAGCTGCAGTTCTGCTGCGATGGCTGCGAGCCGGTCTTCCTCGACCACCCCGCGCGCTGGCTCGCCCGCCTGCCCAAACCCGCCGCTCCTGCCGGCGCCCGGCCATGATCGACGCCTTTCTCGCCTGGTCGCTGCGGAACCGCTTCCTCGTGCTCTGCGCGACGCTCGTGCTCGTCGCGCTCGGCCTGCGCGCGCTCTGGCGCACGCCGGTCGACGCCATTCCCGACCTGACCGAAAACCAGGTCATCGTCTTCGCCGACTGGTCCGGCCGCTCGCCGCAGGAGGTGGAGGACCAGGTGACCTATCCGCTCACGGTCAATCTGCAGGGCTTGGCCGGCGTGAAGACGGTGCGCGCCACCAGCATGTTCGGGTTCTCGCTCGTCACGGTCATCTTCGAGGACCGCATCGACCCCTACTTCGCCCGCCAGCGCGTGCTGGAGCGGCTCAACTACCTCGGCGGCACGCTGCCCGAGGGCGTGGTCGCGAAGCTCGGGCCCGATGCCACCGGCCTCGGCTGGGTCTATCAATACTACCTCGCGGTCGATCCGAAAAAGGCGCCGCAGGGCGGCTACGATCTCGCCTACCTGCGCGGGTTGCAGGACTGGTTCGTGCGCTACCAGCTGAACTCCATCCCCGGCGTGGCCGAGGTCGGCAGCATCGGCGGCTTCGTGAAGCAATACCAGGTCGAGGTCTCCTCGGCCCAGCTGCGCGATCGCGGGCTCTCGCTCGCCATGGTGCAGGAGGCGCTGCGCAAGGCGAACCTCAACATCGGCGGCAAGACGGTGGAGGAGAACGGGCTCGAATTCGTGGTCCGCGGCCGCGGCCAGATCCAGTCGCAAGCCGACCTCGAGAACGTGCTGCTCATGCGCCGCGGCAACACGCCGGTCTACCTGCGCGACGTCGCGCGGGTCGAGGTCGGCGGCGAGTTCCGCCGCGGCGCGCTCGACATCAACGGCCGCGAGGCGGTCGGCGGCACGGTCGTCATGCGCTCCGGCGAAAACGCCCGCGCGGTCATCGCCGCGGTGAAGGCCAAGATCGCGCAGCTCTCGCCCGCGCTGCCAGCCGGCGTCAGCATCCAGCCGTTCTACGATCGGAGCGATCTCATCGGCCGCACCATCGCCACGCTGCGCGATGCGCTGCTGGAGGAGATCGTGCTCGTGACCCTCGCGCACATCCTCTTCCTCTTTCACTTCCGCAGCATCCTCATCGTCACCTTCCCGCTGCCGGCCAGCATCCTCATCTCGTTCCTGCTGATGGAATGGGTCGGCATCTCCTCGAACCTCATGAGCCTGGCCGGGCTCATCATCGCCATCGGCGTGCTGGTCGATGCGGGCATCGTCATGGTCGAGAATGTCATCCGCCACGCGGAGACCGAGGAATCCAGGCTCGGACGCCCGCTGACCAAGGCCGAGACGATGGCCTGCACGCTGGCCGCCTCGCGCCAGGTGGGCCGGCCGATCTTCTTCGCCATGGCCATCATCCTGCTCTCGTTCCTGCCGGTCTTCGCGCTGCAGGGGCAGGACGGAAAGCTGTTCCATCCGCTCGCCTTCACGAAGACCTTCGCGCTGGTCGGCTCGACCGTGCTGGCGCTGAGCGCGGTCCCGGTGCTCTGCACCTTCCTCATCCGCGGGCCGTTCCATCGCGAGGAGGACAATCGGGTGATGCGCTTCCTGCAGCGGATCTATCAGCCGGCGCTCGACTGGTCGCTGCGGCATCCGCGCGCGGTCCTCGCGTCCGCCGCGGCGCTGCTGGCCTTCTCGCAGATCATCTTCTGGGGTCTGCCGAATGGGCTCGTGCAGCGGCTCTCCTTCGCGCCGCCGGTGCAGCGGCTGCTCGGCGGCATCGGCAGCGAGCACATGCCGAAGCTCGACGAGGGCAGTCTGCTCTTCATGCCGGTGCTGACGCCCTCGACCTCCCTCGGCGAGGTGCAGCGCGTCATGGCCTGGCAGGACGAGGTCATCGCCAGCCTGCCGGAGGTCGCGCTGGCCGCGGGCAAGCTCGGACGCGCCGAGACCGCGACCGATCCGGCGCCGGTCGAGATGATCGAGACGACGATCACGCTCAAGCCGCGCAAGGAATGGCGGCCGGGAATGACGTTGGAGAAGATCAAGGACGAGCTCAGCCAGCGGCTGATGCAGGTGCCGGGCTTCGTGCCGGGCGGATTCCTCCAGCCGATCGAGAACCGCATTCTCATGATCTCGACCGGCATCCGCGCGCAGCTCGGGGTGAAGATCCTGGGCGAAAATCTCGACGCGCTGCAGAAGCAGGCCTTCGAGGTCGAGCGCGTGCTGCGCGACGTCCGTGGCGCCAGCGGCGTGGCCGTCTCGCGCGTGCTGGGCAAGCCGTATGTCGAGATCGTCCCCGACCGCGCGCTCATCGCGCGGCACGGGCTCTCGATGGAGGAAGTCCTGCGCGTGGTGGAGATCGGCCTCGGCGGCCTGCCGGTGACCACGGTGATCGAAGGCCGCGAGCGCTACTCCGTGCAGCTGCGCCTCGAGCGCGGCGAGCGCGACGACCTCTCGCGGCTGGGCGATCTGCTCATCCCGCTCCCGCCCGACACCGCCGCACCGGCTGCACCCGCCGCCGGCGCCGCCATGCGCCCCGCGGTCAACAACGGCCCCGGCGGCCGCGTCGGGGCAGCCGTGCCGCTGGCGCAGTTGGCGGAGATCAAGCGGGTGCTCGGCCCGAACGAGATCGCCAGCGAGAACGGCCGCCTGCGCGTCTTCGTGCAGGCCAACGTGCAGGGCCGCGACCTCGGCGGCTTCGTCGAGGAGGTGAAAGCGCGCCTGGCCCGCGAGATCGTGCCGAAGCTGGCGCCCGGCATGACGCTCGAATACTCGGGCGAGTTCGAGCAGCAGCTGGCCTTCCGCGAGACGATGAAGCTGGTCGTGCCGGCCGCGCTCTTCGTCATCTTCGTGCTGCTCTTCATCGTCTACGGCTCGGCCCGCGAGGCGGCTCACGTCATCCTGGCGGTGCCCTTCGCGCTCAGCGGCAGCGTCTTCCTGCAATACCTGCTCGGCTTCCCGTTCACCGCCGCGGTCGGCGTGGGCTACATCGCGCTCTTCGGCACGGCCATCCAGACGGCCGTGGTGATGGTGGTGTATCTCGAGGAGATGGTGGCCAAAAAGCAGGCCGAACGCGGGGCCGACTTCGGCTACGATGATCTCGTCGCGGCCGTGAAGGAGGGCGCCACGCTGCGCCTGCGCCCGAAGGTGATGACCGTCGCCACCACGCTGGCCAGCCTGCTGCCGGTGTTCTGGCTGCAGCGCACCGGAGCCGAGGTCATGCAGCCGCTGGCCACGCCGGTGGTGGGCGGATCGATCAGCAGCCTGCTCCACATTCTCATCGTCACGCCCGTCATCTTCCTCTGGCTCCGCGCCCGCGATCTGCCGCAACCTCGCCCTCTGCCTCCGCCATGAAATCGATCCTCCTCTGCGCCGCCGCCGCCCTCGCATTGTGCTCCGTCGCGCGCGCGGCCGAGTTCACGCCGGAGGCCGCCGCGGCCTATGCGGTCCGACAGAACAAGGACCTCGCAGCCGCGCGCCACGTCATCGCCGAGGCCGAGGCGCGGCTCGTGCAGGCCGGCCTCTGGGCCAATCCGGAGTTCGAGTTCAAGGCCGACTTCGCGACCCGCGGCTCGCGCGGCGACCGCACCTACGAAGCCGGCTTCCTGCAGCGCTTTCCGTTCTCCGGCCGACTGGGCGCGCAACGCGCCGTGGCCCGCGTGAACGTCGCGCTGGCCGTGGCCGAGTTGCGCAATCAGGAGCGTCTGCTCGCCGGCCAGGTGCTGGCCAAGGCACGCGCGCTGCTCATCGTCGACCGCCGGCTGGCGCTCAATCGCGAGAGCCTCGAGCTGCTCGAACGCATCTTCCGCCAGACTAGCTCGCTGGCGGCCACCGGGCAGACCAGCGCGGCCGAGGCGGGGGTCATCGAGCTGGAGAAGACCACCCTGCAGCTCGCCGGCGAGACGCTGGCCGTGGAGCAGCGCGCCAAGCTGGCGGAGTTGAATGCGCTCCTCGGCCGCGCGCCGACCGAGCCGCTGCGCATCCGCGGCGCCTTGCCGAGCCTGCGCGCGGCGAACGCCGATGCGGCGGCGGCCAAACGCCGGCCGGATCGCCTGCTGGCCGCGCTGCAGATCGACCACGCCCAGGCCGAACTCGCCCTGGCCCGCGCGCAGCGCTGGGAGGACGTCGGCCTCGGCGTGATGGTCACGCGCGAGCGCGAGGATCAGTCCTACGACACCATGGTCGGCTTCAAGGTCGCCATCCCGCTGCCCTTGTGGAATCAGAACCAGGGCCGCGTGGCCGAGACCCTCGCCACCCGCCGCCGCGCCGAGGCCGCCCTGGCCGCGCGCGATCTCGCCATCGCCGCCGAGATCCGCGAAGCCCGCGTCCGCGCCGAGGGCCTGTCCGCCGTCGTCCAGCGCCTGCGCGGCGAAGCCCTCGCCCTCGCCCGTCGCAACACCCAGCTCCTGCAGGACACCTACGCCGCCGGCGCCGCCTCGTTCCTGACCGTCTTCGAGAGCCGCAAACAGCGCCTCGCCGTCGAGCAGAACGCCCTCGCCGCCGAGGAGCAGCTGGCGACGGCCGTGACCGATTGGGAGACGCGGACGGGGTTCGTGCCGGGAAACTCGAAACTCGAAACTCGAAACTCGAAGGAAACTCGAAACTCGAAACCGCGGTAGAACGCGCTATCCGAGTGCGCACGTAGCGCCGCGCGCTGCAGCCGCAAACGCGCGCAAGACGCCCTGGACTGCTCCCGCCTGCGGGAGCCATTCCGCCAGGCAGCCTGCTGCCGTGGAACGCGGAGGTGATGACGAGGCGAGGCGCCCTACCCCTCTGGATCCGCCAGGACGGCTCGTAGGCGCTCCGCCAGCACCGGCGGGAACCGCGTTGGCCAGTCCTCGTCGATCAAGCCCACCTCCGCGAGATCCCGGAGATGCACGCGGTCCTTGTCCCGATAGGAACTCAGCTTCATGCGTACCAAGTCCGCCAGGGGAATCAGCGCGAAGCCATCGCCAGCCTCCGTGGCGCCAAGCTCGGGTGACGGCTCGAGCGCGTCCGGCACTGGTCGTTCGCCGGCCCAGAGGATGTGTAGCGCATCGCGGACTTTGGCGCTTGGACCGTCCAGGAATACATCCATGACGCCAGCGCGTCCGAGCGAGGCGACCTGTCGATGGACGAAACCGGCGCAGCCGAGCGCCGTAGAGGCCCGCTCGAAGTCCTCTCGTCGCAGTAACAAGTCGACATCACGGGTATTCCGTACCGCGGCTAGATCCACCCGCGAGACCCAGGCGGCCACGGCGTTCCCTCCAATGACGGCGTAGGGCACACCGGCCTCCTGCAAGGCTGCTGCAGCCCGCGCAAGACGCCGGCGAACCAAGGCCACGCTTTCTTCCATACGCGTCCAGGAAACAGGGAGGAGCGGCAGCACCGCCATACCAGCGCATCGTGCCACAGGCGCGCTGGATTTGCGAATCCTGCCTTGGAGGCCGTCACTGCCACTCTCGCTCCCACTCCCACTCTCACTCCCACTCCCACTCCCACTCCCACTCCCACACTCACTTCCGCTCCTCCGCTCCTCCGCTCCTCCGCTCCTCCGCTCCTCCGCTCCCGCACTTGATCTCCCGTCCGCCTTCGCCACTGCTGCGGGCGCGCGCCATGGCTCCTCCCGACTCCGACTACTCCGAACGCTTCGGCGGGATCGCGCGGCTTTTCGGGGCGGCGGGGGCGCAGCGGCTCCGGGCGGCGCACGTGGCGGTCATCGGGCTGGGCGGGGTGGGCTCGTGGACGGTGGAATGTCTCGCGCGCTCCGGCATTGGCGGGCTGACGCTGGTCGATCTCGACGACATCTGCGTTACGAACGTGAACCGCCAGCTGCACGCCCTCGACGGCGCGCTGGGGCGCGCGAAGGGCGACGCGCTGGCCGAGCGGGTCCGGGCCATCGCGCCGGAGTGTGCGGTCCGGGTGCGGGCGGAGTTCTTCGGGGCGGACAATGCGGACGATCTGCTGGGGACGAAGTTCGATTTCGTGGTCGATGCCATCGATCGCGGCTCGACCAAGGCGCTGCTCATCGCGGCCTGCCGGCAGCGCGGGCTGCCGGTGCTGACCTGCGGCGCGGCCGGCGGTCGGCGGGATCCGACCAAGCTGCGCTGCGTCGACCTGGCCCGGGCGCAGCACGACGAATTGCTCCGCCAGGTGCGCAAGCGGCTGCGGCGCGACCACGGTTTTCCGCGCGGGGAGAAGGCGAAGTTCGGCGTGCCCTGCATCCATTCCGAGGAGACGCCCATGTTCCCATGGTCCGATGGCCGCATCTGCGCCACGCCGGAGCCGGGCAGCTCGCTGCGGCTCGATTGCGCCAGCGGCTTCGGCACCGCCTCGTTCGGCACGGGAGCCTTCGGATTGGCCGCGGCGGCCGAGGTGGTGCGGAGAATCGCGGAATCGCCTGCGCGGGAACCTTGACTATGCCAAGCGCTCGGGGATGAGTGCCGGCTACTTTCATCGGGCCCCTGCCCGGCGAATCGTCACCTTTCCCCGCCATGAAATTCACCCTCACGCGTGAAGCCCTCACCGCCGGCCTGCAGCAGGTGCAGAACGTCGTCAGCACCCGCACGACCCTGCCCGTCCTCTCGAACATCCTGCTCAAGGCCGAAGCCGGCGGCGTGCGCCTGACCGCGACCGATCTGGACGTGAGCGTGCAGTGCCTGGTGGCCGCGGAAGTGGCCGAGGAAGGCGGTACCACGCTGCCCGCGCGCCGGCTCTTCAGCATCGCCCGAGAGCTGCCGTCGTCGGACGTGAGCATCGACGTGACCGACAAGAACGTGGCCACCATCCGCTGCGGCCAGTACGTGTCGAAGATCGTCGGCCTGCCGCACGAGGAGTTCCCGCCGCTGCCCAAGCTGGAGACGGCGAAAAGCTACACCGTGCCCCAGCAGGTGCTGAAGGATGCGCTCAAGAAGACGAGCTACGCGATTTCCTCCGACGAAGCCCGCTTCGTCCTGAACGGCCTGCTCTTCGCCTTCCGCGACGGCAAGCTGACCGTGGTGGCGACCGACGGACGTCGCCTGGCCCTGGTCGACCACGCGCTGGAACTCGCGCCCGAGCAGGAGATCAGCGTCATCGTCCCGGCCAAGGCGATCAACGAACTCGGCCGCCTGACTTCCGACGAGGGCGACGTCACGCTGAAGATTTCGAACAACCAGGCTTCGTTCGAGCTGAACAATGCGGTGCTCGTGACCAAGCTGATCGACGGCAACTACCCGAACTACAAGCAGGTCATCCCCGGCGACGCCAAGGAGCGCGTCTCGCTCGAGCGCGATACCTTCCTGCACTCGGTCCGCCGCGTGGCGCTGCTGACCAGCGAGAAGTCGAACTCCATCAAGCTCGTCTTCACCAAGAACAATCTCGACATGCAGGCCAACAGCCCGGAGATCGGCGAGGCCAAGGAGACGCTGGCGATCAAGTACACCGGCAAGGACATGACGATCGCGTTCAATCCGGAGTATCTGCAGGCCCCGCTGCGGAATCTGGCGGACGACGAGATCTTCCTCGATCTGATCGACGAGATGAGCCCCGGCGTGCTGCGCACGAAGGGCACGTTCCTCTACGTGCTCATGCCGATGCGCATCAATTACTGAGCGGCCCAGTCTGCGCGCGGCGGAGGGCGCCGCGCTTCAGCGCGACTGCAGCGCGAAGACGACCCGGTAGTGCTCGGAGTCGGTCGACTCGTCCCGACGCACGATCGGCACGCGGAGGACCCTCTCGAACATTTCCTTCTCCAGGCGCGCCACGATCGGGTAGCGATTCAACAAATCGGCGATCGGCGAGCGGTGCTCGATGATCGAGACCTGGCTCGGCGTTTCGGTCGCCGCCTCCTCGGCTGCCGGCTCCTCGAAGCGCAGCATCAGCTCGCCTTCCGCGCCGTTCTCCGCCGTGCCGGTGGGCGGGGGCGGAATGGCCTTGGCCAGGTGCTTGGCCAGGCCGTCGACGTGGCTCATGCAGCCTTCCTCGTCGCGGAGTTTGGAAAACGCGACCACCCGCTCCGGCAGCGAGCGCGCGCCGGTCTCCTCGATCATCTCCGCGTAGGCCTCGGCCCGCCGGTGAAAGACGGTGTAGAGCAGCTTCTCCGGGGCCGAGACGCCGTAGGTCCGCTGCACCGCCTCGAGCAGCTCGAGGGTCAGGTCGTTGGCCGCACTCGGGAAAAGGGAATGCGCCTTCGGGGTCAGTCGATAGACCAGCTCCGGCCGGCCGATGCGGCCCTTGCCCGGCGGCACGCGCCGCACTTCGAGAAAGCCCTGCTTCTCCAGCTCGAGACAGTATTGCTTCACGCCCATGTAGGACATTCCCATCCGGTCGGCCAGGGCGCGCACGGCCAAGCCGCCGGTGCGTTTGAGCATCGCCAGCACCTCCATCCGCTGACCGCGCGAGAGCGGAGGCGTCGGCGAAGGGGCGGACGGGGCGGGCTTGGACTCGGGGACTTCGTCGGCCATGCGGAGCGCGGGCGGGAGCCGGGACTCTCGCGCAGGAAACGCGCCGATGCTACGATGTTTGCGGGACGGCCCGCTGCCCGGCGGAGTTGCCGCTTGGCACCGCCTGCTTTCGGCCGATTTTCCCCTGACTTCTTGCGTCTCAGCGAAATTTCGCTAAAATTCTCCCCCTCCCACAATGAGCAACCCGTTCGATACCCTACGCGAATTCTCCTTCGGCTCGCAGGCCGGCAAGTTCCACTCTCTTCCCGCGCTGGAGGAGGCTGGGGTCGGACCCGTCTCCAAGCTGCCCGTCTCCATCCGTCTCGTGCTCGAGTCGGTGCTGCGCAACTGCGACGGCAAGAAGGTCCCGGCGACGGCGGTGCATGAGATCGCGAACTGGAAGGCCAATGCGGAGCGCACGGCGGAGGTGCCGTTCGTGGTCGCGCGCATCGTCCTGCAGGACTTCACGGGGGTGCCGCTCCTGGTCGATCTCGCCGCCATGCGCTCGGCCGTGGCCAAGCTGGGCAAGAACCCGAAGATCATCGAGCCGCTCGTACCGGTCGATCTGGTGGTCGATCACTCCGTGCAGGTCGACTTCGCCGGCTCGGCCGAGGCGCTGGCCAAGAACCTGGAGATCGAATTCTCCCGCAACCGCGAGCGCTATCAGTTCCTCAAGTGGGGCATGCAGGCGTTCGACACCTTCAAGGTCGTCCCGCCGGGCATCGGCATCGTCCACCAGGTGAATCTCGAATACCTCGCCCAGGGCGTGCTCAGTCAGAACGGGGTGTACTACCCGGACACGCTCGTCGGCACAGATTCGCACACCACGATGATCAACGGCATCGGCATCGTCGGCTGGGGCGTGGGCGGCATCGAAGCCGAAGCGGCCATGCTCGGCCAGCC
>JAFEGM010000066.1:0-82497 GCA_018240025.1 Verrucomicrobiota bacterium
GGGTGACGGGGTGACGGGGTGACAAGGTGACAAGGTGTTCGGACGCCTCGTCGTCGTCAGTCACGGACGTGTATTCTCGAGAACAATCTGGCAGTGACGCTTTTGCGCGTTTGCGAGAAACTTGGACCGAGGCTCTGGCCCGTAACGCCGACGTCGTCTCAGCACCACGTGACAATTCACGTCGCGATCGCTCAAGCGGGAACGCGGCGCCGATGCCGCCTTTACGCGGGTCACCTCGTCACCCGGTCACCCGGTCACCCGGTCACCCCGTCACCCCGTCACCCGGTCACCCCGTCACCCCCTCACCCCATCAGCTAGTTCACCGCCTTCCCCCACGGCGTCGGCAGCCGCCATTCCGCGGCCTTGGCGCGCAGGACGCTGCTCGGGGCCACCACGTAGTGCGGCCGGGCCGGCGCGCGCAGCCAGCGGACGACATTGACCAACTCGGGCTCGGCCATCGTCGTGCAGCCGCTGGACGGACGGGTCTCGCCGCGACGGATGTGGAAGAAGATGGCGCTGCCGCGACCCGGCTGGATGGGGTCGGAATTGTGCCGAATCTCGATCCGCCAGCGGTAGGCCCAATCGGTCGACTTCATGCGCTGTTTCTGGAACCACGGCGGGCGTTCGGACGGATCCGGAAAGCTGACGAAGCGGTTGTAGTACGCGTTGGTCGGATCGTCCGGCCAGGCGTCGGCCGAGGTCACGGTCACGAACGGGTAATCCGAACCTGGCGGCAGCGCGCGGTCGGCCGTATAGATCTTGCCGAGGGCAAACACCCCCGCCGGCGTGCGGCCATCGCGCTCACGTTTGGCCAGCCCGGGTTCCTCCTGCCCAGCCACGCCAATGCCCCAGGCGAGGCCCTTCTTCCCGAACAGCACCGGCACGGGCGCGCCGACCGGCTGCCAGGGACCGCCGGAGGTCCTGCGCTCGTAGCGCTGCATCGTGCCCTGATTCGTGTTCCAATCCGGGGCCGAGGCGATCAGCAGCTGCCGGCATTCCGCGGGCACGCCGCCAGCGGTGGCCGTGACCATCAATCCGAGCACGAGCAGCAGACGCAGCGACCAAGTCCTCAAGCGCACCATCCCACTCCCTCCCCCACCCGCCCGCAGCCAGCAACGGCGAAATTCGGACGCGGAGGGCACGCAGGCGTTCACATGAGATTGTAGGCGTCGACGTCGGCCTGCACCTGCACCTCGTTGGAGACCTTGAGGCCATCGATGCAGCGGCGGACGTGACGGCTGAGCGGCAGGATGCGGCGCGCGCGCAGCTGGACGTGGAAGCGCCACTGACCTTTCACCCGCTCCCACGGCGCCGGCAGCGGCGGCTTGAGCTCGGCCCCGGCGGGCAGATTCTCCTGCAGCCGACGCCAGAGGGTTTGCGCCGTCAGTTCGGCCTTCTCCTTGTGCTCGCCGCGGATGGTGACGAGCACCAGATGGGTGAAGGGCGGATGCACGCAGGCCTCGCGAAAGGCGACCTCCTGCTCGTAGAAGCCGGGGTAATCGTGCCGCCGCGCGAACTGGATGGCCGGATGGAAGGGCGTGTACGATTGCACCACCACCTCGCCTTCCATGTCGCCGCGCCCGGCCCGGCCGGCGACCTGCGTCAGCAGCTGGAAAGTGCGCTCGGCCGCGCGGAAGTCGTTCAGGTGCAGGCTGAGGTCGGCATTGATGATCCCGACGAGCGTGACGTTCGGAAAATGCAGGCCTTTGGCGATCATCTGCGTGCCCACCAGGATGTCGATCTTCCCGGCCTTGAACTCCGCCAGCGCGTCGCGGGTGGAATGCTTGCCGCTCATCGTGTCGGCGTCCATCCGCACCACCCGGGCCTGCGGGAAGACGCGCGCCACCACCTCCTCGACCCGCTCGGTGCCCATGCCGCGCTGGCGGATGGCAGGATCGCGACACTCCGGATCGGGGCAGCGCCGCGGCGCCTTACGCCGATGCCCGCAGAGGTGGCAGATGAGCTGGTCCTCGGCCTGATGGAAGGTCAGCGCGAGGCTGCAATCCGGGCATTCGCAGACGAAGCCGCAGGTCGGGCAGATGAGCGAACTGGCGTAGCCGCGTCGATTGAGAAATAGAATCGTCTGCTCCCCGCGCTCGAGCCGCTGGGTGACGGCGGCGCGCAGCTTCTCGCTCAGGATCTGCGGGCCTTTGCGGCCGCTGCGCTGCGCTTCCAGACGGAGGTCCACGATGCGGGTGATCGGCATCTGACGCGCATCGACCCGCGTGGTCAGTTCGAGCAGCCGATATTTCCCGATTTGCGCGTTGTGAAAGCTCTCCAGCGCGGGCGTGGCGCTGCCCAGCAGAACGGGGCAGTTCTCCAGCTTCGCCCGCACCACCGCCACATCGCGGGCATGGTAGCGCGGCGCCTCGTCCTGCTTGTAGGAACCCTCGTGCTCCTCGTCGACCACGATGAGCCCCAGCTCCCGGACCGGCGCGAAGATGGCGCTGCGCGCGCCGATCACGATGCGGGCCTCCCCGCGGTAGATGCGATGCCACTCGTCGTGCCGCTCGCCGTCGGAAAGCCGCGAATGCAGCACCGCCACCTCGTCGCGCCCGTCGACCGAGAAGCGCGCCTTGAAGCGCTCGGTGGTCTGCGGGGTGAGCGAGATTTCCGGCACCAGCACCAGCGCGCCTTTGCCCTGGGCGCGGGCCGCCGCGATGGCCTGCAGATAGACCTCGGTCTTGCCGCTGCCGGTCACGCCGTGCAGCAGGAGCGGCTTGCGTTCCTTGGGCGGCAGCGTCATCGCGGACAGGACCTCGGCCAAGGCGGCGGCTTGCTCGGCGTTGAGCGCCAGCGGCGTGTCGGGCAGATAGCTCTCGCCGTGGGGGTCGCGCCGCAGCGTGCCCGCCTCGATCAGCACGAAGCCCTGCGCCTGCAGCGCGCTCAGCATGGTGCGATTGCCGCCCGTCTCCTCCAGCAGCTTGGTCACCTGCATCCGACAGCCCGGCGCGGCTTCGAGCGCCTCCAGGAGCGCGGCGCGGCGCGGGGCCCGACGCTGCATTCGCTCGCGTTCGTCCGATTCCGGCGGCCGCACGAGGCGGGCGAACTGGCGTTCGGCGAACTCGATCTCCGATTTGCGGATGACCTGCGGCAGGACGTTGGCCATGGCCTGGTCGAGCGGCGCGCAGTAATAGTCGGAAATCCAGCGGGCCAATTCCAACAGCACCGCCGGCAGCACCGCGCCCTCGGCCACGACCTCGTGGATGGGCTTCAGCTTCTCCAGCGGCAGATCGGGTTGTTCGGCGAATCCGACCACCGTCCCCAGCAGTCGCCGATGCCGAAACGGCACCCGCACGCGCGAGCCGACCACCACATTCTCCGCCAGCTCCGGCGGCACAACGTAGTCGAATTCGCGGCCGATGGTGCCATCGACCACGATGCGCGCGACGGGGTCGGCCGACACGGTCAGCGACGCGGAGTGGCGGCCAGCGAACGGCGGATCAGCGCGGAGCGTCGGCTGGCGGAGTGGAGCATCGTCCAAACTAGGGAGCGTGCCCTGCCGCCGCAAGGGAGGGCGGGTTCTCGCCCACATTCGGCTTGCCGAAGGCAGGGACCGGCGGAGAAATACGGCATGTCCACACTCCTCCGTCTCGGTTCCGTCCTGTCGGTGGCCCTTGCGTTCATGGCCTTGACCGTGTCCAGTCCTGCGGCCGATCAGCCGCCCAAGGACAAAGAGAAGTCGGTGAAATGCACCAAGTGCAAGGATCCGGCCAAGTGCCCGGACGGCTGCTGTGAAACCTGCAGCAAGCCCAAGAAGTAATTTCCCGTCCGCGCCGCGGATGGCCCAACCCCAAACACCCGTAATTCAAGAGACATGAAGTCCCTGCTCCGTTCCGGCGCGATCGCGCTCCTCGCCCTCGGTTTCGTGGCCGCCCCGGCCGCCGTTTACGCCAACGACAAGTGCTCGGCCTGCCAGGCTGGCGCCAAGAAGACCGCGGCCAAGAAGAAGGCCAAGAAGACCGCCAAGGCTGCCAAGACGGCCTAAGTCGGTTTCCCAACCACTCCACGAAGGGGACGCTCCGGCGTCCCCTTTTGCGTACGGCGACTTCTCCGTTTCTGCTCGGGCGCACCGGCATGTCCGACTCCCCTCTCCTCGCGCTGCGCGGACTGACCGTGCGGCGCGGTGCGGCCCGCATCCTCGAGGACATCGACTGGACCATTCGCCCCGGCGAGCACTGGGTCCTGCTCGGCGCCAACGGCTCGGGCAAGACGTCGCTCCTTGCGGCCGTCACCGGCTACCTCACGCCCAGCGCCGGCCGCATCGACCTTCTCGGTGCCGCCTACGGACGGACCGACTGGCGCGCGTTGCGGAAACGCGTGGGTCTGGTCAGCTCGGCTCTGCGCCAGCAGATGCCGGACTCCGCCAGCGCCCGCGAAATCGTGGCCGGCGGGCCGGATGCGGCCATCGGCGCCGGGCGCCCGCTCACGCGGAAGCTGGCCGCCCGGGCCGACGCCGCCTTGGGCCAGCTCGGCGCGGGCGAACTCCGACTGCGCCCCTGGGCCGTCCTCTCCCAGGGCGAACGCCAGCGCGTGCTCATCGCTCGGGCGCTCCTGGCCGAGCCCGAGGTGCTCTTCCTCGACGAGCCCTGCGCCGGGCTCGATCCGGTCGCGCGCGAGCGGTTTCTCGACTCGATGCAGGCCCTGGCGGCCGGCTCGGCGGCACCGGGTTTGGTGCTCGTCACGCATCATCTGGAGGAGATCTTC
Organism: Verrucomicrobiota bacterium; assembly: GCA_018240025.1. Taxonomy (GTDB): domain Bacteria; phylum Verrucomicrobiota; class Verrucomicrobiia; order Chthoniobacterales; family SZAS-18; genus SZAS-18. The sequence continues at coordinate 4,708 of JAFEGM010000066.1, forward strand.
CCGGCTCTCACGCATGCGCTCTGCCTGCATCGCGGGCAGGTGGCGGCGGCCGGTCCGCTGATGGAAGTGGTCCATGCGCGCACCCTCTCCCGGGTCTTCGAGGCGCCGGTCCGCCTGAGGCGTCGGCAGGGGCGCTGGCAGATGTCGCTGGTCCGCGCTTCCCACTGAACGCCGCCGGCATTGCCGAACGCGCACTCACTGCTAGATACACCGCCCGGCAATGGCATTGCAGAAACTCATCGTCCACGGTGGCCGACCTCTCGCGGGTTCGGTCCGCATCAGCGGCTCCAAGAATTCGGCGCTCCCCATCCTCGCGGCCACCCTGCTGACGCGCGAAACCTGCGTGATCAATCACGTGCCCGATCTGAGCGACCTGAACTTCATGCTGCAGATCCTCTCCCACCTCGGCTGCGAGGTGGAGCGCGCCAGCGGCACGCTGCAGGTGAAGGCGGAAAACGTGAAGACGGTCGCGCCCTACGATCTCGTGCGGAAGATGCGGGCCAGCGTCTGCGTGCTCGGACCGCTGCTCGGCCGTGCCAAGGAAGCGACGGTGGCGCTGCCCGGCGGCTGCGTCATTGGCGATCGCCCCATCGACCTCCACTTGCGCGGCTTCGAGGGTCTCGGCGCCATGGTGCGCGTGGAAGGCGGCGACGTCCGGCTCTTCGCCTCGCAGCTTCGCGGCGACGAGATCAATCTGCGCGGCAAGTACGGCCCGACCGTTCTGGGCACCGACAACATCATGATGGCCGCCGTCCTGGCCGAGGGCCGCACCGTCATCGACGGCGCCGCGGCCGAGCCGGAGGTGGTCGATCTGGCCAACTTCCTCAACAAGATGGGCGCGAAGATTACCGGCGCCGGCACGCGCCGCATCGTGATCGACGGCGTGCCCGAGCTGCACGGCGCCGAGCACGATGTCATCCCCGACCGCATCGAGGCCGGCACGTTCCTCGTGGCCGGGGCGATGTGCGGCACGCGCGAAGGCGTGAAGCTGCGCAACGTCCAGCCCGAGCACCTCACGGCCGTGACCGATGCGCTCGTCACCATGGGGTATCGGCTCGCCTTCGAACCCAGCACCATCACGGTGCTGCCGGCGGAGCGCGCCAGCCGCGGCATCACGCTTTCCACCGAACCCTATCCTGGCTTCCCCACCGACATGCAGGCCCAGATGTGCGCGCTTTTCTGCTGCACCGAGGGCGTCGGCACGGTCACCGAGAACATCTTCCCGCAGCGCTTCATGCATCTCTCCGAGCTGAAGCGGATGGGGGCGAATGCCCGCCTCGAAGGGGCCACGGCCATCCTCCAGGGCGTCGACCGGCTGAGCGGCGCGCCCGTCATGGCGAGCGATCTGCGCGCCTCGGCGGCACTCGTGTTGGCCGGGCTCCGGGCCGAGGGACAGACCGAGATCAGCCGCGTCTACCACATCGACCGCGGCTACGAAAATCTGGACGACAAGCTCATCGCGCTGGGCGCGGAAATCGAGCGCGTCCGGGCCTGAGGCTCGCAGCGGAAACGTCTTTGCCATGGTCTTCCATCTGGTCCTCTGCCGACTCCGCCCGGAGATCACGCCGGCCGAGATCGAAAGTCTGATGCGCCAGACGCGCACCCAGCTGCTCAAGGTGCCGGAGGTGAAGACCATCCGCTGCGGCCAGCGCATCGGCGAGGGCGACTGGGATTTCTTCGTCTCGCTCGAGTTCGAGAGCATGGAAAAGCTGGGCCTGTTCTCGGCCAATCCGATCACCCGGCGGCATCGGGACGAGATGCTGCTGCCCAACGTGGAGCAGCACAGCTCGCACGACTTCGAACTCGAGCCCGGCAAGGACCCGCGCCATTCCTGAGCGCGCCTCGCCTCAGCCGAAGAGCTCCGGCTGTTCCTCGGCGCCGGTCGACGACTTCTCCTGCCCGAGCAGGCGGAGCAGCTCCTGCGCATTCTGCGGCGCGAAATCGCGGGCGTTGTTGTTGAAGATGACGTGCACTTCTTTCGCCCGCGCGGCCAGATCCACGGACCGATCCCGCACCTCGGCCAGCTCGGCCGCGTTGTAGCGATAGAAAAATCGCTCCGCCACCGTCCGCCCGGTCAGGTAGGCGTGGGCGTCGCGCCCGTGGAGCCGGAGGTAGGCCAGCGCCGGACTGGTGACTTCGTCGAGGCGCGGAAAGATGGTCGGGTGCCGCCCGTCGGACGCCGGCGCATCGACCCCCACCCAGGCCGCGCCCCAGCTTTGCAACGCGGCCCGCGCCTCGCTCCGCCAGGGCTCGCGCGCCCAGCCCGCGTGGCGCAGTTCGACCGCCAGCCGATGCCCCGCCGCTCGGACTTGCGCGGCGAGCGGCTCGAGCGCCGCCAACGCCTCCGGATGCGGCGCGAAGGAGGGCGTCAGCTGGAGGAGCAGCGCGCCCATGCGCTCGGCCGCCACCAGGGGCTCCAGCGCGCGGAAGAAGGCTTCGACCAGCCATTGCTCCAGCTCCGGCGTCAGCGTCACCCGGCCCCGCGGACCGCGCGCGGCGCCCAGCGGCGCCGAGCGGGGGAGCGATTCCGGCCCGGCGGCGTGGCGCGAGAGGAGCCGATGCAGCTTCACGTCGAAGGTGAAGCCCGGCGGCGTCTCGCGCACCCAGCGCAGGGCGTCGCGCTCGGTCGGCACGCCGTAGAAGGTGGTGTTGACCTCGACGAGATCGAAGTGGTCGGCATACCAGCGCAGCCGGTCTGCCGCGCGCAACCCCGGCGGATACCAGTCGCGCACAAACTCCGGATCGGCCCAGCTGGCCGTGCCGACGCGGATGACAGGTGTCTGCACGCGTCAGGCTAGGCCGCGGAATCGGCGCGTCCAGCTGCCGAAGGCCCGCGCGGCGTCCGCTAGATTTCCTCCGCGGGCGGCACGTGGCCGACCATGGCCTCGTGCAGCTGCTTGCGATCGAGCTCTTTCTCCCAGGCCGCCACCACCACCGTTGCAACGCCATTGCCGATGAAATTGGTCAGCGCCCGCGCCTCGCTCATGAAACGGTCGATGCCGAGCAGCAGCGCCATGCCCGCCACCGGAATGTCGGGAATGACCTGCAGCGTGGCCACCAGCGTGATGAAACCGGCCCCGGTGATCCCGCTCGCGCCTTTCGAGGTCAGCATCGCCACGCCAAGGATCGTCAGCTCCTGCATCAGCGTCAGTGGCGTGTTGGTCGCCTGCGCCACGAAGATCGCGGCCATGGTCATGTAGATGTTGGTGCCGTCGAGATTGAAAGAATAGCCGGTCGGCACCACCAGCCCGACGACCGATTTGCCGCAGCCGGCGCGCTCGAGCTTCTCGATCAGTCCGGGCAGCGCGCTCTCGGACGAGCTGGTGCCCAACACGAGCAGCAGCTCCTCCTTCAAGTAGGCGATGAAGCGTACGATGTTGAACCCGGTCATCCAGGCGATGGCGCCCAGCACGAGGAAGACGAAGAGCAGGCAGGTCAGGTAGAACGAGCCCATCAGGAAGGCCAGCTGCTTGAGCGAGCCGATGCCGAACTTGCCGATGGTGTACGCCATCGCCCCGAACGCCCCGAGCGGCGCCAGTTTCATCAGCATGTGCACGATGCGGAAGATGACCTCCGCCAGGCGGTCGATCAGATCCTTGATCTGCTGGCCGGCGGGTCCGAGGTGCGAGAGCGCGATGCCGAAGAGAATCGCGACCAGCAGCACCTGCAGGATGTCGCCCTTGGCGAACGCATCCACCATCGTCTTGGGGATGATGTTGAGCAGGAATGCGACCGTCGACTGGTCCTTGGCCTGGCTCTGGTATTTGGCGATCTCGCTCGTGTCGAGCTTGCTGGGATCGGCGTTGAAGCCCTCGCCGGGCTTGAGGACGTTCACGACGATCAGGCCGATGACCAGAGCGAAGGTCGAGACGACCTCGAAGTAGAGCAGCGCCTTGCCGCCCACCCGGCCCATCTTCTTCATGTCCTGCATCCCGGCCATGCCCGAGACGACAGTGCAGAAGATGACCGGCGCGATGATCATCTTGACCAGGTTGATGAAGCCATCGCCGAGCGGCTTCAGCTTCTCGCCCCAGCCTGCCACCGCCTTGCCGTTCACCGTCAGGCTCGGGTTGAAGTATCCGACCACGACGCCCAGCACGATGGCGAAGAGCACCTGGACGTAGAGGATTTTGTAAAACGGCTTCTTTTCGGCGGAGGGAGCGGCGGGGGAGGCCATCACTCCCTTGACCAAAGAGAGTGCGTAGGGGTCAACCGGGACGGCGTGCCGGACCCCGCCCTAACGCCGCCGCCGATCTTGCCGGGCTCCGCATGACCGCCCGCTCACTTCGGCAGCACCAGCCGTGCCGCGCAGCCGGTGCGGTCAGTGCGATTCTCCAGCGTGAGCGAACCGCCGTGGGCCTCGGCAATCTGCCGGCAGAGCACCAGGCCGATGCCCGAGCCCTTCGGCTTGGTGGTGAAGAACGGCACGAACAGATTCTTGGTTCCGCTGAGGCCGGGGCCCTCGTCGAGCACCACGATCTCGACCGCGGCGCCCAGATCGCTCCAGCGCACGCAAACGCCGCCGTTGCCGGCGGTTTCACCGACGGCTTCGACGCCGTTCTTGATCAGATTGACCAGCACCTGCTCGATCTGGTCGGCATCGAAATGCGCGCTGATTTCCGGCCCGGGTTCGACCGCGACCTCCATGCGCTGCTCCAGCCCGGCCACGCGCTCGACCAGCGGACCGACGCTGTGCTCGCTCTTGTTCGGCTTGGGCAGCCGCGCCAGGCTGGCGTAGGCGGACATGAAGCGATTGAGCGACTCGGCCCGGCCGCCGATGACGTCGAGTCCGCCGATCACGTCCTCGGCCCAGTCCTCGGGCAGCGGATTGCGCGAGAGAATCGTCTTGAGCGAGCCCGTCAGCGAACGGATCGGCGCGAGCGAGTTGTTGATCTCGTGCCCGAGCACCCGCACGAGGCGCTGCCACGCCTGCCGCTCCTCCTCGCGCAGCGGGGCCGAGACGTCGTTGAGTACGAGCAACTCGTGGGGCTTGCCGCCTTCGCGGAACGTGTCGCGGTGGATGTTGAAGCGCCCTTTCGCGCCGGGAAGATCGAGTTCGAGCACCTGCTCGGCCGCGCCCTGCAGACAGCCCTCGAGTCCGAGTTCGGCCGCGGTGATCTGCCGCAGCTGCTCGGGTGTGCGCGCCAGCATGGCGGCGCCGGAACGGTTCACCAGCACCAGCTTGCGCTCGGCGGTGAAGGCGAAAATGCCGACGGGGATTTCCTCCATCACCTTGCGCAGCAGAGCCTCGGCCTCCTGCGCGCCGAGTCGCTGCACGCGCAGTGTTTCGCCCAGCGTATTGACCTCGCGCACCACCGCGCCCAGCGAGTCGTCGTCGGCCGCGCCGCGGACGCGCAGGGAGTAGTCGCCTTCCCGCACGGCAGCCAGTACGTTGGCCAGTGTCTGCAGCGGGCGCACCACCGAGGCGCGGGTGGCGGCAATGCCCCCGGCGGCAAAGCCCACCGCGAGCAGGCCGAAGGTCCAGATCACGCGCTGGGAGAAATCCCCCACCCACATGAGTCCGAAACAGATCAGCACCGAGGGGGCGCAGGCGATCGTCGCCATCCAGACCACGCGCCGATGCAACGAAGACTTCGACTTCGAGCGCGTTTGCTGCAGGGAGACCATCTCCTCCAGCAGACACAGCGCCGGGGCCGATTGCACCTGAAAATTCTTGCGAATCGCCTGCGCGATCGGCCCGTCGGACGCCGGTCGGACATGCACCTCCGGCGTGCCGAGCAGCCGCAACGTCAGCGCTTCGGTTTCGCGGGCATGCATTCGGTCCTCGGCCAGCTGTCCGGCCGCACCGTTCACTCCGGCGGCCAGCGGCACCCCGAGATCGCCCCCGGCGAGGCGCTGCGAATAGACCCCCTCGCGGAGGGCGATCAGCACGCTGGCGTAGCGCTGGTAGGCCTGACGGAGCACGCGCCGGATGCGCCGCAGTCCGATCGCCAAAGGCAGGAGCGTCAGGATCGACAGCGTGATCAAGCCTCGGTGATTCAAGTGGAGGACCCAGGCGAGCCCGAACGCCACCAGCGCCGCGGGCAGGGCGGCCATCACCACTTGGGCCATGACGCGCCGGTGAGCCGGCCATGGGACATATCCTTCCCCCGTAGTCATGAGGCATTGATCGCAAAATCTCGTCCGGCAGGCAGCGCCGAATCTTGCGAATCCCTCCACGGGTCGATCGCTCCGCGGGGCTGGACGTTTTCGCGACGGCCCGCCAGAATGCCCCATGCGGTCCCTTTTCGGCCTCCTCCTCGTCGCGGTGCTGTGCGCGGGCTGCGGGCGGCGCGTCACACCGGTCGAAGACGGGAATCGCCGTCAGATCCTGCATTTGGGGAATTTCGCCGATCCCTCGGATCTCGACCCGCATACCAACCGTGGAGTACCCGAATCGCGCATTCTGAATGCGCTGTTCGAAGGCCTGGCCACGCTCGATCCGAACACGCTCGAACCCATTCCCGGAGCCGCCGAACGCTGGGAAGTGTCGGAGCAGGCGACCCGCTGGCGGTTCTTCCTGCGCAAGGACGCCAAATGGTCGAACGGCGACCCGATCACCGCCGAGGATTGGGTCTGGAGCGTGCAACGCATGCTCACGCCGACGGTGGCGTCGGACTACGCCAACATGACCTTCGCCATCGTCAATGCACTGGAGTATCAGACGGGGAAGCTGAAGGACTTCTCGCAAGTCGGCGTGAAGGCGCTCGATCGCCATACGCTCGAGTTCACGCTCAAGCAGCCCACCCCGGGCTTCGCCAGCATCTGCACGATCTACGTCCTCTTTCCGGTGCACCGGCCCACGCTGGAGAAATTCGGCGGCGACCAGCGGCCCTACACCTCGTGGACGCGGGCCGGGAATCACGTCTCCAATGGCCCCTTCATGCTGAAGGACTGGCGCGTCAGCACGGTCGTCTCGCTGGTGCCCAACCCGCATTACCACAGCGCCGCGCAGGTCCGCCTGAAGGAGATCCGCTTTTATCCGATCGAGAGTGCCGACACCGAGGAACGCATGTTCCGCGCCGGCCAGCTCCACGCCACGGCCGAGGTCCCGCTGGCCAAGCTCGACGGCTACCGCAAGAACGACCCGGGCAATCTCCGCATCACGCCCTATTACGGCACCTATTTTATCGACGTGAACACGCGCCGCCCGCCGCTCAATGACCCCCGAGTGCGGCGCGCGCTGGCCCTGACCGTCGATCGCACCGCGCTCTGCGAGCTGGTCACGCGCGGAGGTCAGATGCCGGCCTACTCGTTCAACTTCCCGGGCGTCGGGGGCTATCAGCTCGGGGGAAAGATCGAGGGCGATGCCAACGAAGCCCGACGCCTGCTGGCGGAAGCCGGCTTCCCGGGCGGCCAGGGCTTCCCGAAGCTGGAGTTTCTCTTCAACACCAGCGAGGCCCACCGGCCGATTGCCGAGGCCGTGCAGCAGATGTGGAAGAAGGAACTCGGCATCGACATCGCCCTCGCGAATCAGGAGTGGAAAGTCTACCTCAACGCGCGCAAGACCGGCGACTTCAGCCTCGCCCGGGCCGGCTGGATCGCTTTCTACCCGGATCCCGACCAGTTCGCCTCGCTGCTGCATTCGAAGTCCGGCAACAACTACACCGGCTGGGGCAATGCCGATTACGACCGCCTGCTGGAGGAGTCGCAACGCACCCCGACCAACGACGAGCGCTTCGCGCTCCTCCGCCAACTCGACGTCATCTTCGCCCGCGAGGTGCCGCTCATCCCCGTCTACTTCTACACCCGCATCTTCCTGCTCCGCCCCGAGGTGAAGGGCTTCCCGCCGAATGCGCAGGACTTCCGGCGGTACCGCGACATCTATCTGGAAGCGCCCGCTCCGGCCCCGTAGCCGACCCGTGAATAGCGCACGAATCGCTTGAGTGCCCGGGTTGCCGCGACGGCGGGATTTTGGAGAATGCTGCGATGCGGAGCACTTCGCTGGCGATGATCGGCCTCGCCTGCCTCCTTTCGGCGGCAGTGGCGCAGGACGCCGTCCCGACGCCTGCGGCGAACGTCGCAAGCTCCGACGAGACGTTCCCGGCGGACGCTGCCCATGCCGCGAGTGCGGTCCGGGTGTTGCATCTCTGGGAGGTCCTGAACAATTGCAGCCTGATCCGCTGGATGGCTCCCAAACCGCAGCGTGGGCCGTTGGAATCGGCTTGGGGCGCGCACGAGGCCTGGGGTGCCTGGTCGCGCGAGCGGGCCCAGTTCGAACTCGCCCTCCTGCAGAAAGGTCGGCCGACGTCGCCGCGCGCCAACGGCAGCCCGGCGCGGGCTGAGGGTTTTGACGATCTGCTCGACGCCGAGTTGCCCGAGCGCTGGCAACTGGCCTTCGCGCCCTGGGGCGAGATCGAGCCTGCCCGCTTCACGCTGCAGGGCCTGGCGCCCGCGGACACGCAGAGCGCCTGGCTCGAGTTCGACCCGGAGTCGAACACCGCCATTCTTCTCGATCCCACCGGCATGACGGTGCTCGCCTTCGACGTGAAGGGCCGCCTGCGCTGGAGCCACCAGCTGCCCCGCTCCATCTCGCTCTTCGACAATCCGGTCCGCCGCCCGCCCGGCTACTCACGGGAGTCCGAGTGGAATGCGCAGACCTACTGGCAGCTGCAGCAGCATTGGGAGTACCCGACCATCGACCTGCGCAAGGCCGCCAACGGCCGCGTGCGCTACGAGTTGGAGTATTCCTGGGCCCGCTTCCGCATCGATGTGCGGACCGGCTTCCTCGAGTGCATCCCCCGCCGGGGCAACGTTCCGCAGCTGCAGCAGCGCGCGGAGTGACCGCTTGGCCAGCCGCGGCTTCCGTGGTCCAATGCGGGCATGAACCGCCAGTATCTTCTCCGCCGCCGTCCGCAGGGTCTCGTCACGCGCGACGATTTCGAATACCGCGAAGCGCCCATGCCGGAGCCCGGCCCGGGCGAGGCGCTGGTGGAGAACCTGCTGCTCTCCTTCGATCCCTCGCAGCGCATCTGGATCTCCGAATTGCCCGGCTACATGCCGCCGGTCGGTCTCGGCGAAGTGATGCGTTCCGACGGCATCGGTCGGGTCATCGCCTCGAACGATCCGAAGCTGCCGGTCGGCTCCCTGGTCCAGGGCCTGGTGGGCTGGCAGGACTATTGCGTGACGAAGAAGGGCACGCCATTCGGCTTCTTCCGCATGCCCGACCACCTGCCGTTCCCGCCGGAGGTGATGCTGAGCGCGCTCGGCATGACCGGGATCACGGCCTACTTCGGCATGCGCGAAATCGGCGCGCCGAAGCCCGGCGAGACGGTCGTCGTCTCGGCCGCTTCCGGCGCGGTCGGCTCGGTCGCCGGGCAGATCGCCAAGATCGAGGGTGCGCGCGTCATCGGCCTGGCGGGCTCGGACGACAAATGCGCCTGGCTGACCAACGAACTCGGCTTCGATGTGGCCATCAACTATCGCGCCGACGATTGGAAGAAGCAGCTCCGCGCGGCCTGCCCGAAGGGCATCGACGTCGACTTCGAGAACGCCGGTGGTCCCATCATGCACACCGTCTTCTCGCTCCTGAATCTCCATGCCCGGGTGGCGCTCTGCGGACTCATCTCGAGCTACAATTCGACCGGCGACCGGAGCGGCTCGATGGCGGAACTGAGCGCCTTCATCGTTAAGCGCATCCGCCTCGAGGGCTTCCTGGTGCTCGACTACGCCAAGCGCTTTGGCGAGGCCGCGCAGCAACTCGGCGCCTGGGTGGCGGCGGGCAAGCTGAAGCACAAGGAGACCATCGTGGACGGTCTCGAGCAGGCGCCCGACACCCTCAACCGGCTCTTCGAGGGCGAGAAGCTCGGCAAGCTGCTGTTGCGCGTGCGGTCATGAGCGCAGGCTGCGGGTTCAGGCGCTGACCGCGCGACAGTTCAAGGCACGACCTTGGCCGACGGCGGCAGCGTCGTGGGGCGCGAGAGCGAGTTTTCCGCGTGCTCGAAGCGCAGGATGACCTCGTTGGCGGCGCGCTGCGTGCGCTCGACGAAGAACACGCGACAGCCGCGGCCGTCGTCGAGCAGGAGCGTCCGGGCCTCGCCGAGTCCGGTCTTCTTTTCGATGCGCTCGTTGGCCATGCCTGATTTGCGCACGACGATCTCGAGGTCGTTCACGCTCAGCACGCTGAGGTAGGCGCGCGGGCCGCCGAAGTCGGACAGCGCGACCCGCTGATTCATTCCGACCACACATTCGATGGCCACCGGGCCTTGTTTGGGGACCTCCGCCTGGGCCAGGGCGACGGACCAGCACCAGAGGAAGGAGAGAGCGAGGAGGAGCGGCTTCATGCGGCAAACAAGCTGCCCGGGCCGCCGTGTCAGGGGAATTCTCGCTCAGGGCAACTCGTACACCTCCACCAGGCCCACCCCGCCGGCGCCGGTTGGGGAGCGCAGCACAGCTGTGTACGCGCCGGGGGCGAGTTCGAGCAGAAGGGCGGATTCCTCGGGACGCGTCGGGGCAAAGCCGCTGGCCTGAATGGCCGCCGCTTCGTGACCATCGATCCAGCGGGTGCGCTGGAAGCGGGCACGTCCGTCCTGGAAGAGTTCCAGCTCCGTGGCGGCCAACGCGCCCTGCACCCCGGCCCCGGCCAGGGAAGGGCCCAAGCCCCGCAGCAGCACGCGCCGCGGCCCGAGGCCGTGCAGCACGAAGCCGACGATCATTACGTCCTGTCCGGCTCCGACCCGGCCGCGCGTGGAGAGATTCACGAAGCGCGGCTCCTCGGCGGCATTGAGTTCGTAAGCCTCGAAAAGCGCGACCCCGGTGGCACCCTGCGCACCCCGGACCACCGCGGTGTAGGCGCCGGCGGTCAGTTGCACCAGGAGCGCGGCGTCGCGCGCCGCACGTGGGGCAAAGCCGCTCGCGGAGATCTCGACGCCCTGGCTGTCGGCCCAGTCCTGGTTCGATGCGACGCGCTGCCCGGCCGCATCGAAGAGCTCGATCTCGGGGTCGGACAACGGCTCCGTGACTCCGAACTCGGCCAGCGACGGCCCCAGCGCGCGCAGCAGGAAACGCTTGGGCGCGCTGCCGCGCACCACCAGGCCGCCGATCAGCACCGCCTCGCCTGCACCGACGCGACCGCGCGTGGAAACGTTGGCCAGGCGATTCGGAAACGCGGGCGCGTCCTCCGCGCTGCGGGCCAGCGCGACGCTGCGGGCGATATCGAGCCGGCCCCAGCCGTGGAATTCATCGAAGCCCGGAGTGTCGGTATCCTCGCCGCGTTGGTCGGCCGCCCCGGCCCGAAGCAGCGCGCGCACCTGCTCCTGCCCGAGATTCGGCCGGAGGGAGAGCAGAAGCGCCGCCGCCCCCGAGACGAGCGGAGCCGAAATCGAGGTCCCGCCGCCGGGCCCGTCGCCCCAGACCTCCTCCCCGGGAGCCAGCAGATCCACCCGCGGCCCCCAATTGCTGAACGTGGCGCGCCGGTCGTCGCGGGTGGAGGAGCCGACCGTGATGCACTCGGGCATCCGCCCCGGAAAGGTGATCACCCCGCGGCCGTCATTGTGGGTGATGGTGACAAAGATGGCGCCGCCGGCCACCGCCTGCTGAATGGCGCGGCGCAGGGTCTCGTTCTCGTTGTCGCCGCCGGCCGACAAGTTGATCACCCGGGCGCCCTGGGCGGCGGCGTAGCTGATGCCATCGGCCATGTCGGAATAGCGGCCGATGCCTGTCCCAAGCACGCGCACTGGAAGAAGGCGGCAATTCCAATCCATGCCCGCGGTGCCCACGCCTTCATCGCCGTTGGCCGCCAGCACGACCGACACCGCGGTACCGTGTCCGGCGTCGTCCGCGGTGTTCTCGGATTGCTCGACGAAATTGTAGCCCGGCAGCACCCGTCCGACCAGATCGGGGTGGCCCGCGTCCAGGCCGGTATCGACCACCGCCACCACGAGATTGCTGGCGCCGCGCGTGCGTTCCCAGACCGTCGGCGTACCGATGCGCGGATGGTGCCACTGACGGAAAAACTCTGGATCCGATGGCAGCGCTCCGACGCGCGCTACCCCATCGGCCTCGGCGTATTCCACCTCGGGCTGCGCCCGCAGACGGGCGAGCGCCCCGGCCACTTCCAGCTTTCCCGCCAGTTCGACCACCAGGTGCCCGCCCGTCGGCACCGCCGCTTCCGGGCCCGGGCGCGCCGCGCCGAGCTGGCGCTGCCGCCAGCGTTCGAAGCCGTTGGGCTCGATCCGCGCCCCCTCCGGCAGACCGAGCTGACTCCTCAGCGCGCCCAAGGTGGCCGCGGGCCGGGCGCTGGGCCGCAGCCGCAGCAGGACGCGATCAGCCGCGACCGTCTGCCCGTCCACGACCACCGTTTCGAACGCCTCAACCGAGGGGAGCAGTGCCACCAAACCAAGAATCGTGGAAACGACGGCCGGACACTGACGCTTGGGTCGCATGCCAGCGCATCCGCCCGGGCCGCGCGGAGCGCAATGCGGCCGCGCCAAGTAGGCAGAATCCACGAGCTGCATTCAGGCTGGCCTTCCACGCGGCCAGATGGTGCCATTCCTGCTTCCCCACCCAGCATGAAATTCCCCCTGGTTCTCCTGGCGCTTGCCAGTCTTGCGCTACCGCTGCGTTCCCCTGCGGAAGACGTCATCCGCGTGGGCAACCTCAAGTTCGTCCACTACGGCACCATCGCCTACATGAAGGAGATCGCGCCGCGCTACGGGCTCCGGATCGAGGAGAAGATCTACGCCAAAGGGATCGACATGCTTCCCGAACTGATGCAGGGCACGCTCGACCTCGCCGCCAGCGCCGCCGAGGGCGCCATCGAGGCCCGGGCAGCGGGCGCACCGATCTACATCGTGGCCGGGTTCGCCGCCGGTGGCGCGCGCATCGTGGGCCGCAGCGACGAAAAGTGGAAAGGCTCCGCCAGCCTGAAGGGCAAACGGATCGGAGTGGCCCGCGGCAGCGCCCAGCAGATGCTTCTGCTGGCCGAGTTGGCCACGCTCAACTTCACCCCCTCGACCGAGCCGGGCCGTGACGTGCAGATCGTCTACCTGCCGTTCGCCAAGCTCAATGAAGCGCTGGAGAAGCGGGAGGTCGATGCGGTCTGCCACAGCGAGCCGCAGGCCTCGCAGGCCATCACGAAGGGCTTCGGGGTCGATGTCACGAAGCCCTACAAGACCGTCATCGGCGAGCCGGTGCGAGCGCTGACGATGAGCGAGAAGCTGTATCAGAACCGCGCGTTGGCGCTCCGGGTCATGACCTGCTTCGTCGATGCCACAAAAACATTTCTCGAGCAGCCCCAGCTGGCCTCGAAATATGTCCGTGAAACCTTCTTCGCCGGCAAGGTGAGCGAGGAGGACTACCGGCTCGCCTTCGAAAACGCCCGCTTCACCTATGACGTCAATCCCGCCCAGATCGAGGCGATCACCGACTTCATGATTCACCAGAAGCTCGGCGTGGTGCTCAACGTCACGAATCGGCCGACCAGTGCCGTCGAGTGGGTCCGCACCGACCTGCTGACCGAGGCTCGCGTCGCTCTGGGCGTGGTCCCGACCGCCCAACCTGGGGAAAGCGAACATACGCTCAAGACGGAGGTGCGGAAATAGCCGGCGAAAGACGTGAGTCGGGGTGAGGAGTTGAGTCCAGAAACTCGAAGGTCGAGGTTCGAGCCTTCCGCCCGCTACCTGACGTCCGCCCATTTCAGCTTGAAGCGTGCAAGGTACTTCCGCAGTCGGTCGGCGTCGTTCGCGACCTTCCGCTGCGTCCGCGAAACGGCGAACAGGGCCCGTCCAGCCTCGCTGAGCGTGGGCTGAGCGCGAATGGTCCGGAGCACGCAGGCGAGCTGCGCACGGTCGAAGAGATCGAGTTGGGCCACGCCTTCGCCGAGGACCTCGTGCAGGAGGTCGTCGTCGGGGCCGGGCGTCGGCTGCGGGCGCCAGCCGCGCTGGAGCCGGGCGATCTCGGCCTGCAGCACCGCGTGACTGATGCGACCGGCCGGCGCCAGCGTGGCCATGCGGACGACGGCGGCGTTCAGGTCGCGGAAGTTCGCGCTCCAGGCGGCTGCGGGCGACTGCGCGAAGGCGAGGAAGGCGGCGCGCACGTCCTTGGCCATGCCGATGCGACGGCCCAGCCGCTGACTCGCCGCGGCCAGTTCGTGGTCGAGGTTCGGCTCGATGTCCTCCCGCCGGCGCGCGAGTCCAGGCAGTTCGAAGGTCCACAGGTTCAGCCGGGCCAGCAGATCTTCGCGAAACGTGCCCCGGCCGACGGCCGCATGGAGGTCGCGATTCGTGCCGGCGATGAGCTGGAAGTCGCTGGCCACCTCGTCATCGGCTCCGACCGGCAGAAAGCGCTTCTCCTCCAGCGCGCGCAGGAGCATGGCCTGTTCGTCCGCGCCGAGTTCGCCGATTTCATCGAGGAAGAGCAGCCCACGGTGCGCCGCCCGGAGCAGACCGGGGCGATCCCGCTGCGCCCCGGTGAACGAACCGCGCACGTGTCCGAAGAGCGTGCTGGCCGCGGTGTCGCCGCGCAGCGTGGCGCAATTCACCTCGACGAAGCCGCCGCTCAGCTGATGTCGCTGCTTCTTGAGTTCGAAAACCCGCCGTGCCAGCGACGATTTGCCCGCGCCGGTCGGCCCCATCAGCAGCAGGGGATCGCGCGAGGCCACCGCCACGTGCTCGATCTCCTCGATCATCCGGTTGAAGGCCGCATTGCGCGTGGCGATGCCGCTCTTCAGAAACGAGTGGGCCGCCTGCGCCTCCTGCGCGAAGCGCACCGCGATCCGATCGTAGCGCGAGAGATCGAGATCGATGATGGCGTAACGCCCCGGCCCGCGGTCGTTCTTGCGCTCGGGCGGGGCCGTCTGCACGAGCCGTCCCGGAATGCGGCGCGACTCGGTGAGCAGGAACAGACAGATCTGCGCCACATGCGTGCCCGTGGTGATGTGGACCAGGTAGTCCTCCTTCTCCGGCTGGAAGCGCGCACGATCCGCGTAGTCGGCCAGCACGCCATAGACCTCCTCGAAGTCCCACGGATCCTCGAATTCAACCGCCTGCCGCCGGACTTCGCTTTCCGGCGAGACGCTGACGAAGTCGCGCGCGACCGTCTCCGCCAGCGTCTGGTGCTTCACGCTGTGCAGCAGTTCGAGGCGGTCCACCAACAGGTCCTCATGCTGTCCGAGCGACACGGTCGGACGCCAGTTTTCCCAGCGATGCGAACCCGCGCCGCCGTCGATCTGGGTGCCGAGCAGCCCCACGATGACGAGTTTTTTCCGCCGCATGCCTCAGCGTGCCACAGGACGCGGAATTGGCTAGCGCTATGGCTATTGTCCTGGCTTAACCGCTAGTTCTGACCCAAGAGCAAAAGGCTCGACCGCACGGCTGGCGTCGGCGGGAGGAACATTTTTCCAGAAGCGGAGAGGTTATTCGGCACCTGCGCGGCACCCCGTGGCACGCCGCGAGCATTACTGCTTCCCGTCCCGACGCCCTTGCGCCGGGAATCAAACCAACCGCAACCCGCCTCCACCCAACCACCATGGCCTCCAAGACTCTCTTCCAGACCGTCCGCGGCGCGCTCACGCCCAAGGCCACCGCGCGCAACGAAGCCGGCGGCAAGGCCTTCGCCTTCAGCCCGCGCCACGCGCTCGCGCAGTATGCCGCGACGGGCTGCCTGAACTCGACCTACTACGCCAGCGCCGAAACGCAGCTGGAGAAGGTCCTCGAACTGGCCGGCCAGGTGGACGTGAAGTTCGTCGCCCAGACGGCCCTCTACGCCCGCACCCGCGGCCACATGAAGGACCTGCCGGCGCTGCTCTGCGCCGCGCTGGCCACGCTCGACGCCAAGCTGCTCGAGCGCGTCTTCGCCCGCGTGATCGACGACGGCCGCATGCTGCGCAATTTCGTGCAGATCGTCCGCAGCGGTGCGGCCGGCCGCAAGTCGTTCGGCTCGGCGCCCAAGCGCATGATCCGCGCCTGGTTCGCCCAGCGCGACGACGCCGCGGTCTTCCGCGCCAGCGTGGGCCAGAGCCCGTCGCTCGCCGACGTGGTCAAGATGGTCCACCCGCGCCCGACGGATGCCGCCCGCACCGCTCTCTACGCCTGGCTGATCGGCCGTCCGTATGAGGCCGCCCAGCTGCCGCCGCTCGTGCAGCAGTTCGAGGCCTACAAGGCCGGCCAGACGGGCGAGCTCCCGGACGTGCCGTTCCAGATGCTGACCGCGCTCGAACTCGACCGCGCCGCCTGGACGGAGATCGCCCGGCGCGCCTCGTGGCAGACGCTGCGCATGAACCTCAACACCTTCGCCCGCCACGGCGTGTTCGAAGATGCGGCGGTCACGCGCGAGCTGGCCAACCGCCTGCGCCAGCCGGAGCTCATCCGCCGCGCGCGCTGCTTCCCGTATCAGCTCCTGCAGGCCTTCCAGGCTGCGCAGGACGTGCCGGCGGCCATCCGCGACGCGCTGCAGGACGCCATGGAGGTGGCCACGCAGAACGTGCCTGCCTTCGCCGGCCAGGTCGTCGTCTGCCCGGACATCTCGGGCTCGATGCACTCGGCCGTCACCGGCTACCGCCAGGGCGCCACGAGCCGCACGCGCTGTCTCGACGTCGCTGCGCTGGTCGCGGCCACGGTCCTGCGCAACAACCGCAGCGCCCAGGTGCTGCCGTTCAGCGACGACGTGGTCGCCTGCTCGCTCAATGCCCGCGACAGCGTGATGACGAATGCCACCACGCTGGCCCGTCTGCCGAGCGGCGGTACGAACTGCTCCGCTCCGCTGCGCGCCCTCAACGCGCGCCGCGCCCAGGCCGACCTCGTGCTCATGGTCTCGGACAACCAGTCCTGGGTCGATTCGCACGGCGGTGGTCGCAGCACGGCCACGATGCAGGAGTGGGCCGCCTTCCGGGCCCGCAACCCGCAGGCGCGGCTGGTCTGCCTCGACCTGCAGCCGTATGCGACCACGCAGGCGGCCGAGCAGGCGGACATCCTCAACATCGGCGGCTTCTCGGACGCGGTCTTCGACCTGATCGCGACCTTCGCGGCCGGTGAACTCCAGGCCGACCACTGGGTCGGCGAAATCGAAAAGATCGAGCTCTAACCACTCCCCCCGCCCGCGCCCGTGGAGGCGCGGGCGGGCCGGGGCTGACGCACACCCATTCTCCAATTTCGCCGGATGCAGCCGGGAGTACATTCACCCATGTATCCCCTCTCGGCGTTCCCTTGCCGGCGATCTCTACCCATCAAGAAAGGACCCATTCTCGCTCTTTGGACGAATGCGGACGGGACTACATCACCCAACGCGACGCAGCCTGATTCGCTGCAGCCGGTCACGGCCCGCACTCCCGCCCCCCTCGTCGCCCAAAGCGAGATCCATTCCGTGACGAATGCCGATGGAACTACAAGGAACCCGGAGACGCAGGTTCGAGTCCTGCCCCGTCGAAATTGCCGACGGGTACGCCAGCGGCTGAGCGACGGGATGTTCCTCAAATCTTGTCGTCACGTTCGGATCGACCCCACCCACCTTCGCGCACGCCGGATGCCGCCTGGACTACAGGCAGAGCGCCTGCTTCGGCAGGAGGCCCGGGCTCAAGCCCCGGTCCGCTTCGGCGGATAGCTCAGAAATCGTCCGGCTCCCTTTGCCGGTGCGCACACGACACCCTTTCGCGGCGAATGCCGGCGGAACTACATGACCCAGCAGTCCGGGTTCGATTCCCGGCCGACTCCCGAAGAAGTCGGCAGCTCGAAGGTCGAGCTCTGGATGAGCGTTCCGCAAACCGTGGTCGCCGCGATCTCGGGCCTTCAAATTCCACCCACCCTTCCTTCCAGCCTCGCGGTTCGCGGCGAATGCCGACGGGACTACATCCTACTACGATCGTGGTCGCGGGTTCGAGTCCCGCCGGCTCCAAGTTTCGGAGCCGTAGCTCAGGGGTAGAGCACGCCAACGTCCCGTCATTCTCGTCGCCGCGAACCGCGCGGCTGGAAGCATCGGCAATGAACTACTCCAGCCTCGATCAAGCCATTCGGCGTCATCGGCTCGCCTGGCGGCTGCTGCTGTATGCTGCGCAACACGACCTGCAGGCCCAGCCGCGTTTCGGGCGGCCCCTGCTTTCCATCTGGTCGCAGGAGTACGGTGCGGCTGCGTGGATTTACGATCATCCGTTCCCTCTGCCCGACGACCGGCAGCCAGCGAAGTCCGAACTCTGCCAGATCTTCCAAATGCTCGCTCCGTTCGCCTCCGCGCTCCTGCGGCTGGCTCAGCTGCCCAGTTTCGGTGAATTGGCCCCGTTTCGGCTCGCCTGCCAGTCCTGGCGTCGTCCGCCCGGCAAGAAGGCGGTGGAGCACGCGCAGCTCGAGGTGGAACAGCACATCGCCGGCCTTCGCCGCTGGACTGTCGAGTGCCTGCTCGGCGAAGCCGAGTTCTCGTGGGTGGATGGCGGCTACGACTCGTTCATCGAATCTTTCGCTCGCATGCCGTCGTTGGACGTCGACCTGAACCTGTATGCCTACGGCCTCGCGCTCAATTCCAATCATCGCGCGGCCTTCAAAGGAACCGAAGCCCACATCCTCTGGCTGATGCTGCCCGACACCCTCCGGTGCGAACTCTCCGCAACTCTCGTCTTCGCCGCCCGTGATCGCCTCCTCGTGGCACTCGAGAGCTACGCCGACACGCTGACCGCTCCACCTGCCGCCTAGCCCTCCTCCCTCCTCCCTCCTCCCTCCTCCCTCCTCCTTCCCATGATCACCGCCACCGGCGAAGCCACCGGCTTCCTCCCCGCCCGCGACTCCCGCGGCAAGCCCATCACCGTCATCGGCACCGACGCCATTCGTCAGGGGTTCGATGCGAAGTGCCTGGAGCAGGCGCTCAACTCGCGCGGCGCTCCCGGCGTGACCGAACTGGTGCTCAACCCCGACGCGCACGCCGGCTACGGCGCGCCGGTCGGGTGCGTGCTGGTCTCGCCGACCCACATCTATCCGGGACCGGTCGGCGTCGACATCAAGTGCTCCATGAGCCTCCTGGCGCTCGATCTGCCGGCCGAGGCGGTGGCGGAGAAATCGGTCCGCCGCGCGCTCATCAACGCCATTTGCGAACGCACGCCGACCGGCGCCGGCCGCGGCCAGCGCACGGCCCGCAAGTCGCGCGCGGTCTCGCCCGAGTTGGGCCGCCAGGTCGTGACCGAGGGCGCGTCGGCCGCGGTCTGCTCGGCGCTCGGCATTCCGACCGACTGGGCCGCGCGCTGCGAGGATGCGTTTCACGTCGGCCACGACGACACCCGCGACGCGCTGGCCGCTCGCCTCGACCGCCTGACCGCCGCGGGCGCCCTGCCGCGCTTTGCCGACAAGATGACGCAGCTCGGCAGCTACGGCGGCGGCAACCATTTCGGCGAATGCGAGGCCGTCGAGGTCGCCCAGAACGACCGCGCCCGCGCCGTGGCCGAGGTCTTCGGGCTGCGCGATGGCGGGCTCGCCTTCCTCTCGCATTGCGGCTCGCGCGGCTTCGGGCACAACCTGGCCAGCGGACAGTTCGCCGCGCTGCAGCAGTTCTTCCGCACCTGGGGTCTGCCGCTCCCGGGCGAGGACAAGGAGCTGGTCTACGCGCCGCTCGGCACGCCGCAGGCGAACGACTACCTCGACGATCTCGCCCTCGGTTCGAACTTCGCGACCGTGAATCATCTGCTGATCAACGCGCTCGTGCTGGAGGCCTTCCAGGAGGTCATCCCCGGCACCCGCGGGCAGCTGGTCTATTTCATCAGCCACAACATCGCCCGCCGCGAGATCGTGGAAAACCACCCGGCCTGGGTGCACCGCAAGGGCGCCACCCGCGCCTTTCCCGCGGGGCACCACGCGCTGCGCGACACGCCGTTCGCCGAGACGGGGCATCCGATCCTGCTGCCGGGCAATCCGACCGCCGGATCCTGCGTGATGGTAGCCGACCCGGGCGCGGCGCTGAGCTGTTATTCGGTCAATCACGGCGCCGGACGCGCGAAGGGCCGCAAGGCCGCGATTCGCGAGCTCGACCAGCGCACGGTCGACGACGAGTTCGCGGCTGCCGACATCCTGACCAACTGCCGTTTCTATCCGAAGGACGAGGCCCCCGCTGCCTACAAGGACTTCAACGAAGTCCTGCGCAGCGTGGAGAAGGCCGGCCTGGCCAGCGAAGTCGCACGCCTGCGCGCCCGCTTCGTCATCAAGGACGCGGACGAATCGCTCCGCGGCGCGGCTTAGCGCCGGGCTGGCAATGCAAGATACCAAATTGCCAGATGAGGCCAGATTGACCAAATGCCGGACGAATGGATTGAGCGCACGAGACGGCCTCATGCCTTTGGCCAATCTGGCTGAATTTGGCAATTTCGTATCCCTTCGCCCGCCCGCACCATCCCCATGAAGTCACGTTTGATCGAAATCGACGGCAGCGTCGGCGAAGGCGGCGGGCAGATCCTGCGCACCTCGCTCTCGCTTTCGCTGTTGACCGGCCAGCCGGTGCGGGTCACGTCGATCCGCGCGGGACGGCGCAAGCCGGGCATCCTGCGGCAGCACCTGACCGCCATCCGAGCCGCGCTGGAGATCAGCGGCGGCGTGGCGGATGGCGCGGAACTGGGCTCGCGCGAGCTCGTTTTCCGGCCGGAGAAAATCGTTCCCGGCGACTACCGTTTTGCCGTCGGCACGGCAGGCAGTGCGACGCTCGTGCTCCAGACGATCCTGCCGGCGCTCATGCTGGCGTCGGGGCCGAGCCAGCTCGTGCTCGAGGGCGGCACACACAATCCGCTCGCGCCGCCGTTCGATTTCCTCGAGCGCACGTTTCTGCCGCAGTTGGCCCGTTTCGGGCCGCAGGTCACGGCGCGGCTGGACCGGCCGGGCTTCTACCCAGCCGGCGGGGGGCGCATCGACATCTCCATCACGCCCGTGACGCGGCTGCAGCCCGTCGAGCTGCTGGAGCGCGGCGCGGACGGCGAGCGCGCCCTCATCGTCCATCTCGCGGCGCTGCCCAACCACCTCGCCCAGCGCGCCTTCGAACGTCTTTGCGCACGGCTGAACTGGCCAGACTCCTGTTGCCAGCGCCTGGTGCATTCCTCCGAACGCGGGCCGGGATTGGCCGTGGTGGCGCAGGTGAGTTCGGAGCAGATCACCGAAACCTTCAGCGGGTTTGGCGAACGCGGGCTGAAGACCGAAGCCCTAGCCGACGAACTGGCCGAACAGGTCCGCCGCTACTTGGCCTCCACGGCTCCAGTCGGCGAGTACCTGGCCGATCAACTGCTGCTCCCGCTCGCCCTCGCCGGCCGCGGTGCGTTCCGCGCCACGGGCCTTTCGCTGCATGCGCGGACCAATTTGGAGGTGATCGCAAAGTTCCTGCCGGTGCGCTGGAGCGTCGAGCCGCAGGCGGACGGGAGCACGGTGGTGGCACTGGGTTGAGGTCGGGCGATTCCGCGGCGCGAAAATTGCGGTCACACTTGGGGCCGTCTGGCGTGTACGACCATAGGTGGGTGTCGCGTCCTTTCGCCGTGCGCCCGCACTCCACCGGCCCCCCGATATGACTCCCATCACTTTCATTGTCCCCGGGTTCGCCCCCGGTCGAGGCCGCGCGATGCCCGGTCCGACGGCTTCGGAGCTCGAACGGACCGCTGCGCGCGTGGTCGAGGGTGAGTCGCGAGGGCTGGTGTACCTTCGCTCGGATCGCTCCGCTTCCGACGAGACACGCCTCGAGGCCGTTCCCGGGGAGGACGTGGTCGTGCTTCACCTCGACAGCGGCCCTGAGCTGGTGCTGCACCCCGAGAACGCCCGGCGGCTTTTCCTTTCGCAAACCGAGGAAGAAGCCGGCTCCGACCGGCCGCTCGCAGGGGAGGCGGCACTGCCGGACGAAGTCAGGGTTCCGTCGGATCTCGCCTGGCGGATGCTCGACAACGGCATGGTCGGCCGTGGGGGTGCCCGCGGATTCCTCGGTCGGGTGCTGCTTCGCGCCCTGCAGGTCGTCCGTGTGCTCTTCAGTCCGCAGGCGGCCGCCGGCGATTTCGCCGCGAGCGCCATCGTGAAGAAGTTCGACGGGGCGGTCGAAGAGGGTCTCTATCGTCTCAATGCCACCCGTCTGGAGACTCTCAAGGGCGCGGACCGGGCGCAGTTCACCGAGCACGACCAGGGCGCGATCTGCCTCGTCTTCATCCACGGAACATTCTCCAGCACGGTCGGAACCTTCGCGAGGTTCTGGCTCGATCACCCAGCATCGGTGGAGCGCATCTTCCACGCTTTCGTGGACGGCCCGGTGCTGGCTTTCGAGCACGCGACCCTCGGCGTGAGTCCTCTTCGCAATGCGCTCAATCTGGCCCTCGCGCTGCCGGAGCGGGCGCGGCTGACGCTGGTCACGCACTCGCGCGGCGGTCTCGTGGCCGAGGCTCTCGTGCGCGTCTGCGCGGCACCCGACGACCCCGAAGCGCATGTCGCCAGGTATCGCTACGCCGACCCGGACGATGAGGAGCTGTTTTCCTCCGCCCTGCTCCAGGCGGAGCACGACGACCTGCGGCGGCTTTGCCAGGTGGTGCGGGAGAAGCAGCTGCAGGTGTTGCGCGTCGTGCGCGTGGCCTGCCCGGCGCGGGGCACCTTGCTGGCCTCGACGCGGCTCGATGCCTACCTGTCCGTCTTCCGCTGGACCTTGCAGCTCGCCGGACTCGCGCTGCCGGCATTCCTGGTCGAACTGCTCAGCGAGGTCGCCCGCCAGCGGGCCGATCCGACCAAGCTGCCCGGCCTCGCGGCCCAGATGCCCCTGAGCCCGCTGGTGAACTGGCTCCACGATCTCAACGAAGCCGTGCCGGGGGATCTCCGGGTGATCGCGGGCGATCTCGAGGCCGACTCGCTGGTCAGCTGGCTCAAGACCCTGCTGGCAGACGCGTACTATTGGACCGACCACGACCTCGTGGTGCAGACGAGCTCGATGTATGGCGGCGCTCCGCGTGGGGGAGGGGCGAGCTACTTCTTCGATCAGGGCGCCGAGGTCAGCCATTTCCGCTACTTCGCCAACCCGGAGACCGCCGACGCCATCACGGAGGCGGTTGTGCAGCCCAGCCCGCGCGGCTTTCGGACCATCGGTCCGCTCTCGTGGAGGGGCGAATCGTCGACCGGTGCGCGGGCGGCCTCGGTCCCCCCCGACGATGGCACCCGCCCCGCGGTCTTCGTGCTGCCGGGCATCCTCGGCAGCAACCTGAAGAAAGATGGCCGACGCATCTGGTTGAGCTTCCGCATCGTCGGCGGGCTGGAGAACCTGGCCTACCAGCCCCACGGCGCCGACGGGATCGTCGAGGATGGCCCCATGGACGGGCCGTACGCGGATTTGGCGCAGTATCTCTCCTCGACCCATCAGGTCTACGCTTTTGGCTACGACTGGCGCCGCCCTCTCGAGGAGGAAGCGGATCGCCTGGCCGGACAGATCACCGCGGCCCTGGAACGACGAGCCCGCAGCGGACAGCCGGTCCGCCTCGTGGCGCATTCGATGGGAGGCCTGCTGGCTCGCGCGCTGCAGTTGCGCCAGCCACAGGTCTGGGACCGGCTCATGGCGATTCCGGGAGCTCGCCTGCTCATGCTCGGCACCCCGAACGCCGGCTCGTGGGCGCCGATGCAGGTCCTGACGAACGACGACCAATTTGGCAACCTCGTTTCGGCCGTCGGCCTGCCGTTCCGCGACGGCGAAGCGCGCCAGATCCTGGCGGGCTTTCCGGGCTTCCTGCAGCTGCAGGCGGGACTCTTGGATTCGAACCCGCCGCTCAGGAGTGCCAAAACGTGGCAGGAGCTTAGCGAAAAGGATGCCGAGATCATTCGCCAACGCAGTCTCTGGCATGCCATTCGCTGGCATGTGAACTCCTACCGCTGGGGCCTGCCAACGCAGGCGGTGCTCGATCAGGCCGTGGCCCTCCGCCAGGCGTTGGACGCCCAGCTAGCCACGATCTTGCCGAAGTTTGCCGATCGGATCCTGCTCGTCGTCGGGAAAGCGGACTCGACGCCCGCCGGCTACGACATCGACAAGGTAAGCGGCTTGGCCTACCGGAACGTCGGCGACGGCGACGGGCGGGTGCCCGTCGAGTCGGCCCTTCTTCCCGGCGTTCGGACTTGGGCCATCGACTGCGCCCACGGAGATCTGGCAGACCACGCCGCGAGTTTCGAGGCCTACGCGGAACTATTGCAACGAGGCACGACTCTGCGGATTTCGCCGCGCGCCGTGAGCCGGGGGGTGGAGACGAGTGGCCCGCATTTCATTGGCCTCCGCCGGCCTGCACACACGGCCAGGCGACCGATCCCACCGTCGCTCGAGGAGGACGTGCTCAAACCCACCGCGCCTGCCCGTCTGCCAGCCGGGGTCGGGTCGCCCATCCCGGCACTGGCGCTGCGCGTTTTGCACAGCGATTTGCGCGCCGTCGGCGAACCGCTCCTGCTCGGCCACTACCGCAGTTGGAAGGTCACGGGAGCGGAGGCGGCCATGGACCGGCTCATCGAAGGGGCCATGTCGAAGTCCCTCAGGGCGGGGCTGTACCCCGAGCAGGTCGGCAGCCATCAGATCTTTCTCAACCTGGTGCGAAACCCCGAATATCCGCAGCGCGATCCCTGGCCCCGGGCGGTCATCATCGCCGGGCTGGGCGAGGAAGGCAGCCTCCAGTCCGAGGCTTTGGTCCGCACCGTGCGCGATGCGACCATCGCCTGGGCGCAGCGACTGGTCGAGCAGCCGCCGACCGCGGTCAGCTTTCCGCTCACGGCGACCCTGCTGGGCAGCGGCGGCCTGGGCATCTCTCCCGAGCAGGCTGCGAGGGCCATTGCCGAGGGCGTGGCGGAGGCCAACGAACGGCTCACCGGAATCGGTTGGCCGGTGGTCCAGCAATTGACGCTGGTCGAGTTGTATCTGACCCGGGCCACCTTCGCCTGGAACGCGCTGCAGCTGCTGGCAGAAACCGAGCCGGCGCGCTATCGACTCGCGCGGGAGATTGCGGTCGGCCAAGGTGGCCTGGGCAGCCCGCCCGAAGGCTACTACCGGGGCTCCGATATCGACTTCCTCTCCGTCGAATCCGTCCAGCAGAGCGGAGGCTGGCTGCTGCGCTACAAACTGGATCGGCGGCGGGCCCGCAGCGAGCAGTTCGATCAGCAGACGCAGCTGGCGCTGCTGCGCACTCTCATCGCCGAGGCCGCCCGCGATCCGCAGGCGGAAAGCCAGGTCGGGCTGACGCTCTTCAAGCTGCTTTTTCCGCCCGGTCTGCGCACGGTCGTGAGCGGCAACGCGGGTACCCTCATCGACCTGGACCCGGAGTCTGCCAGGATTCCCTGGGAGCTGCTCGATACCATCTCGGACCCGACCCGTCAGGCCGAGGAGCCCTGGGCCATCCGCACGAAGCTTGTCCGCAAACTGCGGCTCGCCGACTTCCGCCCCGGAGTGGTCGATGCGCGGCTCGATGATCACGTGCTCATCATCGGCGAGCCCAAGGTCGATCCGAAGCTCTACCCGCCGCTGCCCGGAGCCCGGCGCGAAGCGGCCGCGGTGCACGAGTTCCTGGCCGGCTCTTTGGCGCTGGGGCCGGATCGCGTGCTCTTGCTCAACAGCGGCGAGGCGCCCAACTCCGGGGGATCCGCCAGCGAGATCATGCACGCCGTGAATCAGCGCGGACGCGGCTGGCGAATCATCCACATCTCCGGTCATGGCGAGCCGCCTTCTGCCGCAGGCCTGGGCGGAGTGGTCCTTTCGGATGGGACCTTCCTCGGACCGGCCGAACTGCGCGGACTCGACCCCGTGCCCGAGCTGGTCTTCGTGAACTGCTGCCATCTCGGAGCCATCGCCAGCGTGCGTCGTTCGGCGACGGAAGCCGGTCCGGCAGCCAGTCCCGTCGAGTTTGCGTCGGGGGTCGCGGAGGAACTCATTCGCATCGGCGTCCGCTGCGTGATCGCCGCCGGCTGGGAGGTCGACGATGCGGCCGCCTGCGCCTTCGCCCGAGCCTTCTACGAGGCGCTGCTCAGCGGCGCGCGCTTCATCGACGCGGTCGGCGACGCCCGACGCGCGGCGCGCCATGTCGGCGGCGGCAACACCTGGGGCGCTTACCAATGCTACGGCGATCCCGAATGGACCTTCGCGCGACCCGGCGACGCCCAGACTCCGGCCGCCCCGCCCCGACGCAGTGACACTGAGATCTATCCTTCGGGGACCGCCCTGCGCGAAGCGATCGACACCCTGCGCATCAGAACCGACCGGTTTGATCCGGTCGCACTCGCCCATCTCCGAGTCGACCTCCTCCGCTTGGAGGCGAGATACGGCGAGCGCTGGAGCCGCGATGGGAGCATCGCCGCGGCCTTCGGCCTCGCCTTTGAGGCGATCGATGACGAGGCGGACGCCATTCGCTGGTTCGAGCACGCCGCGGAGGCGGAGGACGCGGCCGCCGCGCTCCGCGCCGCCGAGTGCCTGGCTCAGCTGCGCTCGAATGCCGCATGGCGCCGAGTGAGCGGCGACATCACTCCCGGAAAGTGGAAGAAGGCTTCACGCCCGGCCGCCCTCCGTGCACTGAAGGACGCCCACGCCGAACTCGAACGGGCACTGCGGGGGATCCAGGGCCTGCGCGCCACCGCCGAGACAGTGGCGCGCTGGAGTCTGGAAGGGGCGGTCTGCAGACGCCTGGCGATGGTCGAGCGACTGCGGAAAGGCTCGGTCCCGCGAGCCCGGCTAACACAGGCGACCACCGCCTGGGCACGAGCCGCCGAACTCGCCCTGGCCAAGGGCGACAGCTATTTCGCTGCTGCCATCCAGGCGGCGGCCGGCGAGTTCGTCCTGCCACCCAAACCCGACTCCGTGCGCTGGGGCAAGGCGCAGTTGGAAGCGCTGAAAGAGGAGCTCTCCCGAGTGGAAAGCGACCCCCAGCGCAACTCTCTCTCGACGTCTCTCGCGGCCTTCGAACTCGATCTCGTGCTGGCACTCGCAGCCGGGGAACACGACCCGACCCTGACCGCCAGGTTGCGCGACCTTCTCCGACTGCGACTGCCCAGCATCGCCCTCCGATCGGCGCTCGACCTCCTGCTCTTCCTCTCATTGCGAGCCCTCCCCGCGTCCGCCGGCAACCTGCTGACGCAGCTCACGGCCTTGCTGCGGGCAGCTGACGCAGGCGATGCCGAGGCCTAGCGCATCGTCTCTGCCCGCGGAACATCGGCTGGCCGCCACCGCCGTGGATCCGGCCGGCACAGCGGTTCGCGCTCAGGCCGTCACGAGCTCTTCCCGGGCGGCCTTGGGTGCCGGCTGCTCTCCCTCCTTGGCGCGGGCCGCGTGGCTGCGGTCGCGGGCGATGAAGGTGTAGATCGTGGGTACCACGAAGAGCGTGAAGAGCGTGCCGATGAACATGCCGCTGACGAGCATGTAGCCGATGCTGTTGCGTGCGCCGGCGCCGGGCCCGGTGGCGAGGATGAGCGGGAAATGGCCGGCAATGGTCGCGGCCGTGGTCATCAGGATCGGCCGCAGGCGGGTGGCGGCGGCCTCGATCACCGCCTCGAGGCGCGAGATGCCGCGTTCCTCCATGATCGAGTTCGCGAACTCGACGATGAGAATGCCGTTCTTCGAGACGAGCCCGATGAGCGTGACCAAGCCGACCTTCGAGTAGACGTTCAGCGTGGTGAAGCCGAGGAAGCTGAAGACCAGCGCACCGGTGAGCGCCAGCGGAGCCGAGCCCAGCAGGATGATGAAGGGATCGCGCCAGCTCTCGAACTGCGCCGCCAGCACGAGGTAGATGAGGATACCCGCCATGAGCAGCGTGGCGCCGAAGCCCCCACCCTCGCGGCGCAGCTGGCGCGCCTCGCCGGCGTAGTCGATGAACGTGCCGGACGGCAGGATGGCGCGGGCCTCGTCCTCCATCTGCCTGAGCACGGTGTCGAGCGGCAGCCACGGCTTGTGCACGCCCTGGATGCGGACCGCGTTCAGCTGCTGGAACCGATTGAGCGAGCGCGGCTCCACGGTGTCGCGGAGTGTGGCGAAGGTCGAAAGCGCCACGAGACGCCCGTTGGGGCCGGAGACGTAGAGATCCTTCAATTGCTCGGTGGTCAGCCGCTCGCCGCGCTTCACCTGCGGAATGACCTTGTAGCTGCGGCCGTCGATGCTGAAGCGATTGACGTAGTTGCCGCCCAGCAGCGTGCCGAGATCGGCGCCGACCTGCTGCAGATTCAGCCCGAGCGCGGCGACCTTGTCGCGGTCGAAGACGATCTCCGACTGCGGCAGGTCGAACTTCACGTCGGTGTCGACGAAGAAGAAGTTGCCGGACTTCATCGCACCCGCGACCAGCTTCTGCGCGACCTCGTAGAGCTGCTTGGCATCGAGCGTGGAAGCCAGGATGAACTCGTAGGGAAAGGCGCCGCCGCCGGGCAGCGCATCGGGCAGGAGCGGAATGGCCCGCACGCCCGGCACCTCGGCGATCTTCGCCGTGACCTCGGGGAAGATCATGGCGGTGCTGCGTTTCCGCTCGCTCCAAGGCTTGGTCACCATGCCGCTGAAGCCGCCGGTCGGCTGGGTGATCTGGAAGGTGTTGCCGGTCTCGGGGAACGACTTGAAGACATTGAAGATCTTTTCCGTGAAGAGCGTGGTCTGTTCGATGGTCGAGTTCGGCGCCGCCTGCACGACGGCGAAAATGACGCCCTGATCTTCCTTCGGCGCCTGTTCCTGACCGGAAAGCAGCCAAAGCGGGAAGGCGAGCAAACAGACCACGATCCAGACCGTGACCGTGACCGGCCGGTATTTCAGTGAGCCCTCGAGCATCGACGTGTACCAACTGCGGGCCTTGTCGAGCGTGAAATTGACCCTGGCCGCGAAGCCGCGATGCGAGTCGCCCTCGCGCAGCATGCGGGCGCTCATCATCGGCGAGAGGGTCAGCGCGACGAAGCCGGAGATGAGCACCGCGCCCGCCAGCGTAAACGCGAACTCGCGGAAGAGCGTACCGGTCAGTCCGCCCTGCAGACCGATGGGCAGATAGACCGCCGCCAGCGTGATGCTCATGGCGATGACCGGCCCGACCAGCTCGCGCGCGCCCTTCAGGGCAGCCTCCATGGGACTGTCGCCCTCGCCCAGATGTCGCTCCACGTTTTCCACCACCACGATGGCGTCGTCAACCACCAGACCGACCGCGAGCACGATGGCCAGGAGCGTGAGCAGATTGAGCGTGAAGCCGAGGGCCCACATCATGGCGACCGCGCCCACCAGCGAGAGCGGGATGGCCACCACCGGGATGATGACGGAGCGCAGACTGCCGAGGAACAGGAAGATGACGACCACGACGATGAGCACCGTCTCGGCCAGCGTCTTCACCACCTCGCGCAGAGCGTCCTGAATGTAGCGGGTGGAATCGTAGGGCACGCCCACCTTCATGCCGGCGGGCAGCGCGGCCTCGATCTCCGGCACGACGGCCCGCACGCGCTTGATGACGTCGAGCGAGTTGGCCGTGGGCAGCACCCACACGCCCATGAAGGTCGCGAGCTGGCCGTCGAACCGTACGTCGGCGTCGTAGGTCTCGGCGCCGAGCACCACGTCGGCGATGTCGCCCAGCCGCACGATGGTGTTGTTGGCCTGTTTGATGACCAGCTGGCGGAACTCCTCCGCCGTGCGCAGATCGGTGTTGGCGGTCAGATTGACCGTGATCATCGAGCCCTTCGTCGAACCCAGCGCCGCGAGGTAATTGTTCGCGCCGAGCACCCGGCGCACGTCGGCCGGGGAAATGCCCAAGGCCGCCATCCGCTCGCTCTTCAGCCAGGCGCGCATCGCGAAGGTGCGGGCGCCGAGAATGTCGGCCCGCTGCACGCCGTTCACGGCGGTCAGCTTCGGCTGCACCACGCGAGTCAGGTAGTCGGTGATCTGGTTCGCATCGAGGTCCTTCGAATAGAAGCTCAGGTACATGGACGCGATGCGATCGTCCGTGGTGATGACCTGGATGGTGGGCGCCTCGGCCTCGGGCGGCAGGTCGTTGCGCACCTGCGCGATCTTCGCCTGGATCTGCGCCAGAGCGGCGTTGGTGTCGTAGTTCAGCTTCAGGTGGACGCTGATGCTGCTGAGACTCTGTGAGCTGCTCGACTCGATGTAGTCGATGCCGTCCGCGCTGGCGATGATACGCTCGAGCGGCGTGGTGACGAAGCCGCGCACCAGGTCCGCGCTGGCGCCAACGTAGGCCGTGTTGACCTGCACCACGGCCAGATCCGATTTCGGATATTGGCGCACGTTGATCGAATTGAGCGCCTGGAGACCGGCGATCAGCACGATCAGATTCACCACCGTGGCCAGGACGGGGCGTTTGACGAAGATATCGGTGAATTTCATACGCGCAGTCCTGTTTTAGATCACGTCGAGCCGGAGGCGAAGCCCAGAGGGAAAGTTCGAAGAGCGAAACTCGAAGTTCGAAGGAAGTCTGAAACTCGAAGCTCGAAGTGTGCCCATGGCTCCGCTGACTTCCCTCCGCGTCCTACCGGTCGTGGAGGCAATGGATGTCGCTCAGGTGTCGGCCGGCTTGGGCTTCTGCTCGGCGCCGGGCTGGACCGAGTTGTTCACCAGTACGCCCGCGCCGTTGCGGAGCTTGAAGACGCCGCTGCTGACGACTTCCTCCCCCGCCTTCACGCCCTCCACGATGGCGACCAGATCGCCGCGCGAAGGGCCGAGTTTCACGAACTGCTGACGCACGGTCTTGGCCGGCTTGCCGTCGGCGCCGGGCTTTTCCTCCACCACGAAGACGCTGTTGCCGTAGGGCGCGTAGGCGATGGCCGAGGCGGGCGCCGAGACGAGGTCGTCGATCTGCGGCAGAATGACCTGCACGCTGGCGAACATGCCGGGGCGCAGGCGGTTGCCGGGGTTCTGAATCGTCGCCTGGACGGAGATGTTGCGGGTCGCTTCGTCCACGACGGAGTTGATCGCATTGATCGTGCCGTCGAACTCCGTGCCGCCGGTGGCGTCGGTCCGGATCTTGACGGGCGTGCCGACCTTGAGCTTGGCGAGGTTGAGCTGGGGCACGGCGAAGTTGACGTAGATGGGGTCGAGCGACTGCAGCGAAACGATGGGCGCCCCGCTGTTCACGTACTGCCCGACGTTGACCTGGCGGATGCCGACCACGCCGTCGAAGGGCGCGCGGATGGTCTTGCGCTCGATCATCGCCTTCACCTCCGCCACCGACGCGTCCGCCTGGCGGAAGTCCATCTTGGCGGAGTCGAGCTGCGACTGGGAGTTCGTCTGCGTCTTGAGCAGATCCTCCGCGCGGGTGAGCGAGACCTGCATCATTTCGCGCCGCGCCTCGGCCGAGCGCAGCTGCGCCTGCTCCTGCTGCACGTTGATCTGGACGAGCAGGTCGCCCGCCTTGACCGCGGAGCCCGACTCGAAGCCGATCCGTTCGACCACGCCCGGCAGATCGGCGCTGACCGTGACGCCCTGCACGGCGGCGAGCGAGCCCACCGAACTGAGCGATTGGGGCCACGATTGCTTCTGCAGCGTGAGCGTTGTGACCGCCTCCGGCGGCGGCCCCTTCATCATCGCGCCCATGGCTTTGAACTGCTGCATCTTGAGGAACGCGAGCAGGCCGATCACAAAGATCAGCGCCCCCACCACGATGATGAATCTCTTTGCCATAGGGTGAATTAGTTAACGTCGTTAACAAATCCAGCCGGCCCGAATCGGCAAACGAAACCTGTGCACGTTTGAACTTTGCAACATCGGATGCGGTTGACGCGCCGGGCCCCTGCGCATCCTTGGTAGCGTGTCGTTCCTCCGCCTGCCCCTCGTGCTCGTCGCGCTCGTGCTGGCGGTCATCGCAGGGTCGGTTTGGGCGCTCCGGCCCGACTACGCCGGGGTTCGCGCGGGACGCGAGGACGCCGGCTACCTGCCTTCGGGCGACTGCCGCAAGTGCCACGAGCCGGCCTACGCCAGCTGGCGGGCGACGTTCCATCGCAGCATGACCCGCGAGGCGACGCCGGAGGACGTGAAGGGCGACTTCGAGCGGGAAAACGTGCTCGAACACCAGGGCGTGACGGCCCGCATGACCCGCGAGTCGGGCCGCTATTGGATGCACCTGCGCGACCGCCAGGGCCGCGAGCAGTCGCTGGAGATCGTGCGCACGGTCGGCTCGCGGCGCATTCAGCAATACCTGACCAAGCAGGAAGATCGCTGGATGCGCCTGCCCATCGCCTACGACCTCGTGCAGGGGCGCTGGATGCACCTGAATGGCTCGTTCTTCCACGCCGATGGCGCCGGCTTCACGCACCATGTGGCCGAGTGGAATTCGAACTGCGTGTTCTGCCACAACGTGAAGGCGCAGCCCGGGCTGAATTGGGAGAAAAAGTCGTGGAACACCGAGGTGGCCGAACTCGGCATTGCCTGCGGTTCCTGCCACGGACCGGCCGGGCCGCACGCACAGAAGGCGCTCGATCCGCTCACGCGCTATCGCTGGCACCTCGGGAAGCCCGACGCCGCGGACATCGCCGTCGTGCATCCTGGCAAGCTCGACAGCGATCGCTCGATGCAGATCTGCGCACATTGCCACGGCCAGCGCATTCCGGAGCCGCAGGAGCGGATCCGCGACATCATGAGCAAGGGCGATCCGTACGACGCGGGCGAAAATCTGCGCGACTTCTACAAACCGGTGCAGGCCGGTCTGAAAATCGGCCCGGTCGATTTCTCCTCCCGTTTTTGGGGCGACGGCTCGCCGCGGCTGACCGCCTACGAATACCAGGCTCTGGTGCGCTCGAAGTGCTTCACGGCCGGACCGCCGGGAAATCGGATCACCTGCACTTCCTGCCACTCCATGCACGGGGGCGACCCGCGCGGCCAGCTGACTGAGGCGATGAAGACCAACGCCGCCTGCACCCAGTGCCACACCACGCTCATCGCCCCCGCCAAGCTGGCCGAGCACACCCGGCACAGCGCCGGCTCGGCCGGCAGCCAGTGCGTCGAATGCCACATGCCGAAGATCGTGTACGGCGTGATGGCAGCGCATCGGACGCACGACATCTCCAATCCGCAGCCCGCTGAAACGGTGCAGTTCGGCAAGCCCAACGCGTGCAATCAATGCCACACGGACTGGTCCGTGAACCGCGCCATCGCCGAGACCAGGCGGCTGTGGCCCGAGAAGTATGCCACCACGCGGCCGGGTGGCCCGGCCTTCGACGAACCCGAGGGTGCCCGCGCGCTTTTCGCCGGCGATGCCGTGCTGCGGGCGCTGACCGCCTCCGCCCTGGCGCCGCAGGCGCGCGTCCAGGGGCCGCTATTGCTCGAGGCGCTGGAGGACAAGTACCCGATCGTCCGTTACTTCGCCGCCAACGCGCTGGCCGCGGCCGAACCGACGCTGCCCAAGCCCGACTATCTGGCCACGGCCACGGCGCGGGCCGCCACCCTCAAACAGTGGCTGGGCAAATTCGACGCCGCAGCCTTGCAAGCTGCGCGGGAGAACCGGCAGCGTCTGGAAAAGCAGCGCAGCGAAGTCGACGTGGAAGTCGGCGAATAGTTGACGAGCGGTGCTCGATGCTTGCCTCGCGCCGCCGCCTCGGATAGCTCGGAGCGATGCGCCGCATCCTGTTCTCGCTCGCCTGCCTGACGCTGACCGCGCCCCTGCTCCACGGGCAGTCGGTGGTCTTTAATCTGGTGCCGAGTTCGAGCGTGCTGATCGGCTCCGGTTCCTTCAATTCGATCGCCTTCACCCCGCAGGGCGCGGGCTCCGATCGGACGCAGTGGATGGGCCAGGTTACGGTGCTGTTCGACAATCTGTCGAACCCCACCTCGCTACAGATCACCACGGGCACGTTCTCCGCGCTCAACTCCGGTACCTGGCAGCCGGCGGTCGGCGGCGGAGCCGGTTCGGCGCTGGCCAACTACGGCTTCAACGTCAATCTCGGTTTGGCCACCGGCCGCATCGCTCTCCGCGACCTCGTCACCGTCGCGTCGATGGCTTCCGCCACGTCGGTCAGCAATGGTGGAGGCGGCACCTACTTCTTCGGCGTCTCGGGCATCACGACGCTGCAGGCCACTGCCACCGGCGGCTCGGTCGACTATAACGCCGGCCTGCTCGGCAGCGGCACCACCCCATCCACCGGCGGCGGCGACAACATGACGCTCGGGGCCGGTCAGTTGACCATCTCCGGGTCGAACCTGGGCCTCAACATCCCGGTCGACTTCACCTTCAGCGGGACCGCGGGCGGTTTCCCCACCACCTTCCGGATCGTCGGCAATCTCGTCGGTACGGCCACGATTCCGGAGCCCTCGACCTACGCCCTCCTCGGCCTCGGAGTGCTGGCCTTGGCCGCGGCGCGTCGGCGGCGAGTTCGGGGCGCCTGACCGCCGAGTGGCTGCCCTTGTCCGCAAGGGCTGAGCTCCCAGCAACCAGCCGCTGCGGACAGCGGCTGCCACTGACAAGCTTCCGCCCTGCTCGGCCTCGGAGTGCTGGGCTTGGCCGCGGCGCGTCGGCGGCGAGTTCAGGGCGCCTGACCGCCGAGTGGCTGCCCTTGTCCGCAAGGGCTGAGCTCCCAGCCGCCAGCCGCTGCGGACAGCGGCTGCCACTGACAAGCTTACGGCCTCCTCGGCCCCGGAGTGCTGGCCTTGGCCGCGGCGCGTCGGCGGCGAGTTCGGGGCGCCCGACCGCCGAGTGGCTGCCCTTGTCCGCAAGGGCTGAGCTCCCAGCAACCAGCCGCTGAAGACAGCGGCTGCCACTGACAAGCTTGCCCCGCTCAGCTGACCGGCACGCTCTCGGCCTTGGTGCGACGCGCCTCGGCCTGGATCGCTTCGGCCGAGCCGCCGCTGAACCAGTAGGCGATGGGCGACGCCACGAAGATCGACGAGTAGGTGCCGACGATGACGCCGACCAGAAAGGTGAAGGCGAAGTCGTTCAGCACCGGGCCGCCGAAGAAGTAGAGCGCCAGCACGGTCAGGAGCACGGTACCGCCGGTCAGCAACGTGCGCGAGAGCGTCTCGTTGATGGCCAGATTCATCATGCCCGAGAGCGAGCCCTTGTTCTCCAGCAGCTGTCCACGAATGCGGTCGAAGACGACGATCTTGTCGTTGATCGAGTAGCCCGCGATGGTCAGGAACGCGCCCACGATGATGAGCGAGAACTCGCGGCCGCTGAGGGCGAAGACACCGGCGGTGACGATGAGATCGTGCACCAGCGCCACGATCGAGCCGACGGCGAAGGCGTTCTCGAAGCGGGCCGCGACGTAGATGTAAATGCCGAGCACGCCGAGGGCGAGCGAGATGAGCGAACGCAGGGCGAGTTCCTTGCCGACGAGCGCGCCGACGCGATCGAGCTGCTCGAACTTCAGGCCGGCGTCCGGGAAGGACTTCTGCACCTGCTCACGGATCTTCTCGCCCGAGCCGAACTCGCTGCGGACGGTCATGACCTCTTTGTTGAGCGTCTTTTCCGACTGGATGGTGGCGTCACGCAGCCCGAGCGGCGCGAGCGCATTGCGCACCTGCTCGGTGGTGAGCGGCTTCTCGTAGCTGAAGGAGAGCAGGTCGCCGCCGCGGAAGTCGGTGCCGAGGTTGTTCTGCCCGCGGATGCCGATGATGGCCACGCTGATGAGCACGAGCGCCACCGACATGCGGATCAGCAGGCGCGAACGTCCGATGAAGTCGAAGTTCTGCGGCGGGATCAGGTTCAGCATGCTGACCTTCTTCAGCCAGCCCGACTCCAGCACCCAGGCGAAGATGTTGCGGGTGACGAGCAGCGAGGAGAAGAGCGAGGCGATGATGCCGATGGCCAGCGCGACCGCGAAGCCGCGGACCGGACCGGTGGCGAGCACGAAGAGGATGACCGACGTGAGCAGCGAGGTCACGTGGGCGTCGAAGATGGCGCTGAAGGCCTTCGAATAGGAGCCCTGCACCGCGGCCTTAAGCGACTTGCCGGCCGCGAGTTCTTCTCGCAGTCGCTCGTTGATCAGCACGTTGGCGTCGATGGCCATGCCCAAGCTCAGGATGACGCCCGCGATGCCCGGCAGCGTCAGCACCGAATGCATGACCGCCATGGCGGCGAAGAGCATGAGCGTATTGATGAGCAGGGCGAAGAACGCGATCAGGCCGACGAGGCGGTAGTAGAGCGCCATGAAGAGCACCACGAGCACGAGGCCCGCGATGCCGGCGTAGATGCCCGAGCGGATCGACTCGATGCCGAGACTGGCGGACACATTCCGCTGCTCCTCGATCTTGACCGGCGTCTGCAGTGGATTCTCCAGTACGCTGGCGAGATCGCGCGCTTCCTTCTCGGTGAAGCGGCCGGTGATCTGTGCGCTGCCGCCGTAGATGGCGTCGCGCAGCACGGGCGCCGAGGTGACCTCGCGGTCGAGCACGATGGCCAGACGCTGGCCGACATTGGCCGCCGTCAGGTCGCCGAACTGCTTGCTGCCGGCGCTGTCGAACTTGAGCGTCACGCCCCAGCCCTGCACGTCGAAGAACGGAAACGCCTGGCTCACGCGGTCACCCGTCATGTCGGGCCGCTTCTTGACGATGATCTTCGGCTTGGGCTTGTCCTGCTTTTCCTTCTTGGCCGGGTCCGCCTTCACCTCGGGGCCTTCGTCGCGCTCCTTGCTGTTGAGCACTTCGTAGCCGGGCGGGACGATGCCTTGCCCGCTCTCGATCTGGGCCAGCATCATCTCGTTCTGCGGATGCACCAAGCGGAACTCCAGCTTGGCCACACGCTGCAGATTCTCGCGGGCGGCATCGAGGTCCTTCGCCTCCAGGCCCGGGATCTGGACCAGGATCTGGTCCGCGCCGACCGGGCTGATGACCGGCTCGCCCACGCCGAACTTGTCCACGCGGCCGCGGATGACCTCGACCGCCTGCTGCTGCATGTCCGGGGTGACCGGGGCTTCCTTGTTGTCGCGAACGAGGCGAACCTGGAACGAGGTGCCGCCCTTGAGATCGAGGCCGAGCTTGATCTTGCCCGCCTCGATCAGCTTGCCGTCCTTGTCCCGCACATCGAAAGGCGGCGTGGTGGCGAAGAAGCAGAGCGCCGTGACGATGACGGTCAGGAACGAGCCGAGAATGCGCTTCCGGTGCTCGTTCTCAGCAGCGAAGTACCAAATGAAGAGGCCCAGCAGGGAGAGACCGACCAGAAACGTGGCAGCGGGAGACATGACAGCGGAGGGGAATCAGGCAGACAGACGGACAATTCTAGAGGAGCGCGAAGAAACTCAGGCTTTGGCGGCCGGCTCGGCGGGGGCGTCCGCCTTCTTGACCACAGAGGCGATGGCGCTCTTTTCAAATTCGATCTTCACCCCTTCGTCGACCCGCAGGATCACCGTCCGCTCCTTCACCTGGGTGACGACGCCGTGGATGCCCGCGTTGGTCACGACCTTGTCGTTGTTCTTGATCGCGGCCAGCAGCGCCTGCATTTCGCGCTGCCGCTTCTGCTGGGGGCGGACCAGCACGAAGTAGAAGATGACCGCCATGAAGACGAACGGCACCAGCGTGCCGACCAGGCTCTGCTGCGGCGCTCCGGGTGCACCAGGAGCGGCCGGCGAGGCGGCGGGAGCGGCGGCGCCGGCCTGGGCGAGGAGAAAGACGGTGGCGAGGAAGCTGAAGCTCATGGCGAAAAGAGCGCGGAATATCGGTGGGTACCTGCGAAATGCAAAAGAGAACGCGCGGCGGCGAAAGAAGGGGCCGCGCGGAGCGAGTCAGGAGACCGCCGATCCGGGAGGCGCGCCCGCTTCAGCCGTAGCTCTTGGTGAAGCGCACCTTCCGCTCCGTCGCCGCCTCGGAGGCTGGCGCGCTGGGGGCGGGAGCGGGTTTGGCCGCCGGGGCCGGCGGGGCCGCCGCGCGCGTTGGGGCGGGCTCCGGGGCAGGCTCGACTTCCGTCTCGGGTTCGGCCTCCTCGCGGCTGGCCGACGTGTCGTAGGCGGTCAGGTCGCCGCTGATCCGCACGTACTCGTATTGGAGATCGCCCAGCATCTTCGAAAGGATGCGTGACTCCTCGGGCACCAGATTGCCCCGGGTCTTCTCGCGCAGCATTTCCAGCTGATCGATGTAGAAGC
This sequence comes from Verrucomicrobiota bacterium, assembly GCA_018240025.1. Lineage (GTDB taxonomy): Bacteria > Verrucomicrobiota > Verrucomicrobiia > Chthoniobacterales > SZAS-18 > SZAS-18. The sequence goes on from JAFEGM010000066.1 coordinate 42,594, forward strand.
GCGCCGCTTTGAGATTGCGCATCGTCTGCCCCGTGGCGGGATGCGGCTGCAGGCCCAGGAGCATCACGACCTGCTCGGCCTGCATCATGATCATCTCGACGAACCGCTGGGACATTTCCGACGCTTTCGAACTGGGGCGGGGCGCTTCAGACATGCATCCCGATGCCATGCGACCGCCCGGCCCGCAAGGGAGAGCGGCCGCCGCGCGTGGCACCGTGCCTCCGCGACGCGGACGAAGTGCGAAAGCGCTGCAAGCCGGCGGCTTCGCGCTATGCTTTCCACGATGAACGGTGATCGGATCACAGTCTTTTTCGACGGCGTCTGCGGCTTCTGCAATCGGTCGGTCAATCTGCTCATGAAGCTCGACCGGCGCGGCCAATTCCGCTTTGCGCCCCTGCAGGGCGAGACGTACCGGAAGGTCACGGCCGCCCGGCCCGAACTGGCCCAAGAAGACTCCGTCGTCGTCCTGCATCAGCCCGCCAGCGGGCCCGCCGAGATCTACACCCGCTCGTCGGCCACGGCTTTCGCCCTGCGCCGCGTGGGCGGATTCTTCAGCCTGCTCGGGCTGCTCCTCTGGCTGATCCCGCGCCCGCTCCGCGATCTCGGCTATCGCTTCATCGCCAGCATCCGCTACCGCCTCTTCGGCAAGCTCGACGCCTGCCGCCTCCCTTCGCCCGAGGAGCGGGAGCGGTTTTTACCGTGACCGGTTGCGAAGGCGTTCGCTACCCCAGCCGCTCCAGCAGCTTGGCATCGTCGCGCTCGATCGCGATGACCTCGTCCATGTCGGCCAGCCGGGCCAGACACTCGCGATGATGCCGGTGCAGGTGGTGGTATTTGAAACTCACTTCCGAGATCAGCGGATCCAGCGTGCAGGCCCAGACCTGGTCCTGCGGGGGAATGTGGAAATCGTCGAACATCTCCTCCAGCCGCAGCGCGGTCTTGCCGCCGCGCGACTCGAATCGCACCAACGCTTGCGCCACCGCCCGCGTCCGCAGCAGACTGCCTTCCATCCTTGAGGCCACGGTCAGGAGCACCCACATCAGGCCCGAGGCCGCGAGACCGCCGCCGCCGTAGCCCGCGCCGATGGCCGAGCCCACCGCGGCCATGGCCCAGATCGTGGCCGCGCTAGTCAGGCCGGTGACGCCGTATTTGCCGCGCAGGATGACGCCCGCGCCCAGGAAGCCGATGCCGGAGATGATCTGCGCAATCACGCGACCGGCCTCGCTGCTGCCGTAGGGACTGACCGCGATGCCGGCCATCACGAAGATGCAGGAGCCGACGCTGACCAACCCGAGCGTGCGGAAGCCCACCGGCTTCTCCTTCCGGAAGCGCTCGTAGCCGATGATGAAGCTGGCCACGATGGCCGCGATGGCCAGCGCCACGTGCGCCGGCACAGGGCCGAGCAGCACGTACCAATTGCCGGTGAGCCAGTCCATGGCGGGAGGATTGCAGACAGGAGACTCCATGCCAGTTGGGAGCCGCGGGGGCGAGCCTCATTCCCGACCCGGGCGCGGCTTGAGACGGGAGACGGGAGACGGGAGACGGGACTGGAGACCGGAGACGGAGGAAAGGAGTGCGGACAGGACCGGCGAATTCACCCTTTCCTCGGGTCGCATCCACGCGGATGAGGTGGGCCATGAAGAACGTCTCCATCGTCGGTGTCGGCCGCATGGGCGCAAACATGGCGCGCCGGTTGCGGGATCAGGGTTTCCACGTCTGTGCCGTCTTCGACGCGCATCGTGCCGCGGCCGAAGCGCTGGCCGCCGAGCTCGCCTGCGCCGCGCCCGCCACGCTGGCGGAGACAGCCGCGCCAGCGGAGGCGATCGTCACGGTGGTGACCGACGACGCGGCCCAGCGTGCGGTCTTTTTCGGCGCGGACAACCTGCTCGCCGCGGGCCCGGGCAAGCTTTTTCTCAATTGCGCCACGATCAGTCCGGCGGTGCATGTCGAGATCGAGGCGGCCGCGCGCAACGCTGGCTGCGCCTCGCTCGAAGCCTGCATGGCCTCGAGCATTCCGCAGGCCCGCGACGGCACGCTCTACCTCATGTGCGGCGGCGAGCCGGAGGTCTTCGAACGCGCCCGGCCGCTGCTCGCCGCGCTCGGTTCGACGGTGCGCTTCGTCGGCGCAGCCGGCCGCGCGGCGCAGGTCAAGGCGCTGGTGAACATGGTCATGAACATCAACACCGCCGCGCTGGCCGAGGGCCTCGGACTGGCCGATGCGCTCGGGCTCGACCTCACCATGGTGCGCGAGATCTTCGGCGGCACGGGGGCGAATTCACGCGTGCTCGCGACCGACGGCGAGGACATGCAGAATCGCGAGCACAGCTGTTATTTCAGTGCGGCCCACGCGGCCAAGGACAGCGGCATCGCGCTGGAACTGGCGCGGGAAGCGGGCTTGAACCTGCCGCTCGCTGCGGCCACCAAGGCGCAGTTCGATCGACTGGTGGCGGCAGGGCATGGCGGCCTCGACAAATCGGGCGTGGCCGAGCTGACCTTCAAGGGCCGCGGCTGAGGCGCGTTCAATCGGTGAAGTTGGCCCACGGACTGGTGCTGGCGATGCTGCCGGCGGCGGTTACGCTCGGCCCGACTTGGCAGGGCGCATCGGTCTGGATCCGCGTGGTGAAGCCGCGCACGTGGTTGCGCACCACGAGCGCCTGGGCGGTGTTCGAGCCGCTGCTGGCGAGGATGCCCGTGCCGCCGTTCCCCGCGAGGTGATTGCCCTCGATCTGATTGCGCGTGCCGGTGGCCTGAACGCCCGTGCCGCCGCCGCCGACGTTGACGGTGCAGCCGCTGATCGCGTGGTTGGAGTTAACCGAGATGCCGACCCCGGCCGTCAGGCTGATCGAGACACCCTCGGTGCGCCCGACCTGCGAGGTCGAGGCCCCGAAGGCGGATCCACCCGTGCTCGTGATCGAGGTCGCCGAGCAATTCCGCAGCAGACGATACTGCGCGTAGCCGGTGGTGGATCCGCCGGAGCTCGAGGTGATGCCCAAGACCCGGCAGTCGGCGACGACTTCGCCGGACGAGATGCCGGTGCCGGAGCCGGTGCCGATGTTCATCGTGGCCACCGTGCAGCCCGTCACACTGGACCCCACGATGCCCGCGGCGCCGCCGCTGCCAGTGTTGACCGTATTCACGCTGCAGCCGCTGACCGCCGTACCGAAGATTCCGGTGGCCGAGCCGGCGCTGAGGTGACCGACGAACGAAACCGTGCAGCTCACGACGGAGTTAGCCGAGATCCCGACCGCACTGCCCTGGCTGTTGGCTCCGCCCACGCTGTTGACCGAGCAGTCGGAAACCGCGGCGCCGAGAATGCCCGTGGGCGTGCCGCGCCCGTTCACGCCAATGAGCAGCGCGCGGCTCCCCTGCACCGTTCCGCCGCTGAGTCCCACGCAGCCGCCGGAGCCGTTGTTGACTTCGACGCCGTTCACGAGGCACTGCGCGATGCTGCCGAAGGCGGAGATGCCGATCGCGCTACCCGAGGCCGATTGCACGTTGGCGACCTCGCAACCCGTCACGTCGCTGGCATTGATGCCGGTCACCGCTGCCCCACCGGTGCCGGTCAAGCCATTGACCACGCAGCGGCTGACCAGTCCGGCGGCCGAAATCCCAAAGGTGTTTGCGGCGCCGGCGCACCCGAGGTTGTTGACCTCGCAGCCGCTGACCAACCGCGCCACGATGCCGGAAGTTCCGCCTGGGCTCGACAGGCCGGAGACGAGACATCGCTCGACCGTGCCACGATTGGTCCCGAGCACGATGCCCACGCCGTTGGTCGAACCAGCCACCGTGCAATCGCGTACCAGCACGCCTTCCCCGCTGTTGCCGCTCCCGCCGATCGCCACGCCGCCGCCCGGACATGAGATGACGAGATCGGCGAAGAGGCTGTTGGTCAGGCTGCCCGAGACCTGCACGCCGGCGGCGTCGGTGAATCCGCGGATGATACCGTTGGTCACCTTGAGCTGCGCCCGCGTGGCGCGGATCTCGATTCCCGAGGTGGCTCCGCTGACGCCAACCAACGCGTGCCCTCCGAGGTCGAGCGACACTCCATCGGCCACGATGGCGACCGCGGCCCGCCCCGCCGGCGCGTCGATGTTGCCGATGAGATAGTAGGAGCCCGGCTGCGAGATGACGTATTGGGCACTCGCATCCCCACCCAACGACTGCACCGCGAAGCGCGGCTCGACCTCAGCCAGGGATTTCATCGAGGGTGCCGGCGCGCCCGGCGGCGTCAGGGAGCCTTGCGCGGAGAGAAGAGCGGGCAGGCAGCAGGCGGCAGCCAGCGCCATGGAGGAACGCAAAAACAAGGGAAGCATGCCGGTGCTACGCCATCGCTCGGGCGGAGATTCATCGGGAACGCCGTGGGGCCCGCTCGAGGAACGGGGGACGATTCGCCGAATCTCCCACCGGGGGGTCTGCGTAGCTCTCGGGAACATGAGAATCCCCCGCACCGCCCGCCGCCTCCTCGCCTCTGCCGCCAGTCTGGCGGTGACCATCGCCGCTTTCGGACAGGTCCCCCAATTGCTCAACTACCAGGGCCGGGTCGCCGTCTTCGGCGCGAACTTCCAGGGCTCCGGTCAGTTCCGCTTCGCCCTGGTCGATGCAGCCGGCGCCACGACGTACTGGAGCAATGACGGCACGTCCGTCGGCGGTGCCGCGCCGAGCGCCGCGGTCTCGCTCCCCGTGTCCAACGGTCTCTACACGGTGCTGCTGGGGGACGCCGCGCTGCCCAACATGACCGCGATTCCGAATGCGGTCTTCGATCACTCGGATGTGCGGCTGCGGGTCTGGTTCGACGACGGAACCAATGGCCAGCAGCAGCTCTTTCCGGACCAACGCATCGCGGCAGTGGGCTACGCGATCATCGCGGCCAACGTGCCCGATGGCGCCATCACGGCGGCCAAACTTGCGCCCGGCGCGGTCACCGCGGGCAGCATCGCGCCCGGAGCGATCTCCTCCACGCAGCTCGCGCCCGGCGCCGCCGCGGCCAATCTCGCGGCCAGCGGGCAATCGGGCGTCGCCAGCGGCGGCACCGTCCTCGGCACGTCAGCCAACAGCGCGGAGCTGCAGGCCGCAGGCTACGTCAATCTCGGTCCGGTCACGCTCCCAGACCAATGGCTGAATCGTTCCACGACGGGCGTCCCCAGCGCGCGCTATCGGCACACCGCGGTCTGGACGGGGTCCGAGATGATCGTCTGGGGCGGCATTCTCAGCGGCACCGGCTTGAATCCGACCTACCTGAACGATGGCGGCCGCTATTCTCCTGCGACCGACAGTTGGACCTCTCTCTCGACGACCAATGCGCCCGCCGTGCGCGGGATGCATAGCGCCGTGTGGAGCGGCAGCGAAATGATCGTCTGGGGCGGCATCAGCACGGGCGGCACGCTCCTCGGCACGGGCGGGCGCTACAATCCGACCAGCAACACCTGGACCTCGGTCAACACCGTGGGCGCGCCTTCCGCGCGCCGCTTCCATGGGGTGGTCTGGACGGGCAGCGAAATGCTCGTCTGGGGCGGCGCAGGCTCCAGCAGCATCCTTGGCGACGGCGCCCGCTACAACCCCGGCACGAATACCTGGGCCGCGTTACCGGGCACCGGCGCACCGGCCGCGCGGGTCTATCACACCACGGTCTGGACCGGCACGGAGATGATCGTCTGGGGCGGATCGACCACCGGTGCGGTGGCCGACGGCGTGGCCAGCGGCGCGCGCTACCATCGCGGCAACAACGCCTGGACGCCGACGCAGGCGTTTTTCACGCCCACGCCGCGACTGCTGCACAGCGCGGTCTGGACAGGCACCGAGATGATCGTCTGGGGCGGGGTGACGAACACCGGGCAGAACACCGCGGATGGCGCCCGCTACAACGCCGCGAGCAACGGCTGGACCGCCCTGCCGAACACGCTGGCGCCGAGCAAGCGCGATTCGTGCATCGCGTTCTGGACTGGCTCGGCCATGGTCATCTGGGGCGGGTTGGGCGGCGGCGGCGTCCCGCCCACCGACGGCGCGCAGTATCAGCCTTCGACCAATACGTGGCTGCCGATGACGGCCGCGACGCCGACCTCGCGGGGCTATCATTCGCTCGTCTGGACAGGCGCCCAGGCGCTGATCTTCGGCGGCACCGCGGAACCGACCTCGAACACGCCGACGGCCTTCTTCGACATCTGGTCGTACCAGCCGTCGCGAACGATGTACCTCTATTCCCGGCCCTGAAGACGGCGGGCAATCGACGCCCGACTGGCCAGCGCGTGCGGCAGCCGCGTCGCGCCGAGGGAACCGCTGCCGTCCGAGGAACTCACCCGCGAGCCCGGCGACTTTCGGGCCTTGGCGCCCCCCGCGATGCGCGGCCTTTGAGATGCGCCCAGCCGCGGCGCTTCCGAGCGTCCAACGGACGCGCCTGTGGGCCATCGCCGCCTGCTCCTCTGGTGGCGCCTGGATCTCCTCCGAGGTCCACCCTCTTCCCCACACCCCTGGCTCCAGATCAACGCCTATCGCCTATCGCCTATCGCCTATCGCCTATCGCCTACGCCGAGCCTCAGCGAGGCTGATCGAGCCCCGTCGGCCCGGGCGAAGTCGGCGTCTTCACGATTTCAACGCGGTAGAACCGGCGACCCTCGGTCGCGTTTTGGTCGATGATCGTCCGCGTGTCACCCACGTCGGGCAGCTGCGTGAATCCGGTCAGGTCGGCCCACGTGGAGCCGGACGCGAGCGAGGTGGTGTACTGAACGCGGTAACTCCGGCCGACCACCAGAGGGCGGAACGAGATCTGGCGCTGGGCAGGCTGACCAGCCACAGCAGCCGCGGTCACGACAAAGCGAGCATTGGCACTCCCGGCCGGCGCCGTGGGGTCGAGCCCGGCCTGGAACTTGAAGGCGTTGTTCTGTCCGGTGCCGTTGACGTCGACGGTGGGCGACGCGTTCGGGTTGTTCAGGCCAAAGTACTGCACCTGCCACGCGTCGTCGAGGCCATCCCCAGCATAGCCGCCGAAGTTGTCGTTGTGCGTATTCACGATGGTCAGCGGGAGAGTGGCGAAAAGGTCGTCGAACTGGCCCTGCACGACGCCGGTCGAGTCGAGATAGACCTGCCCCGCCGTCGCGATCCCTGCCGCGGTGATCGAGGCGATCGGACCACCGAGCACGCTCCAGAGCACGCTGCCGGACGGAAGCGCATCGGTCGTGCCGTCGTCGTAGACGAATTTGGCGAACAGATTCGCCTGAGTTCCTTCGCCGACGAACGTGCGATCGCTTTCGAGCGCCAGACCCACCCGTTCGAACAGCTGCCCGATGAAGCCTTGGCGTGCGGCAACACCACCAGGGCTGCTCGAGACCCCGGCGATCCCGCCAGCCGAGGCGACATTGCGATAAGCCGCGCTGGACGAATGGCCGCCGAGCGCGCTGACGGCCTCGGGCGCATTGAGATAGTCGGCACTCGCCCCGGCTCGCAGGTCGAGGGAGAGGCCCAGCAGGAGGGTGCAGGAGGAGAGAAGCGATTTCATATCGGGTAGCGCTCAGGGCCGGGCGTAGAGATGGAGAAAGCGGGCCGGGGTGTACGCCCAGGTCTCGTTGGAGGAGATCGGTCCGAGGGCGAGATCAGCTCCGCCGAAATAGATCCCCTGGGTGCCGGTCCAGACGAATGAGCCGTGCAAACGCGGGGTGGGAGCGTTGAGCAGCGCGATCGGCTGCCAGTTGTTGCGCTCGGGCGAGTAGGCGCCGCCCTCGTTCGGACTATTGCCCCAGACCACGAAGAGCGTCCCGGTCCAAAGGGTCGCAGGCTCGGACCGGCCGAGCGGGGGAGTGCCCTGCATGGTGGTCCAAGCGTTCCCCGCCGGGTCGTAGCGAGCGCCGTCGTTGAGCGTCACGACGATCCCGGGAGAACCGCCAGGTACCGCGCCACCCCAGATGATCATCTCGCTCCCGGTCCAGCAGCACGCGTGAGAGGCTCGGCCGGCCGGGCCGGGGGCCGTCAGGCTCCAGGCATTGTTCGCCCGGTGGTAGCGGGCGCCCGAATTGAGCGGATTCAGCTGCGAGGCGGAGCTCGAGCCGCCCCAGACGATCATCTCGGTGCCTGTCCAAATCGCGCTGTGCTTGGTCCGCGGCATCGGGTTCCCCGGACTGATCGCGGGCAGTGTGGTCCAGGAGTTCGTGGCAAAGGCATAGCGCGCGCCATCCTCGACGGCCCCCGCCGCCGCGGTCCCGCCATAGACGATCATCTCGCTGCCGGTCCAGACCGCGGTGTGCGAACTGCGGGGCGACGGAGCCCCCACGACGAGAGTCGCCCCCCCACGCACCCGTGGCCGGATCGTAGCGCGCACCCGTGGCGGTCGGAACGTCCCCAGCGGTGAGACCGCCCCAGACGATCATGCGCGTGCCCGTCCAGACCGCGGTGTGAAAGGCCCGGGCAGCGGGCGCCCCGGCGGCGGGAAGCGCCGTCCACGCATCGGTCGCGGGCGAGTAGCGTCCGCCGTCGGCCAGGTAGGTGTTGGTCGTGCCGCTCGCGATTCCACCCCAGACGATCATCTCGGCTCCGGTCCAGACGGCCGACGCACGGTAGCGCGCCGAGGGAGCATTGACGCTCGACCGCAGCGTCCAGGCGTCGTTCACCCGCACCGCACCCGAGTAGACATAGCCGGCCGCCAGCAGCTCCGCGCTGTTCGCGCTCGCCCCAAGAATGAGGCCCCCGCTGGCCACGCCGGACTGCCCGCTGGCGGCCAGGTTGGCGGCCGCCGCCCCGGTCGCCAGTTGCGTAGCGGTGATGGCCCCGTTCGCAATGCTGGTCGCAGTCACCGCGCCTGGCGCCAGCTTTGCCGCGGTGATGGCTCCGTCGGGCACGTTGCCGGCGACGATCGCATATCCGACCGCGGCGATCCGCTGGTCGGGAGCGAGTTGCTGGATGCCGTTGGCGCCATCGTCGAACCAGACGCGCAGCCGGACGTGCGGGTGATCGAACACGCTCGCCGGGATGGCCGTCATGTTGGCCAGCGTGGGGTCGCCCAGCAGCACGGAGTAAAGCCCGTTGCTCACGCCAAGCGCCACCGCGCTCACGGGCGCGCCACCGCCAGTGGAGGTGCCGTCGTTGCTCCAGAACGTGGTGGTTCCGTTGGCATCGACGAGGGCGAACCGAAACTGGCCCGAGCCGTGGAAATTGACGCCCTGGACGGCGACCCGGCCCTGATAGGTCAACAATTGGGGAACCTGAGCCGGCAGGGAGGCGAACAAGCCGAGCGCGAGTACGAGCGTGAGGGAGGAACGCGAAAGCATGGGATGCCGGTCGATACGCAAATCGAGAGGCGAAGATTCAACGTCTCGCGGCAGCGCGGATTGACTCCGCGAGGTCTCACAGGGAGAGGGATTCATGACCTCGCCCGTGCCCTCCGCCGCCTGGGAACAACGCCTCGCCGCGTTGTGGAATGAGCTCGATACCACGCCGCCGGCGGCCTTCCACGCCCGCATGGATGCGCTGGCTGGCGAGCTCGGCGCGGCGCATCCCGTCGGGCTCTTCGAACGCGGCGGCGCGCGCGACTCGACTGGCGCCGAGGCCGAGGCGGTGGTGCTGTACCGCGCCGCGCTGGCGGGCGGACTCGACGGCTCGCGGCGGCGCCAGGCCGTCATTCAACTGGCCAGCACGCTGCGCAATCTGGGCGAGACGGCCGAAGCCATCGCACTGCTCGAAGCCGAGCTGGCGCGCGGCTCCGATGAACTCGACGGCGCGGTCCGCGCGTTTCTCGGTCTTGCCCTCACCTCCGCCGGACGAGAGCGCGAGGCGGTGGCCGTGCTGCTGACCGCGCTCTCGGGCTATCTGCCGCGGTATCGGCGCTCCACCGCCGCCTACGCGCAGGCGCTGCTGGCCGAGAATCCTCCGCCCGCGCGGCCGGGCTGAACTGAGCAGGAACGGCGACCGGGTGAGCCTTGACGACACGAGCCGCGTCCGGTTCCATCCGGCCATGCGCACGCGGCTGACGGCTCTTCTCTTGGCCGCGCTGTTCGTACTGCCGGCGCAGCTGCTGGCCTACGTGCAGCATTGTCCGCCCGAGGAAGTGACGGAATGCGCCCTGCGCCCCGCCCTCGAATGCACCGACTGCGAGCGCGAAACCTGTCCGCGCGGACCGCAGAGCGGCGAGCGTGGCTGCGCCGCCTGCGTGATCACGCTGCAGCTTTTCCTGCCGGCGGGAGCCTTTGCGCTGCCCGGCCGCAGCAGCGCGCGCGGCGCTCTCGATCTCCGCGACGAAAGCGCCGCCGCCCGGGCCGAGGCGCCGCCGCAGCCGCCGCCGAAGGTCTGACCTTCTCCACGCCGGCCCGAGGGCCTGCTTCCGTACGAAGCCGGCTGCCCGGGATGTTTCCCGCCTTGGAATTCAGATCTTCTCTCATGATCACGTACTTCCTGCTGGCCGCCACGACCCTGCTGTTCGCTTCGTCCGAGACGAAGAGCGCCGTGGAGTCCGCCTGCGCCGCCTGTCCTGCCACCGTCGCCTGCGACGCCGCCGACTGCTGCGAGCAGCCGTGCTGCGACGCCGACTGCGACGAGGCCGACTGCGCGCCGGGCGATTGCGCCAAGTAAGCGCCCTGTCGCTTCCACCATCGACTGTTGAACCCCGGAACGCCCGCGAGTCCTCTCGCGGGCTTTCTCGTTGTCGGATGACGCCAGCCGCTCTGCGCGGAGAATGCGCGTCCATGTCTTCCGCCGCCGAACTCACCCAGCAGGCCGCCGCCGCCATGCAGACCGGGCGTCTGGCCGAAGCTGGACCTTTGCTGGTGGAGGCGCTGGCCGCGGCCCGGCGCGAGCACACGGAGCCGCATGCGCAGATTCTCGAAGCGCTGCGCAATCTGGGCGAATGGCATCGGCTCGGGCAGCAGTGGGACGCGGCCGAAGCCCGGCTGCGCGAGGCCCTGGCCCAAGGTCACGCGCTGGGGGGTCCCGCGGCCGGGCACGTGCTCAGCCGGCTGGGCACGCTCTATGGGCGGATCGGACGGCTGGACGAGGCGGAGTCCGCGCATCGGGAGGCGGTGGCGCATCTCGAACGAACGCTCAGCCCGCAGGCGCCGCCGGTGGCCGAGGCGCTGGGACCGCTGGCGCATCTGCTGGCCCACACCGGGCGCGCTGCTGCGGCGGTCGAACCGGCGCAGCGGGCGGTCGACGTCCTGGCCCACGCAGGGGGCGAGGAGGTCGCCGGACCGCTCGCGAAGGCGCTGACGCGGCTCGCCCAGATCCTGGAGTTGGCCGGCCGTGCGCCGGAGGCGGAACTGCCGGCGCGACACCGCGTCGCGCTGCTCGACGGCCTGCATCGCGCCAGCGGCAAGGAGCCGGCCGCGCTCTTCCCGGCGCGGCGCGACTACTACGATCTGCTCGCGCTACTCGGCCACCGGAGTCGCGTGGCGCAAACCCGCTTGCGCGCCCTGACCGAGGGACGCGACCCCGGCCCCCTGCCCCCGGCTGAGACGGAGACGACACCCGATTTCGACGCCCTCGCCCGCGCCGCCGCCACGCCCGAGGCCGGCCCGGCCGAGCGCGCAGCCATCGAGCAGGCGGCGATCGCGCTCTCGCATTGGCATTTCCTGGCGGCCGACCGCGAATCCGCGCCGCACGTCGCTCCGCATCCGGCCCTGCCCAACGGGCTGCCGATGCTGAAGGCCTTCACCGACCTCGACCGCCTGCGACTGTACGCCGCGGATCATCAGATCACGGTCCCGGTGCTGACGCTCGCCACGGCCAGCGCCGCCCCGTGGCTGGCCCGCCAACTGGCCGCGGGACTGACGCACCTGCATTTCAACGCCGACGACTGTAGCGATGCCTTCTATCTGCCGCTGCGCCAGGCGATCGCCTTGCTGCCGCCGGCGAACTAGCCGCGGAAGCGCGCGTCGGTCCGCAGCTCGCGCGCGTCCTCCGGCCGGGCGTCGTCGAGCTGGCATTCTGCCCCCGGTCGGGCAGGTTGCCGGAATGCCTGCCTCCGCCCCGGCCGAACGGACCTTCAACGAGCGCGTGCGGACCTTCTGGGCCTGGTACGCGGAGGTCGCGGCGCGGTTTCATCGCACGATCGAAGAGGGCCGCTGCGCCGACTTGGCGGACGAAGTCGGCGCGCGCGTTCACGAACTGCTGCCCGGCTTCGCCTGGGTGTTCGGACCGGGACCCGACGGCGAGGGCCATTCGTTCACGCTCAGCGCCGAGGGGTTCCTGCCCCGACAATTGCTGGCGCAGCAATGGCTCGCGCTGGCGCCTGCGATCGACGGCTGGACCTTCCACGCCTCCCGCCAGGCCGGTCCGATCGCCGGCCAGGTGATCGAGTTCGATGGCGTTCGCTACGATCCGGCCGAAATCTGGATCACGGCCACGCCGGACGAGGAGGCGCAAAAGTTCGACCTCGTCGCCTGGCATCCGTCCTGGCGCGGACAGGAGCATCGCGAGTGTTTCCCGATTCTCTTTCTCTTCCTCGACGAAGCGCTCGGCGAATACGGCACCGAGCAATGCCTCGGGGCCATCGAAATCGGCGACGACCGTCTGGCCGACGCGTTCCCGCTGGCCGAGTTGCCCGAACAGGTCGAGGAGGCCTTTCGCCGCGCCGGCTGGCCGCGGCACGTGCCCGGCGAAACGCATTACCTCGTCGAACTGCCGGGCGACGGCGCCTTCCCCCGCGGCGATCTGCGCCTGCTGACGACCTGCGCGCTTTCGCTGATGCGCGAACACCACGAATCAGAGGGCGAACTGGCCGATCCCGCCCCGGATCTCGGCGCCGACTTCGTCTATCTTTCGCTCGATCGCACCGTCCTCACGGCCGGCGAGGAAGTCGCCGCGCGCGGGCGGATCGAGGACGCCATCATCCAAGCGCTGAGCGCGGAGCGCTCCGGCCGCCACCTCGGCGGAGGCACCGGCGATGGGCGCTGCTACATCGACCTCCTGCTTTTCGACGGCGCCCGCAGCCTCGAACTCGTCCGCGCGGCGCTCCGTTCCTTCGGCTTGCCCGCCGGCACCATGCTGGAGCATTTCGCCCGCGAGAAGCGGGGACGGCGGGCGGCGTGGTAGGAGCGGCTATGGACTTCCTGCGCCAGCCGATCTTCGAAGCTCTGGAGCCGTGTCGGTCGGTCCTGCTCGCGGGCATGGGTGGGGGCTACGACATCTACTCCGCCATCCCGCTCTATCGTGGCCTCCGATCCGCTGGGAAGACGGTGCATCTGGCGAATCTTTCCTTCACCCGCCTGGGGCATTCGACGGCGAAGCAAATCGGCGACGCCCTTTATCTCGTCACCGACGAAACGTCGGAATTGCCGTACTTTCCCGAGCTCCACCTCGCGCGCTGGCTGCGGGCACGCGACGGCGTGGGAGTTCCGATCCACTGCTTCGAGCGCACCGGCGCAGCGCCGATTCGAAGAAGCTACCGACAGCTTGCCGCCCGCCTCGGTCCGCTCGACGCCGTCATTCTTGTCGACGGTGGAACCGACAGCCTGATGCGCGGGGACGAACCTGATCTTGGCACGCCGGAGGAGGACATGGCCTCGCTCCTCGCCGTCGACGAACTCTCCGAAGTGCGGTTCCGCGCCCTCGCTTGCCTCGGCTTCGGCGTGGATACCTTTCATGGGGTTTGCCATGCGCACGTCCTGCAGGCGGTAGCGGAACTCACCCGCGCGCGAGCTTTTCTGGGGGCCTGGGCCATTCCGCCCGATTCTCCCGAGGCGAGAGATTTCGTGGCCGCCGTCGATTGGGTGCACCGAGCCATGCCTCACCATCCGAGCATCGTCTCCTCCTCGATCGCGAGCGCGCTCGTCGGGCATTTCGGCGATCATCACGCCACTCCCCGCACCGCCGGCAGCCAGCTGTTCATCAACCCGCTCATGAGCATCTACTGGGCCTTCGAGCTGCCCGCAGTGGTGCGTCGAAACCTTTATCTCACCCGTCTTCGAGAGATCGAAAGCTACGACGGCGTGACCGCCGCCATCGCCTCCTTCCGCCACGAGATCCGGGGAGAGATCCGCCCTTGGATGGACTTGCCGATGTAGTTACGCTCGACCTGCGCATCCTCGCGGAGCGAGTTCCGTCTTTACAATCTACGCCAGTATCCGCGCCGATCCGTCGCGAAGCCGTGGCGCTCGTAGAGCGAGGCGGCGCGGGGACTGCCGTCGAGGACCTCCAACTCGATGGCCTTGGCTCCACGGTCCTGGGCGCGCGCGATGAGCGCACGCAGCACCTCGCCGCCGACGCCGCCGCGCTGCGCGGGGTCGACCCAAAGCTCGTCGAGCAGCGCCAACTCGCCGCGCTGTTCGTTGGACCAGTAGAAGACCAGGATCGCATAGCCCGCCGCGTGCCCGTCGCGCTCGATCACCAGCACTTCGCCACGGCTCGGATCGCTGGCCAAGCGACGCCACGTCTCCGCGATGAAGGGCGGCCCCGGGTCGGTCGGGAAATGCAGACCGTCGCGCTCGAAGGCGAAGGACCAGCGTTCGAGGTCGGGCAGGTCGGCCGACGTCGCAGGGCGGAGTGTGACCATGGGTCGAGGTTGGCGCGGGATGGGAGGGAGTTCGAGAGCTGTGCGGGGGAGTTCGTAAAACGCGCCTCTCCGCCTCAGATCCGAGGCCGGACTCATCCCTGCGCGATCCACGGCAGCAAGCTGCCTGAGGGACGGCTGCAGCAAGCTGCAGCACTCCACGGCGCCCTCCGCTCCTCCGCTCTCCCCTCCCCGCTCCTTCATTCTCCTTGAATCTTGGCGTTTCCGCGCAAACGGGAAGCGCGTGTCCACGTCCAGTCTCAACGATCTCCGCCGCATCCGACTCGAAAAGGCCGACGCGCTTCGCGCGCTCGGGCTCGATCCCTACCCGTCCAAGGCCGGCCGCACGCAGTACGCCGGTCCCATCGTGGAGGATTTCGCCAAGTTCGAAGGCCAGGAGGTGACGGTCGGCGGGCGCATCGTCTCGTGGCGCAAGCAGGGTTCGCTGGTCTTCGGTCACATCCTCGACCAGACGGGACGGATCCAGCTCTTCATCCGCAAGCAGGTCGTGGCGCCGACCGATCCGGCCACGGGCGCGCTCGGTTTCGAGCATTTCCCGCTGCTCGATCTCGGCGATTTCGTCGAGGCCCGCGGCAAGGTCATGAAGACGAACAGCGGCGAGATCTCGATCGAGGTCAGCTTCCTGCGCGTGTTGACGAAGTCGCTGCGGCCGCTGCCGGACAAGTGGTCGGGGCTGACCGACCGCGAGGCCATCCTGCGACATCGCTACCTCGACACCATCCAGGACCCGGAGTCGCACAAGCGCTTCGCGCTGATCGCGAAGATGACGTCGGCCATCCGCACCTTTCTGAACGAGCGCGGCTTCGTCGAGTTTCAAACGCCCATCATCCAGCCGCAATACGGCGGCGGCACGGCCAAGCCCTTCCGGACGCACGTCAATGCGCTCGACGTGGACATGTATCTGGCCATCTCGCACGAGCTGTATCTTAAGCGGCTCATCGTGGCCGGCTACGACCGCGTGTACACGATCGGCCGGTATTTCCGGAATGAGGGCATCGATCGCAGCCACCATCCGGAGTTCGCCATGGTCGAGACCATGGCGGCCTACGAGAACTACGAGTTCAACATGCAGCTGGTGGAGGAGATGTTCCGGTACGTCGCGCAGACCGTCTTCGGCCGTACCGTCTTCAAGGTGCGCGGTCACGACGTCGACATGGCGCTCCCCTGGCGGCGCACCACGATGGTCGACCTCGTGCTCGAAGCGACCGGCATCAACTTCCGCGAGATCACCGACCTAGCCGATGCCCAGCAGCGCTTGGCCGCGCTCGGCGTGACCGAGGTGCCGCAGAGCATCGGCCACGCCTTGGTGGCCGCCTTCGAGGCCAAGGCCGAGCACGGCCTGATCCAGCCGACGCTCGTCTACGGACAGCCGGTCGAGATTTCCCCGCTGGCCAAGCCCATGGCCGACGACCCGCGCTACGCCGAGCGATTCGAGATTTACATCGGTGGCATGGAATGCGGCGACAATTGGAGCGAGCAGAACGACCCGGCCAAGCTGCTAGACGTCTGGCGCAAAGCCTTCAGCGCCATCGAAGCCGAAGGCGGCAAGGTCCACCCGATGGACTACGCCTTCCTCGAGGCGCTGGAGCACGGCATGCCCCCGACCACCGGCATCGGGCCTGGCCTGGAGCGCATGGCCATGATCTTCACCGAGCAGGAGAACATCGACGACGTCATCTTTTTCCCGATGATGCGGCCGTCCGTCAGCGCGAACAACGCGGAGATCTACGGTATCAAGGCGAGCGCGGAGTAGCCACCTGAACCAACGCGGGGGCCCTTCCGCCTGCTCATCCCCCTTTTGGTAATTTTGGCCAAATCTACCAATTTGGTATCTCAGCCCAGTCTCAGATCCCTTCCTTGCGATAGATAAACTCTTCGATCTCGCACTGACGCGCATTGGCGAAGCCGCGGTCGGAGCCGATGCGCACAAAGCCGCATTTTTCCAGCACGCGCTGGGAGCCGAAGTTGTCGAAGGCCACGCGGGCGCGGATCGGACGGGCTCGTTCCAGTTCGAGAAAGGCCCGCAGCACGCGGGTGGCGAGGCCCCGTCCCCAGGTGGCGCGATCGAGCCAGTAGGTGACTTCGGCCGAGCCATCCATCTCGTACTTGGCCACGCTGCCGACGATCCGGCCGTCCACCACCACGGTGCGCATGTGGATGGTCGGATTCTGCAGGCACTTCCCGTATTTCTCGAGGTAGGCGGCCCGATCGGTCGGATCCTTGGCGGTGAAGGCCGCGAGCCAGTTCGCTTCCGGATCGAGCTGGAACTCGAAGCACTGCTCGAGATCGGCTGGCACAGTCGGGCGGAGTTCGAGGGACTCGGAGTGGCTCATCGCTCTCGCTATGCGCGGTCGAGCCGGCCGCAAGCCACGGCAATCTCTTGAGGCATCTTCACGCCGCGACGACTGGTTAGGGCGTCGTCACGCGCAGCCGGAGGAACCGGTGCAGCGGCGCGGCGATCGGCGTGCGATCGCGATAGATGACCGTCTGCTGGTTCGGCCCGGGGCCGCTGGAAACCAGCGTCTCGACGTCCGTGGGGCTCGAACTCCAGGCCACCAGATCGCCCGAGGTCTCCCCGACATAGGTGGCATTGGCCAGTGCGGTCGGCCGGACGAAGCGGATCTGCAGGTAGTTGAGGCCGGCAATGTTCACCACCTCGGTCACCGGGACGAGTCCGGCCGAGGGCGTGAAGGGATCGAGCCCGAGCGCATATTTGAGCAGGTTGCTGACGCCGTCGTTGGCGGGCGTGTCGTTCACCCCTGTCACCCCAGGTTGTGCGGCCAACTGCGCTGCGGTGAATTTCGCCTGCCGCCATTGATCGTAGCCCCCGTCCCCAAGCAGCACGACAGTCGCAGTGTTGGCCGCGCCGACCGTGTAATCGGGTCCGCCGGCCAGCGTCAGGATGACCGTCTGGCGGCGCGGGGCCTGCGTGCCGTCGGCCACGGGCGCAACCGTGAACGACTTCTGCGCGGCGCCAGCGGGCACGCTTTGGGCGGTGCCGACCGCGCCGTAGTCGGTGCCCGCCGCGGCAGTGCCGGTCGCGCCCACGGCCGCATTGAAGGCCTCCGGCGCCTTCGGGGCGAGGTCGATGTTCACCTGGGCGCTGCCGCCCTCGGCGACCGCCTGGACGCTCGGCGAGAGCGTCAGGACCGGCGTCTGCTCGATCGCGAAATCGTCCAGGAACCAGCCCGCCTCGGTGACCGACGCCCCGGAGCCGAAGTGAAAGCGGAACTGCACGCTCTTTCCGGCGTGGGCGCTGAGGTCGAGCCGCACGCGATTCCACGCTCCGAGGCCCGTGCCCGTCCAGCCGGCCGGGCTGCCGGAAAGCGCGGCGATGGTGCCGTTGTAGGGCAGGCTGAGCTGCGCGCCCGGCACGAGGGTGAAGGCGCCGCCGTCGACCGAGATCTCGAGATTGCCGCCGTCCTGCCCGGATTCAGCCCGGAGCCACATGTAGAAGCGCAGCTTGTAGGCGCGGCCGGCCGGCAGATCGAAGACCGGCGTGGTCAGATACGTGTTGGCGCCATTGGCGTAGTTGCCGCTGAGCGAGGTGGCGTAAAGCCGGCCGCCCGCGCCGGTGTGGTCGCCTGTGGGCCGCCCCGTGCCGGCGGCGGAAACGCCATACGACCAGCCCGCATTCGCCACCCAGCCGGTGGGAGCGCTGGCGCTGTCGAAGGCGCTGGCAAAGAGGAACGGCGAGGCCGGATCGTAGGCGACCGCAGTGGCGCTGGCGGCCGCGGCGTTGGCGTTGCCGTTCAGATCCTGCACCGCGCCGCTGGCCAGCGTGACGCTGACGGGGCCGTTGCCGTCGGGGGTGACGGGGAGGACGTAGCTGCGGCCGGAGCCGCTCAGCGGGCCCGCGGTGCCGTTGCTCACGCTGAGGCCGGCCTCGGTCAGGCCCGTGACCGTCTCGCTGAAGGTGAGTCGGAATCGGATCGGCGAGGCGTTGGTGGGCGTCGCATCGGGCGTGATGACGACGGTCGGCGGCGTGGTGTCGAAGGCCGGCGCGAGAAACATGCCGCGCCCGTGTGTCACGGCGACGATGTTCGTGCCGAAGACGAACAGCTCGACGACGGGCGCGGTGGCCGGACCGAGGTTGGTCCCGCTCCAGGTGGCACCGCCGTCCTGCGAGGCATAGACACCGGCATCGGTCCCGACGTAGAGAATGTTGGAATTACCCGGGTCGATCAGCACGCAGTAGATCGGCGCGAGCGGAAGATTGCCATGCGAATTCGTCCAGGTGGTACCGCCATCGACGCTTTTCCACAGGTTCGAGGCCGCGCGCACCCCGAAGGATTCTCCACCGAGGAAACCGCCGAAGGAGACGAAGACGCGGTTGTTGTCGTTGCGGTCGATCGCGAACCGCGTGACCCGCCGCGAGGGGAGCGTGCCAGACCCAACCTGGGTCCAGGTCGCAGTTCCACCATTGAGAGCATTGGTCGTCTTGAAGACCGTGCCGCCCTGCCCCAGGTAGATGATGTTACCGTTGCCGGGGGCCACACCGATGGCGGTGATGAAGCTACCGGAACTGGCCTTCAGCGGAAAAAACGCACTGCCGGAGCGTGCGCTGAACGCGGTGTAGAGGCCGCTGCTCCCATAGTGAAGGATGTTCCCGTTGTTCGGGTCGAGTACGAAGGGCGCGATGAAATCGGGCGTTCCGCCAATGCCGGAGGTGTAACTGCTGAAGTTGCTTCCGCCATCGGTGCTTCGACGCAGTCCCAGGTTCTGCGTCTCCCCGTATACGTAACGCGTGTCGCCTTGATCGACCGCCGTGAAGCCGCCGTCAGCTCCGATCACGAACGACCAGCTGCCCGTTCCGGCGGCGCTGTTGGCCAGCCGCAGCGTACCATTGTCCTGCGTGCCTCCAATGAGCATTCCCGTGGCGGGATCGCCCGCCCCGCCGTAAAACTGAGTAATGCCAAGATTGTTGTTCAATTTCGTCCAGGCATTCGCTCCGGTCGTATTGGAAAGGACAGCCGTGAGGTCCTCGGTCCGCGCCACGCCGCCGTCATTGAGGAGGTAGCCCCGCTTGTTGGTCGTCCCGTTGTACCCGGGATCGCTCACGAACAGATGCTGGTCGGGATGCTGATTCCCGCCCGTGTACACGTTGGTAATGTTGGTGAAGTTGACCCCGCCATCCGTGCTGCGCCACAAATCGACGCCGCCGGCGATGAGCCGGTTCGGATTCTGGGGATCCACCCACATCAGCAGGTCATACCAACCCTGGCCGGCCGCGATGTCCGGGCTGCCGGTGATGAAGATCTCCGCGTATGTGGCTCCGCCGTTGGTGCTCTTGAAGAGCCGGGTGGCAGGCGACGATTGCCCCTCCGCGATGGCGTAGACGACGGCAGGATTGCTGCGCGCGTACGCGCACTCGACCCGGCTGTAACTCGAGGCGCTCGGGAGCGTGCCTGTCGGGACCAGCCAGGTCGCGCCGCCATTGGTGGAATAGCGGAGCTGCCCGCCATAGCCCGACGCGATGGCTTTGCTGCTGTTGCTCGGATCGAAGGCCACGTGACTGAGGCCGAAGCCGCTGCTCGATGTGTAGGTTTTCGTCCAGGTCGCACCGCTGTCGGTGCTACGCATCACGCCCGCCTTCGTGGCCGCCAGCAAAGTCGTCCCGTCGGCGGAGGCCGCCAAGCGTCCAACGTAGGAAAAGTCGTTTGTGCTGGTTCCTGGCAGCAGAGCCCAGGTACTGCCACCATCCGCGCTCTTGAAGATGCCGAGGCCGCGAATGGCATCGAGGTTCGGAGAAATCTCGCCCGTGCCGGCGTACATCGTCTGCGAATTCGTCGGATCGAAAAGCAGCGCACAGACCGCGAGGTTGGGCATGAAGTCGTCGACCGGAGCCCAGCTCGCGCCGGCATTCGTCGACTTCCAAATGCCTCCGCCAGCCGCACCGATCCAGAGCTTGGTGCGGTCGGCGGGGTCGATCAGCATGGCACGAATGCGGCCGCCAATGTTGCCGGGTCCGCGCCACGTCCAGCTTTGGCGGCCGATCAGATCCGGCTCCGCCCCCGGCGCCAAACTGCGCTGGGGATCGGCGGCGGCGGGCAGAAGTTTCGGATTGAGCGGCATCTTGCGCGCCTGTACGAAGGCCCGCTGCATTGCGCCGTCGGGAATGGTGCCGGACTCGTCGACCAGAAAGCTGTTCCGATAACGGAAGTAGCCGTCCGGGCTCGCCTTCGGCTGGGTCAGGCGCTGGACGAACCGCCGCAGCCGGGGCGTGTTCAGCGTGAGGATCTCCGTGTTGCTCAGCGAACGCTGCTCCCGAATGGCGCGCAGCTGCTCCAGCGTGAGCCCTCGGGCCGCCGCGACCGAAGCGTCGTCGAGCGGATGCTGCGCGGCCGCGGCCGCAGAGAGTGCATTGCGCAGATCGCTCGGCTCGAGCAAGCCCGAAGCCGGCTTCGTGCCGAGGTTCAGCCCGATCCAGGCGTAGTCGGCCGGGTCGCCGCCGTAGGCCGACTCGGTCAGGGCCGGCAGCCCGCGCTCCTGCAGGACTTCGTTGAGCCGCTTTTGTGCCTCCACGCTCGAGCGCACCACGGCGGGTTCGGCCGCGGGGATCTGGGAAAGCGCAGCGAGCGCGAGAGCGGCCGCAGCCGCACGAAGAAGTGCATTACGCATAGGCGATCCGGGATACGGCCGACTGAACTTGCCCGAGTCGTGGCAACCCGGCCAGTCCGTCTTCGTGACAAACCTAGCGAGCGGGAGCCTCCGACTGCGGCCGATCCCGCAGCGTCGCATCCCGCAGACGCAAAAACGGTTGCTCGATCCAGCGGCGCAGCCCGTAGGCGAAGATGATCGAAGCCAGCAGGCAGGCGATGAGCACGAGGTTCGTCTTCAAATCGACCTGCTGCATCTTGAGCGCATCCTGCACCACCCGGATGACCCCCTTGTGCGTGAGGTAGAACGAGTAGGAGACCGCCGCGCCGAAGGCCGTGGCGCGGGATTGCCAGCGATAGAGGAAGCAACCGGGGCTCAAGGCCGCCAGCACGAGGAAAGCGAAGCCGAGCGAGACGAGCGGAAAGCCAAAAACCGAGGCCTCGAGCGTGTACTCCTCGTAGCAGAGGAAATAGGCCCACGTCAGCGCAGCCAGCGCGGGCAGCAGCCAGAGATTTCCGAAGGAAGTGAGTCGTGCCCAGGCGCCGGGCCGATAGCAGCAGATCGCCGCCAGTCCCACGCCCAGGAGAAGTCCGTCGAGGCGATGCTGCGTCGGGTAGTAGACATACTGGTACCAAGCCGCCCACGAGCGCGGCGCGCTCAGGGCCGGCAGATACTCCTGCTCCCAGCTGTACGTCCGCAGCATGAGCCCGACGACGCACAGCACTGGGAGCAGCACCCAGGCTCGCCGAAAGCCGCCGACGTGCAGCAGGCCCAGCAGCAGCAGCGGCAGCACGAGGTAGAAATGCTCCTCCACGCAGAGCGACCAGGCGTGCGAGAAGGCTCCCGCCACCCGCAAATCCTGGCCGAAATTCAGCGTGAAGGTGAGGAACTTCCAGGCTGGGGCGAGACCGGCACGTTCGCGAAAGGCCGGCACGAGGAAGTAGATGGCCAGCACGACCAGAAAGACCGGCACGATGCGGAAGAAGCGTCGGAGGAAGAAATCGCGGTACGAGAATGTGCCGGTGTCGCGAATGGCGACGAAGAGCTGCGACGCGATCAGGAACCCGCTCAGGACGAAGAACAGATCGACCCCGATCCAGCCGAAGTGCCCCACCTCCTTGGTCCAGGCCGGCTGGCCGTAGATGCCCATGCGGTAGTGCGAAAAGAAGACCAGCGCGATGGCCAGCGTGCGCAGATGGTCGAGGCCGTGGAACTTGGGTTTGTCGGGGGAAGACAAGGGGCGGGAAGGAGAAGGAGGAAGAAGGCGATGGGGCCCGCATAATCTGCCGCGGGAGAGCCAAGCTGCGATGAATTCGTCAACTTCCGAAACGAGTCTTCCAACCGATGGCGAAGACTTGCCCTGCGGCTCATCCGAGCCCCCAACCATTGCGCCTAGGTTCGCATCGGCGAATGCGCCCGCGCCCCCGCCTCCGGGCCAGCGCCAAGCTCCCGTCGAACTTGCGGACTCTGGCGGGACATTGTGCACTTGCGCGGCGCGCCGCGGCGGGTCAAAACACTGCGCGATGTGTTCGGATGTCCGCCTCAACTGCCCCGGGCTGGAGCCCGTGCCTGCGCGGACCGCACCCCGCCCCTCCCTCGACCCGCAACCTGGCCACTGGTGAAATGGACGGACGCGGTTTGAAATTCACCGCCGTACTGGCGGCCGGGCTTTACGGGGTGCACCTCGCCGAGGTCGCCCTGCCCGGCACGATTTGGTCCTGGGCCGGCATTCTGCCCCGCACTGCCTCGGGACTCGTCGGGGTGCTCTTTGCCCCGCTGCTGCACGGCTCATGGAGCCATCTGATGGTCAACACGGGTCCGTTGCTTGTGCTGCTCGCGCTGCTCTTCATGAACCCGCGCTACCGCCCCTGGAGCAGTCTCGCCTGGCTGTGGCTGCTGAGCGGACTCGGCACCTGGCTGATCGGCCGCGGCGGCACCATGCACATTGGCGCGAGCGGCCTCATTTACGCGCTGGTGGCCTTTCTTATCGTGGCCGGTTGGCGCCTGCGGCAATGGCTGGCGCTGCTGGTCGCCGCGGTCGTGGTGGTGTTCTATGGAGGACTCTTCCTCGGAGCCATTCCCTGGCTGGTGGAGCGCGGCGTCTCTTGGGAGGGCCACCTCATGGGCGCGGTCGCCGGCATCGCCGTGGCCACGCGGCTCCGCCCGCCGCAGCCGGATCCAGTGGAGCTCGTCGCCCAGCGCGCGCTGGCCGAGGCCGAGCGACTGGAGAAGCTGGCGGTCGAGCTGAACGATCCCGCCCGTCCGGGCGCACGGCGGCTCTGACCGGATCGATCCTTGAGCCGCGAAGGCGGGCATCTGCGCAGGGAACCGTCAATCCCATGCTGCCCCGCGCGCTCCTCATCCATGGTCTGGGCGACCACGCCCAGGCGCTTCCACAGCGCCACGCCCGCACGGCGCTGGAAGGCGCCGGCTTCGAGGTGATCGATTTCGATCTCCCCGGTCACGGCAGCCTTGCGGGAGCGAGTGCGGTGACGTGGTCGGAATGCCGGGAGGCCGTGCGCCGGCAATGCCGTCGGCTGGCCGACCGGCCCCTCTTCCTGGTCGGACTGAGCCTCGGCGGTCTGCTCGCGCTGCAGCAGGCGCTCGACGAGCCCGCCGGACTGGCCGGCGTGGTGGCGGCGGCGCCGGCGCTCGATCCGCACGGCGCGCCCGCCCTCGTGCGCTGGCTGGTGCCACGGCTCGCCCGGGTCTTCCCGGCCTGGCGGATCGACCCCGGGCTCGATCTGCGTTTCGTCTCCCGCGAGCCTGCCTTGGCCCGCGAGTACCTGGCGGACCCGCAGCGACAGACCCGGCTGCCGCTTTCGCTGCTGGCGGGGGTCCTGCCGGCCATCGCGCAATGCCACAGCAGCGCGCCGCGGCTGCGTGTGCCGACCCTCCTGCTGCAGGGCGATGCGGATCGCATCGTCCCGCCGGCGGGCGCACGCGCGTTCGCGACGCGGGCCGGCGGATCGCTCAAGGTTCAATTCTACGAGGGCGCGCTGCACAATCTGTTTCTCGAGACCAACCGCGCCGAGATCTTTGCCGACCTCACCGCCTGGCTGCACACCCGCCTGGCGCTCACCTGAGCCGCGTGGGACGCCCGCGGGCCGCGTCCGCCTTGCTTTTCCGATGGACACCGCGGCGGGCGCACAGGAATCTCGCCCCGCCATGCAAATCGCTACCCAGCTCGCCGTCTTCCTCGAAAACAAACCCGGCACGTTCGCCGCCGTCTGTCAGGCGCTGGCCGATGCGAAGATCAACATCTACGCGCTGACGGTCTCCGACACGGTCGATCACGCCGTCGTCCGCATGGTGGTCAGCGACACCGAGAAGGCCATTCATCTCTTCGGCGAGCACGGCGTGCTCGTGGTCGAGAACGACGTCCTCATGATCGAGGCCGACAACAAACCCGGCGTGCTCGTCGACATCGCGGCCAAGATGGCCCGCGCCAAGGTGAACATCGAGTACGCCTACCTCAGCGGTTCGCCCCGCTCGAAGAAGGCCCTCATCGTCATCCGCGCGAACAATGCGCAGAAGGCGTTCAAGGCGCTCAGCTGAAACCTTAAGTTCCAAGAGGAAAGAACCAAGTTTCAAACCGGAACAAGTTCGAAGGGATAAGTTCCTGCCGCGCTTGGACGGGTTCTTTAGGGGCTTTGGCCTTGGTGCTTCCTTGGGGCTTGAATCTTGAGCCTTGAACTCTTCCGGCGCTTTGGTCTGGCCCGGCTCCCCCTTCCCGCTCGGCGCCTCGTGCACGAGTGAAGGCGTCAATTTCGCGCTCTTCTCGGAGAATGCGACGGGCGTGGATCTGTGCCTGTTCGATGCCCCCGACGCGCCGACGGAGAGCCAGCGCATCCGCCTGACCGAGCACACGGATCAGATCTGGCACGGCTTCGTGCCGGGGCTGCGGCCGGGGCAGCTGTACGGCTACCGGGTCTACGGTCCCTACGCCCCGGAGCGGGGCCATCGCTTCAACGCCAGCAAACTGCTGCTCGATCCCTACGCCAAGGCGATCAGCGGCGACATCCGCTGGGGGCCGGAGATGTTCGGGTTCGATCTCGAGTCGGATCTCGGCGACCTCTCCCGCGACTACCGCGACAGCGCGCCGGGCATGCCGCGCTGCATCGTGATCGACGATGCCGCCTTCGACTGGCAGGGCGACCGGCAGCCCCGGACTCCGCTGGCGCAGTCCGTCATCTACGAGGCGCACGTGAAGGGCTTCACCAAGCTCTGCCCTGGGATCCCGGAGCCTTTGCGCGGGACCTATGCCGGCCTGGCGCATCCGGCAGCGATCGAGTACCTGCGTTCGCTCGGCGTGACGGCGGTCGAACTGCTGCCGGTGCATCACCACGCGGACGAGCCGCATCTCTTCCGGCGCGGGATGTCCAACTATTGGGGCTACAGCACGATCGGCTTCTTCGCGCCCGAGGCCGGCTATGTCAGCTCCGGCGCGGCCCAGGGCGCCCAGGTGACGGAGTTCAAGGCAATGGTCCGCGCGCTGCACGCGGCCGGGATCGAGGTCATCCTCGACGTGGTCTACAACCACACCGCCGAGGGCAACGAGACGGGGCCGACGATCTGTTTCCGCGGGATCGACAACGCCGCCTACTACCGGCTCCAGCCGCAGAACAAGCGCTGGCATCAGGACTACACGGGCTGCGGCAACTCCCTCAATGTGCTGCACGAGAACACGCTTCGGCTCGTGCTCGATTCCCTGCGCTACTGGGTCACGGAAATGCACGTGGACGGCTTCCGCTTCGACCTCGCTACCACGCTCCTGCGCGGCGAGAGCACAGGCGTGGAGCGGCTCGCGCCGTTTCTGACCATCGTGCACCAGGACCCGGTCATCAGCCGGGTGAAGCTCATCGCCGAGCCATGGGATGTCGGACACGACGGCTACCGGGTCGGCAATTTCCCCGTCCTCTGGGCCGAATGGAACGGCCGCTACCGCGACAGCGTGCGCCGATTCTGGCGGGGCGACGAGGGCCAGGCGCGCGAACTCGTCTATCGCCTCACCGGCTCGAGCGATCTCTACCGCCACACCGGCAAGCGCCCCTATGCGAGCATCAATTTCGTGACCTCGCACGACGGCTTCACGCTGCACGACCTCGTCACCTACAACCACAAACACAACCAGGCCAACGGCGAGCAGAATCGCGACGGCGACAACCACAGTCACTCGTGGAATCACGGCGTCGAGGGCGAGACCACGGACACCGAGATCAGTGCGCTCCGCAGGCGTCAGCGCCGCAATCTGCTGGCCACCCTGCTGCTTTCGCAGGGCGTGCCGATGCTCTGCGCCGGCGACGAATACGGCCGCACGCAGCAGGGCAACAACAACGCCTACTGCCAGGACAACGAGCTCAGCTGGTTCGACTGGTCACGGCTCGACGGCAAGCACGAGGGCTCGCTCCTGCGCTTCACCCGGCGGCTGATCGCGCTGCGCCGGGCGCATCCCGTCTTCCGCCGGCCGAAGTTCTTCCAGGGGCGCAAGATCCGCGGCAGCGACATCAAGGACATCATGGTCTTCAGCCCCAGCGGCACGGAAATGACCGACGAGGAGTGGACCAAGCTCTTCGTCCGCTGCCTGGGCTTGTTCCTGAGCGGCGACAGCATGGACGTGGTCGACGAGCGCGGGCAGCCGATCGAGGACCACAGCTTCCTCATTCTCTTCAATGCGCACTACAGCGCGGTGCCCTTCGTCCTGCCGGGTCGGCTGGGCGTGCGCTGGGAGCTGATCCTCGACACCTGGACCGAGGACGGCCACGTACCCGCGGGCGACAAACGCTGGGTCGAGGCGGGCCGCCAATTCAAGCTGCGGGGCCGCTCGCTCGTGCTGCTGCGGCTCGACACCATGTCGACCGACCGCGGACATTTCCGCTGAACCGCCGTCGGGGTGCCGCCGACCTCAGCCGGGCTGGGTGCGGGCAAAGACTTTGCGACTGCCTACGATGCGGCCGAGATCGCGCAGGCCGAGGCCGTCGATCAGGACCGTCTGGTGGGCCTTGCGGATCTGCTCGAACTCCTCGGCGACGCCCGCGTAGCCGGCCGGCGTGCGATAGACCACCATCACGGCCACGTTCCACGGGTCGGCCTCATCCTCCGCCTCGAGGAGCTCGTAGGATTCCATCAGCCCAGCGCTGACCGCCTTGGCATCCATCGCCAGCCAGTTGGCCCGGAGAAACGCGACCAGCTGCGCGCGCTTGCCTGGCTGAGCCTTGAGGAAGGTCATTTCGATCGCCCCCGCGCGGTGGGCGGGCGAGACTTTCGCGGGCGTCTCGGCCGCGGGGAGGCGCAGCGTCCACGCTGAGCCCAGGAGGAGCAGAGCCAGCAACGGGAGAGACCAGGCAACTAAACGGCGAAGGATCATCCGGCATTTTTCGAGGCGGCGCGGAACCGTCAACGAGCGGGAATTGCGCGTCTGGCCGCGGCCCTCGACGCGCTCAATGCCGTTGCCAGGCCACGTCGTCGTGCGCCACCCGCGGGTGACCGGCCGTCGCGGCGCCGCTTTCGCGCAGCAGCAGATAGGCGGCATTGGCCGAGGGCGACGACCGGTCCACGAGCACCAGCCCGCCGGGCTCGAGCCGCAGCGTCAGCTTTTCGCCGAGGCGGGCCAGCGCGCCGCGGGCTTCACCCGCCCGACCCACCGCAGTCAGCACCGCCTCCGGGCTCTCGTCGGGCGCGTGCACATAGGCGGCTTCCCGCTCGGCGATCGGAACGAAGCCGGCCGCTTTGCGGCCCCGCTGCAATTCCGCCGCGATCTCGTAGCGCCGCGTGGCCGGGCGCGTCTGCGGCAGACTCAGTTCCAGCGCTGTGGCCGGGCCGCCCGGAGCGCCGACCAACTCGGCCCGCGCGGCCACCGCTCGTCCGTTGCGAAACTGCAGCTGAAAGTAGTAGACGTGGCCGGGGCGCAGCACGTCGCGTAGGGCTTCGTCGGCCTTCTCCATGCGCGCCGCGCGGGCCGCCCGCACGGGTTGGAGCGAAGCCAGCAGCTCCTCCCACTCCGGCGAACCGAGAACGTAGGTCGTGATCGGGTCCGTCTGAAACATGGCCAGTTCCGCGTGCGCCTCGAGCAGCGTCAGGCCCGGTTGCCGGCGCCGGGGCGTGAAAGCCGAGAGCTCCCAGATGTCCACGTAGCGCTCGGCCCGCAGGGTGCCGTAGGCCTCGAAGATCGAGCCTGCAGGCTGCACCTCGCGCAGCAGGTCGACCCCGCGCAGCTTCGGTTCGTAACGCGGATCGAAGCGGGTGGAAACCAGCTCCCAGCTCTCGGCCCGGGCGAGCCGCTCGGCTTCCGGAGCCTCCAGCAACCCGACGCGCAGACACTCCGCCACCAGGCCGGACCGCCCAGACAGCGCCGGATCGTGCACGAACTCGTACGTCGGCTCGGTCAGCTGCCGCCGCACCTTGCAGCGGACCTCGACACTGCCGTCGGGGCACGGCCGCACCTCGTAGGCGAGGTCGAGTCCGACCGTGTGCGGATAGAACGCCTGGACCGAGGCCTCGATCAACGCGCGCGGCGGCTCTGGCGGGAGCGCGGCCGAGCCGGCGAAGGCAGCCGTGAGGGGCAGGAGAGCCAGGGAGGAAACATGCGGGAGTAGAGATGCGGTTTGCATAACTCGGCAGTTATCTCATCCGCGCATGCCAAGCAAGTGAAAAGTTTTCTATCTGTTGTCGGCAGAGATGCGTGCTTCCCGGGACCTGCCAAAGTCCCCGATGTCCGAGTCCCCCGAAGCCTCGCCCCGCCGCTGGTGGCAGGCTTTCCATGTCGATCTCACGCCGCTGCGCACCTCGCGCGAGTTCCGCCTGCTTTGGCTCGGCCAGTTCGTTTCCGGCTTCGGTTCGGCCATCAGTTTCGTCGTCCTGCCGCTGCAGATGTTTCAGCTGACCAAGTCGTCGCTGCTGGTGGGACTGCTGGGCGTGGCGGAGTTCGTGCCGATGTTCCTGCTGGCCTTCGTCGGCGGGGCCATGGCCGATTTCCTGGATCGTCGCCGGCTCATCGTCCTGGCCGAACTCGGCATGGCCGCATGCTGCGCCGTCCTGGTGGCCAACGCCCTCCTCCCGCAGCCGCAGGTCTGGCCGCTCTTTCTGGTCGCCGCGCTCCTTGCTGGGCTCAATGCGCTGCATCGCCCCGCGCTGGAAGCTCTCACCCCGCGCCTCGTGCCGGCCGACCAGCTGGCGGCGGTCTCGCCGCTGAACAGTCTTCGCTACAGCTTCAACTACATCGTTGGCCCGGCCCTCGCCGGGATGCTGGCCGCCTCGTTCGGCGCCGCCTTCGCCTTTGCGGTGGACCTCGTCACCTATCTCATCGCGATCGCCACCGTCCTGCTCATTCGCACGGTGCCGCCCCCGGAGCAGAGCGAGCAACTGAGCCTGGGCAGCATCGTCGACGGACTGCGCTATGCCGGCTCGCGCCCGGAGATTCTGGGGACCTACCTCATCGACATGATCGCCATGTTCTTCGGCATGCCGATCGCCCTCTTCCCCGCGCTGGCGGCCAGCTTCGGCCAGGCCAATCCGGGCCTCTTCTATTCCGCCCTCGCGGTCGGTCCCCTGCTCGTCTCCCTCACCTCCGGCTGGACCCGCCGCGTGCAACGGCACGGCGCGGCCATTACCATTGCCGTGGTCGTCTGGGGTCTGGCGATCATCGGTTTCGGTGCCGCCTCCTCCCTCTGGCTGGCGCTGGCCCTGCTCGCGCTGGCCGGCGCGGCCGATTGCGTCAGCGGCATCTTCCGCATGACGCTGTGGAACGAGACCATTCCCGACCGCCTGCGCGGCCGGCTCGCCAGCCTCGAGATGATCTCCTATCTCAGCGGCCCGTATCTCGGTGCGGCGGAGTCCGGCCTCGTGGCGGCCTGGGCGGGGCTGCGCTTCTCCGTGATCTCCGGTGGCGTCCTCACGCTGATCGGCACGGGCGGATTGGTCCTCGCGCTGCGCAGCTTCTGGACCTACGACGCCCGGGTAGGGCGGCGTCGGAAGCCGCGGAGGAGGCTGCGCGCTGACGCCGCGGGGCTTGGCCTGCACGGCAGTCGCGGCGATGCTGCGACATGCGCTTCACCGACAATGCCGTACTCTTCGGCAGCGATCCCACCGAGGGCATCATCGCAGTCGAGCCGACCGCCGACGCCGAGGTCACGCTCTACGTCCGCGGCGGAGACGGCTCCACGCGATTGGAGACGGCCGAGTTTCGCCCGTGGGTCTGGCTGCAGCAGCCGCTCGAGACCAGCGCGGAGATCCAGGAACTGGCGGGCGATCTCCCCTATCGCTTTCTCGCCACCTGCAAAGGCTGGCGGCATTTCCAGAACCTGCGCCAGCAGCTCAAACGTGACCAGGTGCCGCACTTCGCCTGGAGCGATCCGATCCAGCAGTATCTCGCGGCCAGCGGGCGCACGCTCTTCAAGGGCCTCGTCTACGAGGACCTTCGCCGCCTGCAGCTCGACCTCTCGGTGTACTGCGCGCCCGAGTTCGAGTTCCCCAGCGCCGAGCGGGCCAGCGACCACCTCATGGCCATCGCGCTGAGCGATGCCACCGGCTGGGAGGAGCTGATCCTGGTCGATCCGCGCGAGCCGCTGACCGGCGAGAAGGCCGCGCTCGAGCGGCTCAATGCGGTGCTGCTGGAGCGCGACCCCGACATCCTCGAGGGCCACAACATCTTCAAATTCGACCTGCCCTATCTCACCGCGCGGGCCAAGCGCCACGGCGTGACGCTTCCTTGGGGGCGCGACGGCAGCAAGCCCGGCACGCGGGCGAGTCGCGTGCAGATCGCGGAAAAGGCCATCGCCTACCCCAAGACCGAGATCGCCGGTCGGCACGTGGTCGACACGTTTCTGCTGGCGCAGTACTACGACGTCGGCACGCGCGAACTGGAGGGCTTCGGGCTGGAGGAAGTGGCCGCGCATTTCAGCCTAACCCAGGGGCAAGAGCGAAGGCCCGACGCGCGCGAACTCCAGCGCGCCTGGCTGGAAGCACCGTCCGAACTCGCCGCCCATGCGCTCGGCGCGGTGCGGACGTCCCGCGCGCTGGCCGACCTCCTCAGCCGCTCGTACTTCACCCAGGCGCAGATCTTTCCCTACAACTTCCAGGACGTCATCGTGCGCGGCAACGCCACCAAGATCGATGGCCTCTTCCTGCGCGAATACCTCCGCCGCGGCCACAGTCTGCCGGAGTTCCCCGAGACCCGCATGTTCGAGGGCGGCTACACGGCCATCTTCGAGCAGGGCGTGGCGCGCGACGTCTGGCACTGCGACGTGGCCTCGCTCTATCCGAGCGTCATGCTGCGCTTCGACTACTTCCCGCGGCACGATGTCCTGCACCTTTTCCGCGGTTTGCTGAGCGATCTGCGCACCTTCCGCCTCGAGGCCAAGGCCCGCATGCGCGAGGCGGCCGGCGATCCGGCGCGGCGACGCGAGCATTCCGGCTACAGCGCGCTGCAGAACACCTTCAAGATCCTGATCAACAGCTTCTACGGCTACCTCGGCTTTTCGCAGGGGCATTTCGCCGATTTCGACATGGCTGCGGCCGTGACGGCCAAGGGCCGCGAGCTGCTCACCCTCATGGTCGAGCGCCTGCGCGCTCTGGGGGCCAGGGTGGTGGAAATCGACACCGACGGCATCTATTTCGTCCCGCCCGCGGGCGCGACCGAGGCGATGCTCGACGCCGACCTGCAGGCCGCATTGCCCGAGGGGATCGAGGTAGAGTTCGATGCGCGCTACCGCGCCATGTTCAGCTACAAGGCCAAGAACTACGCGCTCCTGACCGCCGACGGAGAACTCGTGCTGAAGGGCGGCGCGCTCAAATCGCGCGGATTGGAAAAGTTTCAGCGCGACTACACCGAGCGCCTCATCCGGCTCCTGCTCGAGGAGCGTCCCGCCGAGATCCCGGCACTGCAGGAGGAATTCGAGCGCGCGTTGCGCGAGCGCACGCTGCCGATCGAGGACCTCGTGCGGACCGACACTCTGCAGGACTCGCTCACGCAGTACCAAAAGAAGATCGCCGGCTCCGCCCGCAACAAGAGCGCCGCCTACGAATTGGCGCTGCAAAGCGGCCGGCCCTTCCAACCGGGCGATCAGGTCCGCTATTACATCACCGGCACGAAGAAGAACGTTTCGTCGTACCAGGCCGCCAAGCTCCTGAGCGACTGGAATCCGGCGCAGCGCGACGAAAACGTCGAGTTCTATCTCGCCAAGCTCGCCGACCTGGCCGCGAAGTTCGCCGAGTTCGTCCCCCAGCGGAAGCCGCGAGAAGAGCAAGGAATGCTGTTTTGATGGCACGATCCGGGGTTGCCCGGATCGCGCCTCCCGCCGAACCAGCGGCATGAAGAAGGTCCTGCTTGCCCTCGTCGGTCTCGTCGTCCTCGCCGCCATCGCCCTCCCGCTGCTGCGGAAGTACACCAAATCGCACAGCCCCGAAGCCGTCGCGCAGTTCGAGCAGAACGGGCTCGGCATCACGGTGCGCTACAGCCAGCCGTCCAAGAAGGGACGCGAGATCTTCGGCGGACTCGTGCCCTTCAAGCAGGTCTGGCGGACCGGGGCGAACGAAGCCACCGAGATCACCTTCACTCGCGACGTCCGCTGGGGCACGCAGACGGTGAAGGCCGGCACCTACACGCTCTTCACCATTCCCGACGCCGCCGAGTGGACGGCCCTGCTGAACAGCCAGACCGGCCAGTGGGGGGCCTACACGCATCAGCCCGCGAAGGATGTCGCCCAGGCCAAGGCCAAGCCCGAAACGCGCCCCGAGGTGACCGAGAAATTCACCATCACCCTCGTCCCCGCCGAGAACGGCGCCGACCTGCAGCTGACCTGGGACAAGACCCGCGTGTCCATCCCCGTGCGTCTCCCCTGAGGCGACCGGCACCGCGCCGATCGCCCCAGCCCTTCTTCCTTCTTCCTTCTTCCTTCTTCCCTGGCCTCACTGGCCGCTCGTCTTCCGGCGCGGCAGCGTCTTGGACTGACCGGCTGCATTCGTCACCGTGACCGAGTCCCCATCGGCCTGGACCTCGCCGCTGCGGGTCTTGCCGCTGGCGCTGGTCGAGGTTCCGCTGGCCTCGAGCGAGCCGTTGCCGTAGGTCGCCTGACCGCTGGCCGTCCCGCCCTTCGGACCCGTGGCCGTGCCGCTCGCGCCGGTGGCATTGGCGGTACCGCTGGCCGTGGCCGTGCCGCCCTTCGGGCCGGTCGCGCTGCCTTGGGCCTGCAGGCCGGAGGGGGTCACGTTTGCCGAGCCCTGCCCGCTGACCGTGCGTCCCTTAGCGCCGGTGGCCGTTCCACTGGCCGTGGCCGAAGTCGCGGTGGTGCTGACCGTGCCGGTGGCGGTGCCACCGCGCTTGCCGGTCTTGGTGGCGGTTTGCGCCTGGGGCTCGGCCGGCGGCTTCTTCTTCTTGTTCGAGGGCTGTGCCGCGAGGGGCGCGGCCAGGGTCAGGCTGAGGAGGGCGGCGATGAGTGTGGTGTAACGGGGGTTCATGCCGACCACAGACGCGGGCCAGGAACAAAGGTGACAAGCTTTTTGCGGCCCACTCGATTCCCGCACGGGCCGTTCAAAGATCATCCGCATTATAATTCAGCCCGGAGTTGCATTTCCGCGTGACTTCCCCGGCGGGTCGACCCAGCGTTTGGAATCCATGGGCCCCATCCCTCCCACCCTCTCGCGGCGCTCGATGGAGACGCCGACGCCGCGGCGCAATCAGGTCCCTTCCATCATCCGCGTCGGTCACGGCGCGCTGCTCGATGCGCGGCTCGCGCTCTTTCATCACGCCGAGCAATGGCTCGCCGTGGCCGATCTGCACTTCGGGCTGGAGATCAGCGCCCGCCGCCGGGGCGCGCTCGTCCCGGAATTCGGCATGGAGGAGGTCGAACGCCGGCTCAGCTCGCTGCTGCGGGACTACAAGCCGAAGAAGCTCATCATCGTCGGGGACCTGGTGGAGGATCGCGCCTCGGCCCTCTCCGCCATGGGGCTGCTCAAGCGTCTGCGCACCGAATGCGCCGAAGCCGGCCGTCCGTTCGAGCCGGTGCTGATTGAGGGTAATCACGACCGCCACGGCCTCGACCCGGGGCTGACGGTGCCGTATCACACCACGGAGACCTTTTGCTTCTACCACGGCGACCGCCCGGAGCCGGCGGCGGCCCAGGGACGCGTCAGCGTGATCGGCCATTTCCATCCCGCCACGACGATGCGCGACGGCGCCGGCCTGCGCCTGAAGCTGCCGGCCTTCGTGCAGGATGGCACGCTTTGGACCCTGCCCGCATTCTCCCCTTGGGCCGCAGGCATGGAATGGAACTACCCCGCCGCCGCCCGGGTCTACGCCATGGGCCACGGCCGGGTCCTGCAGGTCAGCCGGTAAGCCGGCGCAAGAGCCGCTTGTCAAGGCGGGGGGAGCCTGCCCTCATTGCGCCTTCGTTCCTCCTGCCATGAAGCTTCCCGCGCTCCTGCCCGCCTTCCTCGCTGCCTGTTCGCTCGCCGCGCCGCTCTCGTCGGCGGCGGAAGGCGGCGGCACCCGCACGCAGCCCCGCCAGACCGGCACCACCCCGGCCTGGGCGCGCGATGTGATCTGGTATCAGATCTTTCCCGAGCGCTTCCGGAACGGCGACCCGAAGAACGATCCGGTGCGCAGTTCGCTCGAGTTCCCCATCGAGCCGTCGGAGAAATGGAAGATCACGCCCTGGACGTCCGACTGGTACGAGCGGGCCGACTGGGAGAAGGAAGGCGGCGCCGACTTCTACAAGGACGGCGTCTTCAACCGCCGCTTCGGGGGCGATCTGCAGGGCGTGCTCGACAAGCTCGATTACCTCGCGGACCTCGGCGTGACCGCGCTCTACTTCAATCCGCTCTTCCAGTCGCGTTCGCTGCACAAATACGACGGCAACTCCTACCACCACATTGATCCCTACTTCGGCCCCGATCCGAAGGGCGATCTCGCCTTGATCGCGACCGAGACGGCCGATCCGAAGACCTGGAAGTGGACCGCCGCCGACAAGCTCTTCCTCACGGTCGTCAAGCAGGCCAAGGCGAAGGGCATGAAGGTGGTCATCGACGGTGTCTTCAACCACACCGGGCGCGATTTCTTCGCCTTCAAGGACATCCGCGAGAAGCAGGCCGCGTCGCCCTACAAGGACTGGTACAAGATCAAGGAATTCGACGACCCGGCCACGCGCCGGAACGAGTTCGACTACGAAGGCTGGTGGGGCCACAAGACTCTGCCGGTGCTGGCGACCACGCCCGATGGCAAGGACATGCATCCCGGGCCCAAGGCCTACGTCTTCGAAGCCACGCGCCGCTGGATGAAGCCGGTCGTCGACGGCACCCCGTGGGAGGGCGTCGATGGCTGGCGGCTCGATGTGGCCGAGGAGAAGCCGGCCAAGTTCTGGGTCGATTGGAATGCGCTCGTAGCCGAACTGAATCCCGAGGCCTACACGGTGGCCGAGATCTGGAAGGATGCGGCTCGCTACATCGACGACAACCGCTTCTCGGCGCCGATGAACTACTACGCCTTCGCCATTCCCATCCGGGGCTGGCTGATCGACGGCCATCCGAGCGTCCCCGCCTCGCGCTTCCTGCGCCTGCTCGACGAGCGGCGGAAGGCGTTTCGCCGCGCGAATCAGGAGATCATGCAGAATCTGCTCGACTCCCACGACACCGAGCGGCTGCCCAGCATGGTGGTGAACGGCAAGCTGGTGAAATACGACAAGGGCGACGAGATCCCCTTCAACGTCACCGGCAACACCCCGCGGGAGTTTCCCGAGTATAATGTGCGCAAGCCTTCGGAGCGCGACTGGCGGATCGTGCGGATGTGCGTCGTGCTGCAGATGACCTACGTCGGCGCGCCGATGATCTACTACGGCGCCGAAGCCGGCATGTGGGGCGCGCACGACCCGGACAATCGCGCCCCGATGGTCTGGGCCGACCTGACGTACGCGCCGGCCAAGGCCGACCCGCTGGGCCGCCCGCGCCAGCCCGACGAGGTGAAGTTCGATCCGGCGATGTTCGCGTTCTACAAGACTGGCATCGCTCTGCGGAAGTCGACCGAAGTCCTGCGCACGGGCGATTTCCTTCCGCTGGGCGCCTGGGATGACCGCAACTCCGCGGCTTTCCTGCGCACCGATGGCAAGGCCGCCGTGGCCGTGGCGCTCAATCGCGACGAAAACCGGACCCAGGAGCTGACGTTGGATCTGCCCGCCAGCGAAACGTCGCGGCTGACCAAGCCGCGCGTACTCTTCGTCAGCAGCGGCAAGGCGGCCGACGTCGCGGTCGAACGCAAGGGCAACCAGCTCGTCGTCAAACTGCCCGCACTGACCGCGGCAGTGATCGGCGACTGACCCACTGCCCGGGGTGGGTGTTGGTGCCGGCTTGTCAGGCCGGGCGTTTCTCCGTTCAATGGCGCAACTATGGCAGGCTACAAAGCAACCCAAACCATCACCCTGTGGAAGCAGCACCAATGCGTGGCCTGCGCATCGCATTACCGCTACCTCTTCACCCGCTCGCTGACCGGCCAGGGCGGCACGGCGGAGAAGGCGCAGGAGGCGCTGACCCAGACGATCCAGAAAGCACTCGAATCGGACGTCGACTTCCAGCCCTGCCCGAATTGCGGCACCTACCAGCCGGACATGACCGCGCAGCGGGAGCGCAGCCGGCTGTTCTGGCATTTCCTGCTCACGCCCATCGTCGGCACCATCCTGATCATCATGGGCGCCGCTGGCGGGGTGCGGCCGGATACGATGGTCTGGGTCACCACCGCCTTCGCCGCGCTGATGGCCGCCTGGCTCTACCTGCTCGAGTCGCGCAATCCCAACGCCGATCTACGGGCCAATCAGAACACCGCGCAGAAGGCGATCAATGCGGGCAAGCTCGTGCTCGACCAGGCGCAGGCTGGCTACGAGCCCGGCCGCACGAACCACGGCGGCATCAGCCCGACAGTGCTCGGGGCTCTCGCCCTGGCGGTGATCGTCATGCCGGCGGCTAAGTTGATCCGCGGGCTGGGCGGCTGGCCGCTGAATCCGACGTTGCATTTCCCGGTCATCGGGCCGGGCGACACCTCGCGGCTGGAGATGGAAAGCGGCTTCCAGAGCGTGAAGGGTATCTGGACTGGCGACGCCTCCGTGCAGGTGGCCAATCCGAAGGACCTGCCGCCTGGCGACAGCCGCTTCGCCGCCAGCACCAACAAGGGCAGCTGGGGCGGTACGATCCGCGTGAAGTCCTCGGAGAAAAACAGCAGTCGCACGCCTTACGTCGACATCACCGCGCCCAACAATCCCGCGCTGGCCGGCAAGACGATCGAACTGAAGACCAAGGTTGTGGCGACCTACCCGAAGATGCTGGGTAGCGGCTACACGGATTCGCGCTCGACCTTCGAGCGGGCCGTGACCGTGAAACTGGCCCCGCCCGGCGCCGGCGCGACCTACAAGACCATCTGGGGCACGACCCTCAGCGTGGGCATCCTGATCATCACGGTCGTGGGCATCCTGACCTGGCGGGCGGTCGGCGCCCGCTCGCGCAACACCCAGACCCGGCTCATCCCGACCGAGCAGCCCGCCGCCTCGGCGCCTCCGCCGAACCTGCCCCCGGCCCCGCCGGCGCAGGCATGAGCACGGGCGACCGGCTCCTGCTCTTCGTCAAACGTCCGCGCCCCGGCGAGGTCAAGACCCGCCTGGCGGCGGACCTCGGCCCGGAGGCCGCCGCAGACGCCTACCGACGTCTGACCGCCGCCGTCCTGCGCGCATTGCCGCGGGAGATCCCGCTGCGCATCTGCTTCGCGCCAGACGAGGCGCAGGCCGAGGTGGAGACCTGGCTCAGCCCGTCCCTCGCGCAGCCCGCGACGTATCATCCGCAGGGCGGCGGCGACCTCGGCGTCCGGCTGGCCGGCGCCTTTGCGGCGGCCTTCGAGGCCGGGGCCGAGCGGGTGGTCGTGCTGGGGAGCGACTGCATCGACCTGACCGCGGATCTACTGCGCGGAGCGTTTGCCGCTTTGCAGGAAGTCGATGCCGTCCTCGGACCCAGCCCCGATGGCGGCTACTACCTGCTCGGGCTCCGCCGACCCTCGCCGCGGGTGTTTGCCGGCATCGCTTGGAGCACCGAGCGGGTGGCGGCGCAGACGCTCGAGCGGCTGGCCGAACTCGGCTGGTCGCATCGGCTGCTGCCGGCGCGGACCGATGTCGACACGCTGGCGGAGTGGCGGGAAGTCGAGCCGCGGCTGAGCGAGGTTTCCCCCGGTCCTTGCTCGCATCCCGCGGCGAACTGAGGCATGTTTGGGCGTGCTTCCGGAAGTACCTTTGTCCGATCTCAGGCATCCGCTGCGCTTCGAACCGCTCTACATGGAGCGCGTTTGGGGAGGACGGCAGTTCGCCGAACTCTACGGCCGCCCACTGCCCGAGGGCCCGCCGATCGGGGAATCCTGGGAGTTGGTGGATCGGCCCGAGGCGCAGAGCGTCGTGGCCTCCGGACCGCTGCGGGGCCACCGGCTGCATGAGCTTTGGACGCGCTATCGCCAGCCGCTCTTCGGCGCCTACGACCTGCCCCCGGACACGCGTTTTCCGCTGCTCTTCAAGCTGCTCGACGCGCGGGAAACGCTTTCCCTGCAGGTACACCCGCCGGCCGAGGTGGCGGAGGAACTGGGCGGGGAGCCGAAGACCGAAATGTGGTACGTGACCCAGGCTGAGCCAGACGCCCAGATCTATGCCGGCCTGCGCACCGGCGCCACGCGGGACGACTTCGAGCGCAGTCTGGCCAGCGGCCACGCCGCGGAGCTGATCCATGCGTTCGCCTCCCGTCCGGGCGATTGCATCTTCATCCCGAGCGGCCGCATCCATGCCATCGGAGGCGGCAACGTGATCGTGGAGATCATGCAGAATAGCGACACGACCTACCGGGTGTTCGACTGGAACCGCGTCGGACTCGACGGCCGGCCGCGCAAGCTCCACGTGGACGAGTCGCTGCGCTCCATCCTGTTCGACGACTTCGAGCCCACGCCGGCGCGACCGCAGGGCGAGACGCTGGTCGACTGCGCGCATTTCCATGTCGAGCGCCTGGAGCTGCAGGGGCCACGGCGCGCTTTGCGGGACGAACGCTTTGCGGTGCTCACGGTCGTCGCCGGGTCGGTCGAGTGCGCGGGCGAGCGCTTCGGCCCGGGCGATCTGTTCCTGATCCCCGCCTGCCTGCCGGAGGCGGAACTGGTCGCTCTGGACGGGTCTGCGACGGTGCTGCGCGCGACCCTGCCGTGAAGCAGCCTTCTCGCATCCTCCGCGTGAGCCTCTGGCTCTGCCTGGCTACTTCCTCCGTTGGTCTGCGTTCGCTGACCGCCTGTTCTGTGCTTCCCGGCCCACCGGCCTTCAAGGACGCGGGGCGCGCGCTTCGACTGCCGACGCTGCAGACCGGCAAGCGCATCGTGAACATCTCGGCTTCGTCCTCACGGTGGGGCGCGAAGACCCTGATCTATCACTCGTGGAGTGAGCCGCTCGTGCCCATCGAAGCGGAGTTCGTCCTACGATTGCAGAAGCCCGTCTACACAGAATCGATCG
This sequence comes from Verrucomicrobiota bacterium, assembly GCA_018240025.1. Lineage (GTDB taxonomy): Bacteria > Verrucomicrobiota > Verrucomicrobiia > Chthoniobacterales > SZAS-18 > SZAS-18. The sequence continues at coordinate 82,173 of JAFEGM010000066.1, forward strand.
CTTTTTGGGACTTCTGTTGACGCCAAGCCCAGCAATCGCTCATTGACACATCAAAAAATCATGATGTCTTGATGCGTCGCTTCCGAAAGGCGGCGTTTCCCTGAAAAACACTACTCACGACATGAGCACTACTCTCGCCAAGGCCCCGACGGGCCTCGATTACAAAGTCGCCGACATCACGCTGGCCGAATGGGGCCGGAAGGAAATCAGCATCGCCGAGGCCGAAATGCCGGGGCTGATGGCCATCCGCAAGAAGTACGCGGCCGGCAAGCCGCTGGCCGGCGTGCGCGTGACCGGTTCACTGCACATGACCATCCAGACCGCG
>JAFEGM010000066.1:82544-82805 GCA_018240025.1 Verrucomicrobiota bacterium
GGCGAGACGCTGGAAGAGTATTGGTGGTGCACCGACCAGGCGCTGTCCTTCCCCGGCGGGCTCGGGCCGCAGCTGGTGGTCGATGACGGCGGCGACGTCACCTTGCTCATCCACAAAGGCTACGAGCTCGAGGAAGGCTCGGATTGGGTCAACACCCCGTCCGGCAACCACGAGGAGCAGGTGATCAAGAACCTCCTCAAGGAGATCAAGGCTTCGAATCCCTACCGCTGGCATGAGGTGGTCAAGGAATGGAAGGGCGTC
>JAFEGM010000066.1:82919-85005 GCA_018240025.1 Verrucomicrobiota bacterium
CGCCACCGACGTCATGGTGGCCGGCAAGGTCGCCGTCATCTGCGGTTACGGCGATGTGGGCAAGGGCTCCGCCGCCTCGCTCGCCGGACTCGGCGCGCGCATCATCGTGACCGAGATCGACCCCATCTGCGCGCTCCAGGCTGCCATGGCGGGCTTCGAGGTGACCACGATCGAGGACACCCTCGGCCGCGGCGACATCTACGTCACCACCACCGGCAACGTGGACATCATCACGCTCGAGCACATGGCCAAGATGAAGGATCAGGCCATCGTTTGTAACATCGGCCACTTCGACAACGAGATTCAGGTCGACCGCTTGAACTCGGCCAAGAACGTCAAGCGCACCAACATCAAGCCGCAGGTGGACATGTACACCTTCGAGGACGGCCGCAGCATCTTCATGCTGGCCGAGGGTCGCCTGGTGAATCTCGGCTGCGCCACGGGCCATCCGTCGTTCGTCATGAGCAACTCCTTCTCCAACCAGACGCTGGCCGCGCTGGACCTCTGGAAGAATCGCGAGAGCTACAAGCCCGGCGTCTATCTCCTGCCCAAGGAGCTGGACGAGGAAGTGGCCCGCCTGCACCTGGAGAAGATCGGCGTGAAGCTGACCAAGCTCTCCGACAAGCAGGCCGCCTACCTCGGCGTGAAGGTCGAGGGGCCCTACAAGCCTGCCCACTACCGCTACTGAGCGAAGCGCAGCTTCGCATAGTCGATAGGCGATAGGCGATAGGCGATAGGCGAGCGTTCAGCGCCCGCTGCCAGAACTACAAGGCGCCGGCTGAGAGGCCGGCGCTTTTGTTTTGAGTGGGGACTCCTGGAGTCGCGGGGTTAGAACGAAGGGAATGGGTGTTTATTTCTTGCGCGTAGCGGGGGCTCTCTGCTTGGGTCCGCTTCGATGAAAGCTACGCGCTGCTCTGCTGCCGGTGTAGCCCTCGCTTTTGCCTCTATGGCGGCAACAGCGTTCGCCCAGGAACCGGAGCCAACGAGCATCGTTCTCTTCGACCCCTATTATCCCGTAGCGCAGTCCGAGGCCGCGTTCGCGGTTTCCGTGTACGCGTCCGACCTTCGCACAGGAGCCTTCACGCTGGCGGAGGGGCTGCGGCTCCACCCTGCCTATTTCGGCACCACCGCGACCGAGAACGACTCCAACGGCGGCAACGGCTCGGCCAGAATCGCCCTCCGCGGACTCGGCCCGCGCAACACGCTTACGCTGATCAACGGCCGACGCGCCTTCGGCCTCACGGATCTCAGCGCCATCCTCCTCTCAACCGTCGATCGGACGGAGATCTTGAGCGACGGAGCCGGCACTCTGTATGGGGCCAGCGGCGTCGCCGGCGTCGCCAACGTGATTCTGCTCAACGGTCCGGGCTCCAGTCTACTCACTGGCTTTGAAGCCGGCATTCTCTACGGGAACACCACCGATCGCGACAGCCGCCTCCTCCAAGGCTTCGTGCGCGGCGGATTCTCCAATGAGAAGCTCAGCTTCGCGTTCGGAGCGGAATACTACGACCGGGAAGCGATCTTCTCGCGCGACCGTGCCCTGTCGGCCTCGGTCGACCGGCGGGCATTTGGTGGAGCCAACAGCGGCTCGCCGACCTTCCCTGGACGCGTCACGCTCGGCAGCATGCCGCGCGTGCTGATCGATCCGACGCTGGCTTCGCCGCAGAATGCCGCCGCTTTCCGGACCTACGGCGGAGCGAACAGCAGCGATCCGTTCAACTTCCGCGCCTCGACGCCCGTCATTCCGGCACAGGAAAAGTACACGTACTACCTCGCGGGTCAGTACAGGATCTTCGGCAAGGGCATGGTAGTCTACGCCGACGTGCTCCACGCCAAGACGAAGCAGGAAAACGGGCTTTCCGGCACGCCCTTCACACTCAACCGCGCGGAAATCCTCGCCAGTCCGTTCAATCCTTTCGTGGCCTCAGCGCCTTCGACCAGCCCGAATCGCATCACCAGCCTTTCCTATCGCCTGACCGACGAACTGGGTCCGCGAGCTTCATTCTACGACACGGACTACTGGCGGTACACGTTGGGGCTGCGCGGGGAGTTCGCCCTCAAGGAGGTTCTTCGGTTGTTTTTGTAG